>LYSV01000091.1 GCA_001657315.1 Flammeovirgaceae bacterium BBD 1991-12 | reverse complement strand
AAAACTACGACGTCGTTTGATCTCTAATTTTGCCTTTGTCTCTTCCATAATAAGTTGCCATTTTTGGTCAACCTATTTTAGGCATGCACAAAGCTATTGGATATACTATAAACGGACTGGGGGTGGAATCATGGGGTTGTTAGCTGTTGAGGTGCGTCATCCATATTGACTTGCCGGTCAGCAAGGTGAGCATGGGCATGAACTTCCGGAGCTTTTTCAGTATCCTGTAGACGGCACGGCGGGCGGAGGAAACATGGTCATAGTTAAGGATATCGGCTATTTCCTGATAGCTGAGGTTCTGATAGAAGTAGAAGTAAATGATCTCACGATGTTTGGGAGACAACCGCTCAATGGCTGCCTTGAGCTGGTTTAATTGATCGCTGGAAAACTGGGTGTTGATGATCTTTTCGTCGGTGGCAAATTCTATGACAAACGTATCACGGAAATGATCGGTGGAAACAAAACGACTTTCCTTCTTTTTATAAGCTATAACACGCCTGCGAAAGGATTTAAAAAGGTACAGTTTGATATTATCCGTGTACCCCAGCCGGATCTTTTTCTCTCTAAGCTCCATGAAGAAGTCTTGCAAACAGTCTTTGACCAGGGCCTCGCTGGCGGTGAACTGCATACCCAGGTGGTACAGTGACTGGATGTAGCTTCGATAGATAAAAACAAACGCGCCATCGTCGCCTTCTTTGAACATCTTCCAGATCTCTGCATCCGACTTACTGTCAAAAACAGAGCCTTTGCCTGAAGTGGGTGGTGAACCCGGTATATGTATATCTCTGAGGTTCAAAAATGCCTGAATCTGTCCGGATCAAATCGAAATTAACCTGTAATATACGATTAAATCGAAAAAACCAATGCCTTTTGCGAATAGCATGAGCGTTTATTCAATTATTTAAACTACTCATATACAGAAGTTTAGCTCTCTCCATCGAATTCTTCTGACAATAAAGTGCGTCAAAACTGATACCTATCGGTGGGGGAAGCGTGAAAAATGAAAAATAGAAGTTTTGATGTTGTAAACAATGAATGGTGTGGTATACTATATAACCGAGACAATAATTATATAAAATATGGGAAAGTCGGGTTTGTAAGGTAAAGGTTTGAAAGATCTAAAATCAGATACCGAGGTGATCGAGAGTCTGTATCTTTACATCAAAATCAATTACACAGTCAATGTCTTTCAAAACCACATGTCCTTTCGCACTGTTTTTCATTTTTTTACTTTCATGCTCCATACCGGAAACACCACAATTGCTCACAGTGGAGTCTCCTTCCGGCAACAATCTTGTCACTTTCTTTCTTACGGAAAAGGGACAAGCGGCTTATATTGTTGCTCATGAAAATAAGGTGGTGCTGGATACCTCTTTCCTGGGATTTGACTTTAAGGATCAACCTTCGCTGGGAACGGGATTGATGGTACAAGGCTCCACGACCAGCACCTTTAATGAAACGTGGGAGATGCCTTGGGGTGAGCAAAGAGAGGTGGTGAATCACTACAATGAACTGCACATAGATCTTTCAGAGGCTGGTGAATCTGCGCGGCTGTTCTCCGTCACTTTCAGAGTGTATGATGATGGTATTGGCTTTCGATATTCCTTCCCGGAGCAGGAGGGAATGAAAGAGGCGATCATCATGGATGAACGCACGCAATTCAGGCTTACTGGTGACCATACGGCATGGTGGATACCGGGGGACTGGGACATTTATGAACACCTGTACAACAAGACCAAAGTTTCAGAGATCAACGCCATAAGCAAACGGGATCATCCCAACCTTGCGCAGACTTACATTCCCTTCAACGCTGTAAATACCCCTGTAACCATGAAGGCGGATAATGGACTCTATCTGAGTTTTCATGAAGCAGCGCTGGTGGACTATTCTGACATGACCCTAAAAGTGGATACCACTACACTGCTGCTTGAAAGCGGGCTGGTGGGTTCGGACCGATTGGGATACAAAGTAAAAAGGACCCTCCCCTTCAGCACCCCATGGCGTACTGTTCAGATTACGGAAAGAGCCGGTGATCTGATCGAGTCAAAACTGATCGTTAACCTGAACGAACCGAACAAACTCGGAGATGTTTCGTGGTTCACTCCCATGAAGTATGTAGGTATCTGGTGGGAGATGCACCTGGGCGTGTCCACATGGGACATGGGCCGGACGCAGGACATGTCCACCCATACCACAGACAAAGTTACCGGAGCAAAACATGGCGCCACCACAGCCAATGCCAAACGCTATATCGATTTCGCCGCCAGGAACAATATAAAGGGACTACTGGTAGAGGGCTGGAATACAGGCTGGGAAAACTGGATAGGTGTGGAAGACCGGGAAGGTGTGTTCGACTTTGTGACTCCTTATCCGGATTATGACATCCATGAAGTGGTGCGCTATGGCAGGGAAAAGGGAGTTGAGCTGATCATGCACCATGAAACCTCTGCAGCACCACGTACCTACGAGCAGTATGTGGACTCTGCCTATGCCCTTATACAATCTCTGGGTAGCCATTCAGTCAAGTCAGGATACGTCGGGCCGATCATTCCCAAAGGAGAATACCACCACGGGCAGATGATGGTGAACCATTATAACAACATGGCGATCAAGGCAGCGGAGTATCAGGTAGCGGTGAATGCCCATGAGCCTATCAAGGCTACCGGATTGCGCAGAACCTACCCCAACATCATTTCCAGGGAGGGGCTAAGGGGACAGGAGTTCAACGCCTGGGCTTCGGATGGAGGAAATCCCCCTGAGCATTTACCCATTGTGGCCTTCACCAGAATGTTATCAGGCCCTATAGACTTTACTCCCGGCATTTTCAATATCAAGCTGAATCCTCATAAACCGGAAAATCAGGTAAATACCACGCTCGCCCATCAACTGGCACTGTACGTAGTCATCTATAGTCCTGTTCAGATGGCCGCTGACCTGCCGGAGAACTATGAGGGCCATCCTGCCTTTCAGTTCATCCGGGATGTAGGGGCTGATTGGGAGCAAACGAAAGTGCTGGATGGGGAACCGGGTGATTTTGTGGTAATTGCACGACAGGAAAAAGATAATGGTCAGTGGTTTTTAGGAGCAATCACCGACGAAAATCCGAGAGATCTGGACTTTACCCTCGATTTTCTTGAAGATGGAAAGGAATATACAGCCACTATCTATGCCGATGGAGACGAGGCGCATTGGGATGATAACCCAACGGACTATCAAATAACTACGACGAATGTAAACAAGGGCTCATCACTGGAACTAAAACTGGCTGCCGGAGGAGGTGCGGCCATTAGTTTTGAGAAAAATAGGCTACTTTGACAACAACCAATAATACAATACTGATACTATATGGCAACCCTTAAAGGCCTCATATTCGATCTGGACGGTACGATCATTGATAATATGGAGTTTCATATGAAGGCATGGCATCGTTTCTTTGTGGATCATCACCTGGACCCCAACGGCTATCAATCCCAGATACACGGTACAAACCAGGAAATACTCCCAAGGATCTTTGGCAAGCCTCTCACCCCTGACGAAATAAGTCGTTTCGCCCACGAAAAGGAATCGATCTATCGCAAATTGTATCAGCCATACATCACGCCTTTTCAGGGGCTGAATAGCTTTTTAAATGCGGCAATGGCCGACAATATACTGCTGGGCCTGGCTACCATGTCAGGAAAAGAGAATATTGCTTTCTCCCTGCAAAATCTGGGGTTTGACAACTACTTTGGCACAGTCACCGGGGCGCACATGGTGAAAAAGGGCAAACCTGACCCGGAGGTGTTCGAAAGGACCATGGATCAAATGGGGGTCAGCCCGGCGGAATCCATCATTTTTGAAGATTCACGGACCGGTGTGCTGGGCGCCCGGGCAACGGGGGCAAAGGTAATTGGTATCACCAGCGGGCATACCTCTGACGAGCTTCACAGTTGGGGAGCTGATCATGTGATTAATGACTATCAGGGGCTTACACTGAGGTTCTGCCAGGAATTACTGAATTCTGATTAACTCCGTCCGAAATTGGCAGTGTTAATTTGGCAAAGAACAGCGTTATGACTATGGTAGTTCTGATTTATCTGATTTGTCCAGAGGCAATCAGCAATTGTCCGCGAAATCCGGTATTTGGTTAATCACCAGAATTTATAAATTTGTGCGAAAATCAGTGGATTATGCATTTCAAAGCCTTCACCCTCGTGCTTCTATCCTATTTGGCGGCCCCACCGGTGCATAATACAGATGAAAACAGGATCATTGTCCAGGTTGAAAACCTGAAGTCACAAAAAGGTGTTCTCATTGTTGCCCTGTTCGACTGTGAGGAAAACTACATGAAAAAAGACTTCAGGAACGTTGTCATCAAAACCTCAAGGGTTACCGACGGTATAGTATTTGAAAATATTCCAAAAGGAAAATATTCGGTAAGCATCATCCATGATGAAAACGAAAACGGACAGCTTGATAAGAACTGGGCAGGTATCCCAAAGGAAAGCTTCGGCTTTTCCAACAAGTCTCTCGGACTGTTCGGCCCTCCATCGTTTCAGGAAACAAGTTTTGTTCTCGATCAGGGAGGTATCTCTGTGAATGTTAAGATGAAGAGTCTCTGAGGTAGTTATAGCATTACTGAGTCATTGCTATCGGATAGCTAAGAACTGAGGTCTGAAGGTGGAAGTCGGGAACAGGAAAATAACTTCGGTTTTCCACCTCCGGACTTCAAAACATAAAAGCACATCAACCCATAACTATTCCTCTATACTTATTAGCTTTGCGGCTTAATTTTTCATTATGCAGAATATTAGGAACGTAGCGATCATCGCCCATGTGGACCATGGTAAAACTACATTGGTGGATAAAATCATTCATGCCTCACGGGTGCTACGCGAAAATCAGGCCACCGGGGAGCTGATCCTTGATAATGAAGATCTTGAGAAAGAAAGAGGGATAACTATTGTATCCAAAAATGTATCCGTGCGGTACAAGGATGTAAAGATCAATATCATAGATACCCCGGGGCACGCTGATTTCGGAGGGGAAGTGGAACGTGTGCTCAAAATGGCTGATGGCGTTCTGCTTTTGGTGGACGCCTTTGAAGGTCCTATGCCACAGACCCGGTTTGTGCTGAGCAAGGCGCTGGGGCTAGGTCTGAAGCCCATTGTGGTTATCAACAAAGTAGACAAGGAGAATTGCAGACCCGAAGAGGTCCATGAGCATGTATTTGACCTGATGTTCAATCTGGATGCCACAGAAGAGCAGCTTGACTTTCCTACACTTTATGGATCCTCCAAACAGGGGTGGATGGGTGAAGACTGGAAAACTCCCGGAGACAATATTTTCCCACTGCTGGATGCCATTGTGGAACACATACCGCCCGCGCCGTACAAGGAGGGAGTACCTCAGATGCAGATCACCTCACTGGATTTTTCTTCCTACGTGGGCAGAATAGCTATTGGACGGATCACCCAGGGTACCATAAAAGAAGGAGCTTCTCTTGGCATTAGCAAGAAGGACGATACGGTGAAAAGGGTAAAAATAAAAGAAGTGAATGTTTTTGAGGGATTGGGCAAGGTGAAAGTACCGGAGGCAGCAGCCGGAGACATATGCGCCCTTATAGGTGTGGAAGACTTCGAGCTGGGCGATACCATTACCGATTTTGAGCAGCCGGAGCCCTTGCCCCGCATCGCGATTGACGAGCCCACGATGAGCATGCTCTTCACTATCAACAACTCTCCTTTCTTCGGCAAGGAGGGTAAATACGTAACTTCCCGGCACCTGAGAGACAGGCTTTTCAAGGAAACGGAAAAAAACCTGGCGCTGCGCGTGGAAGAAACGGATGCTGAAGACAAATTCAACGTCTTTGGCAGGGGTATACTTCACTTGTCGGTATTGATTGAAACGATGAGACGCGAGGGATATGAACTGCAGGTGGGCCAGCCTCAGGTACTGATCAAGGAAATCGATGGAATGAAGCATGAGCCTGTCGAACACCTGGTGGTGGATGTGCCGGAAGAATATTCAGGCAAGGTCATAGAGCTGGTAAGCGCCAAAAAGGGCGAAATGACCATCATGGAGCCTAAAGGAGATCTTCAGCATCTCGAATTTGATATTCCCGCAAGGGGTTTGATCGGTTTGAGGAACAATGTACTCACAGCCACCGGAGGTGAAGCCATCATGACCCACAGATTCAAGGAATATGCACCCTATAAGGGAGATATTCCCGGAAGGATCAACGGTTCGCTGATCTCCATGGAAGCAGGTATGGCCACGGCCTATACTATTGACAAACTGCAGGACCGGGGTATCTTTTTTATTGCACCTGGAGAAGACCTCTACACCGGTCAGGTCATTGGGGAGCATTCCCGGGATAACGACCTGGTGGTTAACCTGCAAAAAGGGAAAAAACTAACCAACATGCGTGCAGCCGGTTCCGACCAGAATGTGAAGATCGCTCCACCACGCAAGTTCTCCCTGGAGGAGGCTATGGAATACATTCAAAAAGATGAATACCTGGAGGTCACGCCCAAATCCGTCCGTATGAGAAAGATCTATCTTGACGAAAATGAACGGAAAAGGATGGCAATGAATGAATAGATAAATTCAAAGTTCTATGTTCAATGTTGAACGTTTAATTCTGCACCTTGAACATAGAACGTTGAACTTTGAATATTGAACTTTCAACCTTCAACCCGTACCAGCTTTTCGGCAGCGGCCCCTTTGAAAGCTTCCCGGGGTTTTAAATTGAGTGTTTGGAACATTTCCTCATCCTGTACAACATCCGGGTTGGGCGTGGTGAGCAGCTTGTCCCCGGCAAAGATCGAGTTGGCTCCGGCCATAAAGCAGAGCGCCTGTTCTTCGAGGTTCATCATTATACGTCCGGCAGAAAGACGTACCATAGCCCTGGGCATGAGTATCCTGGCCGTAGCGATCATACGGATCATTTCCCATACACTTACCCGCGGCTGATCTTCCAATGGTGTCCCTTCTACGGGAACAAGAGCATTTACAGGCACCGACTCGGGGTGTTCCGGCAGATTGGCCAGTGTGTGAAGCATTCCTATACGGTCTTCGTCCTGCTCTCCCAGTCCAATGATACCTCCCGAGCATACGGATATATCGGCATTTCTCACATTTTCAAGTGTGTTCAACCGGTCATCGTAGGTGCGGGTACTGATGATCTCCTCATAGTGATCTTCACTGGTATCCAGGTTGTGATTATAGGCATACAATCCGGCATCCTTGAGTTTTTTTGCCTGCTCTTCCGTGAGCATACCCAGCGTACAGCAGACTTCCATGCCTATGCCGTTCACTCCCTTTACCATCTCCAATACACGATCAAAATCCCTGTTATCACGCACCTCGCGCCATGCCGCACCCATACAAAACCTGGTGCTGCCGGCAGCCTTGGCTTCCAGAGCTTTGTGCATCACTTCCTCTGTGGAAAGCAGTTTATGCACCTTTACATCCGTTTGGTACCGTGCTGCCTGAGGACAGTAGGAACAGTCTTCAGGACATCCGCCTGTTTTTACAGAAAGTAACGTACATACCTGTACTTCCTGTGGGTCATTATGCTCTCTGTGTAGGGTAGCAGCTCTGTATATCAGCTCAAGAACGGGAGAATTGTATATTTCAGCAATCTCCTCCCTTGTCCAGTCGTTTCTTATCACACTCATGGCGTCAAAGTAATCACATTCCGGTTGAAATAGGAAATTTGATATCAGAAAATTAAGATGATAAAAATCACATTGTCTGTTCGAGGTTCATTGTTCACTGTTTCGCGTTTGAATCAAGCCGGAGTTGGAAGTGGATAGATTACCTACCTGGCTATTATTCAGCCATTAAGTTCAAAGAGGAGCGGCGAATTACCTGCAAAAAAACCTAACTACAGAGTCAGGAAGCCATAAACAGGCACCGGGTCTTTCCAAACCTTTGTCCTAACACAATTCTCTTTATGGATCTTTTGTATTTTCGTGGCCTATCGGTGGCACAAAAAAATGTAATAGAACAGCTGGCAGTAACCCTACTTACTACTAACGACTTAAGACTCAGTTTCACAACACTTCGTAAAATCAGAAAGTTGAATTTAGCTATATGAGAGGTATTACTCAAGGTGCAATTCAAACGGGAGCCTAGTCTGAAGGCCCTGGAGGTTTTTCACCCTTTCGTACTGTTTGATAAAAGGGTAAAATTCGTTCATCTCTTCCTTCATGAATTTAACCCTTGCCTCCCCTTCGAGGTCACTTAGCAACTGTTCAAGAAAAGGCTTTTGCTCCGGATAGTATCTCACTTTATAGTCATCGGCTATTCCTGCTTTTTCAGCGGCTATGGCTATGGCATCATCCAATCCACCCAATTGATCAACGAGCCCGTTCTCCACAGCCTGCATGCCGGACCACACCCGTCCCGAGGCTATGGCCTTGATATCATCAACACTCATGCCTCTTCCTGCCGCAGCCTTGGACACAAAGGTCTCATACCCCTCGTCAGTATTCTTTTGAATGATCTTCCTTTGCGCTTCGGAAAGAGGCCGGCTCATCGTGTACAGGGTTGATATCTCCCCTGTAGAAACCTCATCGGTGGTAATGCCCAGTTTGTTGTTAAGAAATCCTTGGGCATTGAATATAATGGTGAAGATACCGATGGAACCGGTGATGGTATTGGGCTGAGCAACAATGGTATCACATGCCATGGCCATATAGTATCCGCCCGAGGCCGCTACATCGGACATCGATGCAATCACTGGCTTGACCTGTGAGGCCAGCTCTATTTCCCTCCACATGACTTCAGACGCCAGAAAGCTTCCTCCCGGGGACTTGATCCGCATTACTATAGCCTTTATATCGTCATTTTCCCGGGCCTTCCTGATCTCTTTGGCAAATTTATCGGAACCAATGGTGTTATTGTCGCCCTTGCCAGGTATGATATCACCTGAGGCAACGATCACCGCTATCCTGTTCTTCGAGCTCTTGTAGGTGGAATAGCTTTTCCTGAATTTTGAGTAGCTGATCATTTCCAGATCATCCTCCTCTGCTGTTCCTGCCAGCTTCTTCAGCTCATCAAGTACCTGATCTTCATAAAAAAGCTCATCCACCATTGAAAGCCTTTTTGCATCCTGTGGATTATGTATCAACATCTTGTCGGAGATCTCTTTCACTTCTTCAGGGGTCTTGTTCCTGCTTTCGGCCAGATTACCGAGCATTTCCTGATTAATGGAATTAAGCAGAGACTCCATCTGTACCCTGTTTTCCGGGCTCATGTCCTCACGGGTATATGTTTCCACGTAGCTTTTAAAATCACCCACACGGAAAACCTGAGGCTCTATTTCGAGTTTCTCCAGCATCCCTTTAAAAAAGGCCAGATTAGCCGATAGGCCGTTCAATTCCAACTCTCCTTCCGGATGCAGGTACACCTTATCGGCCACAGACGCAAGGTAGTAGGCCCCTTCTGTAAAAAATTCTCCATACGCCACCACGAACTTACCGGAGGTCTTAAAATCCAGCAGAGCCTCCCGCAGCTCCTCAACCGTGGCGATACCGGCCTGCACATAGGGGGCGTTCAGGTAGATGCCCTTGATGTTGTCATCCTCTTTGGCTTTTGAGATGGCCTCCTTTAGTTGTATAAGCCCCAGTATTTCAGGTGATACCGGAAATATCTCCTCCAGGGGATTCTCCTGTTCCATCTCATCAATGGGTTTGTTCAGTTTTAAATGAAGCACCGAGTTTCCTTCTACCTCTACGGGTTTCTCAGCGGTAAGGGCGCTAAACACTCCTATAAATATGAAAAAAGAGAGAACGCTAAATATGGTAAGCGCCACCAAAGTGGACAGTATATTTTTCAGAAAGTTCATTTACAGGTTACTTTATATCGGTTTAAAATTAACAAGTAGGACAGCAATTGTTCTTAAGTTTGATCATAAATATGACAAAAGGAATATATCTGCTATTAGGCTCCAATTTGGGTGATAAAAAAGCTAACCTGGAGCTTGCAAAAACCCTTATCCAGCAGAATACAGGCCATATAAAGCGGCAATCTTCTATCTACGAGACTGCAGCGTGGGGAAAAACGGATCAGCCGTCCTTTTTTAATCAGGTGGTTGAAATGGACACATCGCTGGAACCCAGGCAGTTGCTGGTATTCATTCAACAGACGGAAAAGGAAATGGGAAGGGTACGGATTGAAAAATGGGGCCAAAGGCTGATCGATATCGATCTGCTTTATTATCATGATACCATGGTTTCATCAACCGATCTCACTGTACCTCATCCGGGCATCCCGGAAAGGAGATTCACACTGGTCCCCCTGGTGGAATTGGCTCCGGATTTTGTACATCCGGTACTGAAGAAGAGCCATACCGCTTTATTGAAAGAATGCAAGGATCCACTTAAAGTGGAAAGGTTATTGAGTTATTGAGTTATTGAGTTATTGAGTTATTGGGTTATTATGACATTTTACACACCTAATAACTTAGTAACCAATAACTCAATAACCTTTCAATCAAGTCATTAAATACTCCTGACCTCTGCCGCTGGTGCTATCTTTTTCACCAGCCCCTGAAGCACTTTTCCAGGTCCGCACTCTATGAATGTAGTGGCGCCATCGGACACCATTTGCTGAACGGACTGTGTCCATCTTACCGGCGCAGTCAGCTGAGCGATGAGATTGGATTTGATCTCATCAATATCCCTGGAAGGGCGGGCATTTACATTCTGGTAAACAGGGCATATGGGATCACTAAAGTTTGTGGATTCAATGGCAGCTGCCAGCTCTTCACGTGCCGGCTCCATCAGTGGGGAATGGAATGCACCTCCTACCGGCAGGGGCAACGCCCTTCTGGCACCAGCCTCCTTTAATTTTTCGCAGGCAATTTCCACACCTTTATTGGAACCGGAAACAACCAACTGACCGGGGCAATTGTAGTTGGCCGCCACCACTACTTCATCTATGCCGGCACAAACCTCTTCAACGACGTTATCTTCCAGCCCCAGGATTGCCGCCATGGTAGAGGGGTTGATCTCACAGGCCTTCTGCATGGCCTGCGCCCGCTGGGAAACCAGTGCCAGACCATCTTCAAACGCAAGGGTTTTGTTGGCCACAAGTGCAGAAAACTCTCCCAATGAATGACCTGCCACCATATCGGCCTGAAAATCATGGGAAGTCAGCGCCAGAACCACAGAATGCAAAAATACGGCAGGCTGGGTCACTTTGGTTTGTTTCAGATCATCCGCAGTACCTCCAAACATGGTGTTGGTGATGTCAAACCCCAGTATTTCATTGGCTGAGTCGAAAAGGGCCTTTGCCTCTGCATTATTGTCATACAAATCCTGACCCATTCCTGGGAACTGGGCTCCCTGACCGGGAAAAATATAAGCTTTCATATCCTGTGATTTTTGGAGCGCTAAATTAAGGGGTATTTGCGGTGGGAGCAAGTTTGACCCTGTTTAGTGTTTATGGTTTTTGTGTTTAGTGTTTATGGTTTCTTGTTTTCTGAAAACCGGAAACAAGAAAAGTAAAACCATAAAAAAGCCATCCCAAAAGAGATGGCCCTTGATTTTGCAGATCTTTATGATCTATTTTCCTTCGCTGTATCTTTTGCTTACCTCATCCCAGTTCACAACATTCCAGAAGGCACTGATATAGTCAGGTCTTCTGTTCTGATAGTTCAGATAATAGGCGTGCTCCCATACATCAAGACCCAAAACGGGAGTTCCTTCGCAGCCTACATTGGGCATCAATGGATTGTCCTGATTGGGAGTAGAGCATATTTCTACTTTCCCTCCACTTTGTACGCAGAGCCATGCCCAACCGGAACCGAACCGGGTAGCCGCTGCTTTTGAAAACTCTTCCTTGAACTGATCAAATGATCCATAGGCAGCGTTAATGGCATCTGCCAGTTCTCCGGCAGGTGCACCTCCCCCGTTGGGAGACATCACTGTCCAGAAAAGATTATGATTGTAATAGCCACCACCGTTATTACGTACAGCATTGTTATCTGAATGGTCCGCCAGCAGTTCTTCAAGTGATTTCCCTGCCATGGGAGTATCATTTACAGCGTTGTTAAGGTTATTCGTATATCCCGCATGATGCTTTCCATGGTGGATCTCCATGGTTCTGGCGTCAATATGCGGCTCCAGCGCATTATGCGCATAGGGTAGATCCGGTAACTCGAAAGCCATAATATTTATTGGTTTTAATGTTTAACAATGGTATCAAATATAAGAAGCATTCCACACGCACAAAAAGTAATGACTTAGATAATTTCTATTCGCTGATCAGTTTTTTCTACTTATCGCGTAGCTGGCGGAAGAAGTCGGAAACCAGTGCCGAGGATTCTTCCTGTAGCGTCCCTCTGATGATCTCCGTTTTCGGATGGATCATACCCGGATTTATGGCTGTAAAGCCCCTTTTCTCATCAGCCGCGGCATAAACCAGCTTGCCCAGTTGTGCCCAGTATAGGGCTCCGGCGCACATACCGCAGGGCTCCAGCGTAACATAAAGCGTGCAGTCATTCAGATATTTTGTACCAAAGTGATGGGAAGCAGCAGTGATAGCAAGCATCTCAGCATGGGCCGTAGGATCGTTCAGTCTTTCCGTAAGATTATGCGCACGGGCTATGATCTGACGATTCGCCACTATAACAGCGCCCACCGGTATTTCACCCTCATCACGGGCCATGAGCGCCTGCTTGTAGGCCTCATTCATGTAATGCTCATCACTATGGATAGATAACACCACTAAATGTTGTTTTTAACTTTAACCGACGACATGATCTCACCGACCGTCTGTTGCCATTCTTCCTTTATGCGTGCATGACAGTTAAAGCTGAACACTATGGTCTTTCCGTTGATCAGCAGGTACTGGACATAGTTGTAACGTCGTATGGGTTGTGCAGAATCAGGCGACGAAGGGTCACCGTTAATCCGTGAGTCAAATTCAAAGCTGACAAATTGTTTACCATCGATAGTGATTATTTCCTCACTGATCATATCCACCCTGTCAAACAGGTTATAAATACTGGACTTGAAAAATCCTTTGGCCATTTCCAGATCGGACTCCTTCCAGCGGGTTGCCGATATATTCACACTAAAGTCAGCCATGAGCGACGCTATGGTGTAGGCACCAAGGGGCCTTCTTACAGATGGGTATCGCCGTGCAATATCTTCCTGCGTCATTGAGTAAAAAGCATCCGGCAATAAAATGGTAATGGACTCATTCACTTTGGTCTTTACCATCCTTTGCTGCAAGGGTAACCCAATAAAAAGCACTGCAATTGCATAAACTTTAAACATATCCTGTGGTTGTTTTCCTGACCTTTTGCTTCCGGTAATTCTTACAAAAAATCCGGGAAAAGCCACGGCATCCCGTTGTGTATCATAAAGGGAATACCATAACTTTGCGCCTTCAAAATTAAAAAAACAGATGCTACGAACACATACTTGCGGTGAATTAAGGTTAAACGATGTAAACCAGGAAATAGTACTTTGCGGCTGGGTACAGCGTGTCCGTAACAAGGGCAGCGTGGTGTGGGTAGACCTCCGGGACCGCTATGGGATCACTCAACTGATCTTTGAAGAGGCTGAGACTGCATCGGAATTAATGGATCAGGCGTCGAAACTGGGGCGCGAGTTCGTGGTAAAGGCTTCGGGAATGGTAGTGGAAAGGGTCAGCAAAAATGACAAGATCCCTACGGGAGATATAGAAATAAAGGTTACGGGACTGGAGATCCTCAACCGGTCTGAAGTGCCTCCCTTCACCATAGAAGATGATACCGACGGTGGGGACGACCTGCGAATGAAATACCGGTATCTTGACTTAAGAAGGGGGCCCGTAAGAAACAACCTTACACTCCGTCATAAAATGATGCAGGAGACAAGAGCCTATCTTGACGGACAGAGCTTCACCGAAGTAGAGACCCCGGTGCTGATCAAATCCACACCAGAGGGCGCCAGGGATTTTGTGGTACCCTCAAGGATGAACGAGGGGGAGTTCTATGCTCTGCCTCAATCACCGCAAACTTTCAAGCAGTTACTAATGGTATCTGGATTTGACCGCTATTTCCAGATCGTGAAGTGTTTTCGTGATGAGGACCTGCGGGCAGACCGCCAGCCGGAATTCACCCAGATAGACTGTGAGATGTCATTTGTAGAACGTGAGGACGTGCTACATACTTTTGAGGGGCTGATCCGGCATCTTTTCCGAACCATAAAAAATGTGGATATCGGTGAAATAGATCGTATGAGCTATGAAGATGCCATTCGTCTTTACGGTACGGATAAGCCCGATACCCGTTTTGAAATGCAGTTCGTTGCGTTGAACGATGTAGCTCAGGGTAAGGGCTTTAATGTTTTTGACTCAGCTGAACTGGTAGTGGGTATATGTGCCAAAGGCTGTGCCGGGTATAGTCGTAAGCAACTGGACGCCCTTACTGATTATGTGAAGAGGCCCCAGATTGGCGCGAAAGGCCTGGTCTATGTAAAGTATCAACCCGCAGGTGAGGCAGGCAACTCCGATGCTTCCTTTAAATCTTCGGTAGACAAATTTTATGATCAGAATGACCTGAAGGCATGGGCAGATAAAATGAATGCAGAACCCGGTGATCTGTTACTGGTCCTGAGTGGTGAAAAAGACCATACCCGTAAAGCCTTGAATGAACTACGCCTGCACATGGGCAATTCATTGGGGCTACGGAATAAGGACGAATACAAAGTACTTTGGGTGTTGGACTTCCCACTGTTTGAATGGGACGAGGAAACGGAACGATACCATGCCATGCATCATCCGTTCACCTCTCCAAAGCCGGAAGATCTGGACAAGCTGGAGTCCGATCCCGGATCAGTAAAGGCAAATGCCTACGACATGGTCATTAATGGAGTAGAAGCCGGCGGCGGGTCGCTGCGTATCCATGACAGGACCGTTCAGCAGCGCATGTTCCGGCAATTGGGTTTCTCCGAAGAAGAGGCCCAGGCTCAGTTTGGCTTCCTTATGGAAGCATTTGAGTATGGTGCTCCCCCTCATGGCGGCATAGCCTATGGATTCGACCGGTTGTGTGCACTTTTCGGAGGGTCAGATTCTATCCGCGATTTCATCGCCTTTCCTAAAAACAATTCCGGCCGTGATGTAATGATCGACAGCCCTGCCAAGGTCAGCCACGAACAACTGGATGAACTGGGGATCAGGTTGGTGGATCGTTGATGGTGTTTACACCTTCCACTACTATGAAACAATAACAATATTGGGGCTCACCGGGCAACTTAAAAAGTCACCCGGTGATAAAGGAGCTCTACGCTCCCTTAGCTAAGCTATTGCCTGCAATTCAAATTCCTCACAGCCAAACCTCCTCAATGTCTTGTAATGAGAGATCAGTGCTCCAAGGAATGTTCTATTTTCATGATAGGGTACTCCGTGCCTGTCAGCCACGGACTTTACTATTTTGGATATGGCAGGGTAATGAACATGACATACATTGGCAAACAAGTGGTGCTCGATCTGAAAGTTCAACCCACCACACAGAAAACCTGCCAGCCTGCTTTTGCGGGCAAAATTCGCCGTAGTGTGCATCTGGTGTACGGCCCAGGACTCTTCCACATATCCCTGATCATTGGGCTCGGGATAGTCTATACCCTCTACAGTATGCGCCAGTTGAAATACAAGTCCAAGGACCAGCCCCTCTGCAAGGTGCATACACAGAAAACCGATGAGGAATTGCCACCACGTGATATCCATAAGCACAAGCGGTACCACGATAAAAAGTACGTAGTAGATACCTTTAAAAAAGAAAAGGTTAAAGTACTCCCCTTTCGGATGACTGCTGTTGTCCGTCTGTCCGATTTTAGGTTGGAAGAATTTCAGATAATCTTTTCTGAACACCCATGAAAGTGATGCCAGCCCATAAAGAAAAAAAGCATAGATATGCTGGTATTTCATCATAGGCTTTATTTTCTCCAGTCTTGAAAGCCTTACCAGCCCCGGCGCTACATCGAGATCTTCATCGTGGCCGGGGATATTCGTATACGTATGATGAACCGTATTATGTGTAATTTTCCAAACGTAGGCATTGGCACCGATCAGATTAAAGGTATAGCTCAATAGCTTATTTACCCTACCATTGGCCGAATAACTGCCGTGAATGGCGTCATGACATACGTTGAAGCCTATAAAGGCTTGCACCGCACCAATAAGTATAGCAAGGACCAGTGTAAGCCATAAATTCATGCTTACAAAAACGATTAGCCAATACAGAAGCAACAGAAGTCCCAAAAACAACAGGGTCTTTCCTATCATTTCACCATTGGCATTTTTACTGATATTGTTTGATTTGAAATAATCTTCTACCTCCCGCTTTACCTCCACATAGAACTCAGGACGGCTCTTGCCGTTGAACTTTATCTTCATAAAAAATGATTAACTGCCATAGAATTTTGTAGCTGAAAAAAGTACACTAAAAGTGTGTAATATAAAACTCTCAGATCAAAAGACCGCAACATATTTGTCTTTTTATTCTCCTTGTTCTTTATATGGTTTGCAACCGGGTATCAATGGCGTTCTCTGAAAAATGGATAACTCTTTATTATTGAGAAAGTTGTACAATCTCAACAAGCCACTACAGGGGAGTAAACCTTAATTGTCCTGTGATCAGCCATTCATCAAAAATGACTGCTTTTTTTCATTAAACCCTATTTTCCATTTTTTAGTCTGATTAAAGAGCGGTCGGCTATCAAAACAGGAGAGTCATACACCGGGATGTCGGTAAAGCTATAAGAACTACCGTTCTTTTTCCAATGGCTGGAAGGAATGGTGTGAACGTTACCCGTTCTTAACTCAACATATACCGGGTCTTCCATATTTGCGTGATCAAATTGAAAGTCCATCGGGATCAGGTCCATGGAATTGTTAGGGATCGAACCATCCTGCCAGATCGTTATGATGTGTTGGTCAAAGTGCTTTTTTCGATAGCCAAAAATGGCCAGCGAACTATCACTATCCGTAGTGTACGCATAATGGGGAATACGCTCCAGCGTGTGATCAAAAATAGCGGTGATATGTTGATAGGCATGGTATGCCTGCTTCTTTTTGACGATTTCGCGTTTAAAATTTGCCTCTAGTAGCCCTTTGGAATTCCGGGTATTCTCATCCAAAGGCCGCGTGCCATCATGGGTGTAAATAATATCAGCAATAGTAAAGTATAAGGAGGGGATATCATGCCCCAGATCCCCAAGCAGTTTTCTTAACAGCCATTTACTTTGGGAGACTTCGGTCCAGTCATAGTTCCTGAGGGCATAATAGGGAATATTTGTGGAAGGACAACCCAGCTCGCCCTGATGAAGGCTTATGCGGTCGCTGTATTGAGCAATGACATTATATAGCTTTTGATAATGGGGATAGGTGGCTTCCGGCCGGTAGGTATATCCATGGACCGTGACCTCATCTACTAATGATAACTTATCGTTTTGGTCCAGCAGGGCCAGGAAACGATCAAGGTAATTGGTATCCTTTATTTTGGCCATAGATAAGGCATAAATCCTTGCAGAGGGTATCTTACTGCGAATAATCCCGGCAGTACGTATGAAAAGATCTGTGTAATCTTCTACCTTGTTTTTTTCAGGTTCATTCCAAACTTCCCATATGCGTACCTTATCGCGGTAACGTTCTGACAATGCCAACACCCAGTTGTCCCATGCCTTCAACGCCTCTTCTGAGCTGGGAAATCCAGCGTTTAAGTGGATGTCTCCTCCTCCTTCATAGATGGGGTTTCCGTAGGAGGTTTGTAGCCAGGGTTCTATATCATGAGCGACAAGGAAGTCGATGATCTCATCGAGCCATACAAAATCATAAACGCCTTTTTGTTTTTCACACTTGGCCCAACCGGCCTGGAGCCTCATTTTCCCGGCGCCCAGTGGGGGCACGTATTCTTTCCAGTTATCAAAAATAGTGAGGTCCCGGTCCAGCGTCTCCCCCCCGATTGACCAGTTGGATGAGGCGATCTCTTTGGAACCACGTGTTTCTATCTGGCCAAGGTAGGGAAATGGAATGCCAGGGTCTTCCTGCCCAAAGACTGAAGCAGGGAGTATGACTATGAAAAAGATCAGCCCGGTCAAAAAAATGTATTTATTCATTACCTAATCGCATTAATTGTTGGATAATTTCATCGTTTTGCATGGTATTTCGCTCTCAGCCTTTTGTTTTTCCATCATATTTTGAGAAAACACGATGAAAAAACAATACCTGGTACGCTACAGCCTCCTGCCAATACTCCCAGTTATGTGCCCCGGGCCGTTCGATATACTGATGTGGGATATTGAGATACAGCATCCGCTCATGCAACGCCCGGTTGACTTGCAGGAAGAAGTCATCCACACCACAATCGATCATAAAAGCCACGGGCTTCCCGCTTGCCAAATGCATCCTGTTGATCACGGAATGCTGCTCCCAAACCGAAGCTTGATCCCCATACTTTCCTAATCGATCCGCTATCTCCCAGTTGCCCGGAAAGGGGGTGAGGTCCACCCCACCACTCATACTTCCTGCCGCTGCAAATAGTTCAGGGTGATTTAACGCCAGGAATAAAGCGCCATGCCCGCCCATGCTCAGGCCCGTTATCGCCCGGCTTTCCCGTGTGTTAAGAGTCCTGTAGTTTTTATCGATGAAGGGGATCACCTCCTGGATGATATGGGTTTCGTACTTCATGCTGGGTTCCACGGGACTGTCGAAGTACCAGCTATTCTTCGCGCCGTCCGGGCAAATAATGAGCACATTGTACTGGTCAGCCAGCGCTTTAATATTCGGTGCCTTTTTCACCCAGTCAGCATAGCTGCCACCGTACCCATGCAATAGGTATACTGTAGTATAGCGGTCCGTTGGGTTCTTATCATAACCGTTGGGTTTGATGACAACACACTGGATCGGCTTGTTCATGGCAAGGCTTTTTACCGAAACAGTGTCTACGGTAGCTGCATTGAGGATAAAAGGGGTGAGGATCATCCAGCAATAGCCTGCAAATTTTATGTAAAGAGGTTTTAACATGTTTTTATTAGTGGACGTGTTGTGCTAATTAATAAACCAGGCACCATACAGTTACAGAATAATTCCTTACCCCTATAAATATGGGCGTCATTCCTGGCAGTTTTGAGCGTTTGGGATGAACGTGACCAGTCCACTGGATCCTGCGGACTGCTCTCCCTGGGTCCTTCCCGCTATGGCGGGCAGGAATGACGTTAAGGGGAGTTTTTCGTTTTTGGTCAGTGTAGCTGAAAGTAACATACTTAAAGTCAATACAATCCAATTAGCACAATAAGTTTAGTGAGTTGTTTCACTCCATATCTTTTGACCCAACCGGCACCAGTGTGATCGCTATACCCCCACTTTCCTTTAGCTGCGCTTTGATCACACTACTGGCATCCACTTCTATTTCACGCACCTGGTAAGCTCCGGGATTATTTTCAAGGTCTGTTTCCGGGGCATCTTCGTAAATGGTGGCTTTGAATCTCCCCGGCACCGGAAGAAAATCCATTTTAAGGTCCATTTCCCTGGCAGACCCGTCGGTAGCTGCGCCAATATACCAATTCTGACCGGTACGTCTCGCCATGGCCAGGTAGTCGCCAATCTCGGCATCCAATATGACGGTGTGGTCATAGTCTACCTCCAGGTCCTCGATGAATTTGAAGGCCGGATGCCCTTCGTAAATCGAGATCATATCGGATGCCATTTGCATGGGGCTGTAGAGTATGATCATTAAGGCCAACTGCTTGGCCAGCGTGGTTTTTACGCGCATCGTGGTGATGTCCCCGCGGCTGGGGTGCCATTTACGCCTTTTGTCGTCATAGCTTTCATATTTTAGATCAAATATTCCGGGTGTATAATCCATGGGGCCTGCCAGGATACGGGTAAAAGGCAGTATGAGGGTATGGTCCGGGGTAATGTCGTGCGACCATCCGTTCCATTCCATCCCTTGCGCTCCTTCACGGGTCATCATATGGGGGAATGTTCTTTCTATTCCCGTGGGTTTGATCGGTTCATGGGCATTCAGCATGACTTTGTACTTCGCGGCCAGCTCCAACACCTTCCTGTAATGCCTTACCATGAATTGATTATGGTGAACATGGCCCTTGGGTTGGATAGGGCCTGCATAACCCGTTTTTACGGCATGAATGCTGTTCTTTTCCAGGTCTTCAAAGGCGCGCTGCAAGTTCTGTTCGTAGGAAGTGACGTTCCCACCGGTTTCATGATGTGAGATAATTGCGATGTCCTTTTCAGCGGCATAGGCCACTACTTCTTGTAGGTCATAGTCTTCATAGGGTGTAGTAAAATCAAAGACGTTTTCTGCTCCCCAGTTCTCCCAGCCTTTGTTCCACCCTTCGGCAAGCACTCCTTTCATGTTATGTTTTGCGGCGAAATCAATATGCTTTTTCATGTTTTCCGTAGTAGCTCCATGCGTAGGCCCCATCGTCCATGTCTCTACTCCCTGGTGCAGGCTCCACCATATCCCTACATATTTCATAGGTGTTATCCAGCTCACATCTTCCAGCGCGTTGGGGGTATTAAGATTGAGGATCAGGCCAGAGGTGATCAAGTCTCCCGGGGTATCGCTCACCTGCAAGGTCCTCCAAGGGGTTTTGAAAGGAACCTTGTTTTTCACCTTCACCCCATCGGGCCATGGGGCCAGGTCAGCTTCATATGTGAAAGGACCGGCCTCTTTTGCTTTGACGGACATCCCTGCATAATCGGTAAGGTCAGCTTCGTGCGCGCTGAGATACATACCATCGGTTGTTTTGAGTGTGAACGGGGTATTGGCACTGCTCATTTCACTTAAAGGCGTGACATGATAGGGTAGTTCGTACGTATCAAAATCAGCTTTAGTGTACCAGACCTTATGATCTTTCGTAAACCTGAATTCCGTCAGTTCATCCGCGATGAGAACACTGTCCAAACCAGGCTGATCGGGAAATTCATAACGGAACCCTGCCCCATCGTCAAACATACGTGCACGGACGATGAGTATCCTTCCCTCACCCTGGTCCTCCCGGAGGGTTATTTTGAGTTGGTTGTAATGGTTACGGTAACTGGAAAACTGCCCCCAAATGGTCTCCCATGTCTCATCAAAGGTGCTTTCTTCCACCGACCGGATCACAAAACCATCTTTCAAGTCATTGGTACCTTTCAATTCAAACCCCAATGCTGATGACGCCAACAGCGTGTCCCCCGACTTACTCACCGAATAGAATGGGGCACCTGTTTCATCTAATGTAAGCTCAAAGCGGAGGGTGCCGTCCGGCGAAGAGATACCGGCTTCATGAACGCCAGGCTTGCATCCAAAAACTACAAAGCAGATGAGAATTACGTATACAAAGGATTTACAATTTATCATTTTCATTATTCAAAGTCGAATTATCATGTTTGGCAATTATTTTCTATCCTGTTATTGTTTTGCTGATCCCATTCATCATCTCTACAGAGCGGTGATGTACAAAACTCATGGCGCGATCTACCTTCTTCTCAGCCTGTGCATAATGCCGGTAGATCTGCATAAGCGCCCGGGAAAATTGGTTGACCGGATCCGTATCTATATTGTGAAGCCATTCGGATAAGCCTATGTCGCGGAACATCCACGCCTTTACCCCATGCCTGGGACTGAACAGGTGCAGGGCGGGAGTGCCATTGGCCAATGCGATAATACAGGAATGAGGTTCCATCGAGACCACGGTATGTGCCCGGGCATAGATGGAGGCTGCCTCGTCCAAATTCCAAAACCTATCACGATGCACCACGTACTCTTGTATTTCCAGGGGTAATTTGTCAAACAGCAAGCGACGGGCGTGGAGGATCTCCTTATCTACTTCCGGCGCCAGCAAAACTTTAAGCCCGGTCTGCCTGACCCAGTGTTCGATCAGCGATCGTAGCTTGCCGGTCCAAAATTCATCCTGTAGTTTTTCCTCGCTGGTGGGTTGCCCGGGATTTAAAACATTGGAATACCCGGTAGTAGGTGTATTGGTTCGCAAGGTTACGGTAATATACCCCTTGGGTCTAAGCCCGTTTGCCTGGAGATAGGCTTCCGCTTTTTCCTCGTCCAGGACATCAATGCCGAAACAACCATCGGGGCCAAATTCTAAAACACCCGGTTGAACTCCTATCTTTCTCAAATAAAAATAGGATTCGTTTTCGCGACAGTACACCTGGCTGGCCTGTGACAATAAAGCACTCATCTCGGCTTCCTTCTCCTTTTCAAATCCATCAAAAGACTGTCCGTACAGGCAGAAGGGTACGTTGGCGGCTATGCTACGCTTAATGATCTCCACAGGGGGCTTCCAAAAGCGATTGAACTTCATCCCGGAATTCTGGATGAACATATCCGCCCGCTCGAAAGCTTGCTCCAACTGACCTGTGTGATCAGCGTCTTCCTTGATAATGTCGACCCGCGGAAAGCGGGTTTTGATCATGGATACAATGGCATCATTGTAACTTTTAAGCAGCAGTGTTACCTTTGCCCAGGGGATGTTTTGCGTGAGATAACGGAGAGTACCCGGTGTGTGACCTATGTCCCCAATATTACGCGTGGCCCAGCCGGAGCTCAGCAAAATGTGCTTGGTGGTGTGATGAGCCGTTGGCTTTTTGAAGGAACTCGTTAGCGTAATTCCTGCGCCTGCCAGGGCTGTTTTAGTGATGAAATCCCTGCGTGAGACCTTGCCGTATGTGTTTCCTGTTCTCTTATTCAAAATTTATTGTTATTTCTTCCCCGTTATAGACCACCTGCTTGCCACTTGTTGTAGTGATACCGATACCCTGCCCTTTTTCTACTATTACAAGGTCAAATGTTCTCTCCTTCAACATGCCTGGAAAGTTCCCTTTCCTTGTCCCGATCACCAGGGATCGTTCCTTATCATCCCATTCAATTGGGACATTGGCGTACTGTCCTTTTTCATAGCCGTACCCGTCGTTTTCGTCCTCGTAGAGTGCAAAAGATCCGTCCGAACCGGGGTAGATCCTCAACTCTATAGAATCTGCCGGTTTTTCCTGGGCGTATTGCAGGAAGGGGCCCATAGGAACGATAGACCCTGCTTTTACGAAAAGAGGCAATGTCTCCAGCGGGGCATCAGCGACCATTGAATTCTCTCCTTCCCATTGCTCCCCGGTCCAGAAGTTGTACCAGCCGCCCTTCCAGCGGGGCAGGTATAGTTCCCTCTGCCGGGCCCGGTAAGTGGTAACAGGATTGACCAGGAAAGCAGGACCGAACATATATTGATCAGGAATGTCCAGGACCTTTTCATCGTCCCCGAAATCCATGACCAGCGGCCGCATGATGGTGTAGTGTTGATGGGTTGTTTTACCGGCCAGGGAATAAATGTAGGGCATCAACCGGTAGCGAAGGTTGTCGTAGAGGAGTTGTACGTTGTAGGATTCGTCACCAAATTCCCACATTTCCCGGGGCAAATGCGTGCCATGCACCCGGAAGATAGGGCAAAAAGCGCCGTATTGGAACCAACGGGTAAAAAGCTCTTCATATTCCGGATTTTCACCTGGATCGGGGTAGTTGACAAAAAAACCACCAATATCGGTAGTCCAGTAAGGGATACCGGAAATGGAAAAATTCAACCCAGCACTGATCTGCTTACGGAAAACATTCCAGGAAGCAGAAATATCCCCTGACCAGGTTGTGGCTGCATGACGCTGCTGCCCGGCGAAAGTGGAACGGGTCAAAATGAATACCCTCTTATCTTCGGTCTCTTCCCTTTGCCCCTGGTATACGCCTTGGGTTGTCAACAGGGAATAGGCGTTCAAATAGCGCACACCCGACCCAAGGTAGTTATCCATCCGTTGTTTGATGGCTTCGGGGGTATGGGGCTTACTTATTTCCGGCTCTGTAGCATCCAGCCACCAGGCATCTACTCCTTTAACAAAAAGGCTATCCCGGAGCTGCTCCCAATACATCTGTCTTGCGCCCGGATCAAAAGCATCGTAGTAGGCCTGTGGGTTCCATTCGGGAACGTCATCATAGGTATCGTACAAGTATCCTTTTTTGTTGAGTGCCTGGTAGTTTTCACTGCCTTCATCAAATTTGGGCCATACGGAGATCATGAAGTGGAGGTCCAGGCTATGTACATTGTCAATCATTCCTTTGGGATCGGGATACCGGGCCGAGTCGAACGCGTGTGAGCCCCAGGGATGTGGATCCCAGTAAAACCAGTCCTGGACGATATTGTCCAGCGGGATACCCCGTTTTCGATACTCGCTGGCTACTCCCAACAGTTCCTCCTGGGTATGGTAGTGTTCTTTGCATTGCCATAACCCGTAAGCCCATTTTCCGAACATTGGTGCCTGCCCTGTGAGCTCCCGGTATCCTGCAATAACCGTGTCCATCCCGGGGCCATGCACAAAATAGTAATCTATCTCATCCCCAATCCCGGACCAAAACGAAAAGGTATTCTCATATTGTGGACTTGGCGGCAACCATTTCAAGATGATCTTCCCGCCCCAGGTCTTATTGAACCATTCCAGCCTAATATTATATCTTTTGTTAGCTTCCAGTTGGATCTTGCCCATCTCGTTGGACTCGCCATACTCCCATGCATCGATGATCTGCTTGTCATTCACCCAGAGCCTGGTACCATCATCATGGGGAAGAAAGAAATGGTAGACACCGGCCATGTCGGTTTTGATCTCACCCTGCCAGCGTATGCTCAACGCTTCGGGCGAAATCCCCGCGGGAAGTGGGTGCATTTTAAGGTATTCGTTCCCTTCCACTCCTTTCGGGGGTTTGTAGCGCATATCCATGTTTACCGTGGGGTCCAGCCGGGCAACACCAGGGCCCTTTAATTCCATATTAGGAAAGTAATCACCGGAAAGCCCGCCTTTATTGCCATTTTCATCATACAAATGATCAGCCGGCACCGGCTGGGGCTCATGAGGGATACCAAAACGAGTGTGTGAATAGTTATCCCATAAAATCCCATAGCCTTTACTCGATACCATGAAAGGAACCACTGCGACTTTATTCCCTTGCCATAGGCTTAATGATTCACCGCGGTAGTTCATACTGCCATACTGGTACTGGCCTAAGCCATAAAGAGCTTCCGAAGGGGTGATCTCGAACTGCTGTTGGATATGGTAAGCAGTGTCCTTACGGGTATTTACCGGTAAAAAGGTGGAGTAATCACTTTCTTTTTCGGTTAAAATAAGTTCCCCACCTGGTGTAAAATAGGTCACCTGTCCATCCCTATGGCCTATGGCCACCTCAAGCCCGGAAGAGATCAGCCGTGTTTGATTTTCGTCTTGCTCCACCCTAAAGTCCACGGGTGCGATCCTCCGGTTGATCACCGAGAGACTCTCGCGGGTAGAAAACCGGTCCTCCGGGCTTTTCTGTACCCTGACCACGGAAGGGTTGCAAAAACTCACTTTAACAATAGTAGAATCCGTCCTGAGTACGAGACCACTTTCTCCTGTTTCAAGAATATTCGATGGGCGATCGCATGAAAAAAATACAGTACAGGATAGGGTACTGAGCAGAACCAGGCAAGGTATGAAGTTTCGAAAGGTATTCACTAAAAATTATGCTAGCTCCGTGGTTAGAATTGTTTTTGTTTTACAAATTCCGACGGTACATCCATCGGCCTGGCAACCCCGGGAAACCTGACTCTTGAGTAATCAAAATCTTTGATATCGGGATCCGGATCTATCTTTATACCGGTGTTGTAATTGGTGATCTTGACGTTGTGAAGGAAGAGTCCGTCCACTTTTGCCGTATTGTATACCCGTAAGGCAATAGGGTACTCTTTGGAAGTAGTTTCCCCTTTGAAATCTAAAATGGTGTTGCTGATGGTGACATCCTTGATCAATTCATGATCGAAGGCTATGGTGCCAGGAGGGTCCTGGATAAACGTGCCCCGGTAGTCTTTGCTGAGCGGATATACCCTTTTTTCTACCAAAGCCGTAAAAAACTCTGTCACCATGGTTTCAGGGGGATTGCCCACTAACGTGGAGTGACAGTTGTCAATAGTGAGCCCGTCTACCTCGTGTTCCAGGTTATAGAAAAAAGACCCTTCGTGGGTGGCAGTT
>LYSV01000090.1 GCA_001657315.1 Flammeovirgaceae bacterium BBD 1991-12 | reverse complement strand
TACCTTCATAGCTTGACAGATTTTGCTCTAAATTTAACAAAAGATCAATATGATCCATGCCATCTGAGACAATTCAGAATTACTGTTTTTCGTGGCGTATCCAGCAACTGTGTGAGTACTGAAACGCAGCTTACAGTTTGAAGGTAAAACCAAAATTCAGGCCAAACCCATAGGGTTTTACATAAAAAGGTGTGTTCAGGTTTTTGTTCAGGTCGAGTGAATAGTTGAATGTGGGCTGTGCCAGCAGTCTGAACCTTTTATCCTTTGGATATTCTACCCTGTAAAACACATTATAAAAGAGGTAAAGATCTGGTTCCTGAAAGATCTCATGGGTTGATCTCCTCAGTGATCTGTGCAGCTCAACCCCTAAACCAACAGATGATTCCAGCTTATTGGACGGGATCGTGTAGGTCATACCCAGTTGGAGTCCAATATTTTGCAACTGATAGTTGTATGTGTTTTTTTCTTCAGAATGCAGAGGAGAAAGATCGATCACATCACCGTCCGCCAGAACGCCTACGCTGTCCACCTGTTGCAGGGAGTATTCTATTTTCTGGGATTTCTGGTAGTATAAAAGGCCTGCGAATACATTAAGTTTGGTGCTCACAGGGTATGTTACCCCGGATTCTATGCGTACGCCCATTCTATCCGTTGAAAGTGCCGGAAGTTTCTCAACTGCCAGTACCAGCTGATCATCATTCCGGTTAGCTTCCACTCTGTTGTAGGTAAGCGTAGGCATAGCTTGAAAATAGAGGGTAAATTTTCGGTCTTCCAGGGCCTTTTTTGCCTTTTTCTCCTTTACAGGAGGCGTCTCATTATCCTCGTTCCCCTCAACAGCTTTTAAATCCGATAAGCGCGGTTCTCCATAACTGAATTCAAAGCCCAGCCTCTGTAGAAATGCCGGTGAGGCCCAGGCGGCTACATGATCGTTCGAACGAGGTCCGTCTGTATGAGTAGTTGACAATTCTTGTGAGACATCATAGATCGGATAGCCTTTTGGCTCCAAATGATCAGTTTTGTCTGCTTTTGCTTCGGAACCTATCACAGGTAGGCTTACATTCGGCTGATCCGGCTGACGCCTGTCAGATACATTTGACGAAACTTCATCTGAAGAGATCTCCTGATGCCCTGATCCCGGAAGAACTGAAGTGGATTTTTCTTCAGACATCAGGGAGACATCATTGCTTTCGGAGGCTTTTGCCTCCATTTCCCTTTTTATCACCTCTTCATCCGGAAGCAACAGAAATGTTGTTACTCCTATTATCGCAATCAGGCCTGTGATGAGCGCCGGTATGATCCAGCCGGGTCTGGGGGACTTCCCGGGAGGGAGTTTACCTTCGATGAATGCCCAACTATCGTCTCCTGGCTCCTCCTCGTAGTTCGACAACCGGTCGCGGAACTTATCTTCAACGTATTTGTCAGCCATACCTTTCAATTTTTTTTATCCCCAAAAGTGTTAGCTTCTCTTTAAGCACGGTTTTGGCCCGGCTCAATTGAGATTTGGAGGTGTTTTCAGAAATACCCAGCATTTCGGCAATCTCCCAATGCTTGTATCCTTCCATGACATACAGGTTAAAAACCAATCTGTAGCCCTGAGGCAGTTCATTGATAAGCTTCAGCAAGCACTCATTGTCAAGTTGATCAATTACGCTGGCGTCACGCTCATCAAACGCATCAATGGAGTCCACTCCCAGGTAATCATGGTGGCGTTTGTTCCGGTGATAGTAGTTTATCGCTGTATTAACGGAAGTCTTCAATATCCATCGTTCGAGATATTCATATTCACGAACGCTGTCCAGATTACTGAAAATCCTGACAAAGGACTCCTGAAAAACATCTTCGGCTTCCTCATGACTGGACGTATATCTCCTGCTCAATCCCATCACTCTTCTCTTGTACATATCAAAAAGAAGCTTCTGTGCTTTGCGATCATTCTTCTTACACCGCTCAAAAATCTGACGCTGGTCCTTCATAACAGCAACATGTCATCCCACCAAAACATGGCGGGATGACATAGTATAGAGCCAATGGTATTATCTTATAGTGTTATCCTCACTTTGGCTTCATCGCACACAAGTTCGCCATCTATTTCCTCGCACATTCTGTAGGTCAAACTGTCACTGGCCGCCTGACTGTTGAATTGGGAGTAGAGTATTTGCTTATCTGATACCCCGGATTCTCCTGCCTTTCCATGCTCCACAATCTCTATGTTAACATTAGACAGGTTACAGTATTGATCATTTTCAAGTATATTGAACCAGTAAGTGGTTTGCTGTGTGGTGTCGCTCAGATTGTAAAAGTCGTCAAAAGCAATCGTACTGCAAGCCACCGGCGGCTCAAAGTTGAATACAGCCTTCGCTTCATCGCAAACATCATTGTGGCATATCCTGTAAGTCAATGAATCGGCATATGCTCCCTTATCCGGGTTAGGCCAGTAGCGCACCTGGTTGTTCTCCACAACAGCCACATCACCAAAATGGGTAGGTTCCAGGATCGTTACAAACCCTATCTGAGTACTGTCAGCATCACAGAGTATGTCATTGATCAGTACATTCACTGTCACTGGAGAATTATCCGGGATCATAAAGTTGAAGCGATCATCTACGGCAGTCAGTACGCAGGAATCAGGGACATCAGTCACATTAATATAAACCAGCGCTACAGAACTACTGTCAGGCTCGGAAACAGGGTTGATCTTGTAAAGAACACTGTCGAGTCCTGTAAATCCTGAATTCGGGAAATAATTCAACTGACGCTCACTCAGCGTAGCTTCGCCATTGGCCGGGTCCATGATTATGGAGACTTCGAGATCCATGGAATCTATGCCGCATAGTATATCGTTGCTCAGTATGTTTACCGTAACAGGAGTATCTTTCATCGTTTCTGCCCCGTCCTGAACGGCAAAGATCGCACATGGGAATTCACTCGTATCCTGGGTAACAGTGATGTTGATAACGCCCTGGGAGATCGGTTCGTTTGCAGTACTCAAAACATTAAAGCCAATCCGATCCGTGCCATTCATAAAATCCTTATTTGGCTTGTATTTGAACAGATTACCTTCAATATTCTGAAAATCCCCCTTTGTGGGCTGGTCTGTTATGGTAACGGAAACGCTTTGTCTGGCGGATACTATTTGCGTAAAATCGATCACAGAGGAGCTATTGGGCAAAACAAACACTTCACCCGAAGAAATATCAACGCTCTTTTCCGGGCTCAGATTATCTTCTTCAAAGGTATCACAACCGTAAATAAGTACAAGCGTTGTGAGGGTCAGGAAAATCAGGGCATAATTTAAGGAATTCCTGAATTTTACATGCATTATTGTCTTCATTGACTTGGCTTTCATTTTCATTGCTAAATTCTTTTTTGGGTGTCTAATGGGCTTGACAGGGCCTTGATCAAAACGGTTGCATTCATAATGAAAAATAGTTGAACATTTTGCAGAAATTTCCATTTCAATAAACGAACGGACGATTTACTATGCATAGAACAAAGGCAGAGATCCTGACTATAGGGGATGAGATCCTTTACGGACATATTCTGGATACCAATTCGCAATGGATCAGTGCTGAGCTGGACAACATAGGGATAAAAGTGATCAGAAAAACCACCATTGGCGATAGACGGGAAGAAATACTATCTGCCTTCAGTGACGCTGAACAACGTGCTGATGTTGTCCTGATCACGGGGGGACTTGGCCCCACCAACGATGACCTGACGAAACCATGTCTGGCCGAGTATTTTGACTGTAAGATCAGGATCCACGATGAGGCACTTAAAGAAGTAACCGAATTTTTCGCCAGCAAAGGCCGCGAGTTAACGGAAGTAAACCGTCAACAGGCAGCTCTGCCGGAATGCTGTACTATGCTGAGCAATAAAATAGGGACGGCACCAGGTATGTGGTTTGAAAGGAAAGGGAAGGTATTTGTATCCATGCCTGGTATTCCAAAGGAAATGCAGCTCCTCATGAGCAATGAGGTCATCCCCAGGCTAAGGAGCTTTTTTAGTACCGATATCATTCATCACAGGATCGTAAAAACCATTGGCATAGGAGAATCATGGCTGGCAGACATGATCAGGGAATGGGAGGCTGAACTTCCGGAATATATCAGCCTGGCCTATTTACCCAGCCTTGGGCAGGTCAAGCTAAGACTTACCGCGGTGGGTGAAAATGTCAAACACCTGAAAACCGAAGTCGATGAGAAGATTGAAGAGCTAAAGCCACTGATCGGGAAATATATTTACGGCTATGATACCGATCAGATAGAAACCGTGGTAGGCAGCATGTTACTGAAACGGAAGAAAACACTGGCCATAGCCGAGAGTTGCACGGGAGGTTACCTTTCACACCTCATCACTTCCGTAGCCGGAAGTTCGGAGTACTACCAGGGCACTGTCATACCTTATCACAACGATCACAAGGTAGAGCTACTGGGAGTAAGGGAAAGCACACTCCTTGAAAACGGCGCAGTAAGCGAGCAAACGGTCATTGAAATGTCAAACCGTGTACGTGAAGTTTTCAATACCGATATAGGCGTAGCTACCAGCGGAGTAGCTGGTCCCGGAGGAGGAACTCCTGAAAAACCCGTGGGCACGGTATGGATAGCCTACGCTGACGGAACCACCACTACTACCAAAAAGCTACAGTTATGGAAAGATCGTGAGATCAACATCAAGGCATCTGCCATTGCTGTTCTCAATATGATCCGCATATCTTTATCGAAATCGATTGAGATAAAAAACTAAAATGGTAATTTTGCGGTTGTTTTTGAAAATGTAACCAAAAATACACTATGGCACTGGTAGAACTATTAATGCCCAAAATGGGGGAAAGTATCATGGAAGCTACCGTACTTTCATGGATGAAAAAGGAAGGGGACGCTATCGAGCAGGATGAGTCCATACTGGAGGTAGCTACAGATAAGGTGGATACTGAAGTGCCTTCTACCCATGCCGGTGTACTTAAAGAAATACTCGCAAAAGATGGGGAAGTGGTGGAAGTGGGTAAACCCATTGCCATTATAGCCACGGATGCCGACGACAAGGAACCGGCAGTTACACCGGCAGCGGAGCCGGTGGCTGTAACCGATGGTGCCGTAGTGCAAGAGCCTGTAGTGCCTAATGGACAGGCAAAATCCAACGGTTCAGTACACACCTCACAGCCTGTTTCCGATCGCTTCTATTCCCCACTGGTAAAAAACATTGCCAAAAAAGAAGGTATACCCATGGCCGAGCTGGAAACCGTGCCCGGCAGCGGCAAGGAAGGCAGGGTTACCAAAAAAGATATTTTGTCCTATCTGGAGCACCGTAGTGATACTACACCACAGGCCATACCTGCACCGCAGCCTCAGGTACTGACCGAGCCGGCACCGGTACGATCAACGGAAAAGATCAATGTTTCCATCAGTGCAGGTGACGAGATCATAGAAATGGACCGTATGCGCAAAATGATCGCTGAGCGCATGGTAGACTCCAAAAGGACCTCACCACATGTCACTTCCTTTGTGGAGGCCGACGTTACGGATATCGTTTTTTGGAGGAACAGGAACAAAAATGTCTTCAAGCAGCGTGAGGGAGGTAATCTGACCTTTACACCAATATTCATAGATGCGGTAGTGAAGGCCATCAAGGACTATCCTATGATCAATGTTCAGGTGGATGGCGACAGGATCATCAGGAAAAAGGATATCAATATTGGCATGGCCGTTGCCCTCCCAAGTGGTAATCTGATCGTACCTGTGATCAAAAATGCCGACCAACTGAATCTGGTAGGTCTGGCAAACAAAGTCAATGACCTTGCCAAAAGGGCACGTGAAAACAAGTTGTCTCCTGAAGAGCTGTCAGGCGGTACCTTCACGATCTCCAATGTAGGTTCGTTCGGTAATGTCATGGGCACACCGATCATTGTACAACCCCAGGTAGCCATACTGGCCCTTGGTGCTATAGTCAAGAAACCGGCAGTAGTAGAAACTCCTCATGGAGATACCATAGGTATTCGACATAAGATGTTCCTTTCCCATAGCTATGACCACAGGGTAGTAGACGGTTCTCTGGGTGGTATGGTAGTGAGAAGGGTGGCCGACTACCTTGAGAAGTTTGACATGAATGCTGGCATTTAATAGCACAGCGGTGGTCCGCTGTTGGCAATTAGACGCTGGAAATTAAAGATGCGTGAGAAAAGTATACATAAATAGGAAAACGACTTGTCAGGTATAATGTCTTGTGGCTCGCGATCTGTTACGGCAAAACTGGCTTATTAAGGTCAGATTCTACTCAATGTGCATTTTCAGTTCCTCAACGTTCTTTTTTGAATTACCAATAAAGATCCTGTCGCCAATAATGAACACCGGCCTTTTAAGAAAAGTGTACTCCTCGAGGATGTAATTCCTGTAATCTTCCTCCGTCAGTTTTACTTCTTTCAACCCAAGTTCCTTATACTTTCTGGCCACCCTTGAAAACAACACTTCATAGGAACCCGCCATGTCTTTCATCTCCGCCAGTTGATCTTCCGTGATCCTGTCGGTCTTGATGTCCTGATACTCAAAATCATCCCCGATCCTCAATTCCTTTATGATCCGTCTGCAGGTGTCACAGGTGGATAAAAAATATACTTTTTTCATAGATGGATATTTAGCAGGTCAAAATAACCGATAATTTGGTTTTACTCACCATGATTTCTATTTTTAGCTAAGCCAATCTTTTTATGACAAAAGTAATTTCATTCATCAGTCGCAAGGGAGGCACGGGTAAAACCACAAATGCGATCAACCTGAGTACCATGCTGAACAACCTCGGGCATAAAGTAGCTCTGATCGAAACCGATACCAACTACACGCTGAGTACCCTCAGAAAAATGGAGGTTTTTCAGTCCGAAACTGCTGAAGAGCCCGCTTTTGAGATCCTGGGGTCAGACGATGACCGGATCGCAGCTGAGCTGGAAGCCCTGAAGCCCAAAAATACCTACGATTTCATAGTAGTGGACAGCGCGGGAAAAACCACGGACGAGGGTATAAAAAAGTTATGCCTTATAAGTGATGCGGTTATTGTACCCTCAAGCCTGACCCAAAATGACCTGCTGGTGACCTATCAGACTATAACTGATCTGTCTCCTGCCCGCGATCTGAATGCGGATCTCAGGATCATGGTGCTGCCCAACAGGATCCATAGTCTCACAAAGATCAAAACCATACAGGACGCTATGGAAAATCTGAACGCTCATGTACTGAATGTAGCAGTACCACAGAAAAACCTTTTTGTGAACTTCAGCACTATTCTGGCTGAAGAGCAATATCGTGACATAGCCCGGGAAATTTTAAAACAACTTGGAGATGGCCAAACGTAAAAATCCGCTTAAAGACCTTGATTCATTTCTCAATCAGGAAGCTTCCTCAATTGTGCAACCTGATAAGGTGGAAGAATCCGCGCCACCGGTCCCGGAAACTGACCCCATCCCCATTGTTGAGCCGTCCACCGTTGCTGATGAAGCCTCTGACAAATCACAGGTTATCACATATCTGAAATCCCTGTCAGACAAGGATCCTGAGGAATTCAGAAATACACTTTATGAAATTATCAAAACATCGCTCGAAAACGGAGGAGCGGAGGACTCCGCTGATAAAATGTTAATGAATACCGTTCTTTACCTGAATCACCCGGAGGATTGGAAAGAAGTAATAAAGGCCTACTGGAAGGGGGTGTAATCCTGCAGACAAGAGCCTGAAATTTCCATGGCAGAATAGGAGGTTGTTATCCGAAAATTCTAATTTAGCGGGCGTTAATCAAAGACCACTAGTCCATGAAATTCGGAACAAAGGCAATTCACGCAGGTGTAGAGCCAGACCCCACCACCGGCGCTATTATGACACCGATCTATCAGACCTCTACCTATGTACAGGCTTCCCCGGGGGATCATAAGGGTTATGAATATTCCAGAACTCAAAATCCTACACGTGATGCGGCGCAGAAAAGCATAGCAGCACTTGAAAACGCCCAACATGGACTTTGTTTTGCATCAGGTCTGGCGGCGATCGATGCCATCATCAAGCTTTTTAAGCCCGGAGATGAGATTATTGCCGCCAATGACTTGTACGGAGGGACATACCGGCTGTTCACCAAAGTATTTTCCAAATATGGTTTGAAGTTCCATTTCATAGGCATGGAAAATATTGATGACATAGAAAAATATGTCAACGCCAATACAAAACTCATTTGGGTGGAAACCCCTACCAACCCAATGATGAATATCATTGACCTGCGTGGTGCGGCCAAAATAGCCAAAAATCATAATATTCTATTGGCTGTAGACAATACCTTCGCTACACCTTACCTGCAAACCCCACTGGATCTTGGGGCCGATATTATTATGCACTCGGTCACCAAATACCTGGGCGGCCATTCGGATGTAGTGATGGGCGCGCTTGCCCTGAATGATGATCAGCTGGCAACTGACCTGGCCTTCTTACAAAACAGCACCGGAGCTGCTTCGGCCCCTCAGGATTCATTTCTTGTACTACGGGGCATAAAAACGCTTCATTTACGTATGCAGCGACACTCGGAAAATGGCAGGGCTGTTGCCAAGTTTCTCCAGTCTCATCCGAAAGTGGACAAGATCTACTGGCCTGGACTTTCAACGCATCCCAATCACAACATTGCGCGGGAACAAATGAAGGACTTCGGCGGAATGATCTCATTTACCCTGAAAGGTAATGACAAGGAAGAAGCTTTCCGGGTGATGGAGAGTTTCCGCTATTTCTCACTGGCAGAATCTCTGGGAGGCGTGGAATCTCTGGTGAATCATCCTGCCAGCATGACCCACGCCAGCATACCCTATGAGGAACGTCAGAAAATAGGCCTGGTGGATTCACTGATCCGGCTAAGCGTAGGAATTGAAGATCAGCAGGATCTACTGGACGATCTGAAGCAGGCTATAGGATAGCAAGACTTCCAAGGTACCAGAGAAACACAAGTATTGTAGCTATAAACGCGAGTTTTCTCATTTTCTCATTCTTTCCCGTTTGACGGAAAAAGAACCGGAGGGTTTAACAGATGCGCCGCAAGCGGGACGTGACAAGGTCTTACTATATGGATTCGACAGGTTCCGGCTGCTTGCTGCTTTGAGGAAATTTGATGATAAACTCACTGCCAAGACCGGGCTCAGACTTCAGGGCAACTTCAGCTCCTATACGTTCGATAAGGTTTTTTACAATGGCCAGACCCAAACCGTTACTGCTTTCGCCACCGGTAGGACGCGCACTGAGTCGCTTAAATTTTTGAAACACATATTTTTTATCTTCCTCAGTAAAACCCGGCCCTTCGTCCTGGATCTTAAGAAGAACATGGTCCGGCTCCTGTACAGCAGATAGCACTACCTTCTTTCCCTTTGCTGAAAACTTGATGGCATTGGAGATCAGATTATCGAGTATACGTGAGAGGTAGGAATCATCGGTATTCACAAAAACCCTGGATTCCAGCCCAATGGTTTGTATGGCAATGTTCTTGGCTCTTCCTTCAGCAAGGAAGGTCTTTGCCTTACTCAGCAGCATATCATGAAGGTCAACAGGGTGAAGGTTCAGCTTCCTTTTCTCCCCCTCAAAGGCATTAACATCCAGCAGATCGTTGATCAGATGAATGCCTCCTTCTGATATCTGTGAAAGTAATCCAACAAAGTTGCGCTGCTCATCATCCAGTTTTGTAAAACCCAGGAGCTCGGTGATCCCCTTGATCCTGTTAAGCGGCGATTTCAGGTCATGAGCAACGATATTCATCAACGTGTCTTTCTCGTTGTTGAGTTCGGCAAGCTCATCATTTCGCTTCTGAAGCTTTCTGTTTTGATCATTGATGCGTTCATTCTGAGAGGTGATCTCTTCAGCTTGAGCGGCTATCTGATGATTTTTGGCCTGCAGTTTCAGGTTCACCTGCCTTCTCTTTCTACCCATGTACCATATACTGATCATGAGTACACCCACCACAGCAGTAATGGCTGCCAGTGCAATGTTCTCAAAACGCTGACGTTCGATCACTGCTGTGTTTTTTGCCTGACTCAACCTGAGAACTTCATTTTCCCTCTCCTTTTTCTCAATTTCCAGCCTCGATTCATACCTTTCTATTTTCCGGGCTGCTTCCGCATTACTCCATGCCTGGCTTAGCTGGGCATACTTGGTAAAATAGCCAAAGGCAAGCTCCGTATCCCCCTCATTCTTGCTGATCTCTGAAAGATGGAGGTATGCCTCCTTCTCCAAAGGTAACTGCCGTGTGATGCCAGAGTTGGCGACGACTTTTTCAAAATGTTGTTTTGCTTCACGCGAATCACCGTTGTCCAGCAATATTTTGGCCAGTTGCAGTCTTATCTGATTGGTCAGGTCCTCATTTTTGCTTGTCTCCGCTGTATTTAAAGCCTTTCTGATATAGATCAGTGCCTCTGCATTCTTTTTCTGACGAAAATAAAGCTGGGATATACCCAGATTAATACGTGCGATCCCAATAGCGTCATTCACACTCTCCGCCTTCACCTTAGCCTGCAGATAATAGTCAAAGGCCTTATCATAATTTGCCAGGCGCTCATAAATACTGGCCAACTCCGCCATAATGGAGATCTGCCCGTCAATATCATTTACCTCAGACCTGATCCTGAGTGTCTTTTCGGACATCTCAAGAGCTTTACTCAGGTTATTCTGGGTTTGGTGAAGCTCCGCGAGACTTTTATAGGCGTAGCCAACTCCCTCTGCATTACGGATGCTATCAAATACACTTAACGCCTCCTGATAATGGTCATAGGCCTTGAGGAAATCACCCTGGTTCATATAAACCCGGCCCAGATTATTCAATGAATGAGCATATTGAATTGAGTCTCCAAACTCAAGGGCTTCATCTCTTGCCTTTTGAAAAAAATCAAAGGCTTTTACATTGTCACCGGTATAGTGGTAGCCGACCCCCACAAAATTCAGGGCCTGTGCACGATTCCGCTCCAACACTTCATTACGGATCAATTCAATGGATCGGTTGGCATAGTAAATGGTACTGTCAGGATGGGACTTCCTGAATTCCCATGCCAGGGTTTCATATAAATGAGATCTCTCTTCCAAATCAGCACCCGCTATCCGGGACCGGATACTATCGAGCACAAGGAGATCCTGGCCCCATGATGTACTATAGACACAATTAAGGATTATAGCTAACCCGAAAAAAAGTACTCTCATTGGTTCACGATCTATAAAGTAAAAGTAATAATTCTAAGGGCAGGTTAGCAGGTGAAAGGGATTAAAAACCGCCATTTCTGGCAAAAATGAAAAGTTTTATGTGATAAAACATGTTCTGAATCCGATCGGTCCCAAAAATTTCTACCGTTGGTCAAATAGCCTGTTTCATTGAAACCACTTTCATCTAAATTAGGCTGAATCTAATTAGTAACTTAATCAGCTAAACCATGAAGAGTTTTATCTGCTATGTGGTAATAATTGCATTGACCTTTAATCTGTCTGACAGCTTTTCTCAACGCAAAAGAAGGTCAACCTCCGAGCCCTCGGTATCCTTTAAATCTGAATTGTTTTCAGGTATGGAATGGCGAAGTATTGGTCCGTTCAGGGGCGGGCGGTCTGCTGCGGTAGCCGGTGTACCTGGCAAACCCAATCTTTACTATTTTGGAGCCACGGGAGGAGGTGTTTGGAGAACCACTGACGCGGGTAACTCGTGGGAAAACATCTCCGATGGATTTTTCGGAGGTTCCATAGGGGCAGTGGCAGTAAGTGCATGGGATAATAACGTGATCTATGTAGGTGGAGGAGAGGTTACCGTCCGGGGTAATGTAAGCTATGGATATGGCATGTGGAAGTCGGTAGATGCCGGAAAAACATGGAAATCCATAGGGCTTGGTAATTCCCGGCATATCCCAAGGATATGTATACACCCACGGGATCCTGAGCTTGTCTACGCCGCTGTACTGGGTGATCTGTTCAAATCATCCGATGAAAGGGGTGTTTACCGTAGCAACGATGGCGGCAAGACCTGGAAGAGGATACTGTTTGCCAATGCAGACGCCGGAGCAGTAGACCTTATCATGGACCCCAACAATCCAAGAATACTCTATGCCTCCACATGGAGGGTACGAAGGACACCGTACAGCCTGGAGAGCGGCGGTCCAGGCTCTGCACTCTGGAAAAGTACCGATGGCGGAGATACCTGGACGGATATCAGCAAAAACGAAGGTCTGCCAGGTGGGATCTGGGGAATTTCAGGGGTGACTGTGTCGCCGGTGAATTCGGAGCGCGTATGGGCAATCATTGAAAATAAGGATGGTGGAGTCTTCCGCTCGGACGATGCCGGCAAGACATGGAAAAAACTAAACGCTGACAGAAGTCTGCGGCAGCGTGCATGGTACTATACAAGAATATATGCAGATACTCAGGATGAAGACAAGGTGTATGTGATGAACGTAAGATACCACAGGTCCAGAGATGGCGGCAAAACCTTTGAGGCCTTCAATGCCCCCCATGGTGATCACCACGACCTGTGGATAGCTCCGGAAGATAATCAGAGAATGGTCATTGCTGATGATGGTGGAGCTCAGGTCAGCTTCGATGGCGGGGAGAACTGGTCTACCTATTACAATCAACCAACAGCCCAGTTTTACAGAGTAACCACTGACAATCATTTCCCCTATCGTATCTACGGAGCACAACAGGATAACAGCACTGTGCGTATAGCCCACAGAACCACCGGTGGATCAATAGGAGAAAGGAACTGGGAGCCTACCGCTGGAGGGGAAAGTGCCCACATTGCCGTTAATCCCGATGACAGCGATATTGTTTATGGAGGCAGCTACGATGGCTTTCTGACACGCGTTAATCACAAAACCGGCGAGATACGCGCTATAAATGTCTGGCCGGATAATCCAATGGGGCATGGTGCAGAAGCTATGAAATACCGGTTCCAGTGGAATTTCCCTATTTTCTTCTCCCCCCACGACAGTGATAAGCTCTATACCACGTCCAATCATGTTCACGTTACTTACAACGAGGGCGAATCATGGGAGGTAATAAGCCCTGACCTTACACGGAATGACTCGACAAAACTAGGCTCTTCAGGCGGTCCCATTACAAAGGATAATACCAGTGTAGAATATTACGCGACCATTTTCGCGGCGGCAGAGTCTCCCTATGAAAAAGACCTGATCTGGACCGGCTCAGATGACGGCCTGATCTATGTGACAAGAAATGGTGGGAAGGATTGGGAGAATGTTACCCCATCCGGCATGCCGGAGTGGATGATGATCAACAGCATTGACATAGATCCCCATGTAAAGGGAGGAGCCTACGTAGCCGGAACACGTTATAAGCTGGGGGATTACCTGCCTTACCTCTACAAGACAAGGGACTATGGCAAGACATGGACCCTGATAACAAAAGGTATTGATGACGAGCATTTTACCCGCGTTGTGCGTGCGGATCCTAAAAGAAAAGGTCTGCTGTATGCAGGTACGGAAAGTGGGATGTATGTATCCTTTGATGATGGTGTCAGCTGGCAAACCTTTCAGATGAACCTGCCCGTAGTACCGATCACCGACCTGGCGGTAAAAAATGACAATCTCATCGCGGCCACACAGGGCAGAAGCTTCTGGTTGATCGACGATCTTACGCCGCTACATCAGTTGAATAAGGATATTGAAGTCAGCCAGGCACACTTATTTACACCTATGGACAGCTACAGAATGGGAGGTGGAAGCCGGGGAGAATCCAAAACCACAGGACAAAATCACCCCGGAGGGGTAATGATCCATTATTATCTCAGGGATACGGCCAAAGCCGATACGCTCCGGATTGAAATTCTGGAAGAAGGAGGTAAAATGATCAAAGCCTTCAGTACCGTACCTAATAAAAAAGAGAAAGAAGGTAAGCTGGAAGCAAAGCCCGGTTTCAACCGGCTGGTATGGAATATGCGATACCCTGGCGCAGAAGGGTTTGACGGAATGATACTCTGGTGGGCCTCACTGGACGGACCACGTGCACTACCCGGCTCCTACAAAGTCAGACTCATTCATAAAGGAGCTACTCAGGAGGTAACTTTCCGTATTGTAAAAGACCCCAGATCCAGCTCATCCGAAAGCGATCTGAAGGAACAGTTCGACTTTATCAATGATGTGATCGCTAAACTCACCGAAACCAATAAGTCTATCAAGAATATAAGAAAAGCAAGAGAGCAGATAAAGGGAGTCACAGCCAAACTGGAGGGCGAGGAATACAAGGAGATCAGGGACCTCTCTAAAGAGATCCTCAAAGAAATGAAGGCCGTGGAAGAAGCACTGTACCAAACCAAAAACCAAAGCCGGCAGGATCCGCTCAATTTTCCGATCCGCCTGAACAATAAGCTCGGGCACCTGAACTCACTTATGGGGATGGGAGACTTCAAACCCACAAAACAAGCTGTGGAGTTCAAACAGGAGGTAACGGCAGAGATCGACGCCGAGTTGAACAAGCTCAAAAAAATACTGGAAACGGACATCCCAAAGTTTAATGCACTGGTGAAAAGTAAGGCCGTTGACGCCGTTGTACTGGGTGAATGACAGTGGAACCTTCATGACTCTCATGATAAATGGCAATATTTTTTGATTACAAGTATTTGATAATCATATGTTTATGAAGTAAAACCTTTTTTTGGCATAGTACTTGGTCCATTGTGCCTGAACCAAATATAAAATGCCATGAAAAAGATTACTTTAATAGTTGCTTTGATTGCAGGGATTTCATTCAACAGCAACGCACAGCATTTTATTGCTTCCTTTGGAATAGAACATTCATGGGACATCCCGGTACATGTCAGCCATGTTATCTATGATGATTATTATGGCTATGACTGGGTACACGCCACAAGAGTGAGACGCCATGGAAAGATGTTTTTTGATGTTGTGCTTCAGAGAGGTGATGTATTCGTGGAACTGCATATTGGTTCAGGGGGGCGTATATACAGAACCAGACATTGGGATTATTACCCATTTCATGATCATGTCTGTTCCTATACCTGCGGCTACCATCCGGCTTATTATCGCACATATTACAACGCTTGTCATAGTCACCGTCACCATGGGCATAATCATGTGATCTACAGAAAGAATGTACATGTACACAATCATCATTACAATACTCATGTGGTGCATAAACATCATTCTTCCAACAGGAATGATCGTAGTGTGAGGCGTTCAGGTACGCGTGTAAGCCATAGCAGAAGCTCAGGAAACCGACAACCGGAAAGAAGGGACAGGTATCATTCTACTTCCGGACGGGACCGTAAACAAGTGTCAGACAGAAGAGTGGTTCATCGTGATGGCAGGCAGGTGGATAATAGTAGAAGAAGTAGTCACCGTTATTCTGCGGGCAGCAGCAGAAATTCTTCAGAAGGAAGAAGCAGGAGTAATGAAAGCAGCCGAACAGGAAGAAGAAGATCGTATTAGATTAGGAGAAGAGTTCGACAACCAGAACGGGCCCGGTGCACAGGGTCCGTTCTTTTTTATTTCATTTTTACGAAAATCGCATATCTTAATTACTCTCCAGAATCTTAAACAGCTCGTCCAGATCAGGAGTAATAATGATCTCCGTTCTCCTGTTTTTCTGCCGCCCATCAGGCAATTCATTATCAGCCACAGGATAAAACTCTCCTCTGCCGGCACCGGTTATCTGGTCGGAGGAAACACCGGATTCCGTGAGTATCCGGATGATTGAGGTAGCACGCAACACACTCAGGTCCCAGTTGTCCTTCATATACTGTGATGTTCTGGATACCGGTACATCGTCCGTATGTCCTTCCACCATGATATGGATATCTTTCTGGTCTTTAACGGCTGTGGCCAGTTGCTGAAGGGCATTCACTCCCTTGCTGTCTACCACTGTACTACCCGAACGGAACAGCAGTTGTTCGGCAAGAGAGATATATACCTTTCCATTTTTAACTGCTACTGTAAGATCGTTTTCCTTAAAATTCAGCAGGGCACCGGTGATCTTGTTTTTCAGTGCCTGTACAGCTTCATCTTTCCGTGCAAGGATATCTTCAAGCTCCTGCACCTTGCGCTCACGCTCATCAAGCAACTGCCGGGTCTGCTCAAGGTTTTCCTTTAGTGACAGCAATCGCTCCTGCTGTTCCGCCAGGTCACGGGTGAGTTTACCACTATTATTCAGCAGGTTATTGTAATACGTTTCCAGCTGGTCATGCTCCTTTCGTAATTCAGCCAGCTTCCGGCGGTCCTTTCTTATATACTCTCCCAGTCCGGCAGTATCTGACTTCAGCCGCTCCGCTTCTTTTCTGAGTCGTTCAACGCCGGCAAGGGCGGTTTCCAGACTATCCTGAGCATTGGTAAGGTCAGTTTCCAGCTGGATCTTCTCAGACATCAGATCGTCATACTTTTTCTGAGTGACACAGCCCGTTATCAGGCCGGTTATTATAACACCTCCCAGGATCAATCTTTTCATATCCAAAAACCTTTTTCGGGTTAAATATCCCAATTTGAAGTGATAAACAAGATGCAAAGCAGACAAATATTCAAGCCGTATGCTATGAGAAGCACTTTAAAAGGAATAAATGTGGCAAAATCAAGGCTATGGTCAGGACATTGCATATCTTAGAAAGGATAAACGTTTGTGATATGAATGGAATGTTAAAAGAAGGATCATTTAAGGATAAAACAATCATTGTGACTGGTGGAGGTACAGGTCTTGGCAGATCAATGGGGGAATACTTGCTGGAGCTGGGCGCAAACCTGGTCATCACCAGCCGGAAAATGGAGGTACTTGAGCAATCTGCGGAAGAAATGATGAAAGAATCGGGTGGGGAGGTATTGCCAGTACCTTGTGACATTCGAAATTATAATGAGATAGAAAACGTTATCCGGGAGGCAGAGAATAAATTTGGCAGGATTGACGGAGTGCTGAATAATGCAGCGGGCAATTTCATCAGTCCAACGGAACGGCTCTCTCACCGGGCCTTCGATATAGTCATTGACATCGTTTTAAGGGGAACTTCCAACTTTACGCTTGCCACAGGCAAGAACTGGATCGAGAAAAAACAACCCGGGGTCTTTCTTAATATTGTAACGACCTATGCATGGACGGGTTCCGGTTATGTGGTGCCCTCCGCGTGTGCAAAAGCCGGGGTACTCGCCATGACCCGATCGCTGGCCGTAGAATGGTCTAAGTACAACATCCGAAGTAATGCCATTGCTCCGGGCCCCTTCCCTACCGAGGGAGCGTGGAAGAGGCTTTTCCCCGGTGAGGTAGCTGAAAAGATCGACCCATTGAAAAGAATACCACTGAAACGGTTTGGAGAACACCAGGAGCTGGCCAATCTGGCTGCATATCTAATGTCTGACTACGCAGCATACATCAATGGTGAAGTGGTGACCATTGACGGTGGTGAATGGCTTCAGGGAGCAGGTGAGTTTAACGGGCTCGAGGCAATCCCCGCTGAGATGTGGGACATAATGGAGAAGATGCGATCCAAAAAACAGGGCTAAAACCTAAAGGCGAGATTCAGGTTTAAAAAGCGATGGCTACGGCCTCCGACTACCTCCCTTCCTACTCTGTAAAAGGTAAAAAAGAAGGTTACATAGTAGTTGGAATACATAAAACCCCATCGCCGGATAAAAACCAGGTTGTGAATATCTTCCGTATGTGGACTTTCGTTGTTGAACAAACTGCCCTCAATGAAAATGTCACTTAGCACATAACTGGCATTGATGCCACAGAAGACGAACCCTTCTTCTCCATCTTTGGGATACACTCCCCGTTTCGGCATCTGGCCTGATACGCGGCTGTTAATGATCGAGGAGTTGATCAGGTCATTGAATTTACCTACCCGCAGCATCACCTCCTGATCTACCTTGTTCTGACCGTTGCCCAACTGTACACCGGAGCTGGTCATAAGCTTTATCTTTTTGGCCAACCGCCAGTTTTTGATCCGGTCATAGCCCAGATTAATAACAGGCTCCGAGCTGATCTGGAACTGCCACCCCCTGGGCTGCTCTATATTGAACGAATTATGCCACCATTCCTGAAAGTTGCCTATGCCTGATCGGTTACCCACCAGTCCGAACTCTACAGTATAACGGTTGGCGGTATTCCTGGCAGGAAAATTCAACATCTGGAACTTAAGATAATGCCAGCCGGCATAGGGCCGGTCAAAATTATCCACATCCCTTTCCTTTATTTCATTGGGTGTATATATTCTGTGCCCATAGTGAAATCGTGTGATCACCTTCAGCGCATCAGACCGCTTGCTTCGGAAGCGTCGGTAGAATTTGCTGTCTGGCTGGATAAATCTGCTATAAGCAATATTCGCACCTGAAGAATAATACCTGTCCGTCAAAAAATAAACGTCATTGTCATAGGATAATTGCAGCTCCCGGTCCATACGATGGCTTCTGCTGACCCTGGCCCTCTCCTGAGCATAAGATGAAAAAGTGACCTGCAACAACATCTCTATTGTTACAAATAGTACGAAGGCTCTGAGCATACCAACAATAAATGATAAGTTTTTAATTTAGGCTCCTAAATATAAAAAGAATAATAAATGTCACTCGATGAAAAGCTGGAAACAGCGTTAAAAAAGAGAAGGATCAACAAAAACCTCCGCAAACTCTCCACTGCAAAAGGCCTTATTGACTTCACCTCCAACGACTATCTGGGTTTGGCCAGAAATGAGGAGCTCTCAGAACGTATTCACCACGCCAGCGGCAACCTGTACAACGGGTCCGGTGGCTCACGACTGCTCTCAGGAAATACCGACCTGGCGGAGGAAACTGAAAAATACCTGGCCGGTCTGTTCGAATCAGAAAATACACTGATCTTCAACAGTGGCTACATGGCCAATCTGGCTGTTTTCTCAGCACTTCCACAGCGAGGGGACACCATTCTTTACGATGAGCTGTCCCATGCCTGCATCAAGGACGGTATCCGGCTCAGTATGGCCGGTAAATACAGATTCAAACACAATGACATGGATGATCTGGCTGCACGATTGAAGAAGGCCGTGGGAAATGTATTCATAGCAGTAGAGTCTGTGTATTCCATGGATGGGGACCAGTGCCCACTGGATGAACTGGTAGAACTGGCTAATGCATATAACGCAAAAGTGATCATCGATGAGGCCCATACTACCGGTGTGGTGGGCAGAAATGGTGGTGGTCTTTCTATGTCACGGGAGTTGCATCATGAAGTTTTTGCACGGATCTACACATTTGGCAAAGGCATGGGTATTCATGGTGCAGCTGTAGCAGGCAGCCAGGTGTTCATCGAATATCTGATCAATTTTGCCCGCCCTTTTATTTATACTACTGCTCCTGCCCCGCATTCGTTCATTGCGATACGGGAATCATTCAGATATTTAACCAGCCACCCCGAGCTACAGGATAAGATCGCCGGCCGGATCGCTCAATTCAAGACTGAATTTGAAAAAATAGCTGACAGATTTGTCTACAGAGAGTCTTTCCATCCTGTGCAGGCTATACTGATCCCAGGGAATGAGCAGGTTACTCAGGCCTCAAAAAAGTTAAGCCAGGACGGCTTTGACGTACGTCCCATTTTTTCCCCGGCAGTCAGAACGGGAAGTGAAAGAATCAGGATATGCTTGCATACTTTCAACTCAGCCGATGAAATCTCGTCTTTGATTGATAGTTTAGCAGCCCTATGAACTATTTTGTAACTGCTATAGGCACGGACAGTGGCAAAACCCTGTTTTCAGCCATGCTGGCGGAGGCGCTTAAAGGTGAATACTGGAAGCCCGTACAGGCCGGATACCCTACCGATACGGAAACCATCACAAAACTGACAGCCGGGTCTGTATATTGCCATAATGAACGGTACGTCCTTAACACACCTGCATCTCCACATTTTGCGGCCAGCGTGGATGGAGTGGAGATCGTCCCCGATGATCTTGCACTCCCTCAAACACAAAACCACCTGGTTATAGAAGGGGCCGGCGGTGCCTTGGTCCCCATTAATGATGATGATTTCGTTATAGATCTGGTACCACGTTTCAATGCAAGCATCCTTCTGGTCTCGAATCTCTACCTGGGAAGTATCAATCACACCATGCTGACGTTAGAGCTGATAAAGCAACGTGGATACCCTCTAACGGGAATAATTTTTAATGGCCCTGCCAACAAAGCCTCCGAGGATATCATTCTCAAACATCACAACGTGCCTTGTCTGTTAAGAATACCGGAATTGGAAACGGTAAACTACGCAGTGATAAAACAATATGCAGAAATATTAAAGTCGAATCTGGATGAGTTGGGTAACAAGGGATAAAAATGTAGTATGGCACCCTTTTACTCCCCTTGAGGATGTGGATGATCCATTGATGATCACCGGAGCCGAAGGTGTATATCTGCATACTTCAGACGGTAGAAAGATCATTGATGCAGTTTCTTCATGGTGGGTCAATCTGCATGGGCATAGCCATCCCTACATAGCAAAAAAGGTCAGTGAGCAGGTTGCAAGGCTGGAGCATGTGATATTTGCCGGGTTTACCCATCAGCCGGCTATTGAACTTGCGGAGAATCTTTTATCGGTGCTACCCGAAAATCAGTCCAAAATATTCTATTCTGATAATGGAAGTACCGCAGTGGAAGTAGCATTGAAAATGGCGTTCCAGTACTGGTACAATCAGGGCTTTGAAAAAAAACGGGTGATCGCCATAGATGGCGCCTACCACGGTGACACATTTGGGTCCATGTCAGTGGGAGAAAGAGGGGATTTCACCAGACCTTTCATGCCATTTCTGTTTGACGTAGACTATATTGATTTTCCTTATGTGGATAACCAGCATGAAGTGCTTCACCAATTTGAAACGTGGGTGAGCAGAGGCGACGTGGCTGCATTCATATTTGAACCACTGGTTCAGGGGGCTTCCGGTATGAGGATATATGACGGACAGTTTCTGGACAGGCTTATCTCCATTTCGAAAGAGTATGATGTGCTTTGCATCGCAGACGAGGTCATGACTGGTTTTGGGCGCACAGGAGAACTATTCGCCTCAGATCACCTGAAAAACAAACCGGACATCCTGTGCCTGTCGAAAGGTCTGACGGGTGGGACCATGGCCCTGGGCGTCACGTCTTGTACTGAGCAGATCGTAGAGGCCTATCGGTCGCCTCACCTGACAAAGGCATTTCTGCATGGTCACTCCTTCACGGCCAATCCCATTGCCTGTGCTGCGGCCAATGCCAGCTTTGAGTTACTGATGAAAGATGAATGTAAGCAGGCCATTCAGCGGATCAGCAACAGTCAGTCCAGGTTCGTGGATCGTAACAGGGCAAGGCCCAATCTGAAAGATATCAGGAGCATGGGTACCATAACGGCGCTTGAATTCGAAACCGAAAATGACAGCTCCTATTTCAGCGAAATGCGCAACACGCTGTACCCGTTCTTCCTGAGCAGGAATATCCTGCTGCGGCCTTTGGGAAATTTGATTTATGTACTGCCTCCTTATGTGATAACCGCTGAACAGCTTGGTCAGGTACATGCGGCAATAGAGGAGTTCCTGGACACCTGCCCGTGATCTGCTATTGCTCCTTTCCCTTTTTGTAGTCTTCCAGTACTTTTTTCAGCTCTTCCGAACTCTTGTCATACTCGGGGGAGTTGCCTTTCTTTTCGGGAAAAGTCTCCACGTGCAGCGTTTGAGTGGGGAAGGCAAAGTTAACACCCAGCTTTTCCGCCAGTTTCACAATTTCCAGCAGCACCTCATGGCGTGACCGCAGCTCATCAGACCACGAAGGCACCTTGAAAAATATGTAGAACAGTACATCCAGAGAAGAAGCTCCCATATCATTAAAATGGATCTCGTAGTAATCTTTTCGTGTATTGGGATGTTGCTTAACGATTTCCTCGAGCCCTGTGACAAACGCCTCGATCAATTCAGGAGGTGTATCATAGGTAAGCGCAACACGGGTCATGAACCTTCTGTATTTGCGGAGCCCATGGTTATCGATCATCTGGTTGGTGATCACACCGTTGGGAATATACATCACAGAATTGCGAAAAGTCCTGATACGGGTGGATCTGAAGCCTACCTCTTCCACAGTTCCGTCCACATCGCCTGAGGTTATCCAGTCGCCCACCTGAAAGGGCCGGTCCACAAAGATCATCAGTGAACCGAAAAAGTTTTTGATCGTATCCTGTGCCGCCAGGGCAAATGCCAGACCTCCAATGGAAATACCTGCGATCAGGCCTGTAATATCAAATTCAAGGTTATCCAGAATAAAAAGGCCGCCCACCACTACTACAAAAGTCTTAAGTACTTTACGGACCAGGGGAACAAGCTGGTCATCCAGCGTACTCTCAGTCTTGTCCGCCATTTTGGCAAAATAAAAACTGATAATATCCACCAGCCGGTAAAAGAATATAATGGCGAAGACCGGCCATATTGCCCGGAGTATCAGGATCACGTATTTGTTCATAGTGATCGGCAGTTGGAGGACGGGCACCAGCAGTATGAGCAGCGGAAAAATGACAAGGAAACTTACCGGTTTTGCTACAGGCACAATCACTTCATTGGCCAGCTTCTGATAGCCGAACCTGAGGAGCAACTGTATGATCAGCTTCTCGATCAAAAAGGTAAAAAGCTTGTGAAGAATGAACGAAGCCAAAGTAATGATAAGCAGGCCAAAGAGCTGCCATAAATGAAGTCCCATGATCTTCACGGTACCAAAAGACGGCAATACTTCCAGTAGCTTGTCCAGGCCGAGGGGATAGACCTCCTTATGCCAGTCTTCAATGCTGGCAACAGTTTTATTTGAATAGTACCAGCGCTTGCCCTTTTTCTCAAGATACAGATCTGGATATTTTTTGGTCAGGTAGTACCTTGGTCGGTTTGTCACAGAATCAATGTAATCCGTCTTGCGGGGCAGTTCATCCATTTCTATAAAAATGCCCTGGCCATCGAGTACCTGCTTCAGCTTTATGGCCAGCCGTATGGCTTCGTCCTCAGGAACCACACCAGGATCAAATACCTTTCCCGCTACATTGGGATAGTATGAATCCTCCTGCAGGTAACCAAGATGAGTTAAAACGGTATTATAAGGTGTTGCCAGGCTGTATTCAAGCGTGTCTCTTGTTTGTCCCAAAGACAATTGAAACCAAAAAACAAACAGGATAAGCAGAGTAGATCTGTTTTTTATCATTTCCTAAAAGCTTAATCTTCTGAACGTATTGCCAGTTACGGCAAAGATCTCATATTTTCGCTGAGACTCATAGTACATCAGCCCTACTGCCTGATCACTGTCAATGGGTCTTGAGCTGATCAGGTTTCCCTCCATATTGTAGATATAGGTAAACCCCTGTACCGGGTCCGTCACTGCGTAGATCTGGTTAGAACCCGAGAAGTTGTAATACTGAACGATGAGCTCTTCATCACTCAGATAATCCTTGGACAGTAATTCATTTTTGTCACGGTCCATTATAACCAGTCTGTTGAGATCCTGCCTCGCTATCACGTAGGTTTTATCGAGTGCGTCCACCACCAGATTAAATGCAGACTCCTGAGTAGGCCGGTAGAGCTGATTCGTACTTACCACCTCTCCTGTCAGATTGAATTTGATCAGCCTCCCCTCTTTTGACAGAATGGTGATCACTGTTTTTGACAGATCTGCCCCAGGCTGTACGTGTGCCTGTCCTTCAAACCTGCCTTCGACCTTAACAGGGAACCCAGGCATATTCTCACCTCTGCGGTTGACAACATTAACGGTTCCGTCATTCTGAATGGCCACAATAACATCTCTTCCCCGGATCCTTAAATGAAAAGGCTGAAAGGCCAGTCTACCGGATATGCGATGTGGGGTCCATCCCTCCAGATTCACTCCTTCTTTGTTGTACAGGTAAAGATTACCCCGCTCATCCGCTACAATAAAACGATACCTCTTACTCTTGTCATAGTCTATAACAGAAGCGTATTTTACCGTGTAATCCAGCGTCATTGGGAATTCCTCAACATTATTCCCCAGACGGTCGATAATATGCATGCTCCTTTCTGTAGTAAAGAAATACTGAAGCTTACCGTTTGCATAGTAATCTACCTGCTGTACATCACTTACAACAGGCCCATCGACCTTCCTTTGCCAAAGTTTCTCGCCTGATCCGGAGACCAGCATGACATAGTTTGCTGAATCCTGAAGGAACACCTCACGGCTATTGTCCACATGGCTTTTTACCACATAGGGTTTGGTGATAAACGGATAGTTAAAGGCTATCAGACCATCCGTTTCGAAGAGCTTTCTCTCCGGTGAAAAATCAGGTTTTTCATACTGAACGGCAATACTGGAATAAAATGAGTCATCCAGAGCACTAAAGTCAAAGGACATGTAGCGAAGGCTTCTCATGCTATTCGCATTCTCCTGGAAAAAGGGTTCCCAATGTGGATTGACTTTTTTGACCATTTCTCCCCAAAGGCCTGAAGTATTCACAACCAGCTTGAAATTTGATTCCTGAAGGGTATTGGCATCAAATTTATTGTAGCTGACCGACCGGCCCAGGGTATTCTCATTTTCTATATCACTTACCAGTTCCTTGATAGTCTGTATACTTTCAGCAAACAGAATAAAGTCATCCATTGACGTATAGAATGTCTCTTCAAATCCTGTAAAAAGTGGACCGAACGTGTACATGGGAAAATCACCAACCTTGAGTTCACGGATCGTTAACCCACTGAATTTTTCTATATAGACGGAATCATTTTGCACAGTGGCAAGGCTCTCTGAAAACCGGTTAAGCTGATTCATAGCTTCAGTAATATCACGTGTGTCCATAATAACCAGCCTGTGCGGGGTTGGAGAGGATGAAGGAAGATTAACAAGCCCTATACCTTTACCCAGCCATGTAAACATGTTGTCGAAGTCATAGTCGTGATCCGTGGAAAACCTGATCCGATCCTGAAGAAACCGTGGATCAGCAGATTGCCAGTATTTTTTCAGCCGGTCATGCCAGGCCCTGCTGCTCTCAAAAGCAATCTGATAGAAATGGCTTGCCTTGTTGCTCACATAGTATTGGAAGTTGTTCTTCTGCGGGTTTTGCGGAAGCAGAGTATGTAGAAAATCCTTTTCATCCGTCTGCGTAAATCCGCTGAACAATACCTTGTTATTTTCCACGCTCAAATCATAAAACATGGAGCGACTGAAGTTTTCCATGATATCCTGCCCCCCCTCCAGAAAGGTATTGATCAGACCATTGAAATGATCTGTTTCAATATAAACATTACCATCATCATTGGACAACTTTGGCATGTTCACGAGGGAGTTGTTTTTGCTGAAAAAGCCATTTTTATAATTGCTATTGATCAACCGTACAACATCCTCTATTAAAAAGGAGGTAAAACTGCCAATAAAAAGATTGTCATGAATCAGGTATGAAAAGGTGCCTGATCTGTCATTCTCCGATATCTCGGTGATCTTAAAATTCTGATAGGTACGGTTTGAGGTGGTTAGTTTATCCGAATCCTGTAACTCATCCAGGATTTTACCAATGCCTTTCTGATTGTCAATATTACTCAGGTCAAGGTAAAGAACAGCATCAAACTGAGTATTGCTGATCTTATGCACGGAAATGAGGATACCGTTACCTACACTGTTGGCAACCAGCCCTTTGTTTCCGCTCATGCTGTCGAGGCCTGCCAGTGTAGTGTTAAATGTATTGAGTTCAGGAATTTGTCCAAGCGTTCCCCAGATTTCACTTTCAATCAGTTTATTCCATGCCTCCGATGGTTTTTTATTCTCATAGACAAGCGAGGCATTTTCAGGGACAAGGTTGTGAAGATCTGTGGTGGATTTTTGATAGTACTTGTCATACAGTAAATACACAAGAACCAACAAAACAATGATGACTGTGATCAGTAAAGATGTCCTCTTCATATTTTCTTAACTGGTTGTAAAGTAAATCAAAAATATTCAGAGATGGCTGAAATAATATCATGACATAAAATGATTCATGGATCGCTCTTATAATCAATGAAGTTCCCGTTTGGCTATATAATGTAACCAGGTAAAATAAGGAGAGGTAGTGACAATAAAAAAAGCCCCGGAGATTACTTCGGGGCTTTGATGTTTGAATAAAAACTGGCAACGACCTACTCTCCCACGTGTTACCGCAGTACCATTGGCGCTGATGGGCTTAACTGCTCTGTTCGGAATGGTAAGAGG
>LYSV01000089.1 GCA_001657315.1 Flammeovirgaceae bacterium BBD 1991-12 | reverse complement strand
GGCCGCTTACCCACGGGCCTTAAATGGCCCACACTGTTCGTGGACGTCCCCCCTCCACCCATCAACAGAATTTTCAAGGATAGCCTTTTTAGGATGTCAAAACCCAATGTGATAACCAACGCCAATGAGTACCGGCCATGGTTTGGCAATAATGTCTACCCTGGGGTCATTTTCCACGATCTCAAAATCACGATCAAATTCTGAAGATCTGAAGGGGACCAGCAACTCAGCGTTGATATAATTCTTCTTTTTCTTTTTTGTGTGTAGCTGAATACCGAAACCCAAAGTAGGGCCATAGTACGTTTTATCGTACTCATCCAATCCCTCCACAGCTATAACGGCATTGTACCCGTACATGGCCGAGAGGTATGGGACATACTGTTTACCAGGGGTTATCCGGTAAGAGAGACCTGCATTGAATCCGGCGCCATTGAAGTTAAACCCTACCCCACCAAAGAGGTCGACATAGGAGGAAGTCACCAATACCACTCTGCCTCCAAGGCCACCATATTCCAGCCCCATTCCAAAACCTATATTCTGATTGGTCTCAGGGTAGACATCTTCTTCAGGGATTTCAAACTGAGCGTTTACGACGATCGACAAAAAAGAGAAAAGGGAGATCAACCATATAATGCGTCGATTCATCCGGGCAACATACTAATAATCAAGGACAAAAGCCAGAGGTGCATGGGTTATTTGGAACGGCATACACCGGCTCTGCTTATCCGGAGTAGCCATTAACACAGGCATTTCCGTTTAGTCAGGACCAGACGTTCCCTTCACTCCCAGGGTTGCGGGTAAGATCCCATAAAACCCATTAATTCATCCTCAACCCGGATCTTTGCCAACTAGACTCTGGCAGGCTCCCTGTGCCCCACCCATGTAAACCTTTTTACAACATATTCAGGGTTGGTAAAAGAAGCATTACCTGCAGGGTTCCCGCCCGTCACATGGAAATCGCTGAAGCCCGCATTTTGGTTCATGTAGATCCCTCCCACCAGATTAAACGAAACGGGAGTAGCGGCCAGTGCCATCTCATCGGCTATCTTCTCCTTCACTTCAGGATCGGTGGTATAGGCACCGCAGGAAATAGCCCCGTGCTGCATCGCCATTTCCTGCGCCAGTGCTATGGACTGGTCAGTATTTTTTGTTTTTATAAGCAAAGCGATCGGTCCGAAAAGTTCCGTGCTGTATTTCTCTTTCTGCGCAGCATCCATTTCAATCACCACTGGTGTGGAGATCCTCGCATTCTTAAACATAGGGTTCTCAATCGACCGGGATTCCAACCAGACCTTTCCGCCAAGGTCTGCTGCATCACCGATCCTGTCACAGGTCTTTTTGTTTTGAATAGCGCCCAGCACAAACGGGCCAGCCTTGGGATTGTCCACCAGGCCGTTGATGTTATCCGCTAATTTTTGTGCGAATTCGTCAAAACTCACCTTTCCCTCAGGCGTACCAATACCTTCTTCAGGGACGTAGAAGTTCTGGGGTGCCGTACACATCTGACCGCTGTACAGGGTCAGGGAAAAGGCCAGATTAGCCGCCACTTTGTCAATATTTTCAACAGAGTCAAGTATAGCTGAATTCACCCCTGTCTTTTCAGTGAATACTGCTTTTCCCGCGAGCCCTTCCAGATAACTGCCGAAAGCCGAGTTTCCTGTATAGTCGATCAGCTTCACGTCCTGATGCTCTGCCAGCTCTTTGGTGATCATTTTATCAAAGTCGTCTACTGCCAGCTGACAAATATTGGGATCAAGATCGTTTTCCAGCAAAACTTTCCGTATTTCAGCTACCACAATGGCAATTGGCAATACTGCACCCGGATGAGGTTTGACAATAGCCGGGTTACCTGTGATAAGGCTGGCATAAAGACCGGGTACACTGTTCCATGTAGGAAAGGTGGAACAGCCTATTACCAGAGAAACCCCCTTGGGTACGGCCCTCCATTGCTTATCCAGGGTGATATTGTATTTGCCCATGGGCTTGTCCCAATGTGCCGTGGCCGGAAATCTGTTGAGTTCCTCATACCCGGCTGCTACTGCTTCCAGCGCTCTGTCGGCAGCATGTGGACCCGAAGCCTGAAAAGCCATCATATACCCCTGGCCGGTGGTATGCATAGTGGCATAGGCAATCTCGAAAAACCGTGCCTTCACCCCTTCCAGAGATTCTATCAGGATACCTGCCCTCTCCTCCGGGCTTACCTTTCTCCACGTGTGGTAAGCATTTTTCGCCCTGTCCACCAAAACATTAACAGAAAAGGAAGGATAGGTGATATTCAGAGCATCCTGAGTATAGGGAGATTCTTCCACTCCAACCCATGCTTCCGGATCAGCCTGTTGCAACTCTTCAAACTTCTTACCCAGACCGGACTGAAACCTGTTCCTTCCCTCTTCATCTGCTGTTTCTCCATAGATCTTTGGAGAAGGATGTTCGGGATAAGCTGCAAAAAAAGTACGTTCGTGTAACGCCTTGACGGCCTGATCCAAAATATCTTTATGTTTTTCGAAAAGGTTCATTTTGTTGGAAATTTGCTGAAACAATCGTTTGTGGCGAAGATAAGCTTTCTTCAGGCAAAGGCGTCAGGACTCAAAATAAAATTGTAAAACAACACTGGTCCGGACACCGGTTTGCCCAGGGGAAGTCATGAAGAACTGTTAAGTAATGCATCGTGCAACCAATGAATTCGAACAGGGATCTTTGGTAAGGATGTTCAAATTGTCATTGAATAACAAAAATTCCCTAAATTGTGCGTTGACAAGGGTTTACCTATTGTCCGTTAGTGTTATTAACATCTGGAATAAGGTGTAGTTGGTGAAAAGATATTTTTTAATCTTTATATTTTTTGGTGTTCTATCCGGTGCTTTTGGGCAAGAAAAAAGGGCTTATGAGCTTCCTGTTCAGGTAAGCCAGTCAGACTATTCCGACAAGATCATAATTGTCAGGTTCAGAGAAGGTTCCCTGGCCAACAGCAAATCCAGTTCCCAAGGCAGATCAGCCACCGGTCGCACCATGGTACAGGCCATACATGGCGCTACTTCCTCCAGGGGTTCATCACTGAGAGTAGAGGCACATCCACTTTCAGACATATACAAAGTAGTATTAAGGGAGGGTGAAGATCCGTTGGCTGTGGTCAATGAACTGCTCCAATCCGAAGAGGTGGAATATGCTGAACCTTATTTCAACCACCAGCCGCTGATCATACCCAATGATCCGGACGCCAGTCCCACCGGAGGAAATCAGGACTATCTGTCGGTCGTTAACGCTTATGATGCATGGTCCATAGAACGGGGTGATACCAGTATTGTTATTGGCATACTGGATACCGGTGTAGAGATGGACCATCCCGACCTGGCAGATAATATCGCCTACAACCTCGACGACCCTGTCAATGGAGTGGATGATGACGGTGACGGACTCGTGGATAATTTTGCCGGCTGGGATATTGCCAATGATGACAATAACCCCTCAGCCGATACAAACCCGCATGGCACACAGGTAACGGGCACAAGTTCGGCTTCTACCAACAACGGAACCGGAATGGCAGGAACGGGGTATCTTTCAAGGTTCCTCCCCTTTAAAATATACACCAGTGGCACCAACAGCTTCAGGGGAGGCTATGAGGCTATTGCGCTGGCTGCTGATCTGGGTTGCAAAGTGATCAACCTTTCATGGGGAAGCCCGGGTTCATTCTCTCAGTTTGGGCAGGACATCATCAATTATGCGGTACTGGAAAAAGACGCTGTGGTCGTAGCCGCTGCCGGTAATACCAATCAGCTTCTGGATTTCTACCCCGCTTCTTTTGACAATGTATTATCAGTCGGTAGTACGTTGCTTGACGACCAGAAAGCTCCCTGGGCAACCTACAGCTACAACATCGATCTCATGGCACCCGGCAACAACCTGTATACCACGAACAATGGGAACAGCTTCACCAACAGCTCTGGAACATCTCTGTCATCCCCCATGGTGGCCGGGCTTGCCGCACTGATAAGAGCCCGTTTCCCCGGTTTGACGGCACAGCAGGTAATGGAACGTATAAGAGTCAATACCGATGATATTTACACTATCGGTTCCAACAGCAGCTACACAGGTCAGCTTGGCAGGGGACGGATGAATATGCTCAAGGCGCTCACGGATAACTCATCACCCTCCATACGCATACAAAGCTTCGATTACGATAATGGCAATGGCCCATATGCCTTCTATGGAGACACACTCACCATTACCATGAACTTCAAAAATTTTCTTTATCCATCAATAGATGCTGAGGTCCGGCTGAGCTCATCCTCACCGTATGTCACGGTCATTCAGCCTTCAGCGCAGCTAGGCCCGATGGCTACATTCGGTGAAAAGAACAACGCATCCGAAGCATTTAAGATCCTTCTGAGTGATGATCTACCCATTAACGAGACCATTTATCTTAGGGTAGAATTCAGTGACGGATCCTACGAAGATTTTCAGTATATAAGCATACAAAGTTCTCCTGATCATGTGAATTTTGACAATGGCAAACTAACCATGACGCTCGACAGTGATGGCGACCTTGGATATAAGGAAGATTTTTTCAGCACCGGGGTAGGATTCAGAAGATATGACAACCGGCTGCTGGGTAACATTGGACTGGTCACCGCACTGGACAAGGATACTGTCATGGACAATGCTCCCTTCAATCTCACCCTGAACACCAGGGATTCAGACTTTCAGCCCGTTCAAAATGTTAAATTCCACAATAACTCCATAGCTCATCATGACGCAAGGTTGACATTCGATGATAGCCCGGGAGGGTCGAAAGCTCCCGGCCTGCTTATAGAGCAAAAAACGCTGGCATGGGACAAGAACGACTTTATTATCCAGGAATATCGGATCACCAACACAGGTTCAAGGGACCTTTCTGATCTGCATGTGGCTCTGTTTGCGGACTGGGACCTTAACGACAAGAATTTTAACCGGGCACATTGGCATGACGCCTTAAAGTTAGGGTATGCCCTGGATGCCAGGTCAGATACCCTTTACACCGGTATTGCTTTGCTGACGGATCAGCAGCCTCTCTACTTTGCCGTCAATAACAAAAACTTCAACGGGAATGCTACCGATATTCCTATTGCTGTTACGGACAGTGTAAAATACAGCCTGGTTTCACAGGGGATTGGCAAGCAAACGGCGGGCACAATCAATGACGGTAATGATATCTCGCAAATGATGGGGGGTACCATAGCTGATCTGGGTGTTTATGAAAGTGAGAAAGTAGCTCTGGTGCTTGTGAGTGGTAATAGTTTAAGTGATCTGATAAACGCTGTAAGCGAAGCACAGACAAAATACAATGAATACCGGGCTGCTCCCCCATTGCTGGAAGTATTCAACACCTGTCCTGGTGATCCGGCCACTGTGAATCCCACTTCAGGCAATACATTTTCATTTTACAGTGATGCAGACCTCACGAACCACGTTCATACGGGAAATGAGTTCACTACGCCACCTGTATCAGATGAACTTGTGTATTTCGCAGTTAACAAGGATGAACTTTATGAAGGAGATGTAAGGCGGATCATTGTTAAAACAAAACCCGTTAATGCGGATTTTTCGATGAACCCGAATCCCCTGCTTCTTGACGAAACCGGACAGACCAGCGTTCAGTTTACGGATCAAAGCATTGATGCGGTCTCATGGCAGTGGACTTTTAGTCATGGTTTCAACGCAGATGTGCAGCATCCTCTTATAAGTTATACCCAAAAAGGATCTTACAGCGTTGAAGTGACGGTCGAAAACGATATCGGATGTATTGAAACGATCAACAGGCCAGTGGAAGTAGATAACAGAAGTAATCTTCCTGACCTGTCTGACCAGACGATATGCAGGGGAGAAAGAATAAATCTCGACCCTGCAAATGCAACAAACATTGAGGTTTACAGTGACAGCAATGAGGAAAACCTGATCTTTTCAGGCACGGAATTCATCTCTGGTGAGATCCTTTCAGATACCACGTTTTACATTATCAGCACAGACTCGACCTACAGCAGTAATACGAAAGCCGTACAGGTATATGTAAGTCCTGTCAATGCTGATTTCATACACCAACCGGATACGGTAGACCTTTCCAGTCCGCATATTATAACATTAAAAAATCAAAGTGCTCACCATGAGCTGTTTTACTGGCTTATCAATGGTGAAGTACTGACGGTGAACACAGATGCCACCTACACATATGACGTGAATACACCTTTTGAGGTCAAACTGGTAGTAGAGGACATTTCCGGATGCCGTGATAGTGTTATTCAGCAGATCACACCCACAACCTCAGCAGTTATAGACTCACAGGCAAAAGTCTGCCTGGGTGGAACGGCAGCATTCTCCGTAACGGAAGGTAGTTATCTCAACTTTTATGCTGACGCTGCAGGCAACGAGCTTATAGGAAAAGGATCGGGTTTCACTCTTGATCAGATTAAAAATGATACCATCATATTCTACACAAATAATTCAGCATATGGTGAAAGCGAGGTTGGAAGCTTTACCGTGGAGGTCAGTAAGCTAAAGGCCGAATTCGGTGTCTCTCCCGAGGAGGTGAACCTTGCTGATGGGCACCTGTTACCTGTAAACAATAGCAGTGTCGGCGCCATTTCGTATCAGTGGTTCGTGAACAATGATAGTGTTTCCACAGAGGAAAATCCGGTGCTGGAATTCAATGAAAACGGGGAGTATACCGTGCAACTTACCGTTCAGGATGAGATCGGATGTCAGAAGTCTGCCAGCCAACCACTTCGCGTAGTGACCATCACTTCACTTTCCGAACAGCAACAAAGTGCTCTGATCTATCCCAACCCCACCACCGACCGGCTTTTTATTGAGTTACAATATCAAACTGAGATCAGGCTTTATGACCTGCGGGGAACGAAAATGCCAGTCATCAGATCAGGGAACAGTATTGACCTGGCCTCGTTTGATCCGGGGGTTTATATTCTTGAATTCAACCTGTCACAGGAGCTGATCCGCAAAAAGATCATAAAAAAATAAATACACCTGGTGAAATCACAACATGGTAACTGGCTCCCTGTACTCAGTCAGGGGCAGATCAGTTTTTGACAGCTCTGCAAAACCACCCATCACATCTGTCACATGTTGGAATCCATGTGATTTCAGGATAGAGGCCGCCACCATAGACCGGTATCCTCCCTGGCAATGCAAGAAGTAGTTATCTTTCGAATTCAACTGGTTCATACTCCTGTTAATGAAATCCAGTGGAAAGCTTTCCACTCCCTCGATATGCTGACTGTCATATTCACTTGCCTTCCTTACATCAAGTAATTTAAGTTTCTGGTTATGAAGGAATTTTTCCGCCATTTCTTCAGCGGTCAGCTGTTCTACGGTACCTACCTCTTTACCTGCCTTCTGCCACACTTCCAATCCATTTTCCAGGAAACCCAGCGTATTATCATACCCAACACGCGCGAGGCGGGTGACCGCTTCTTCTTCCCGACCCGGATCGGTGATCAAAACAATAGGTTGCCTGAGGTCCGTGATCAGTGTACCTACCCAACTGGCAAAGGAGCCGTCCAATCCGATAAACATTGAATTTGGGATATGGGCCTTAGCAAAGTCCGCTGGCTTGCGGGTATCCAGGACCAATGCCTGCTGGCTGTTCACCACCTTCAGAAAATGATCGACGTCCATAGCCGTCACTCCTCTGTCAAGTACCTTATCAATACCCTGATACCCCATTTTATTCATCACTGCGTTTTTCGGGAAATACTGAGGCGGTTCTACAAGTCCGGTGGTTACTTCTTTAATGAATTCTTCACGGGACATGTACGCACGCAGGGCATAGTTGAATTTTTTCTGATTGCCTAGTGTGTCACTGGTCTGTTGACTCATATTCTTTCCACAGGCAGATCCGGCACCATGACCTGGGTATACGATAACATCGTCTGCCAAAGGCATGATCTTGTTCCTAAGACTATCAAAAAGATGGCCAGCCAGATCCTCCCGGGTCAGATCGGTCTTAACAGCCAGATCAGGCCTGCCCACATCACCTATGAATAGGGTGTCGCCGGTAAAAAGGCAGTAGTCTCTGCCATCCTCTCCTCTTAGCAAGTAGGTGGCAGACTCCATAGTATGTCCAGGGGTGTGCAGGACCTTTATTGTCACCTTCCCCAACTTCAGTATCTCCCCATCCTCGGCCACATGTGCATCAAAAGCCGGTTCTGCCGTGGGGCCGTATACAATGGTTCCCCCTGAACTTTTGGCCAGATCAAGATGACCTGATACAAAATCAGCATGAAAATGGGTTTCCAGAATATACCGTATGCTGGCTCCGTCCTCACGTGCTTTATCCAGGTAAGGCTGAACTTCTCTGAGCGGATCAATAATGGCTGCCTCCCCTTCTGATTCTATGTAATAGGCAGCTTCCGCAAGACATCCGGTATAGATCTGTTCTACTTTCATGTGTTTTTTGGCTTTTGATTCAATCTGGCAAAATTAAAAATACAAATTCACACGATTTGTGACGATTATCACTCAAAAGCATGATCTTACTTGTGCCGTATCTATAGTCACCTCATCATGTGAAGGTCGACAATCGATTTTTCAAATTCAACAAACAATGGGGCTACATTTGGTTTACCCACCTGGCAAAACTTCCTCGGGAGGCTGAAAGGACACCTCAGCGGGTACCTCTCCCAAATAAAACGTTCATAAAGTCAGGTAATTCACCATCAGTCGTGCGGCATTATCACTGGCTGATCCCCGATCCAGCAGGTCGTAAATTTCTGTATAGGCCTTCAGCATCTGCTCGCGATATTCCTCATTCTGAATGAGTGATCCCAGCTCTTCAGCCAACATTTCCACATTGAAATCCTTCTGTATGAGTTCCCTAACCACCATTTTACCGGCAATCAGGTTGACCAGTGAAATATAATCTACTTTAATGAGAGCCTTTGCTATCCTGTAGCTGACACCGCTGGTCCGGTAGGTTACCACCTGTGGCACCCTCCAGAGAGCTGTTTCCAGTGTAGCCGTACCGGAGGTGACCACCGCTGCACGGGCACCTGCCAACAGATCATACGTATTCCCGAATACAAGCCCGGCATTGGGTTTTTCCTCCAGGGCAGCATAAACATTCCTATCTATATTATCCACCGCTGCTACCACAAAATGATACTCCGGAAACCTGTCGCATAGTTCACAAAAAACAGGTAAGGCATTTTCCAGCTCCTGCCGGCGGCTCCCGGGAAGCAGGGCCACTGTTTTTTTCTTATCGAAATCCACCCTGCTGATCTTGTAGGACTTCAAAGCATCCAGCACTGGATTTCCTACATAATCCACCTCCCAGTTAAATTTTTTATAAAAGTCTTTCTCAAACGGCATGATCACGAACATCCGGTCAACCAGTCGCTTCAGTTTCCATGCGCGTTTTGTATTCCACGCCCACACTTTTGGTGATATATAATAAAAAACCCTGATACCGTTCGACTTGCAAAATCGGGCGATCTTTAGGTTAAACCCTGCATAATCGATAAGGACAACCACGTCAGGCCTGAATTCCGCGATGTCCGCTTTGCACTTTTTGAGGTATGCGGTAATTGTTCCAAGATTTTTTACAACTTCCAGAAACCCCATAAAAGCCAGCTCCCTGTAGTGAACCGAGAGGTGCATGCCCTGTGCTTCCATATTGTCACCACCATACCCGCGAAACTGACCATCCGCATCATAGTTTTTAAGCGCCTTGATCAGGTTGCCACCATGCAGATCTCCTGACCTCTCTCCTGCTATCAGGTAGTACTTCATGAGATGATCAGGGGCTCAGCCATAGTATTCAACAAAGTTTCTGGGGGTTTCGTAAAGCTTGATGCAATGAAGGCGGGCTGTTTGGGAAACAGAGCCCAACTTTTGTTCAAGAATTTTCCATATCTCAATAGCCAGATTTTCGGTACTGGCCATTTTACCGGCCATGAAAGGGACATCTACATTGAGGTTTTTATGATCTACCTTTTCTATCACTTCCTTTCTGATCAGCTGGCTCAGCTTTTTCAGGTCCACTACAAAGCCTGTATCGGGATCAGGTTCACCTTTCACTGTTACGATCAGATCAAAATTATGCCCGTGCCAGTTGGTATTGGCACAGGGTCCAAAAACCTCTTCATTCTTTTCAGGCGTCCAGGCAGTGTTATACAGTTTGTGAGCTGCATTAAAATGTTCCTGCCGGCTAACAAAGATCATACCTCCTCCCATTTTTTGAGTTGCAAAGATAGTATTTAACGGGAATTGAGTCATGAGTAAGATGACGTCAATGACACCATATCGAGCCTAAGCAGACCATGACAAGAGGATTATGGAGACATTGAGTTAATTGGGTCTTTCGGACAGTTCAGCCAGCTTTGATCCGGATATTCCTGGATTGCCCCTTTATAATGAGAAAATATGTATAAATGAGTATAATAATTCGGGTAAACGTGTATCAAATTAGCTTTAACAGACTGTTTTCGTTCATTCGGCAAACGGATTAATAAAGGGCAAAAACACCTCTGTTTCGGGTAGGAAAAGTCTCTCCTGGTGTAGGACCTTGGGTAAAAAACTCAAAAATCAGCCTGTTCCATAAGGTAAGCACTCAATATCCGGATCAGTTAATCAGGATCGGTGAATGATACACCACAAAAATCACTATACGTTGGCCCCTGTTTACGAGGCTGTTAGAGATACCATCGAGGTAGAAGATGACAATATCTGCACCTTTCAACAAGGCATCACTCTTACAGAACCGGAGGAATTGCTCATAGATCAGACGAACCTACTGACCTATAACGGTGGATTCAATATATCCTGTAACGGGGAAAGTGACGGGGAAGTGATCGTAACTACCACGGGAGGCAATCTGCCACACCAGGTAAGCGTAAACGGTGAAAACAAAGAGATCAATGCCACCACTACCAATGTTACGTTTACAGGATTGGCCGGGAGAACCTACCAGGTACTCATCACCGATGCCAATGGATGTACAGACACCCGCAACATTACATTTACAGAACCAGACCTGTATGAAGTGTCCAACATAGATATACCTACATACTTTGGAGGATACAACCTACGCTGCCGGGGAGATTCCGACGCTGTCTCTACCATTCGAACTACAGGCGGAGCATACCCGCATCTGGTCACAGTCAATGGAGTGGCAGAACAGATCAACAGTCCGGCAGAATCCGCTGTATTCAATAACCTGCCGGCCGGTCTGTACACCGTTGATATAATTGATGCAAACAATTGCACCAATCAAACTACCTTCACGGTAACCGAGCCGGGGGTTTTTCAACTGGATGCTACCAAAACAATCGCTGTCCAGCCGGAATGCTTCGGGGACAATACGGCCAGCCTGACACTGGAAGCTGCAGGAGGTGTATTGATCAATGGGAGTCATTACCGTTATATTATTGAGCATCAGAACGTACCGCCGGATCTCCCTTTTCCCTTTGATGCCCGTCAGGAGCAAAACGGAGTGAATGTTACTTTCAACAATCTGATCGCAGGTGAATACCTTGTCAGTGTTTATGACCACTTCGGCCAGGAGGGAGTAACGAACGGCTGCCGGTATCAGGAAACCATTGAGATCACCACAATCAATCAGCTGACGATAGATCTGCAATCCAGTAACATTACCTGTAAAGCAGAGACATCCGGATCGGCAACCCTGCGCCTGAGCGGAGGTACAGCTCCCTACACGGTGATCTGGCAGAACGATCAAAGGCAGGCGATTGAGACCGACATCATCAATGCCGGGGAGGCCGCCATGCTCGCCGGTCAGGGGGATGGCCTGTACTATTTAAGGATATCCCTCAGGGGATCTATGTACTGAAACTGGAAACGAAGCATGAGACAAGGAGTTTGAGGGTTTTTGTGGAGTAGGCACTCTGTAAGCAAACCCTGTACCGGGGGAATTACGGATCATTTCAACGACCTGATCCTGATCTTTTGCCAGGTGATGGTAGTAAATTTTCCATATAACCTGAACTCGGGACAATGACAAGGTGAGATAAACCTGGGTTGACTCACTATTTTTCACGCCTCCGATGGCTATCGGAGGCGCAAAGATGCTACCGCAAAAGTCCGCAAAGCCGCTTTGTGAGCTTTGCGCTCCTTATGTTGCTCCGATATTTATCGGAGCGTGAAAGGCATGGTTGGATCGTTGAGCACTAAAATATTTCTTATCCGAAACTGAGGTTAATAGCTCGTTCCCCCGGCTTTCAATAAGGTCCAATAGTATGGATACAATACTTTCGGTTTCCATAAAGCTGTATCGTAATAAAATAACGCTAATGTCCCGTTCTTTGTGGGAATATACCCATTCACCAAAATCCTTATCCTCCGTTAATATGATCCCTGGCGGGTCTTTTGATAACCGGATAACTTCTTCATCCGATACCCCTCGATTGCCTTCGGAGATATGAAATACCTTTATATTGTTTGACCTTAAAACAGACACTATGTACGTATCTATGTTTTCATCTGCCAATATCATGAAGCTTTCGGAATAATGATCTCTTCATTGGCGATCAGGTCAGAAGCATAGGTCAATGCTGCATAAATATCTTCCTTGGAGAGATTTGGGTAAGAGCTGACCATTTGATCCGTGGTCATCCCCTCAGATAATTTTCTTAGTATCAATTCCACAGCGATCCTTGTCCCCTTAATAACAGGCTTACCCAACATGACATCGGGATTAGTAATGATCTTACTGGTGTAGTCCATAATCCTGACTTTTTCTTTCACTAAAATAACGATTTTAGTCATACAATTGATTTTGGCTCGCAGATGGAGGCTGAGCAGTATAATTTGTGCGCTCATGACAGGTATTGTAATGGTAAAAACACATTTCGTACGATCATGGTCGACACTGCAACATAGAAAATGCATTTTGCAGGCCCGGAATAGACATGGCAGAGCCAGAAATGGGCTTTGCAACGGCGGAAGTGGAGTTTGCAGCACAATTAGCAGACCTTGCGACATTGACAACTGACATTGTGACATAGTCAACAGGCCTTGCAGGGGTGACAGTGGGCTTTGCAGTGCTTCCAACTGACATTGCGGCAGGTTCAGTGAATATTGCGAGGCATTCACCTGACATTGCGTCATTTCAATTTGACATTTCGTTGTATCGAGCAGATATTTCGGTCCGTCGAGCATATGTTTCGGTCCATTCAGTGGATATTTCGATGCATAGAGCGAATGTTTCCATGCGTAGAGCAGATATTTCGGTGCATCAGGCGGATATTTCGGTTCGTCGAGCACATGTTTCGGTCTATTCAGTGGATGTTTCTGTGTACCATCCTGAAAAAAGTTGACAGATTTTACATAAATACTGCTATTGGTTTACAATGTCACTCAATAATCCTGATTGTACTTTACCGGGATTTTCTTAATCCTGAATAAGGTTGTCAGGCCAGGATGTAGTCCTGTTTTTGGTTGTCAGCTTGTTTGTTAATCCTTCATTTGTTTGTCATTGATTTGGTTCTGTTCTGTTTTTCGTTGACAGTGGTGCTGCTAATCCTGTAGCGGCCTGACGGGTTCTACCCGCTTACAGGTCTTAGGACCGCCTCGCTCAACCTCAAGACCAGATTGGTGATACTAATTTATCTCAGACAAATTACAACCTTGAGGTTTTTCCCGTATTACTATTGCTTTGAACGAGGCCAATACTTTTACTTCACTTATATTGACTTTATTGAAAAAACAGTGCCAAGATTCTTCTGAAACAACTAAATGACCCTGCAAATCCTCCATTAAAAAAGCTCCTTCGTCATCCACAGGAACTAATAAATCTAGTTTTTTCAAGATGTTTCTCATGCTGCTTGTGTCAAACGTATGAAAGTCAGAATAGTGATATGAGACAAATAGTTTGTCATCTCGTTTCAATATACTATAAGCAAAAGGCATTTTTTGATTCTCTATAGGTCTTCGGCTCGAAAAAACAGATAACGCATATATATTTATACAACCCTTATAATTGTCATAATGATGGATGTTTATGTAAATGGTATCTATCTTTTCCCCTTGTTCTATGAACGATTGAATATATTCTAATGCAATACTGTCTCCTCTGTCAACTAAATTCTCCTGGTCTATCCCTTGACTTTTACAGGAACCCCAAAACATACTACCTACAGCAAGTAAAAAGACATTAATCAAAAGGACTAACTTTTCTCCCATCAAATCGTTTGTTTGAATTACCACTGAATATTACGGGTTCCCTATAAGTGTTAGGATATACAAGTGTGCCAGAAAATCGGTTAGTAAGAATCCACATCTTTAGATTAAAATCTTGTGACACCTGAATGTCATCATCAGATGGATTTGGATTCCCACTCACTCTGGGGTGCGTGTGAAAGGTCGATAATATGCCAAATTGTTGCTCCCCGTCAAGGCTACTCCATATCCCTGTAGAAGGGTTAAACTTACCTACTCCTAAAGCTTTAAAGGAGATGTAAGATCTAACAGCACTGCTATTGTGATATGGACTTATGACCAAATCCGGAACACCATCACGCAAATTCACAAACACACCGGCTATTTCCTTGTTATCAAAAACGGACAATTCCAGAATAAATCGTAGATAAGACTGTTGATCATCATGGGTTTTGGCCTTAATAAAATCCCCATCCCAAAGCAAATTCTGTCCATCTCGTAAAAATCCTCTTGCCACGGTGCCTATTTCTTTGCCATTCTCGTCGAGAAGCACATCATCTCCGTCTTGTTCCCTTACAAAATGAATATTACCGTCTTCGTCCCGCTGATAAACACATCCGGAGGATCACTTCCACCCCAACTGGTCGTAGCATCCGCTACGACCTTTAAACTGGTAGAGCGTCCGCTCAAATCTCAATGTACGATGCTCAATTCATGCAACCTACCTGCGATCCACAAAATGAAGAAAATACTTTCTCTGTCAGACCGTGCAGATATTCTTCCCAGTATAGGTCTTAGGACCGCTTCGCTGAACCTAAGACCAGAGTGGGGTGCAGATATTTCAGTGCATCAGGCGGATATTTCGGTTCGTCGAGCACATGTTTCGGTCCATTCGGTGGATGTTTCTGTGTACCGTCCTAAAATAAAAGTTTTCTTAATCCTGAATAAGGTTGACAGGCTCTGCCCGGTTATAGATCTTAAGGACTGCCCCGCTCAAGACCAGATTGGGAAAACGCGAAACGATAAGATAACTTGTTTCGCCCATAGAGAACACCCGGATTACAACCTTAGCTTAGTCAGATTGACAGGGTTGCTCAAAATGAGCGCTAGTTGGATTAAAAATATTAATTACATAATTCTTGTGGTACCTTTACTTCATCAATAACCGTAAAAGACTTAATGACCTTTAATCTCGAATAGTCATCTTTACAAATGAAGACATGCCATGCTTCTTCGGTTTCCAATAGAAACCTCCAGTCCTCACCTGTTATCTTTCCATCCATAACTTCAATTAATAGATTGTCCGTCCTTAATTTCGATATTATCGAATCCCTGTTAAATGAAATATGATCTGCAAAATGAAAAGCAACGTAATGTTTATCCCGTTCTTTCGAGATTTTCGAGTAATGAAAAGGAGGATATTCTGTATCACTGTATGGTCTGGTGAAAGTAGAAGCACTAAAAGATATTAACCCATTTCGTGCCCGCAATGTCCCGTATCTTATGTTTACGTAACAGGTGTCATAATCTTTTACATTCAATTCACGTATATGTTCATAAGCAACGCTATCAGCTATTGACAATACTTCATTTGGATAACTATTTTGTGTGTATCCGACAAAGGGGAAACAAAAAACCGCAATTACAAACATCAGTCTTTTCATGATTTCAATCACAATAAGTCACTTATATATCTTGTAAGTACCATCAATATAGATTGTAGAATTACTCAACCTTCCCAATATAAATCCTGGTATTTTAAAAGTGTTTCGTGTTATATCCCTATCCCGTTTTGATGGCTTACCTGTTCCAATAGACGTTGCTCCTGCCCGACCGGGATGAGTATGAAACCAATGATTCAATTTATATGAGACATTATCCAATACATATACATTGGAACTATTATCATAACTTCCTTTTATGAGAAATTGACCAACCGACCAAGTGGCAGAAATCCTACTATTCCCTCTAAACGGAACCAGTAATAAATCATCAACTCCATCTTCCGAATTTGTCAAAAAACCTAAAATCTCTCTTGCCCCTTTTCCATCTGGAAATCCTTCGAATTGTGAAAGCTTCTTAATGAAAGAAAGATAAGAACGTTGATCCTCAGGGTTTGATGCATTGAAAAAATTAAATTCATCCAGTAAATTCAAGCCCTTAGATAAGAAACCTTTATTTACTCTCGCAATTTCTTTGCCATTGTCATCAAGTAACCTGTCAAACTTATCGCCTGTTGTTTCGTATAATACGACTTTGCCATTTTCGTCTAGTTTATAGTCGTCTAATGGAGAGCTACTACCCGAACCAATATATTTTTGTTCATAGTCAAAATCAGGCTTAGCATACTGTTGATCTTTAGAATCTTCATATCCTTCACAACCTGCACACATCCTACCATCAGGATCAACAGCCTGAGTGGGTTGATTTAAAACATAGTTGTAGGGCGTCGCAGAATAATATAGTCCCGCAAGGGGGTCAATTGCATTCCACCTGCCAATATCCGGCATATACATTCTTGCTCCATAATCGTAAATATTCCAATCCAAATCTTTCTGAAACTCCTTGCCATTATATAGGAAGTCATTTTTCTCAGTAAGGGCTCTTTGCCAACTATTGAACGTCAAGCCAAAAGGATAGTAATCATCACTCTGCACCACCGGATGCTCTACTAACGTAACCTTCATATCATCAAAGTACACCCAGTTGTTCGTGGCGCTGTTGTTACTTACCCATACATAGATAAAACCGGGCCGGGTGGCTTTGATGGTCTCATTGCTGAAATCCATCAGCTCGTGGGCCATATTGGCGGCCCCGGTCATCTGCCGGAAACCTGTCTGGTAACTGATCATGTCCTGATCGAAAAGAATGTAATTCAGATACGCGGCCGGCACATTATCATTGGAGGATCCTCCTACAACACCGAGAGCCCCGTCAAAACCATTATAAATGACTTGCTGGGCATCCGTACCTCCATTGGCACCACTAACTCCACCAAAGGCCCCTGCCACGGCCGCCACCAGGGATGCCAGAGAAACGGTGCTCCAATACCCACTGCCTCCTTCATAATACCCATAGACCTCCATCCCGATAATGTCGCCGGCTCCTACCGGAAGACTTATGCCTGCACCTACGGGCTGGGTCTGATTCAGCCGGACCACTTCATTGCCACCGGCAGTATGGTTGGCATTCAGGTAGGTAGCCCGCGTTTCCACCAGGTTTGTAAACAGCGTTTCTTCTGCTGCGGCGTTCTCACTTTCCATGGTCGCCTCAAAGTCCAGGGTTTCAGGCCTTGTGGTGAAGGTAAGACGGGTATTACCCAGGTGATCCCGCATATGGTACTGATAGTCCCAGTTCCCGGCACCGGCATTGGGTACTATCCTTCCTTCTTCATGCTGAATAAGCGCAATCTCACGAGGGCCTGTACTCAACGTTTCATAAATAAATTCTCCGACGTAATCCGTAGTTTTAGCAAGTGCGCCTGCTTCGTATACCTGCTGCCTTAGTTTCATGCCTGCGGCGTCATAGGTGTACAAAATATAATTGCTGGCATCCTTTTCCACTTTCTCAGGGAGATCCAGGTGGTTATAGGCGATGGTGGTGATGTCCTTGTTCAGGTCCCGGATCATGTTGCCGTTGTCATCATAAAGATAGTCATTTCCCGGATTGGTCCCATCCCGGAAGCCCTTGCTGTCATTCCCTGCGTCACTGACCTGCAGAAGCCGGTTGCCATCATAGGTATAGGTGAGTACATCCAGGCCTGCGCCGGTCTTGTCCTTCCGGGTGAGGCTCCGGATGTTGCCGTTCAGGTCATAGCCGCTGGTGGCCCCGTCGCCTATGGTCACATCAAAAGGTGCGGCATTGGCTATTCCCAACACCCGGTGATCGGCTCCTTCGAGCCGGTTCATAGGGTCATAGGTGTAGGCATAGCTCCGCTGGCTGGCGCCGAGGTTATCGCTCCATTTTACTGCGCTGATATTCCCATTGAAGGCAGGAGTAGCCGTGATACCGGAAAGGACGGTGTTATAACCGAATTCCATACCCCAGTAGTCCGCTGGCTGGCTGGCATCCACGTTATTGGCTGCTGTACCGTCCAGCCGGGCATTGTTGATGCTGGTCAGCCAGCCCCGGATGTTGTAGCGGTAGTCCACCGACTGGTGAAAGGTAGTTCCGTCTTCGGAGTGCAGGTTCTTTTCGATCAGTTCGCCCAGTTCGTTGTATTCGTTGCGGGCAAGAAGTACTGTATCTGTAGAACTGAAGTATATTTTTTCCAGGGTATGGCCTTGATTGTAAATGGATACATCCACCACAAGGGAATGGTCATTGGTAGCCGTTGATCTTAGCAGACTGCCATTGTGCCAATAATTGATAAAGCCATCTTTTCTTTCAATTCTGAACACATCACCGTCGTGGTAAGCTGGATTACTGGCAAGTTTATTTCCTGATCCACTTTCCCGTATTTGCAATGTTCCATTGTTTTGAAGATAGATGGCATACTTTATGGTGTTCCAGTTCGCATTTGCATTGGACTCGGAAAAACCTATCATACGATAGGTATTGGTTCCATTTGCGTTGAAGGAGATCCCTCCGTCCGTGCTGTGAAGGATCTGCTGTTCTGAGACAGCTCCACCATTCCAGCTATTGCCACCAGACGTTTTGACAAGCGAAGAGCCACTGATCTCCACATTAACAAGATCAGTCCATTTTGCTGACTCTCCTGCCCAGTGCCTGGTATCAGTCAGCCGGTCGGCATGGTCGTATTTAAATGTACGTACAATGGTTTTGTCATCGTGCGTGGTTTTGGTCTCCATTACTTTGCCCGTAAAGTCATACCGGTTGGTGACCCGATCCACACCTCCCAAAAGATTTTCGGTCCGGATCTGGATCACCCGGTAGCGATTGTCATAGTAGGTCACACTTTCGAGCCACGTATTGCTCCCCTCGAGGGTTTTTACTTTGGCGCCTGTGATCTGACCCTTCACACGGTCAAAGGCCGAGCTGTTTCCCAGCTCCGATACGAAAGGATAGTTTGCAGCATGAGGAAAGGTATAATCATCATACCAGGTGACGGTAAGGTAATCATTGGCATTTATGACGGAGGGATAGGAATTATTGGTATAGCCATGTACTATAGCGCCCCGCTCTTCATAGAACTGAGTGATATTTTTGACCTCTGTTCTTATGTCTGTCAAACTCAGGGCACCCTTATCGATAATACCGGTGAGCACCGGGCGATTCAGTGCGTCATACTTGGTGAACGTCCATTCATTTTTACTGTCACGCTGTTTGCCATCCTAGGTAAGGACCAGGCGGTCCCGTTTGTCGTAGACCATATAGACCGGTTCTGCTCCGGGTACCTTTTTCCATTCCATACGTCTGCGACCATCGTACTGATACTGAAAGGCCCACTTATTCAACAACGCCGGAGCGGGGGTATACGGATAGCTGGCAGGGTCTCCGATCTCTTTCACCGCTTCCGGAGGAAGTACAAACCTGAGATCGCCGAAATCGTCATAAACATAATAGGTATCTGCCCATTCCGTAGCGGCATCATTGGCCTGTACCCTTTTCACTACCATCTGCTCCGTTTTGTTCTTGTACTCAATCACTCTGTGTCCCTCTTCGTCCTGTGCTACATGGGCATACAACTCTCCTGAAGCATATTCCTGTAGTATCCGGGGCTCATCGTTCACCACTACCCAAAGTTTGATACGCGATGAGTTGGTGTTGGAAGTGTATATGTATTCTACCGGATTCCCGATGGTCAGTTGCCATGCTGCACCCGGTGCACCCTGTTTCAGGATCCGTGCCAGTGGCGATCTTTCGATATCTTTATCTGCGTAGGGATATGCTGAATGCTCAATTTTGTCAGCAGTCTGGTAAAACCGGTATTGATCACCATCCACGTAAATATCCGACCGGCTCAGGGCACTAGTCTTGAACAATCCGTCAGCACTGCCGGCAGCATAGGGCAGGAACTGCCGGGGCTCCCTTCCGTATACATATTCCATGGGCTGAACCATGTCGAAGCACTGGGGTGACATCCCCGTAGCTACCTCCTGCTCTGGCCTGCCCAGCCCGTCATAGTAGGTAGTAGTCACATCGATCCCGGAGGGTGAAAGGGCAAAAAAGTCATCGTTCTCAGCCACTCCCGGGACCTTGATGGAATAGGTTCGGATAAAATTACGATCCAACCGCTGGGTAGCATCCTGTATGACCACAGGCGTAGCAGTGACCGAAGAAGAGCTGGTATATACCGTCACCGAATAGCTGCCGGGTTCCGTCACGTCATAGTTGTAGGCATCCGCTCCGGAAATATTAACACCGTTCTTTTTCCATTGATAAGCATTATACACATTTTCCACCGACAGCTTGACCTTACCCCCGGGCATGATGTACGCCGAGCCATGGACCTGTATGGAAGGATCATCGACCAGCGTGACCACCCGGCTGTCCGATGCCATGCATGCAGATGGGGTAGTGTAGCTATACGTGATGGTATAGTTCCCGGCGCTCAGTCCTGCGGCGTTGAATGTATTGGCCGCAGGATCGCTGATCCCCGTTCCGGACCATGTACCACCGGAGGGGGACATCCCTGTAAGTGCTATGGTGCTGCCATTGGCAAAACCGGTGATATCCGGACCGGCATCTGTGGCAGGGTATACGTTCAGTCCGGAGATCACAATTGGTCTCGGGTCACCGGCACAGGTATTTGGACTCCCCAGTTCTGCAATGGATAATGAATAGGTATCATTTTGATTGATTACCCACGAACCAGGTCCGTAGATACCCTGAAGTTCCGGAGTCATTGTCTGACCACTACTGTTTTTCAATTGATAAATATTGGTATCTTCAGCAGTCCTCAAAGCAATGATACCGGCGTCATTACAACTGTACGAGATATCAGGGATAATTACCTCTTGTACTTCCGATATGTTAACACCTACTAGGCGGGCCTCACCCCAACAGCCCTCTTGGTTCAAACCTCTCAGAAATATGGCTCCATCACTATTCATAATATAGGTACTGTTAGTATTCCATGTGCCGGTAGCTGTTCCTGTATATGTAGTCTGCCAATAGTATGTAACGCCCTGCGGCGCTACAGGCATGGTTAAAATAGTACTTCCACATTGATCATTTTGGGAAGGAGTAGCCGGGATATCCGGCAAGTCGATTGTAATATCAATATAGGAAGGTAGACTCCAACATTGGGAAAGAAAGTTGTATTTTCTTAGATAGTAACGTCCGGAAGTTGTTACAGTAAAAGTATTGTTATGGTTTGCACCACTCTTGCCAAATTCATTTGTTCCCTGCCAGTAATGCCTCATGAAGTCTGATGGATCAGCCTCTCTGCTCAAAACGACCGAATAACAATCAGAAGACTGAATGGACGGAGGGGCTGGTTTAGGAGCTCCATTTAATACTATTTCAATCAACCTGGCATTACCCCAACAATTAGCCGAATTATTTTTGCCTCTCAGATAATAGGAACCTGATGCCGCTACTTCGTATACTGAAGACGAGTTGGAAGTACTTGTTCCATTGGCATTAATACCTTGCCAATAGTAGCTGACCCCTGTAGGAACGCTGGGCTTTGCAATTTCTGCTCGAGTTTTGCATAGTAAATCTTCAAAATCAGAAAAATAGGTTATCACAGGAGAAGGTGGAGTTGCCGGTATCTGATTAACAGTGACTGCAATACCGGAAGAAGCACTGGTGCTCCAAAGGAGACTTCCTCCATCATTTCTTGCCCTTAGGTAATAGGTGCCCGTAGCAGGGGCATTGTAGCTACTTCCAAAACCCAGACTGGTACTAGTAGCTGTGGGGGAAGTCTGCCAGTACCATTTTACCCCTGCCGGTGGGTTTCCAACACGATCAAGACGTTTTGACCCACAGATATTCGAAGTGCCTAGAACAGGTTGGGGTGGAGTAGCTGGAATATTCTCCAAGGGATTAATTGTGACTTCGAGGTAAGCAGCCGTTGATCCATTCGCCGCCTTCATGAAAACCATACCCAAGCCTGGACTATCCCAACACACAACACATGTTGCATCTGTTAAGTTAATAGTAAAACTCTCAATATACCCACCCTGCACTTCCCATTGATAAGCGAAAGCATTTGATGTAAAATAGTTATATGTTTTACATTCACCGACATTGGCAGAAACAGGTCCAATGATCTCGTTGCTAAAGGATAATATTGAGTTTAATATGATTGGTAAAAGTATAAATAACCTTTTCATAGAGATGATAATTGGAAGTGTGAGTTTTGTTAGTTCTGGATGCGTTGATTGTAGTCAAACTTATTCACCAGATTCTGATCATTATCTGAGACCACTTCCAGTCGGTTTGCCGGATCATAGTCATAGTAATGAGTAAGTCCGTTGTGATCAGTGATGGAAGTAACCCCTACTCCCGGCTGGTAGGTATACGTAGTCATTACAGCATCTTTGGGATACACCCTGACCTCATCCAGTCGGGATCCTCCGGAGTTGATGGTAGCATTAAAATCCAATTCGCCACTGTATATCCATGCACTGCCCGTCCAGTACCAGTAGCTCATTTTGAGGTTGGACCCTGTGGGAGTTACCGGAATAGAATAGGTACCGGACGGCCAGTATTTGTTCCCCGTTTTAGACGCTCCGGTTGTCCCGTTGTTCTCAAAGCTGGTATGATACACCTGATCACTGCCTGCATTCGTCGCCTCGGCAATAGGGTTTAATTCATTGGTATCCCACAGGTAGGCTTTGTGTTCGCCGTTTTGCTCCACCTGGATCACGTTACCAAAAGTGTTGTAGGTAAGAAAAGTTTCTCTGGATGAAGTGCTTAAAATATTATCCAAAAAGGTTGCCGTAAAGCCCGATTGATCTGAAGGACGTAACTGCGGCTGCTCAAGTTCACTCTCTTTCAGGGATGTCAATCGGATGTTCTGACCGGCAATTTCCTGCCGGAGATGTTGCACCCTAACAATGTACTCACTAATGACAGGTGGTACAACTCCGGGATCATTCACCCGCTCGCGGGTATTGACCACATAGACAGGTACACCCGCCATGTTCTTATTGTTCATTTCAACATAAACAGCGCCATCTGCAAGGAGGTCCGGCGCATAAACATAATATGTTGACTGAGTTTGTAACGCGTCCTGTGACCTATGCTGAGCAGCCAGTTGCAGGGTAGTAGCATTGTAGGCATTGCTGGTTTGAGCGGTAATACCGCTGCCGTCATATACTTTTTCAACCACTCTGTCCAGTGTTTTCCAGACGGAGGGGATCCTGTAGAAGGATGAGGCATATCGGGGCACCACCTCCCGGCAAAAAACACCGCTTGGTTTTATGAATGGTTGGTGCGTTCGCGACACTTTCAGCCCCCAGACCTCCTGATAGTTGGAATTGCTTCCGGAAAACTGAAGGTCATGGACGGTATAGTAAAAACTTCTTTGCCTGACCAACTGAAAATCGTTTGTTCCGGAACGGTAGACATAATGCCTCTCAATATCTATATCTCCTCCCAGCCAGGAATAGTCATCCTCCGTATATACGGAACCCGGGGAACGTTGAACATTTGGATAATGGTCAAAGGTAAATACTGTTTTACCGAAAATATTTCTTGCCAATGGTACAGCTGGTGTTCCTCCCTGGCCAGGAATGGCTATAAGCTCATCTGAAATACCAGTCACTTCAGCCACTTCCCTGTATTTTACACTCCCTCCGCCAGCATAGGCCAGAGGACGTGTGGGCCCGGAGCTCACGCTGTAAACCAATGTATAGGAATCACCAATGGCGGAATAATAGGGATCGGATCCGGCCAGTGAGCAATTACCCGGAGCTGTAGATGAGATCCGGTAGGAGTTAAAATAATGATAGTCATGTGTCGCCAGGCCGGTGGCATTTTCATATATATCATTATTGATCAAAGGGTATTTGTATTCGAAGTATTTGTATTCTCCCCTGGAAGGCTGGCTACATCCGTTCTGATCGGGGCAACCGTCAATGGAAGCCACCCTCAGACCTCCGTAAAGTACTGTTTTACTGACCGGCAATGCATCCTGAGGGCAATTCAGCACCCTTTCCTTCCACGTAATGGTGATACTGGTTTGTGATGGGATGAAGTCCATATTCTCGTCTCTTTGGTCCGTCAGGCCTGCCGTACGCAGGACCAGTTCATGCGTTCCTACAGGCAGGCTGAGAGGGCCTTGCTGAGGAGACTGGAACGTCACCTGATCCTTGATGAAGCAACTACTGAAGGGCTCGCCAAATACCGGATCAAATTGTGTGGTATTGTCGGCAGGCACGTTTGTGGTATAATCCACCCATATATTAAATGAATTATCGGTGATCGCAAAAAACTCTGATGTCGGTCCTTCATCACCTATGGAAGCCATACTTACCGAGCGGTTTTCTATTACCTCCGTACAGCCGTTGCTACCAGGGTTCAGGACGATGGTCCGTTGATGGGGTTCAAAATGGAAAAGGCTAAATCCGCCCGGGGGATAGTTGATCTTTTTGATAAGATTAGCCTGCATATGCTGGGCATCCGGCGTGCGGTCAGCGGTTCCGAGGCCCACTCCAAAGAAGGTAGAGGCAGGTACCATGGTATCATTGGTCTCCTCGCCATTATAGTAGCCCCAGTAATCCTTCGCAAAGGAAAACCGGCTGGGCAACCGGGCGGAACCCCAGTCCGGATCGCTCATGTATTCCAATGTGTATGGATTCTTCCCTGTCTGCTGTACACTCTTCAGCATCAACCGACGGGTATGATTGGCATCCGATGGGGTGATAAACTGACTTAAATGAGCATTTGTGGCACCGTTGGTGACCTCGTGCACCAAGCTGTACCGTGTAACCTCATTGCCTGCAGCATTGATCACGACAGATTCCAGTTTACCGGACTTCAGACCATTTAAAGCAGAAGGAAGATCCGGTCTTTGGGATGATCCGTAGTTAAAATCCACGGAGATACCCGTATCCGTATAGATCCGGCTGATCTTTTTGCCCTCCTTTATGGTCACCTCATCATAACAGGTACTTACAGATCCCGGATGAAAGTCCGTCTGGGTGATGCCGGTGGTATACTTATAGCTGTAATTGTTGTATTCGAAATGTAAACAACCTCCCTGTGGAAGGCAGATCGTGGTCAGATAATAGTTGGGCGAAAAGTTCTCCAGCATTCTGGGAGTATAAAATAATGATGCTCCTTCACAGGAACTTTCCGTGGTCAGGATCTCCTTGTCCTGAAAGGTATAGGCAATACCTTGCTCATCCCGTATCACAAATCTGTCATTGACCTGTTCATACTCAATTTTTATTCGGGAAGCCTTATTGGTGACAAACTGTCCCTGCTTGTTGATAAAGAACATCCCATTCAAACCCGGGAGATTAAAATGGAACTGGTCCGGTTCGCTATCAGCATGCCCGAAATAAATGTTGTCCTGGTTGGTGGGTTGGTGCCCTATGTCGGATAAAAAAGATGCACCACAGGCATCCCCGGTATCACATACTTTAAATCCTGTACCGGTCACAGTGTTGTCCTGATCGACCAGGGTCAGTATGTCAGCTTTTGAAGCATAGCCCGAGCTACCGTCAAAATGGTCGCGCAGCCCTCTGATACTCTGTGAGATCATGCCATAGCCTTCCAGGGTCCATCCAAGGCCCACATCACTGGCTATTTCGTCTACCTTAAAGCCTCCCGAATGATATCGGAGGCCGATGGGTAAGGAGTAGTCCTTGAGCTTTACCTCGTAAATCGGGATGTAGATATTGGCGATACCCGTAGCGTGACTAACCGGTATATCACCATACTTTGCAAAAGCTGCTGCTTCCGGGGTAAGAGGGATCTCCGGCAGGGGGAGTTGTGTTTGATCCTGTCCATAAACTATTACACAAAGAAATGTGAATACTAAACATAATGGGGTTTTCATTTTGGGGATTTTTAAGTTGCTGATTGTTCATAACTATAATTTATATCAGCCCCGGCTAATTTAAATTTGTGTTTTTATGACTGGCTGATTGGGGCTTTGAACGGATAAAGAATAAAGAAAGAAAGGATGGGATCGGGATATAAGAGAATTATAAAGGGGTGTATTTCAAATTGTAGCGTCTTCAATCAGATACGCATTTATTTTAATATGTAGCCAATATTCATGATCGAAAATGGGAAAATTAGTGCAACATTCTTTTTTTTAGT
>LYSV01000088.1 GCA_001657315.1 Flammeovirgaceae bacterium BBD 1991-12 | reverse complement strand
TTTTCTGTCATAAGCTGCTCAGGGACAATGAAAGGATCAAAGATAAGGGGATTGTAAGCCGGATCAGGGGTTATATGGCAGAACATGCCGACTGGCAGGAGCTTCAAACCGTACTCATCCATCACTGGAAGCGTGATATGAACAATACCCATGTGTTGTTAATGGATGCTACCTGTTACGAGAGCCATATCCGTTTTCCCACCGATGTCACCCTGCTATGGGAGAGCTGTCAATGGGTGTTCGAAAAACAATTGTTCCGGTGGTGTAAAATTTTAAGGGTGAAAAGGCCCCGGTCTAAGTATGTTGAGCAGAAGCGCAGGCAGCGGGACTATGACCACCAACGAAGGAAAACCTATAAAGCCGGAAGCAAGCGGAAGAAGGCCCTGGTTTACCTGCTTGAAAAAGGACTGGGGCAATTGCAAACCGTACTGGACAGCCATCCCCAAATTGTTCTCAATGATCTGGACAGATCGTACCTGCGTACAATCCGAAAAGTACTGGAACAACAAAGGTTTTTGTTATCAGGTCCGGCCAAAGGCCTCAATGATCGCATCGTCTCCCTCCCCAGGCCCTATGTGAGGCCCATAGTCCGCGGCAAACAGACCAAACCCGTAGAGTTTGGGATGAAGGTCCATATGTTGCAGGTGGACGGGATCTGCATGATCGATAAAATGGACTTCCATGCTTTCAATGAATCCACCCGGCTGAAATGGAGCACGTTAAAGCACAGGGCCATTTTTGGTCATCTTTATCAATTGGGGGCCGATCGGATCTATGCCACCAATGCCAACCGCAGGTACCTGACCGCTAAAAAGGTCTTTACCTGCTTCCCCAGGAAAGGCCCCAAAACAGGTACTGCAGCAGAGGCCAGGCTGAGAAGTTGGATTGCGACTCAACGGGCCACCGTCATGGAGGGGAGTTTTGGGGTCCATAAAACTGCCTATGGATTAAACAAAGTAAAAGCCAGAGGCAAAAAACGGGAAATGATCTGGGTATTCTTTGGAGCGATGACCGCTAACGCAGTTAAAATCAGCAAACTACAACGATCAGAAAGTCCTCCACTGCTAAGGGCCGCTTAACCAGGTACTTCGCTTTCAAATCTCCAGGGGAGTAGTATGCCCATCCGGCTCCAAAATCGAAGTCCGGCATATATTGTCAACAAAGTTTTCCACAAAATTGCACTTTTTGAAGAGGCTCAAGTTGCTAACAGTCCTAACCAGTTGCACAAAGTGAAAAAGCTGGAACATAAACAAACCAACTCCCTGGTTTATCCGGTGCCTGTAGCTAATTATCAGTGGAATCCGAATTTATGACATAAGGAACTTCTGTTCACAAACACCACTCAATCTATGACCCTGTTCTCCTCCTCCTGTTTTGACAGGATCTTTCTGGCTTCAGTGCGTACAAGAGGTTCCTTTTTCTTTGCCCATAGTGCTTTTGAAGCCTTTTTATAGGTACGGGTTATGTCCACAACAGGTAAGGGGTAACCTTCTCCCATCCGGCAATTGTACATCTGCTGGTCCATTTCTGTCATCTTCCATGGCTCATGGATCATTGAAGAGGGAAGCTCTGCCAGTTCCGGAAGCCATTGCTTAATAAACAGGCCCTCAGGATCATTCTCTTTCGATTGTTTGACGGGATTGTAGATACGAATGGTATTGTAACCTGTGGTTCCGGCCTGCATTTGAAACTGTGGATAATGTATGCCAGGTTCAAAATCGAGGAATTGACGCGCCAGGAAGTCAGCACCTCTCTTCCAGTCCAGCCACAGATGATGCGTTAAAAAGGATACCACCATTGATCGCATCCGAAAATTGAGATAGCCGGTGGTTCTCACACACCGCATGCAGGCATCCACCAGGGGATAACCGGTCTGACCATTTTCCCACGTCTGATACAACGCTTCATCCCAGACCGTACGTAGATCGTTGTATCCCGGATTAATATTTTCATACTCATAGCGTTCCATCATTTCAAACTTCTGGATAAAATGACAATGCCACCGCAACCGGGACAAAAACGAATTAATATTCCATTTTTGATCGGAATGCTGCTTTTTGTCAAGAGCTGCCTGATAAACCTGCCTGATGGAAAGATTACCCCAGGCCAGATAGGGCGACAATCTGCTGCAGCTCTTTCGGCTCTCCTGCGGTTTGGAAATATGCCGGTTATAGTTGACTACCCGTTGATGTAGAAAGGATTCCAGATACTGATGCGCCCTGCTCTCACCTCCCTCCTGAAAGTCGCTGTTGACTGATTTGAACTCTTCCGGGACTGAACTATGGGCGAACTGTGCAAGGGTTTCCTTACTGAAGCTGACTGGTTTCAATTGCGAAAGGTCGGGGTCCTTTGGATCAGCATTCATGCTCGCATACCAGTGTTTCGGCCAGTTCTTTCGCTGTCTTATACCACGGATCACACCGGCATACGGTGATTCGCACCAGTCTATCCCGGATTCAAGACAAAACTGCTTCATCATCTTATCCCGCCGGTAGGTAAGATCAATCCCTGTTTCTGCGTGACTAAAAATGCGGGAGAGACTGTAGTGCTCCGACAATACCTTTAGTGTGGGCAGTACCTCTCCATGAATAAGCAGAATGTCATGCCCCAGCCTGTTTAACCTTAACTTCATATCCTGTACAGACTGATACACAAACCTCCAGTGCCTTACATCACTCTGGGGAGCGCTGATCAGCGAAGGTTCCAGAAATGTGACCAGTAATACCGGAAGGCCATCCTTCTGTGCATTATACAAGGGTAGGTGATCCCTGAGTCGCAGATCACGCTTAAACCAAACAATGTTGATCTTCAATTTTTTGGTCATGCTGCATCTTTATACCTTGCGGCATTGGTATAAGGATCAACAAGGATTGGATCACAATGTTTGGTTCATTTGTTAACAGCTGAAACCTGTTTTCTTCAGATAACCAATCATTGAAAATGAGATAAAACCACCAGAGGAAGCGTACCACTTACTTAGTCGTTAACTTAGCAGAACATAGAAAACCCATACCCCATTGAAAACTACCATAGTATTTTTACTTTTCTTCCCTTTTTTCTGTCGCGCTCAACTCAACGTCATCCAAAAAAGTGACGGCTGGCTTGTTAGTGAAGGGAAGAAAAATGTTTTGTTTTATGTAACAAAGGACAGGTCGCTGGACGGGAAATACACACGTAGTCACTATGTCCATCCATTGTACAGTCTTTCGGGTGAGGTACTAACTGAAGATTTTCCATCGGATCATCCTCATCAAAGAGGTATTTTTTGGGCATGGCATCAGGTATTTGCCGGAAATGTACGACTGGGAGATGCCTGGCTTGCTGAAAATTTCAGATGGGACGTGGTTAATGTACAATATAAGCACAATACCGGCAATGTGGTACTCATGTCCGAGGTACTGTGGAAATCTCCGGATATGATGGACGATCATAACAATGAGATCCCTGTCGTGAAAGAATCATGCTCGGTAACGGTGCATGCGCAGACTCCCCAATACAGAATAGTAGATTTCAATATATCACTTCAGGCGTTATTGGATAGTGTTTTTATAGGAGGCTCTGAAGATGTTAAGGGCTATGGAGGGTTCTCGGCAAGAATAAAGCTACCGGAAGAAGTAGGATTCACCGCTTTAAAAGGTGAGGTGACGCCACAAACCGAATCCATAAAGGCAGGAGGCTGGATGGACATCCGTCTGAAAGATGAACCAGCGGAAGGTCTGATCCTAATGGATCACCCGGACAACAAAGGCTATCCTAACCAGTGGATACTGCGCAAAAAGAACAGCATGCAAAACATTAAATACCCGGGCAGAACTCCGGTGCAGCTTGATAGAAACGATCCACTGACCCTGAAGTATCGTATTATAGTGTATAAGTCGCGTTTGGGAAAGGAGGCCCTGGATCGTCTGCATCACTATTAACAAATAACACACCAGGATATAATCAAATGCCTGTACCATGTAGAATGGCAACCTGAATAAGATCTATCCGAATCTATACCTTTTATTCGTTTCTCAGATTATCCGTGGGATTGCTCATGGCCGCCATCAATGACCGGTACCCTACACTGAAAACAGTAAAAAACAGCACAGTGATCACAGCAGCAATCACTACCCATGGCGCAATGCTCACCCTGTAGGCAAAATTGCTTAGCCAGCCGCTCATCAGCCAGAGACTCAGAGGAACAGCCACAAAGGCAGCTACAACCATTAGCTTGAAGAAAACATTGAATTGCAGTTGGACCAGCGTTCTGATACTGGCACCCAGTATTTTGCGTACACTGATCTCCTTTAACCGGCTTTCGGCGACATAGGCTGCCAGGCCATACAGCCCCATACAGGCAATCAGCATGGAAAACACTGAAAAAGCAGCCACCAACTGGCCCGTCTTCTCTTCAGACCTGTAGAGATCAGCAAATCGCTCCTCAGGAAAATAGTAATCAAACTCCTCACCGGGATTGACCTCTTCCCACAGACTTTTCATATCCGCCAGTACACGCTGATGATCATCGGACGAGGTCTTAATCACCAGTTGCGAGTACCACCCGGGATGAACATAAAGCATCAATGGCCGGATGTTTTCATGCAGTGAGGCAAAATGATAGTCTTTTACCATACCCACTATGCGCAGGGGTTGTTCTATATGTCCTATCTCGATCTCGCTGCCGACAGGGTCGCTTAGAAGAAAGTGCCTTGCAAAAGCCTCGTTCACCAGAATGGACCGGTTATCGTCAATATTCACGGCTTCTCTGGGGGAATCATCGGTCAGCGCTATTTCCAGTGAAGCGAAATAGTTCCGGTCTATGGCCACTATGCTGATGAGCTCCTCAGGCATATCATATCCTTTTGGCTTTACTCGCCATGAGTTCAGACCCTCAAAAGGCACATCTGAGGCAGCCGAAACGGATCTCACAGCGGGTAGCTGTTCCAGGGCGTTGGTCATGGCCTCAATTTTTTGGCGGGTTTCCCTGGTTTTCAGTTTCAATACGATCACCCGCTCAAGGTTGGCACCAAGGTCCACAGATCTGATGTAACTCAGCTGTTGGAAAATGACCAGAGCTCCGATGATCAGCACAATGGAAATGCAGAACTGAAAAATGATCAGTGTCTGACGTAGCATATTGGCAATCCTGGAGTTTCCCTGTGACTGCCCCTTCAGTACCTTTACAGGCTCGAACGACGAAAGAAACAAAGCTGGAATGATCCCCGCAAGCAGCCCCACGGAAATGACAATGCCAAGCAGAATAGGAGTAGCGCTCAGCATGTCCTCCCCCTGAATGTGCCTGCCGGTGAAAAAGTTAAAGAACGGCAATACGGCTGCTGCTGCTATACAGGCTAAAATGAAGGCAATGAAAGTGGTAAGCAATGATTCTCCCAAAAACTGACGGATAAGTTCGCTTCGTTTGGTACCCAGCACCTTTTTGATACCCACCTCTTTGGAACGCCACGCCGAACGAGCTGTGGTCAGGTTAATAAAATTAAAACAGGCGATGAGCAAAATAAGTATCGCCACAGCCCCCAGAACCCTAAGTAACTGCAGGTCGCCATTCTGCTCCAGCTCCGAGGAAAGCTGTGACCTGAGATGGATATCCTCGATGTGCTGTGCATAAAACCTTACACCAAAGTCCCTGAGTTCCGGGGGTCCGTTTTCACCGACCAGATCTGCCAGTCCCTTCTCAACCTCCGTGATCTGCGTCCCCGGATTCAATCTTGCATAGGTGTAGAGCCAGAGATTACCCCAGTGTTCGAACATCTGCTTGCCATAAATATCCTGTGTGGATTCCAGTGACATAAGATAGTCAAAGTGAAAATGAGCGTTTTCCGGCAGCTCCTCCACCACTCCGGTCACCCGGTACTCACGGTCATTAAGGATCAGTGACCTGTCAATAACGTCCTCATCTTTAAAAATCCTGATAGCGGTGGTTCGGGTAAGCACTACCTCGTCGGGGCTTTGCAGGGCAGTTTCCCCATTCCCCCTAAGAAAACGGATGCCGAACATGTCCAGGAATTCATGATCAGCATAATGAACTCGTTTCTCATGAAAGATCCTGTCATCAAGTCTTACCTTTACACCTATCCGGTGGGAAAATCGAGTCAGCAGCCCGATCTGCGACATCTTCTCCCTGATCAGTTCCCCCAGCCTGTAGTTTATAATGGCAGAGGCTGATTTTTGTCCCCCTTCACCATGCTCACGTACTATCCGGTAAATTCGGTCTTTTTCCGGATAGAAATTGTCATAATCCAGCTCATCAATGATGTAAAGGTAGATCAGCAAACAGGCAGCAAGCCCCATGCCCAGTCCCGTTATGTTGATGATAGTGAAGGTTTTTCTCTTCCAAAGGTTTCGGAATGCAATTTTGAAGAACATGGTCTGATAGAATTGGGTAGTAAATAATAGGACCATAATTACTCCGGAACGTTGCATCTGATAATCAAAAATTCATATGAAATACGCAATTAATTGTTGAACTACCGGTGACTGTTTTAACAGGTTTTGCGTATCATTGGCCGAAACCCCTGTGACCGATGGATCAGTACCTAAAAAGAATTGCATTCCCTGAAGACCATATCACCGAGCCCGAACGAAGCCTGAAAGATCTTCACTATCAGCATCTGGTCAATGTCCCCTTTGAGGACCTGAGTATTCATCATCGTCAGCCTATAGAACTGGACGCTGAAAAGCTGCATAAGAAGGTGGTCATCAGAAACCGTGGAGGCTTCTGCTATGAGCTTAACTTTATGTTTTACCATCTGCTCAGGTCCCTCGGCTACCGGGTTCACATGATCTCTGCCAGAATATTTGACGAGCAGGGTATCCCGGGCCCCGAATATGACCACATGGCTCTGTTGGCAGAGCTTGATGATCTGTGGCTTTGTGATGTGGGTTTTGGTGACCTGTTCCTGATACCGCTAAGGATGAAATGCAATGAACCTGTATTTGACGGCCGGAAATGGTATATGATCAAACCGGCTGGAGACGAATACCTGCTGCTCGAATCGAAGGATAAAAAACACTTCGAAAAAAAATATCTTTTCACCATCAGGGCCCGGGATATTGAGGATTTCCATGAGCAATGCCTTTGGAAGCAGAATCATCCCGATTCCTATTTTGTGAAAAACAAAATATGCACAATACCTACATCCGAGGGAAGAAAAACCATCTTCAATGACAAGCTCATCATAAAATCGGGTGATTCAAGATCACAAACGACCATCCGGGACAGCCGGCAGGAGAATGAGATCCTTCACCGGGAATTCGGTATATTTATTGGATGATCAGGTATCAGGAATTTGCACCTGGCCCATCCTCAGACCGGTTGGTGGTATGCTACTGGATCCTGAAGGGATTTTCCAATGGATTCCATGAAGTACTTCCCGATGGCAGTATGGATATTATCTTCAACTTCTCTACCCCGCTGGTCAATCGGAGTAAAGATAAGGACCAGATAAACAAGGCGACCTCGTTTGTAGTAGGTAACCTCACCAGATCAATGTTAAGCGGATGCAGGAACGATTATGATCTACTGGGTATCCGCTTCAGGGCCGGCGGTTTGTATGCGCTGTTGAAGCAACCACTCAATGCCTTTACAGATCTGTCAGTGGCACTTGAATATACCAATGCTGACCTGAAATCAGACCTTGCAGAACAGTTATATCCCCTTAACACCTCGGAAAGAATAACATGGCTCGAACGATGGCTTGGCGTAGTAAAGGCAGAAACAGATGCCAGAATACATCAGGCGTTGATGATTGTAGAAAAGACCAGGGGAGTCATACCTGTGGCCACACTCGCTGACAAGGTATGCCTTTCTCCAAAGCAGCTACAACGCCTGTTTTTAGAGCAGATCGGGATCACACCTAAGGTGTATGCAGATACTATACGCTTTCAGGAACTACAAAAGGTGATGGATCAACCTGTTCCACGCTGGGAAATGGCCGAAACGCTGGGGTTTTACGATCATTCCCACCTGCACAGGTTCTTCCACAGGTTTACCAGCAGGAAGCTCGCAGGATAAAGTCGTTTTTTTACACGGTCACTATGCGGGGCCGAACGTAGTTTTGGTAGCATGAAAAACATTGAATTTGAAAGCCTTACACCCAATCTCATGGTAGAGAATGTGAACCGTTCCATAGAATTTTATGAACAACACTTTGGGTTCAGTAAAATCATGTCCGTACCTGAAGAGGGGCAATACAACTGGGCTATGATCCAAAAAGACGAAGCCAGCCTGATGTTGCAGTCTGTAGAGAGCCTGAAGGAAGATATTCCCGCTCTGAAAAGCGAAACCCCGGGAGGAGGGATCACCTTCTTTTTGAAAATGAAGGGGATAGACCTGCTCTATGATAGTGTAAAAAATTCGGTCAAAATAGCTGATGATATGCGAACAACTTTCTACAACATGAAGGAGTTCACGATCCAGGATCCGGATGGGTACTTTATTACGTTTGCAGAACCGGTGGAGTAGGTATTTGGCTCATCAGTTAGACCCATGATTCATTTGGAACATATTTAGCGTGGTCCTTGCTCGCCTACAGTTCACGCCTTGTACTCTTCTTAATGTACGCCAGTTGAAATGGTGACCGAAAACCTATAAACTTTATTCAATGAGACTCAAGCATGGAAATAAATCGTTATCTTGTAGAAAACAAGAAGATCATGGACATACAGACCAGGAAAATTCACTTCATTCAAAAGTTTCTGGCTCTTAACAATGAGTCTGTCATTAAAAAGTTGGAATCCCTTTTAAAAAAAGAAACTTTGAAAGAGGATAGCCACCACATCAGTATAGAGCAATATAACAAGGAATTGGATGAAGCAGAAGCTGAAATGGATCGTGGCGAATATGTTAGCCATGAGAACCTTAAAAAGCAGATGAAAAAGTGGTAAAGAAAAGCCTGCCGGTTGTTCATTGGAACATTCGCGCGTCTCAGGCATTAAAAAAAGCCTATGATCACATCATAAAAGAATCTTACTCCAACGCAGAGTTGGTAAAAAAAGGAATCATCGGAATAGTGGATTCTATTCCCGAACATCCGGAAAAATATCCTCTCGATAAATATCGAAAAAACAACCCGGGAAACTACCGCGCTTTTGAAGCATATTCCTATCGTGTGGCATATAAGCATACTGAGCGGGAGATTAGAATTTTACGACTTAGGCACGTTAAGCAAGAACCTAAGGAATACTGAGCGGCTGCCAGGCTGATTCTTTGAAGCCTACACGAGAATGCCTGTATTTCAGGCGCCATCCGTGTGGATTCCTGACTTCCTCATTATAAATTCTGAGCAACCATGATCAGGATCAGCTTTTTGACTAACACGGAACAGGTGATGTTCTTACGGTAAAATTGTAGCTTGGCAGCCGCATAAAATCAAAAGGGATGAGTTTACATATAGGAGCGAAGCAGGGTGATATTGCCGAAACTGTATTGGTAAGCGGAGACCCTCTGAGGGCCAGATTTATTGCTGAAAACCTGTTTGAAGAAGCCCAATGCTATACTGAAGTACGCAATATGCTGGGCTATACAGGATACTACAAAGGTCGGAGGGTTTCAGTCCAGGGCACAGGTATGGGACAGCCTTCCCTTGCCATTTATGTGCATGAGCTCATTCAGTCGTACCAGGTAAAAAACATCATTCGCATTGGCACCTGCGGGGCGCTGGTCAAAGAACTTGACCTTGGTGATATTGTCATTGCACAGGGAGCTTCAACCGACGCCAGTATGAACAGGATCACCTTCAACGAGCTGGACTATGCCCCTGTTGCAGATTTTGAACTTTTACGTAAGGCATACCTGAAAGCCCGTGAGCTGGACATCAGTGTCAAGGCCGGCAGCGTATTCAGCACTGATCTTTTCTACTTTAACAATGATCCCGAACGGTGGAAGATCTGGATTGAGCACGGCATATTATGTACTGATATGGAAACCTCCACACTGTACACTATGGCGGCGCGGTCAGGGGTAAGAGCACTCAGCATCCTCACGGTAAGCGACAATATCATTTCCGGTACAGCAAGTACTTCAAAGGAACGCGAGCAGGCCTTCACCGATATGACGGAAATAGCCCTGGAAGTGGTTTAAATACCAGCGAGATAAAAAGTAGCCCCCCTCTTTCGTCCTGGTCAAAAAAGTCTCCGGACGGAAAAGGGGGCAAAACCTGAAGGTATTTACCGCCGCACCAGCGGGCATGGCAGTAAATCGTATATATAACGAAGGCCCGTGTGTACTATCGGGTGACTTCGTGGATTTTTGATTCTGTTATAAGAATAGTCTTTTCTACCCGGCCTTCTGGTGTTCTGATCTCAAACTGATACTCACCCTCGGGCAGGTCACTTAAATCGAAGGGCTGAATGAATGGATTCTCCTTGTATTTCCGGTGGTATAAAAGCCAATTTCCGGAAAATACACTTATCGTGACCTTACCTGTGACATTGGCATCATAGATCACTTTGATCACCTTCCCCTTTGTGTTGGGCAGAAGTGCCACACTTTCTTTTTCGGAAGTTAACTTATCGGTACTATAGCACGTGACACTGATAACTGTTAAAAGTGCTATGGCCAGAGGTTTTAATACTTGCATGACTAATGTGTTTTAATCGTTGGTTCTCTCATTTGTCGAAGTGGATCAGCCTTGTGTAACCTAAAATCCGGTGTTTATGGATATTGACCGGTTCAATATTTATGTTCATATTTTCTAGTCCTCTGATTATCACATACATTTAATGCTATGATCCGGATAAATTTTTTTTGATCTTTTTATCGAAACCTATGTCTATTGAAAAGAAAAAGATAAAAGCGGCTGATCTGAGATCGGAAATTGACTTTACCACTGCCCGAAGCAGTGGTCCGGGAGGGCAGAATGTCAATAAGGTGAATACAAAGGTGGTCTTACGATTTGATGTAAAGCAGTCCGGAGTTCTGAACGATCATCAGAAAAAAACCCTGCTCAATAAACTGGCTTCCAGGATGACGAAAGAAGGTGTATTAGTGCTTGCTGCGGAAAGTAAGAGGACCCAGCTACAGAACAAAGAGGCCGCTCTGAAAAAACTGGATAAGCTGCTGTCACAGGCCTTTGCAGTCAGAAAAAGACGTAAACCCACCTCTCCTACCAAAGCTTCCGTAAAAAAACGCCTGGATCAGAAGAAGCTAAAGGGAGAAAAGAAAAAGTGGCGGCAAAAGCCGGGGTAGTTCCTGTTTTTTGGGTTTAAATGTTCAGGCTCTGCACCGTGGTAGTCCTGATAACCTAACCGAGCCAGAATCTAAAAAATGATTTTACTTATTTTCTTTTCTCATTTGAACGTTCACGGAAGAAGGGAATGGTTGATAAGTTATTGGCTATTAAGTCAATAGATCTGCAGAAAGCCTTAATAACAAATAACTTACGCTGAAAGCACTGGTATATTGATCAGGACCATTGTACCTGCTCCGGGCCTGCTCTCGATGCTAAAGGTGCCGTTCAAAAGGTCCACTTTTGTCTCTATGGTATGAAAACCAAAGCCATAGACAATCGCGCTGGTATCCATTCCTACGCCGTCATCCTCTACGATCAGGTTGAGGGCGTCCCCATGATCTATCAGTTGGAGGCGCATCTGAGAGGCCTTCGCGTGCTTTAGTACATTTTGTACCAGTTCCTGACATATCCTGTACAGGGATACTTCCGTCTGTTCCGGCAATCTTGTACGCAGCCCAAGGATCTGTACACTTACTTCGAGGCTATGGGGGAGTTGAATATTTTCAATGAATGTTTTTAAAGCGGCCTCAAGGCCGAATTTGTGAAGAGTGACCGGCAGCATGTTATGGGCTATCCTGCGTAGCTCGTCCACAGCTTCGTCCAGCAGGTTAAGGGTAGTCTCTACCTGCCCTTTTTTTTCCGGTAGATCCGCGGCCAGTTCCTCCTGTAATTGATTGAATCTCACCCTGACGGTAGAGAGCAATGAGCCCAAGCTGTCATGTAAGTCACTGGCTATACGTTTTCGTTCGTCATCCTGGGCCTGTACCAGTGCATGAAGATGGTCATCCCGCTGTGACTTTACCAAACCAGTCAGCCGTTCTTTTTCCTCCATCTCTTCCCTCAAATGGTCATTGAGCTTTACCGTCAGCTCATGGATACGAGCGTTTTCTATGATTACACCACCTTGATTGGCCGTGACCAATATCCACCGTAGCATCCCGGAAGTAAAGCAGCTACTCGTGAAACAGTTTTCGAGGTAGATCACCATTGAAAGATTGCGGATGGTTACCGGCTGGATAAGAAGGGCCTTTACGCCGCGGTCAGAAAAAGCACTAAGATCTCCAAGATTGTGAGGGGACTGGAGGTCATTGACGAGGATCTGGTCCTGCGACCGGTGCGCCAGCAGTATCAGGGAAATTGGAATGATATTCGATGCATGAAGATCTGTATTGCATGGCAAACTAAAACTACCGAGCCGCGATAGATTCTCATCGTCCATGGATGATTCAATCACTACCCGGGTAGAGCCCGATATCCTGAGAAGCAGCACCATGAGCTTGTTGACCAGCGAATGCACATCCATGTCGCCGCTAAACTCATGCTGGATCATCTCGATGGTCATATCTCCTTTATGTGGGTCTTCATCCTCGATAATGGCCCTGTATTGCTGACGCAATTGCTTGACTTTCGCCGTAGCTCCCCACTGCTGGTAACAGGTAATGGCCTTCCTGAAATACCGGGCAGCCCTCGGCTGGTCATCAACGGAAAGCAGGTAAATGGCAAAGAATTCACAACTCACGGCTTTGTAATACAAATTGTCACGGGCCATATCTATTGCCTGGGTATAATATTGAGCTGCATCGCCTTTCTCCCCGGATATACGCTGGAATTCTGCCTTTAGCAGCCACCATGGTGAAGCGTAGTTACCGGGTGCATGATGACTCCATAATTCAAAACGGTCCATGATATCCTGCAGACATTCTGCTAACTCCGTTCTGCGCTTTGGTTTGTAGTTGAACCAGTTTTGGGTAATAGCCAGCGACCATACCATCAGGTTGGCAGGCAGCAATGGAGAGCCTTCCTGCAGTTTCTTATTGTCGTTGGCCCTGGCTGCCGCATTTGCTGCCAGCTCATAATTACCGAAAAGCAAGTAGTAGCGTGCCCAAACGTAGTTCCTGTAGAAGCTCTCTTCCTTCACAGTGAACTTAGCGGCCAGTCTTGAAGGCTGTTGCTCAGACATCGAAAAGAAGGGAGTCTCCTCCGTCAGGAACCGCGCAAAGTTTACCTGATACAGTGTAATGTAGTACGTCATTTCCATTGAAGGATGGCGCTCGCCGAACTCAATGGACTCCAGCTCCTTCAGTGGTAAACCGGACAGCAGATGGAGGTTCAGTTTGTGTGTTTTCAGGATGTAGCTCCCAATCAGGTCACCTGATTTTTCTCCTGCCTCTATACCCATATCCAACAGGGGAAAACTATCCGCAAAGGCTTTTTTCCACGGTTGGAGGTAGAATGCAAAGACACCGTATACCCTGCATCTCAACCGTATACCTTGTAATGAATTGTTGATCTCCAGCCCTTTTTTGCCCAGGTCGTATCCTTTGTCAATGGCACCATCGATGATCAACATACGCGCATACGATACGTAGCCGATAGCCCTTTCCTCAATAGTGGGGCATACCCGGCTTCGTGTGATGATCATCAGAGCCGCCCATTTCATCAAGACATCGGAAGTATGGTGCAGGCTCATGCCTCCAATATAGAGCAGCTTCAACACGGAAGATTGCTTTTGAAGGTCTGTTTTGGTCACGGTTGTGGGGTGAGTGTCCCTTTCCTCATCTTCCAACACGGTTTTCAGCTCTTCGATCTCACGGAGCAGAATTGTTTCATCCAGCGGCAACTCCACGTCCAGTTCCGCCAGGCATTCCTTTAGTATGTGCACGGCCTTACGGAACCTGCCCAGGTGGTTGTTAATGATCACCTTGAGTTCGTAAATGTCGACCCGCTTAAAAACATCCGTGATCCGTTCAAGGATGTAATCAAGATGGATCTCAGCGAGGTCATAGATCCCGAGCTGATATTCTACCCACGCTCTTTCCATGTACACAGCGTAGATCTTTTCGCTGACCTGTTCCCACGGACACTCCTTGAGCAGATCGGCACTCATTTTGAAAAAATACTGTGCCTGGCTGAGCGCGTTGTCTTTTCTGGACTGCTTACCTGCCACGTAATTCAGTTCCGCACACAGGGTCTGCTCCCCAAGCCGCCTGACAGTGGACAGCGACTGGTTGAATTGCGTGGTCATCAATACAGTCTCTACGGCACTCAGGTTGTCCAGTCCCTGCTGATACAGTAACTTGGCGATCTTGTAATGTATTTCTGTCCGTTCGTCGTGGGGCAGGTTTTCATAGATCATTTCACCCACATACCTTTCAGAGAAGATAAAAGAGCTGTTTTGTTTTTTTAAAAATCCCTTCTCTTCGGCTTCCCTGAGCGGATGGCCGAGGTCCATGTTCTCCCGGGCCCACCAGTTAGTCAAAACCTTCTGATGGTAGCCCCCGGTACAGGCCATGATGTATAGCATGAGCCTTGCGGGTTCTGATAAATGTACCAGCCGGTCGAACAGGATCTTCTCCTTACCCTGACCTTCATAGTATTCCCTGATGGCCTGTACATCACAGTACCAGACACCTTCCAAAAGCCAGATGTGCTCGGTGTTTTTCAGACTTTCCACCAGTACGGGAAGGTACGAGGGGTGGCCGTTGCATAATTCAAAACAGGTTTGGGCCAGCTCAGGATGTACAGGCGCACCGAGTTTCGACGCCATGATCCGTTTAACGTCTCCACGGGTAAAGCTCTTCAGATAGATAGTCTCCACCCTTTTTTTATCGAATCCCAGTTGTTCTATCAGATGAAAATGCGAGTAGACCTGGCTCGGATTTTCACGGCAGGAAGCGATCCATGTAAGTTTTTCCGGAGTCAGCTCGAGCAAAAGATATTTCAACAGACCCATACCGGAAGTATCTGTCCACTGCAGATCATCTGTGAAGAAGAAAACAGGGCGCCGGTAGTAATGGTGCAGGAATGAGAAAAAGGTCTTGAAAAGGACGAACAGCTGGTTTTTGACTTTAGGCACGTATTTTTGAGAAACCTCGTAGTCCTCTTTTATGATCAGCGATATCTCAGGGATAAACTCAAGGAAAAGGGAGAAGCTCTCACCATAGTAGTTTTTCAGGTGCGTGGCCAGCTTTTCAAATTCCAGAGCAGAGAGTTCATGATACTTTTGGGTCAGAAAGTCAGAAATGGCTTGTTTTAAGCCGTAATAGGGTATATTGGTATGCTGCTGCCTGTGACGGGCTATCAGGACCGGATACGTAGAAGCATAGCGGGCCAGTTGGGATTCAACAAAGTGTGTTTTTCCTATCCCCGTATGGCCCAGGACCAGTATACCACACAGGTCATTTTTTCCGGCCAGCATGACCTTCAGATAGCTCCTGAACTTCGATTTTGGATCATTGGGATGAGATCCGTTGGAAGCAGAGACTCTTTTTACAGCTTTTGTACGCATATCAGGTATCCCCTTTTTTAACTTCTTCCTCACAGCACTACAGCAGGAAGCGGGGGTGATGGATTTGATGATGACACCCGGGTGAGCAGAATGCATTAGCTACCGAGGGCATATGACCATCTTAAATTTACGGAATCTATCCCTTTACTCTATGCACGACTCCACATCAACCTGAAGTTGCCGGGAATTCTTACGACATAGTGAATATCCGTCCACCGGATCCTGAACTGATTGTGTATTGCCATTTATCTCAATTTAAGATCAGACGTTTCGTATAATGAGACTGGTTCACCGATAGCCTGATCATGTAAAAACCTTTGGCCAATGCATGACAGTCCAGCTCGATCCTATGCTCACCCCGGTTGTAAAATCCTACTGGCTGTGAGAGTGCTCTCTTACCTGCCAGCGAAACGACATCAAAGGACACAGAGGCAGACCTTTTCAGATTTAGTGTGATATACACGACACCTTTCGAGGATGGATTGGGATACAGATGAAGATGGTCAATATACTCACTGTTCTCAATGCCTGTGACCGGGCTACCCAATGTTACCGTAAAAGTGGGACTCCAGTCACTGGATCCCCCTTCATTGGAAGCCTTTATCCTGAAATAATACTTCCCATCCTCCAGGTTGGTAAACAGTCTTGCAGTAGTACTGCCGTCCAACTGACTGTCGTCTTCAATAGGTGAAATAAAATCAGCATTGGTGGCCAGCTGGTAATGATAAGAAACAATACCTGGTTGTTCGGCCCACTCGAACCGTATGAATGTCTGATCGCTGGAGGACACCTGTTCTGCAGGAAGCATGATCACCGGTACCTGTGGTAACTCTATCACTTTTTCAATACTGATAATGTTACTCAGAGCACTGCTTTGGTTGGTCGGACCCAGCTCCGCTATAGCCCACCAGGACTGGCCGGCTGGCAGGTCTTTGTAGGCAACCTCCGTTTGTTCGGAAACCGTTATGTCATAAATAGCGCCTTCCGCCGGCACCTGTCCGGATGCATCCGGGAGCCGGTAAACAATGTATCTTTTAAAGTTATGTGCGTTGCCGGTTCCCCGTTCCCATTGCAGGATCACGTTACCGCTGGCTTCATCTGTTTGGTAGACAAGACCAGTAGGAGCGGCCGGAGGATCTCCAGGCAACCACCCCATGGCAGGCGGCGCTGCCGGATAGGGGTATACTTCCTCTTTTATATAGTCTGTAAAGCCTGCCGGATTAGCCATCAGGTCAGCCACCCTGAAAAAAATACTTCCCAGGGCATTTTTAGTTTCGTTCTCACGCACTATTGCTATCTGATTCGGGACTTCATCCACGGACTGTTTTGTCCTGTAGAAACTGTCCTTCCCCTTTTGGTCTCCGAGGGCATTTTCCAGCATGGCGATCGAACGCCCGTTTCTGCCGGATGAAGAGGTGATGTCCTTGAGCGTATGCCCGGCATAGATGTGCCTGGAAGCATCAAAGGCCTGTCCTGCCCACCATTCGAGCAGCTTTCTGAAATCCTGGCTACCACCTATAGGCCAGTAGAGCTGAGGAGCTACATAATCCACAGAACCGTTTTGTAGCCAGTGTGTGGCATCGGCGTAGATTACGTTGTAGGCATCCAGGCCTGTGATACCTGCCGGCACCCCGTTTTTCCAGATACCAAAGGGGCTGATCCCGAACCTTAACGCTGGATTCACCTTTTTGATCTCATCCTGTACAAGTTGGACAGTCTGGTTTATATTGTGCCTTCTCCAGTCTCCGATGTCAGTAAACCCGCCTCCGTACATAGCAAAATCATCTGCATCTTCATTGGTAATACCCGGAAAACCGCTACCCGGATACGGATAGAAGTAATCATCGAAATGAATACCATCGACATTATAGTTGCCTACTACATCCACCACCACAGAGGCGATATAGCTTCGGGTTTCCGGCAGGGCCGGATTCAGTATTTTTTGACCTGTGGAAAATTCCAGCATCCATTCCGGGTGGGTTTGGGAAATATGATCATTGCTATAGACCTGCGAAGGGTTGGTAGAGGCATTCACCCTGAAAGGGTTCATCCATGCATGGAGCTCCAGTCCCCTTTTGTGGGCCTCTTCGATGGCAAAAGCCAGAGGGTCGTAACCGGGATCCTGCCCCTGCGCACCCGTAAGATACCTGGACCACGGCTCATGGTTTGAATTGTAAAGTGCATCACACTCCGTACGTATTTGCAGGAATATGGCATTCAGGTTAGTCTCCCGGGCTTTATCCAGAATGTTGATCAATTCATTTTTTTGAGCGGCTACACCTGTCGTTTTAGGCCAGTCAAGGCTGAAAACCGTGGCGACCCAGACGCCTCTCAGTTCCCGGTTAGGCACGGCGTTTTCCTGCCCGCAGACACTTTGAGCAACGAGTATCAGACCTGTCAGTAACCAGTGACAAAAGAATTTCATGTAAGCTTGCTTTAGCAGGTAAGAAATGTGGGAAGAGACCCTGCAGGATCTCCTCCCAGGAATTATTTACCGGGGTGTTTTGTCGATCACTATACCATAGGGAAGATACCCGGCCAGGAACATTTCCACTTCGGTCCCGTCAAGTTTGGCACGTTTCACACCAGAGGTGGCCACAGCATTGCCATTATCCCTGTATCCCCAGTATACATGGTCTTCCAGAAGGGTGATACCGGTGACTCCAATATATTGGGCTTCTCCTCCTGTAGGATCAAGGTCCACACCCGGCTCATAGGCCTCGATCTCGGTGAGCTCACTGCCATCTGCGTTGGACACGTATATGCCAATGGACATTTCTCCAACAGGCTTATTCATGAAAAAGTATACCTTTCCTGTGCTTTCGTCAATGGTCAATGATCGCATAGGGTAATCTTCCAGCATCTTTTCCCCGGTCACGTTTCCATCCACATTGGTGGGCAGGCTGGGCTGTATCGTATAAAGTCCCTTGCCATTGCTGCACTTGGTCCACCAGACCTTACTCTGATAGAACGCCAGGCCACCGTTTTGATGCCCCCAGCCGATACCATTTCCATAGTATTCGCTTTGGTTATGATGCAACCACTTCGTAAGACCACTGATGTCCTGATTTTCCGCGGTTTTGTTGATCTTAAAGATCCCTTCTCTCCTGTCCGTAAAGTAAATATCGGCCCCGTCAATGGTCATTGAAAAGGGGACAATGTGCCCTGAACCGTTCGTGGCAATGGTTTTATGGTCCGTCCCGTCCCATTTAAAGGATCTAATCTCGCCAAAAGTGGCTGTTCCCAGCGTGTTATCTGTATTTGTGTAATAGATACGTCCATTGTCCACCAGCATGTTCATGGGTAAGCTGTTGTCTGCGAGTACCGCACCGGTAGGTTTTACCTCCTCATCGGGTTCACCGGTCAGCCTTGTCATGAATATCTGCTGGGTGGCCATATCCGTGAAGTACAGCGTAGGGAACAGGATCGTTTGTACCGGTACGGTGGTATTGATCGTGAACTCTTCTTCACCATCGTTGAGCTTCAGCGTAACGAGTTTGTCGCCGGCAGCCTTAAACTTCACTACCGGGCTTTCTTCCGTAGAAGTAGCCGGCTCACCATCTTCAAATGACCATTCAAAGGAAGGTGTTTTATCTTCAAACCTGAGGAAGTCCACGGTAAAATGAACAGAGGTATCCATAAGCACGCTTTCCGGTAAATAGCTGACTGTCGGATCCTTTTTAATGAACTCGAAGGTTTGACTATAAGTAACATCTTCCTGACCGGACGACCCGCGTACCGTTACAGAGACCGTGTAGGTGCCAGGTACGGGGAAATGCACGGTGTCTGGGGAAATACCGGTAAAGGTATTGGGCCGGGCCGGATCATTTTTTATGTAGGCACCGGAAAAGTCCCAATGGTATGAAAGCCCGTTTTTAGAAGCATTTCGAAACAGGATATTCCCAGGGGCCTCCATGGCTTCCGTAGCGGTGGCCGAGGCTTTGAAATGGGCAGTCATTTCAGGTGCCGCTTCGTCATCGTCATTGCAGCCGGTGGTGATCAAAACACCGGACAGCAGGCACATCCACAAACCCCTTTTTATGTATTTTAAAAGCATATTTTTATAGTTTAAAGTCATCATTAAATATCGGCATCTCCATGACTCACTCAGCCAGCGGCCCGATTTTGGCGCTGGAAACCGATGATTCATTGAAATTACCCTGCTGGTCGTTCACGCGTATCCAGATATCGAGCGTGCTTTCTATTTTCAGCTCGGCCGAAGTGGTAATACCGGCGAGGTCATCCCATGTGGTAGTAATGCCATTCTGCTGAAGCTGTGAAAGGATCAGCGATCTGATCTCACTGCCAAAAGACAGCTCATTTACCTTGAGAAAACTCTCATTGTCAGCTCCTGCTATCTCCCATAGCTGGTACGCTTCCGGAATAGTGAAGCCCATCGATTTGACATACTGGTTCAGGTCCGTCCTGTAGTCCAGTGGATCATGCTCAAGATCACTCTGCAGAGGTGAGTCCCTGACAAACACCGTATCAAATGCCAGTGCTACTTCACCGGCTCCATCATCTACTGACAGGGTTCCCAGCAATTGGGTCTGTCCATCGATCAGGGTGGAAAGGCTCGCGATATCATCCCTGTCTGACCAATACAATACATTATAATTGATCGTATCTCCTGCGTCATAAAGCGCATCTACGGAGGTGAGATCCACAAAGGGAACTTTGTCCTGTAGTACCCCCAATTCATCCAGCGGATCATTTTCGGAACACGCTGTCATGAGAATGCCGAAAATAAAAACGGGGAAATAGGGCTTGAGTATTTTTATTTTGCTCATCGTCTTTGATTTTATTGTTGCATCCACCATAGTTTCACCATAAGGAATTCAGGTTCCCTCGCGCCCAGCCGGTCGATCTCGGGCAGGTTGTAGATGTATTCTGTTTCCATATTGTAAGGCACCCGGGTTATCCATTGGTCTTCACCGTATACGGATTCCTGTACGTTTGTAGGACGGGAGAGGCCCGGGTAAATATTGGGATCCCAGTTATACCTGCGTACGTCTACCCATGCTTCAGGGGAAAGGTAGGTGGCTATCAGCTTTTGTACCATGATATGGCTCAGGGTCAGGTCGTTGGCATTTTGGGCCACCATATCGCTGTTGGACAAATAGGTGGTCTGCTCTTCCTGGGCTACTTCCAGCTCATTCATATTACTTCTGATGCCGGAAAGGTAGCTTTGGTAGGCCATGGCTTTGTCGCTGTTAAAGGCTGCTTCCGCCTTGATAAAGAACAGTTCGGATTCTGTCATAAAGGCTATGGGGCTGTCATCTTTGGTGAGCGCCATATCCAGTAGGCCAGGGAGGTCATCCCTGGGTATGTCACCTCGCCCATCCCCGGAAACAACAGAGAGGATCTCGCCGTCGTCATTGGGCTCAAAGTGTTGGGGAGCACGGGGGTCTACGTAATCCACACCTTTCATCAGGTCCAGAAAAAATGCAGAAGGTGCTGAACGACTCAGCGCATTAGCCCTCATGGAGAATAACAATGGTCTGGCCTGGTTGGGGCCCCAGGGATTTCGCGTCCATACATCCACACCTGAAAATGCATAGGAAGGTGTCACCCATTGATCCAGGGCCTGATCCGCATATTCAATGACTCGTGCCATATCTGCGGCTACGTTGCTCTGGTGCAAAAGCCACCGGGCTTTTAACCCCTGGGCAAATGTGACCCACGCGTTGAGGTCGCCTCCAAACAATACATCATGGGAGGCGGTCATGGGACGTGCCCTGTTGCCCAGAGCAATAGCATCCTGAAGATCCTGAATACCCTCTTCCAGTTGAATGCCGATCTGCTCGTATACAGTTTCCTGGGTGTCGTATTTTGGGCTGTCCTTGCCTGAAAAAGCTTCATTGTAAGGCATATCACCCAGAACATCTGTAGTTATCAGGAAGGAATAGGCGAACATGATCTTCGCTACCCCTTCATAGTTTTTTGCCAGGTCATCTTCAGCCGCGGTATTGATAAGGTTAAAGGCATTTCCCGCCACATCGAAATAATGATGCCTGAAAATACCAACCCTTACCTCGAGGCTAAAGTCCCACAGGTCGCGGGTACGGTCAAAACCGGTTTCCGTGGCCAGCTGCACACTGTAGTATGCGCTGATCTCCCCGGCGTTATAGGTAAGCGTAGCTGCATTGCCCAGTATGGCGGGCAGCAGGTTTTGCGGGGCTGTAGTGGAAGGGTTATCCTGGTCCTCGTTTACGTCAAGATAATCGTCACAGCCTACCAGAAGGAACAGCCCAACGATAATAAATAGTTTATTCTTTAGTGTCTTCATTGCTCCGGTTTTTTAAAATGATGCCTTAAGGCCTAACGTCAATCCTTTCATTTGCGGAATAGCACCGTAGTCAATGCCCATGTTCCCTGACCCGCCCCGGTTACCGGCTGAACTTACCTCGGGGTCAATACCGGTGTAAGGGGTGAACAACAGCAGGTTCCTGCCTGTGGCTGTAAGCTGAAGGTTAGAGATCCCCGCCTTGCTCAGCCACTTCGGATTAAGGTTGTAGGAAAGTGTGACAAACCGTAGCCGGGCCCAGTCTGCGTCTTCCAGAAAATTGGCACCTACTGCAGCATATTCGGTTTGGAAATAGGCCTGGTCCAGCACTACTTCGCGGGTATTTTCTTCCCACACAGGACTTTCCTCGGAGCCTGTGTTCACCACCCCGTCGAAAACGTATCTTACACCCCTGTACTCCTCCAGCATTTCGTGCATACCGACAGAAACCATGCTCTGGGCTGTGGTATTCAACACCTTTCCTCCTATCCTGAAATCCCACAGGAAAGAGAGGTTGAAGTTTTTATACTGGAATGAATTGGTAAGCCCCAGGATCATATCCGGCTCACGATCACCAAGATAATTGTCCTTGGATCCGGTTTTACTGGGGAAACCGTCCTCACGGATTATCCTACGGCCGTCCTCATTGTATTCGTAGTCCACACCTGACACGGCAAAAAAGCCGCGGCCAGGTACTGATGTGGCATTACCTGCGGTGGTCTGTCCGTAGGTCTGCCGGTATTCTGACATGTGAGAAGGGAGAGACTCCAGCACGGCGTCATTGTGCGAGGCATTTACGGTAAGGTCCCAGCTGAAATCACCCTGACGGATGGCGTTGGCATTCAGCATTACCTCATATCCCTTGTTGGACACTGACCCTGCATTGAAGGTTTGAATGACATATCCCGTAGCCGGGGAAACCCGCGCCCTGATGATCTGATCTTCAGTCAGCATATCGTAGTACGTGGCGTCCAGCCTGATGCGGTCATTCAGGAAATGTAACTCTATGCCTACCTCTTTGGAGGTCGTCATTTCCGGCTTTAAATTAGCATTGCCGGCCGTATGCCAGTTTTTAAATCCACCACCTTCCGTTTCATTGGGAGACAGTACCGGGGTAAGGCTGTGTGGAGCAGCATCATAACCTACCTGTGCCCATGATGCTCTTACTTTTCCAAAGGAGAGGACACTCCAATCACCCGGGATGAGCTCTGTGAATACCAATCCTGCACTCACCGATGGGTAAAAGAAAGAATTATTCTGCTCTGGTAGGGTGGAGGACCAGTCGTTCCTCCCTGTTACGTTGAGGTAGGCAAGACCATTGTAGTCCAGTTTCAGGTCGCCAAACACTCCAATGATGTTCCGTCTGCGATGGCTGCTGTTGATGATCTGCCTTTCCGTATTATTTATGGAGTAAAGCCCTTCATTCAGCAGATTTTCACCACTAACACTCAGTGTTCTGCCTCTGTCCTCCCGGATGGAGGTTCCCATGGTACCAAACAGGGAAAATTTTGATCCCAGTGATTTATCAATGTTCACCAGGAAATCTGAAGACAATATTTCATTGTCACGCTCCAGCTCGTATACTGAACCTAAACCGCTACCACCGGTGGATACCGCCCTTTGTCTTTTCAGGTGAAAATTGGTCCTGTCGAGGCCAATCCTGTAGGTAAGGGTCAGCCATTCCAATGGATCGTAGCTCAGACTGATCTGGCTTATCCATCTGTTCACATCATCTACGGTGGGGTTATTTTCCAGAAACCAATAAGGATTATCCGATTGGGTGGGATAGATATCTATCGGTAATAGAAAACGCCGTGTACCGTTCGGATTAAGATAGTTGCTCATGTCATCCGTAAGCGGCCAGCGGAAAACACGGGTCATAAACCCTCCTGAACTATTGTCAAATGCCCTGGTGTTTTCCGAGGTGATGTAGTTTGCCGAAGCACTGAGGGAAAGATTGTCAAGAAGTTGATGGGTCCCTTTCAGCAAGGCACTATGCTTGGAATAGTCCGTGTTGGGTACTATCCCGGATTGGTCCAGCAGGTTGTATGAAAAATACATAGTCGTTTTTTCATTCCCCCCTGAGATGTTGAAATTGTAGTTTTGTGTGATACCCGTCTCGAAAAACTCCTCCTGGTTGTCATAAATCGTTTGGTCCCTGCGATAGGTGGGCCCCCAGGATTGGGTAGTGGTGTTGTCAGGGCGCCCATTGAGGCCGCGCTGATACATGTCCTGTTGAGGCATATATCGTGTAGGCCGGTCCAGGGCTACTGAAGCCCCAAAGTTAATGGAAGTTTTTCCGGCCTTACCAGACTTTGTTGTAATGATCAACGCGCCGTTCGCAGCCTGTAAGCCATACAGCGCGGCGGCTGACGGACCTTTTAAGACGGTGATCGACTCAATATCAGCGGGGTTCAGGTCCATGCCCCTGTTGCCACCCTGCTCTATGGCAGAGTTGTCAATGGGGATACCGTCCACTACGAACAGCGGCTGGTTGTTACGACCTTCGCCTACGGATGACCCCCCTCTTAGCAGGATCTGCGAGGGTGAACCGGGAGCCCCGTTACCGGTGATCATAGCGCCGGCCACCTGCCCCTGTAATGAGTTTACAATGTTCAACTGCTGGGGAGCTTCCAGATTTTCTGCCTGGATCTCCTGCACTGCGTAGTTGATAGCCCGCTTTTCCTGCTCAATGTTGAAAGCGCCTACTACTACGATCTCCATTAATTCCTGCAGGCCCAGTGAAAGGCTGACATCGATAACAGATCTGTTCCCCACCTGCTCCTCTATGGTCTCAAAACCGATGTACGAGAATACCAGGATGTTCTCATTTTCACTGAGTTCTATGGTGTAATTCCCATCCCTGTCCGTCACGGTGCCGTGTGTGGTCCCTTTAACAACAACATTTGCACCCACCAATGGTTCGTTGTCAAAATCCACCACCTTACCCGAAACAACTTTGCGCTGTTGGGCCGTGGCATTGAATACAACCAGCAGTAAGAGTAACAATATGCTCTTTCGGTAGTTGTGATGCATATTAGTATACGGTTTAGTTTGTAAATGATTAAAATGGTAAGAGCGTCGTCCCTGTAGGCTTTGCTCCTAAACAAATGTTTTGAATAACCCAGTGAAATCCCTCCCTGAAAACAGTGATTTGGTAAAATCACTGTTTCGTACACCCACCCCAAAGCGAAGCCTGTCATGGCTTATCATGAACTACCGGGAGGAACAAGGGTTTGCTAAAATGACACGGGTTAACACCTCTACGGCGGGCATACGGCCATAGCCATCAGATTAATGGCTTCCATCGCACCCCCATCCCCTAAAGGGGCGGTCCAACGCTCGGTGTGGCGGTCCCTTCTTCGCAGAATCCTGTGGAAGGGAATTAAAGGGTGAGGGAAGGCCTAAAGCCTCTTAACCTGACAGCTATGGGAGTACGGCGTTGCTCTCATAGTAGTGCCACTGTTTAGTTATGACCCTGTGAAAGAGGTCGAGGGGTGGTGTGTGGTGTATATACGGTTCAGATCACCACTTTTTTACCGGCTTCAGGGGCCACCTGGTCCTGATCCTTTTCTCAGCGCTTGCCTGGCTTTCATTGTGTTTCCGGTCTACGGCGGTGATCATGTAACGGTATCGGGTACGTGGTTTTGTAGTCTTGTCTGTATAGGATTGTATACGATAGGAGGATCGCGGTACCGTGGCCAGTATTTTCGAGGGATCATGAATGTCGATCTCCTCTTCCGCCTCAAACCGGTAGATAACATAGTAGTGGGCGTCTCCGGGAGAAGCATCCTGCCATCGAAGCTCCACACCGTACTGTTGGTTGCCCGTACATTCATGCCATACCGGTGCGGCCGGTGGGTTATCGTCAAGCCAGGGCATCACGGGTATTAATGCCTTCGAGGGGTAGATCGTTTTCATTCTTTGTTGCACGCTGTCTTTGTTCTTTGCAAACACCTTCGTACTGAAGTAGATACTGCCTTGTACCTTATCCTTACTCCGGTTAAGGTCTACCTGCCGGTTGATCTCACCGTGGTCTTCCCATCCTTTTTGTCCCAGCCGGTAGATGCCCTGTCCAATATACAGATGCCGGCCATAGGTGTGTTTGCTCCACCAATCCAAAAGTATTTTGTAGTCTGCCGGGGCAAAGCCTATGTGCCAGTAAAGTTGCGGGGCTATGTAATCGATCCATCCCTCCCGCAGCCATTTCAACACATCTGCGTACAGGTCATCATAGTTCGTCTGTCCTGCCTTTGTATCCGAGCCCATGGGATCTTTGTCCTTGTTTCTCCACACACCGAACGGGCTTATCCCAAAAATCATGTGCGGCCTTTCCTTACGGATCCTGCTGTGAAGTTCTTCCACAAAGGCATCTACATTGTGTCTGCGCCATTCTTCTTTATCGTTGAAGGCTTTTCCATAGTGCATGTAGGTACTGTCATCGGGAAACTCCTCATTGGCTACCCGGTAGGGGTAGAAGTAATCGTCGAAGTGAACAGCGTCCAGGTCATAGTGCCTGACCACCTCCATAATGGCATTCAGCACATATTCCCGTGCTTCAGGATGACCCGGGTCGTAATACTTTTTCCCCCCATAGTCGACAAACCAATCGGGATACTTGTTTACAGGGTGTTCACCGGTATGGAGAAAATCCTCTTTCATACTGGCCCGGTAGGGAT
>LYSV01000087.1 GCA_001657315.1 Flammeovirgaceae bacterium BBD 1991-12 | reverse complement strand
TACCGCTTTTACAAGCGGATGAAAACCTTTAGGTTTTCAAACTTTCCTCTATACCCCGGGGCAAAGCCCCGAGGAATTCTTTAGATTAAAATCCAATGTTATGCCTATCCAAAACCTAAAATCCTTCTCATCCTCAGTACCCTCCGGACTGATCAGTAACCAGCCTTTCATTTGAGGTTTGCCTCTCATCTCATAACGTCGGGCGCCTTTGCGGGTAAGAAGTTTATTGGTCATTTCAGGTTCGCATCGTATCATCAGATCTTCCCCCTGCGCTCTCACACATAACTTCCCGTTCCGCATAAAGGACAGACCACCCATTTTTACCTTTTCCTCCACATCCGGATATTTTGAGAGAGCGTCCCTTACCCTCTCCACCAGGGCGTTGTGGTAGTTTTTAGTAGTACTATCCATTTTCAGTGACTTTGTTTATATACATCCAGCACCATGGGCGCCATAATGCTTAGTAATATGCTACAGGCTGCAATACCTGCGAAGATCATAAGTAAACTTCGCTTGTTTGCATTAACCATTCCTGCCACTCGCAGCAAAAGACCACCAGCAAGAACATTAGCCAACGCCCATAAAACATTAACCAGTGATGAGGACAAACCCGTGCCGGGCGGATCGGCAAAAGGTGTAGGAAAGGCATCTCCCTCCATGCCATGTATAAAATGGGGGATGGAATTCACAAAGAACATACCTGCGAAAAAACAGGCTACATATTGATACCATTTCATAGCGCTGGTCTTTTACGCAAGATAGGTGACCAACCAGCCTCCAAATAACGCTAAAGGCTCAATTTATAGCTTTTTTGGCTCGCAAAACGCCGGGTGTCACCTGATATTCCCTTTTGAACAACCGGATGAAGTGGGATACATTCTCAAAGCCACATTCATGGGCAATTTCCGATATATTCTTTGTTGTTCTCATCAGAAGGTCTGAGGCATGGGAAAGTCTTTGCTTATTGATCCAGGCCTTTGGCGACGTATCATATTTCCTGCGGAAATCCCTTTTGAACGCCGCCAGGCTACGTCCTGAGAGCCTGGCAAAATCACTTACCGTCAGAGGCTTCAGCAGGTGTTGCCTGAGAAGGAAATCCAGGTCAGCACGCTTTTCGTTTGCACAGAACGTCAAAAAAGTTGCTACCTGATCTTTTTGAGGCGTGGACAACAACAGCAGAAGCAATTCCCGCAGTTTGTTGCGGATCAGCTGTTCCTTAAACTCAAAAGATCTGCCAAAATAGTGCATATATTGCATTCGGAAATTATTCAGTAGTGTAGTGCTCGGGACTACACAATGACATGGATTACATTCCCTGTTCATGGACGAAAAGGCCATCTCGCTACAGAATTGTTGCAGGAATGAGTCAGGGATAAAGGTCATCAAAGCTTCGAATTGCTCGCCATCAGCCATGTATTCCGATATGACATAAATACCCTTTTTCAATAAAAGGAGGCTACCGGCGGCCACGGGAACGGTGTGATCTTCAAAATGCAAACGCTTTTCTCCTTCAAGGACAAAAAAGATGGTATGTTCGGTCAGAAAACCAATCTGCCTGTGGCCGAACCGGTCCGTTTTGTTGTGCTTCGCATAGGGATAGTCGCTCAGCACTATCCAGGAATCATCGACCAGGACATTTTTTATATCTGGAAATCTTACCACACCGTTTTTTGGATTTCATCTTCAATTTTCCCAAAAAAAAGAGAATGACCAAAGGGAAATGTGCTTGTTGACAAAACAGATCGATATAAAGACCTGAACGATAACCACCTATCAGACTCCGTGAGCCGGCCTGCAGCAGGCCGGGAGTTGCCCCGGGTTCATGGCTGGTATGGAAAGATAACCCGAAAGCAGGATGATCTATTCACTGAAGGCTTTTTTTTGGTTGAATTCCTTGTCTGATCCACCTGAAGACCAGATCCACAGTCCCAGCAAACCACGACTGACTGGCTGCAACACCGGGTAGATCGCACCTGCTATCATTCCCGGCCATACTACTTGTGTATAACCACTGATGGTGATGAAGACAGTAAGCGGTACCCCCAGCAGAAACAGGATGCTTATCATCTTTTCCAGTCCCTTGCCCCGCCAGGTACCCAATCCATAAAACAGGGTACCCAGTAAAAAGAAAACAAGCAACAGAAAAAACAAGGCATCCCACCACTGCATGACAAGATCGATGTTTTGCTGTAGTGTTGTCCGCATCTCTTCATCGGCCTGAGGATATGCTCGCCGCCACGTATTATTGACGGCAAAGATCAACACAGATACCCCCAGGAGTTCCGTGAAACCCCACAGGAGGAACCACATGAATCCTGCAAGTGCCAGTCCTCGCGACCGTTGCCAGATCAGTATAGCCGCTCCGAGATAGGCCATCAGCGCCAGAAAAATATGAATAAAGCTAACCCACTGCCTGCCTATGTACCATAGATTGACATGTAGCATGGCTCTGTCCATTTCGGTGGACATTTCCGGGTAATAGCGAGGAAGCAGCCACAGCAGAAAAGTGGTGACTGCCGTAAGTAAAGCACATACAGCGGTTAATCTCAAAAAGCTATTCATGTGAAGCGTCGCTTGCCACCGCAGGTATGATCTGCATGACTCTTCCGTTTTCTTCATCCGTAAGCAGGTAAAGGCGGCCTTCCGGGCTTTGGACCACCTTTCTTAACCTGACCGGATCATCTTCAAACAGCTTTTCAGCCTTACTGACGGTGTTGTCTTTCACGGTCAGTCTCCATAGGCTGCCCCGGGACAACCCTGCCACAAAAAGGCTGCCTTTCCATGCCGGGAACTCCTCCCCCTGGTAAAATGTCAGGCCCGTTGGAGCCACCGTCTCTTCCCATGCCCATACCGGCGCTGTGTACTGGCGGTCCAGTGACGGGGGCACATATTCAGGGTTTCGATAGTTACCTGTGGTTATGATCGGCCAGCCGTAATTTGCGCCCCCGCGAAGTACATTAATCTCATCTCCCTGTAGTGATCCATGCTCACTGAACCAGATATCACCTGATTCAGGATGGAGGGTCATTCCCTGAGCAGCACGAATACCTATGGCATAGGCTCCGGCCACAGCGTCTTCACCAAAATCAGGATTGTCGTCAGGTATGGAACCGTCCTTGTTGATCCGGTAGATCATGCCTCTCCGGTCTGTTGGATCCTGTGCAACGGGCATTTCAGGCTGGTCAATTTCATTGTAATATCGCTCGCCTACGGTTATATAAAGTTTACCATCATTGCCAAACACCATGCCTCCACCATAATGGAACCGGTCGGGAGAATATGGCTCCGCCACCAGCAGGGGTTGAACATTTATAAGGGAATCATTCTTCAGCCAGCCTCGTATCACTTTCGTAGTAGTGCCACCATCACCGGAGGCAGCATAGGCCAGATATATCCATGGATCCCTGGGATACCCAGGGTCCGTCAATATATCAAAAAGCCCGGCATTGTCCCTGGGATCCTGCCTGCGAACATCATCAACACGGTCTGTGGGGAGGCCTGCTATGGTCCTTTGTGTTCCTCGTTCGAGATCGATACGCTTGAGGCCTCCATCCTTTTCTGCAACCAGCACGTCTGACCCGGTCAGAAAAGCCATACTCCACGGGTGTGCAAGACCTTCAAGGATAGTAACACGATCCGGCCGGATGTCTGTACTTTTATTATCTTCAGCCGGAGCGGCTCCACATCCACCGAGGATAATGGTCCAGACCATGGCCACAGATATGGCCTTCACCTGCAAAGCAACAGCAATATTTTTTTCCATTTTTTTTGATGGCTAAACTGAAGACATCAAATGGGAAATACTAAAGGGATCATGAATCCTTCAAAAATTGCCTGCGAAATTGAGTGGGTGTAAGCCTTGTATTTGCTTTGAAGGCCTGATTGAAAGACGTGATATTGCTAAACCCGCTATCAAAGGCAATAGCTGTAATTTTTTCACCAGCCATCTCGGGATCAGTCAATAGCCGGCGTGCCTCCTCCACGCGGAATGAGTTGACATATTCCGAAAAGTTCTTCCCCGTTTGCTGATTAATTGACTGTGAGAGCGCCCGGTGACTCACGGACAGTCTTTCAGCCATTTCCATCAGAGTAAGGTCGTTCTTCAAAAACAGCTTTTCAGTTTTGAAAATGTGTGCTATCTCGTTCAGTATACCGGAAGCATCCGTACCTTTCAGTGACGAGTTTTTGTACTTCTGTAACTGGAATATATGTCGTTTCAGCAGCATATAGCTGAATGTGTATATCAGCACCGAATAGAAGATGGCCCCTGCCATGTAGAACGGTATGATCCGTATAAAGATAAGCAGGTATAAAAGCCATACCAGGAATATACCCGCTATCAGACTTCTGTACCATCCCGTCAGATCCTTGTTGTTCATGCCTTTTCCCGCAGACATATACCCTGAAAAAATGCAATAGCCCAGCAGTTGAAGCAACACCAATGCATAGCTGATATAGGAAGCCAGATTACTTTCATTGGGTATAACAACACTTCCCATGGCATAGATGGCAGGGAGAATAAAATGCAGATAGTCCTTCCATTCAGGTTTCCACTTTGGATAGAAAAGAGATTTACCATACAGATAAAGGAATGGCCCAACCATCAAAAAACCCGACAGTCCCAGGTTTCGTTGCCATGGGGCCAGCTCCAGGTAATGGTTGAATACAGATTTACCCACCCGTATGGTAAGGCTGATCAGAAGAAAGGCCAGCAGATAGTTCGAAAGTCTATGACCACGCTTCAATAGTAGGAGGTAAATGGCCAGAAACAGACCCTGAGCAACACCCAGATTACTTAAAACGGCAATAATCTCCCTTGACAAGGTCATAATATCTTAACTTTCAGCGCCTTCCACATTAAAACAAAGCCGTGTCTTAAAAAGTGAACTCATAAACAGATCATATTTGACATTTTTGGTTAACTTAAAATGTCACACAATCAGAACAAAGCTATGAAATTCAATATCTACACTTTAAATGCGCTCATTATTCTTTGCACTGTCAGTGCTGGTTATGCGCAGAAAAAAAAGAAGGTTTCCCCCTCAAAAAAAACGGCAATTGAAAGCATTGATCAACGAAAGGACAAGCTGATCAGCATGAGTGATGACATTTGGGCGCTGGCAGAGACAGCTTTTGAAGAAAAAAAGTCAGCCAAAATACTGGCCGACTATGCGGAGTCACAAGGTTTTACTGTGGAGCGTGGGGTAGCGGATATTCCTACGGCATTTGTAGCCAGCTACGGCAGTGGCAAACCGGTCATTGGCATCCTCGGTGAATTCGATGCCCTCCCCGGTATTTCACAAAAGGCCATGCCTACCAAGGAACCCCTGCAGGAAGGAGCGGCCGGTCATGGCTGTGGACATAATCTGTTTGGCGTAGGTAGTCTTGGTGCGGCCGTAGCAATAAAGGATCTGATGGCGTCGGGTAAACTGAAGGGAACCGTTAAGTTTTTCGGAACACCTGCCGAAGAAAAGTTCTTTGGCAAACTATTTATGGCGCGTGAAGGATTATTCAATGACCTGGACGTTTGCCTCGACTGGCACCCCAGCGCAAAAACCGAAGCCAACGTACAAAGCTCTCTGGCGCTCGTGGATTTCATCGTGGAGTTCAGCGGTCAGGCTGCCCACGCCTCCAGTGACCCGTGGAACGGACGCAGCGCCGTAGATGCTCTTGAACTGTATACTACCGGTATCAACTACCTGAGGGAACACATTAAACCCACTGTCCGCATTCACTATCACATTCAGCACGGTGGTGATGTGGTAAATGTAGTACCTGACTACTCCAAAATATGGGTGAGGGTACGTGACACCAAACGTGAAGGCATGGAAGAAGTATGGAAACGTGTAGAGAAAATGGCCGAAGGCGCCGCTATCATGGCGAATGTAGACTATAAGATTACACTGGTTTCTGGGTTGCATGAGGTATTGGTAAACCGTACAGGAGGCACCGCCATGCAGCAAAACCTGGAATACCTGGGAGAAATAGAATACACTGAAGAAGAGATCGCTTTTGCCCACACCATACAGGAGGCTACCGGCAAGCCTAAAGAAGGGATCGATGCAAAGATCAGACCTTTGGAAGAAACCCTGGAACATCCTGGTGGTGGTTCCACGGATGTTGGGGATGTGAGCTGGCTGGTCCCTGAAATCCGTCTGGGCGTGACTACAGCACCGGTAGATACTCCATGGCACTCCTGGGCGGTAGTGGCTTGTGGAGGCATGTCCATTGGCCATAAGGGAATGATCTTTGCCGCCAAAGCGCTGGCCATGACCATGGTGGATCTTTACGAAGATGAAAAACTGGTGGAAGGTATAAAAGCGGAGTTTAAGGAGCGAAAGGGCGATTATCAGTACAAAGCCATACTGCCGGATGGACCGGCGCCTATTCCTGTAGGCACAAACTAAAAGACTGTAGGTGATAGTTGTTTGGTGATAGTTGATAGTCACTGGTTCCACTATGCACTGTGCTCTATGCGCTATCAATCACCAGCATCCAGTGACCAGTGACCAGCTACCAGTTCTCCATAAGATCTTCGTAATCCTGCCTGGTATCCACATCCGTCAGGATGTGATCCGAGTCCATAGGCAGCTCCACTACATGGGCCTGATTTCTCCTCACAACCTCCCGGCAGCCTTCCATTTGATCGTGGTGAAGAATTTCATCCTTGTAGATAGAAGAGAAAATCACAGGATTCCCCTTTTTACCCTTATGGCTGGGTACAACTATAACATAAGATCCCGAAGTGTGCAAATCAATATACTGATCCAGAATCTGGTTGTATTCCCCGGTAGTAATTTTCGGCATATCGCCAAGGCATATCATCCATCCATGGGATTCGGAATTGCAGGACCTTACCCCACACCGGACAGAGGTGGTCATCCCTTTACGGAACTCCTCATTCACCACTACTTTGATATTTTCAGATAAATACGCACTCAATTGTTCCACCCCACGTTGCATTTCAGGGCTGGTCACCACGATCACCTCGAAGACATGTGAGGCGGTGACATTATCTATGACAGTACCCAGCAGCGTGCTGTTTTTATAGGGCAGGAATAGCTTGTTTTCATCCCCCATACGGCTGGAAAGCCCGGCAGCCAGAACGATGGCTGATACCTTCTCAGCCATTGATCATGGATCTCATCTTTTCATAATCCTCAGGAGTGTTCACATTGGTCAGGACCTCCGGATCTTTGAGCTCGAGCTCGTTGACATCACTGTTGATGAGCACCTTCCGGGGGCAGCTATAGCCCAGGCTCAGAAAATACAACAAAACAGGATAAGCCCGCGGCTCCCAAATGGTGATCAGGGGCTCGGGGAAGTCGGTTTCAGGATTGTGAAAGCATGTCGCCAGTTTCGAAGGATCTCTTTCTCCGACCAATTGCTCCAATGTCTGACGGTTTAGCATAGGGATATCGCAGGCTACACTCAGCCACGCACTATTGGGATCATGACGAAAAGCAGATAAAATGCCACCATAGGGGCCAAGCCCCATAAAACTATCGATGATGAAAGGGTATTGACTCTCCACCGTGGTTGATGGCCTTTTGGAAATAAAGGTTTCCCTGCAGTAATCTCGCAGCAGGTCGGCCAGATACTCCCGCTGTGCCTTACCATGGTAATTAATAGCGCCCTTATCCTTGCCCATCCGTATGCTCTCACCACCGGCCAGCGCCAGCCCTTTCAATACCGGACGGCTTTCAATAACAGCAGTCCTGATGACCCCGGCAATCGCCTTTACATCCTTCAAAGGCAGTACGGGTAATGACGTATGGTTCGAAATAGCCTCCTTTACAAAATCATGGATATCTGCCATGTCGTCATCCAACAGGATCATGACCACATCGGTGAGCCTGTCCAGCTTCCGGCTCAGAGATTCTTTCTTCTGTTCGTTGATGATCACGATCTGCCGTGAGGCAGTAAAATGGTTGCCATTGATCAGTACAACGTCTTCATCACTAAACAGTGCCCTGAACCTGAAAGCAGGTTCACCGTCAAATTCCAGTTGATGGTGGCTGATCTTGTCTGTATAGCGCTTATGAAAAACAGGCTTCTCCTCCCCCCCTCCATGATCAGCATCAACATAGCCCATCCTAAAATCACGTTTCAACTCTTCAGCAAGGGAAGCACTCAAATGTTGAATGACGGAACAGGGCGCCCCCAGCATGGCAAATTCACTACGATGGAATTTACCTCCTGCAGGCTTTTGCAGAACCGTGTGTTTTTTATGTTCTTTTAAAGTCACTTTTACCTCCTCTTTTTTCCATTAAATGCGTTGACCTGATCTCAATGTTATGTGAGAACCCTTTGCACATATCGTACACAGTAAGGGCAGCTACCGACGCTCCGGTAAGAGCCTCCATTTCCACGCCCGTTTTGGCCACCACCCTGGCAGTACATTCAATCACCACCTCTTTTTGATCGTTAAGCTGTATATCCACCGTGCACTTATCCAATCCAAGAGGGTGGCACAGAGGGATGAGTTCACTGGTTTTCTTGGCTGCCATAACACCTGCTATAATGGCTGTTTGAAAAACCGGACCCTTTTTGGTGTGTATCTCATCATTTTCCAGCCGATCCGTGATCTCCTTGTCCAGTACTACTACGGACCGGGCCACAGCAATTCTTTCAGTTTCTGCCTTTGCTGAAACATCGACCATAGTAGGGTCACCGCTTTTGCTGAGATGGGAGAATTGTTTTTGCATATTGTTTCAAACGAGTTACAGGAGAAAGAGATATCAAATAACCCTGAGCTCAATAACCATTTATCACTTTGATGTCATTCATTTTGTGTTACTACATTAGGTAAACCTTTGTGCATTTGTCTTTTAGGGTCGCTAATTCCGGATTTTCCTTGTGGCCAGACAAACGATCAAATTTACTCCTGCAGGGTCAGGTATTTTAATATTTCCACCACCTGCTGATTGGAATGCGCCACGGCCATGGCCTGCGCATCTACCTCTTTCAGGGCATGAGTAAACTCTTCGGGATGGATGACAATGTACGCCTTGCCCAACGCTGCAGCCTGTCCCGCATCAAAAGCGGCATTCCATTGACGATATTTCTCTCCAAATTTTATGACCACCACATCAGCCTGCTCTATACCCGTTTTGATCCTGATCGCATTGATCTTCGCTGCCTTGTGGTCCTTCCAGAAACCTTTTTCTTCGGCTCCGAGAATGTCAACACCTACATTATCCGATGCATCATGAGTAACCACGGGAGTACTAAACCCGACCGGAAGCCCCAGCTTCTTCGCTCCCTCCGTTATTTCTTCTCTCCAGTTGGAATGTATCTCGCCTGATAAATAGACTTCAAGTTTCATAACAATCTATGATTTAGATAAACAATATTAACCCTACTTCAAGAAAGGGGAAAGTCAATGACCATGTTTTACTGTAATTTGTCTGACCCGGTAAAGGATCAAACCAGCAAGGCGTTGATTGACGGCCAATGGTTAACAAATGCCAATAACTGGTCCAACGTTGAATATAAAACTTTCAGCTTTGAACTGCCATTTGGCGCAGGTTCTCCGAACCTGAGTGTATCCAGTGACAGCATAACCACCATCGGCTATACACAAAACCAATAAGGACACCATGATCTACACCACTTAGATCACCTTACCCTTTTTTAAATAATCCGGGTCAAATTCCATTCCCAGGCCTACACCCTGAGGCACTTCAACCACCCCATCCTTCACCCTTGGTTTAGGGCTGAAATAGCTTTCGTCCCCGGGAAGCTCCGCCCGGAATTCCTGAAAGGGACCAATATTTTCAGTAATGGAAGCAAAATGCAGCATATAAAAGGCCAGTGTATCATTTTTGGGTGAGTGAAGTGTGATCTGCATTCCTGCTTTTTGCGCCATCCGGGCTACCTGTATCGTTCTTATCATACCTCCGTTGTAGAGTATATCAGGTTGTACAAGGTCGAGCGCACGGTTGTTGATCATCCATTTCCACTTTGGCATACTGCTGTCCTGCTCCCCCCCTGCCACAATCATTTCCAGGGCATCGTTCACCAATTTTGTGCTATGGAAATCTTCCCATGGGACCGGTTCTTCATAGAGAACCACACCATGGTCTTCCAGAAGCCTGCCCATTTCTATGGCTTTCGGCACATCATAGGATCCATTGGCATCAAAGTAAAGCACAAAATCATCTCCCCATGTCTTGCGGGCCAGCCGGATCAGGTCTTCCGATCTGCCAGTGTACACGTCCTTGTTTTTGCTCATACGTCCACCAATTTTTAATTTGGCCGCTTTGGAACCTGTAGTCCGAATACGTTCCCCCACCCATTCCACTTCTTCTTCTGCAGTAGTTCCCCTTTCCGTGCTGGACATGTACACCGGGATGTCTGTCCTTAGCACTTTTCCTATCATTTGATTTACAGGAAGCCCGGCTACCCTACCCAGCAGATCAAGTATACTCAACTCTGCATGGGCTACGCAGTTCCACAGGGGCATGCCTGCATATTTGTAATTCCGCCGGAAGAGATAGATCTCCTCGATCATTTTTTCCAGCTCCCGGGCGTCTTTTCCAGTGAAGAAAGGAGCTACCTGCTTCTTGAACATGGTGAGCAGATTCTCCTGACGTCCATTGGTCCTGATGATGCCTTTTGCTCCGTCTTTGGAAGTAGTAACTACAAAATAATCCTTATTAACCCGAACAAGTTCTACGGATTGAATGATCACCGGAGTGGTGATCCTCTTTTTCAGATCAGGCAGGACAGGCTCGTTAAACCCCTCAAAAAAGTTCGCAGCCCTTAGCGGATTACTGCAAAGCCAGGCGGTGGCAGCACTTCCTGCAAGGCCAGTATAGATAAATTTCCTTCTTTCCATGTTGGATGTTTTTTATAGAATGACGAAACACGCCGGCACTACGCTTACACTGATTGGTAATAAACGATCATTGAGTAGTCATGTAAGGACTTTTTGGCACATTAACAGAGCAGACTCAAAAATCATCACCACAGCGATCAAGGATCTCCTTCTGTCTTCTTTCCGGATGATCAATAACCCTGAAAAACTGCCCGATCACTTTCAAGGCTTTTTCTTTTTTGCCAACATCAAGAAATGTAAAGCCATTGTACAATCCTTCGATCCGGGGTCTTGTACGATCAAACAGTAAAAAGGCTTGCCTGAATTCCTCTTCTGTTCTGCAAAAGCCCCGAAACGGTCTCCGATCCTCCGGAAAACCATAGGGAGCACCTACCAGATGTGAAAGATCAAAATCGTACGGCACCACCACATGTTGGTCCGTTTTCTGCAATCGAAAGATCTTCACATTGTGATCCGGAATGCCCCAGTCGTCATTGCCGATCATAAACTGGAACAGCTCCATGGTGGGGGGATTACCATAATCCGGGGTATGCTCGTAGTCGGGGATTGTCTGTAGTTCCTGAGCCTTCAGACGCTTACCAAGGCTTTCATCATTTTCTATAAAAAATGAAAAGGTATGTACTGTATCACCGGTACCGGTATCTATATATTTTATATTCAATGGACGTACGCGGAAGCTACTGTCTGTAAGGAAGTTGTACATCCTATACCCGAGATATTCCTGCATGACATACTGATCATAATCCTCAGAGACAATACAGGGGTTGACCACCTTGAGTCTTCTATGTCTCTGGAACGGGGTATTTTGTACGTCCTCCTTGTCGAACTTTAACCAGAAGGGTGTAAATGCACAATTCTCCCTGAACCGTCTGAAATTGCCTCTTACCTTGAGTGCGGCGTCAAACGTCATGCTGCTGTGCTGATCTGATACTGATACCCTTGCTTTATGATAGTCACGATCGGTATCTCCCCGGTCCTTCAGTAATTTGTTCATAGGTGCTTCAATGATCACATTCATTACCTCGTGAGTATCAAAAAGACCCGTCTTTTTGCGGTTTTCCAGGGTAAACTCTTCTATCAGTCCATCTGTTATCGAGTGGAATTCAAAATGTAATCCATCCTCTTCCACTGTTGCCAGCATGGCGCCCATCCCACTGTTATACTTTGACATGACCTTATGAGGATATTCACTTTCATCCTTAAAATCATAGGATTCATTCCCTCCCAGTCCATTGATCAGATAGGTGACCCCATCTACTTCCAACCGCTCATAAACATGATCATGTCCGCTCAGTACCACGTCTGCACCCCATTCCGCAAAGGGCCACTGCATGTACTCAATGTCCCCATGATCTGCCGTTGAATAAGGCGGATGATGAAAATAGATCAGCTTCCATGGAGAAGAAGAGCTTTCAAGGCGTTCCTTCAGCCAAAGCGCCTGTACAGAAGCGCCGTGCACACCATCCGGCTCCGAGGTATTACTGTTCAGTGCAAAAAAGTGAATATCGCCCTTTACGAAGTCATAGTAACGTTCATTACCTGGCAAATCGAAATAGTCAAGATAGGGCCTGCCATTCTCTGTGTAATCATCGTGATTACCTAATGTGGGAAAAAACCGGTTTTCGGTAGCTCCTTCACCATAATCACCACGGTAAGGTGCTATGAAAGAATGATAGTGCTTCCCTACATTGATATCGATGGTGGAATCCTCTCCGTATGGATAATTATTGTCTCCCAGTGTGATGATAAAGTCAGGTTCCCAACCCTTTACCATATTTGCCACGGCCGCTTCATCCGGACCATCCAGCCCGTAATCCCCGATTATGGCAAATCGCTGACCATAGGTTATAATTGTTAGTACAAAAGCCAGAAAGAAAAAAGAGAATATCCGAGGTATAAGGGTCATACGTTTCCGAAATGTTGAGTGTCCGACAATTCATTTGGATAACAATTTTACCATCCATAAGTTTTCTCAGAAAGTCAGATGGTTTTACTCATCTATGAGGAAAAAATAGCTATTTACAAAGTCGTCATATACTCTCATATTTGCCATATGTGTGGTTCTATATCTTCTTATTAACCTAGGTTTGCCATGCTTATTTACGATCATAACATGGAGAGGATGCTCACTGGATGTACCGGTAGAGAAAGTGACCTTACCAGGTCACTCAATAGCATACTGAACCACATGTCTTTGTATTATATCCTTCAGTATTTGCCACCATTCATCACTTCTTTATATTTGTGGGTTGAAAAAATGCGTTAATTAAACAATATGAGCTGGTTATATGCCCCTGGACCTTTGGAGATCACCTTTGTAGCTCTTTTTGTAGTGCTGTACATAGCCTACCTCTACAGGGTCATCCATACAGCAAGGTATCTGAATACCGGTTTCGCGGGTGTTTTTGTAAAAGTTGGGTTAAGGACATTGTTTATGACATCCATTGTACTGGCGCTGCTGGGGCCTTCCTTTGGAGAATCAAAGCGTGAAGTAAAATCAGTAGGCAAGGATATTTTTGTACTGATTGACCTTTCCCAGTCCATGAATGCCAATGATATACAGCCTACGCGACTGGAAAAGATAAAGTTTGAGTTGAAAAACATTGTAAGGGCCTTCAGTTCAGACCGGCTCGGGGTCATCATATTTTCATCGGAGGCATTTATGCAATCACCCCTCACCTACGATCAGAATGCACTTAATCTGTTCATAGAAACGCTCAACACCAGCCTGGTGCCCAATGCAGGAACTGACTTTGGCCCACCTCTGGAAATGGCGCTGGAAAAGCTGCAAAGTGATGACTCTCCCCTTACCCAGCAGAAATCCAAGGTGATCATATTGATCAGCGATGGAGAAGATTTTGGTGATGATACCGATAAGATGGCTGAAGAAATTGAAACTTCCGGTATCAAACTGTTTACCCTTGGTGTAGGGACAGAACGGGGCACAAAGATTAGAACCCGGTCTGGATTCAAGAAAGACCGCGATGGAAATGACGTGGTAACACGACTGGAAAACAAGTCGCTGAGAAAACTGGCAGCAAATACAGATGGCAAATATTTTGAGATCAATGAAACCAATAATGACGTATCACGATTAATAAATACGATCAATAATATTGAGGGAGAGTTAAGGGATTCAAGGCAGGTGGATGTATCGGCGAACCGTTACTATTATTTTCTGGCGTTTGCTCTGTTGCTGATCATGATTGAAGTATTGACCAGTATTAAGACCATAAGGATATAAGATCTTGATAGTTTTGGGGGTTATAGTTTCATGTTTGGATTGCAGACTATTGTAGGACGCACTATCTTTAAAGACCAATGAAATATTTATTCACTATACTGATCGTGGCATTGACCATTGGTGATCTTGACAAGATCGCTGCAGTGAACAGGTTGAAAAAGGAAGCAAAGGAAGCTTACCTGAAGGGCGATTATGAGACTGCTCTGAGTAAGTACCAGTACCTTGTTGACTCTTTAAACATTGAGGATGACAATATTACCCTGAACCTTGCCAATGCCTATTATCACACAAAAGATACAACACAGGCCGTCAACAACTATTCGTCACTTCTGGACAGCAAAAGCAAGCTGGTACGATCCACGGCCAGCCAGCAATTAGGTGTGATCTCCACCAGGAACAAGAAATTCGAGGAGGCGCTGGACCATTTCAAGGAAGCATTGAGGGCCGATCCGGGCAATGAGGACGCCAGGTACAACTATGAAATGATGAAAAAGATCCTGAAAGAGCAGGAACAACAGCAACAGCAACAAAATCAGGACCAGCAGAATCAGCAGGACCAGCAACAACAGAATCAGGATCAGCAGCAAAACAAGGACCAGCAGGATCAGAATCAAGACCAGCAGCAGGATCAGCAAAGCGAACAGAATAAAGACCAGGAGGGCGAAGAGCAGGAGAAGGAACAGCAGGAAGGTGAAGAACAGAAACAGGAGGAAAAAGGCGAACAAAAGGAAGAAGAGCAACAAAAGCCTGAACCACAGGAAGGAGAAGAGTCGGAAGAACAGGAGCAACAGGACGAGATGAACTCTATCTCCGAAAAACTGGAGGAGATGAAAATCTCGGAAGAAAAAGCCAGGATGATCCTGGAAGCGCTCAAAAACAAAGAGATCCAGTACTATCAGCAGAACAAGCGTAAGCCTACGAAACGAAAGGATCCAAAAAAACCAGACTGGTAGACACTCTTGGTAATAGTTGTTCGTAGATTGTCGCGGGCCAGCCATAGCCGAAAACAATCAACTACCGATCATCAACTAATAAGGCTATTTCCCTATTTTTGCACGCCTAACGAGAGTTAGCTCATTTTTGATCTTTCAACAAACTAAACCACGTAAAAAATGAATGAAGTATATATTGTTGCCGCCGTAAGAACGCCGATCGGGAGTTTTGGAGGCAGTCTTGCTGACATTCCTGCAACAACACTGGGCTCGATTGCCATCAAGGGAGCACTGGAAAAAGCTGGTGTCAGTGCCTCAGAGGTCAATGAAGTATTTATGGGGAATGTGATCTCCTCAGGCCTTGGACAGGCTCCGGCACGGCAGACCTCCATAGGCGCGGGTATTGGCTATAATGTGCCCTGTACACTGGTAAACAAGGTATGTTCCTCCGGAATGAAAGCCATTATGCTCGGGGCACAGTCCATCATGCTGGGTATCAACGAGGTGGTAGTGACCGGAGGGATGGAAAATATGTCCGGGGTACCTTTCTATGTGCCGAAGGCCCGGTTCGGCTACAAATATGGTCATGGCCAGCTCATCGACGGATTGATGCATGACGGACTGTGGGAAGCATACCATGGCTTTCCCATGGGCAATTGTGCCGACAATACGGCAAAGGAAATGAATATCACCCGGGAGGAGCAGGACGAATATGCGATACAGTCCTACAAAAGATCAGCTGACGCATGGGCCTCCGGCAAGTTCTCAGAAGAGATCATACCTGTAGAGATCCCGCAGCGAAAGGGCGACCCTGTACTTTTCTCAGAAGATGAGGAGTATAAAAGTGTAAAATTTGACAAGATCCCCTCCCTGCGCCCGGTCTTCTCCAAAGAGGGTACCGTCACCGCAGCAAACGCTTCCACGATCAATGATGGAGCCTCTTGTGTACTTTTGGTCAGTGAAAATAAACTGAAGGAACTTAATCTCACACCTCTGGCAAAGATCAGAGGATTTGCCGATGCCGCACAGGAGCCAATATGGTTTACTACCTCTCCTTCCCTGGCTATCCCAAAAGCCATGAAACATGCAGGCATTGAACCCAGCGAAGTAGATTTCTACGAGATCAATGAAGCATTCTCAGCCGTAGCTCTGGCCAACAATAAAGAGCTGGGCCTTGATAATGACAAGGTCAATGTGAATGGTGGAGCAGTATCACTCGGTCATCCTCTTGGAGCCTCCGGAGCAAGGATCGTGACCACACTGAACGGTGTATTGCATCAAAATGACGCAAAAATAGGAGTAGCCGGTATCTGCAATGGCGGCGGCGGGGCCTCGGCTGTTGTTATAGAGCGGGTTTAGGTGAGAAGTTAGAAGCTGGAAGTTAGAAGTTGGAAGTTAGAAGCTGGAAGTTAGAAGCTGGAAGCTGGAAGTTAGAAGTTGGAAGTTGCTTGCTCACGGAGTTCTTTGAACCCGCCGGAGCTTTAGCTTAGGTGGAGAAGTTAGAAGCCTGGCAGCTATAAAAAACTCCATGCTCCATGCCCTATGCCCTATGCTCTATGCCAAACCAACCGTCAGTATCCTGTTTCTGGCCATGAGTAGCACTTATAATATTTACCAGAGCCTTACGTTTTCCGTAGGGCTTTTTTAATTTTGTTGTCTATGAAGTTTTCAGTGGTCATTATTCTGCTTTTTGTAGTTGTGCAGGTCTCTGCTCAACGGGAAGTCCGCACCTACTACGATGAGGAAAAGGAATTGCTTAAGGAGGTGTATTTTGTTAAAAATGATGGCTCTGAAATGATCGAGGGCAAATACCTGATGTACCACCCCAATGAGGCACTGGCCGCTGAAGGTAGTTTTCTCAACGGGTACAAGCATGGTGTGTTTAAACAATACTATGAAAGCGGACAGTTGCAAAGAACCATGCGGTACAAGAACGGTGAGCGAGAAGGTGAGGTAAGCGTCTTCAATGAAAAAGGTAATGTAATACAGAAGGGACAATACAGGCTGGGGGAGCTGGAAGATAGCCTGTACTTCTACTATGACGGAGGCCGGATCAGAAGTAAGGGAAAATTCATTAAGGGAAAACCCGAGGGTATCCTCACTGACTATTATGAAACCGGAACGGTAAGAAGAAAGATCACCTATCTTAATGGAGAGCAGACAGGTGTGACCACCACCTACTATGAAGATGGCAGGATACGGACAGAGGGAGAATACAAAAACGGCATCCTGAATGGTAATTACAAGACCTTTTATCCCTCAGGCCAGTTGGAAACCTCCTCAGAGCTGATCAATGGAGAAAAGGAAGGGATGTTCAAAAACTATAATAAAGATGGCCAGTTGGTTTTGCAGGGATATTACAAAGAAGGCCGGCTTTATGGAGAGAATATTGCCTACTACGATAACGGAGCTCTGAAACACAAATTCAACTACCTGGACGGGCAGCGCTTTGGGTTGAATGAAGAGTACTATTCCAACGGTAAAGTAAGATCATCCTATACACTGAAAAACGAGGGCCTGGAAAAGCAGGTCAGCCGATACGATTCCCTTGGCCGCATAGCAGCTATGGAAAACTATGTAAATGACAAGGCCAACGGTGAGTGGAAATACTATTATGAAAACGGCCAGCTAAAAAAAACGGAGCAATACGATATGGGCCGCCTTAACGGCACAAGAGTAGAATATCATGAGAACGGAGCTATCGCAAAGGAAGAGCCCTACAAGTTTGACCTGCGCTTTGGGATGACCAAAACCTACTATGCCTCCGGCAATGTGAAAGAAGAGATGCCCTTCCATTCCAACAAACTGCATGGCACATACAAATCCTGGCACCCCACAGGCCAGCCGAGCATTGTTGGAGAATACGTGAGTAACCGCAAAGTAGGGGAATGGAAATACTTTCTGGAAGATGGCCAACCTGACAAGGTAGAGATCTATCAGGCCGGGAAGCTGGTTGAGGTGCGGTGACTGGTGATAGTTGTTTGTAGATAGTTGATCGTTAGCAGGGTTTACGGTAAAAGCAAGTACGGAAGGAGCCCGGCACATTAAAATCTGCAACTATTTACTAAAAGCGAAAAGCGAAAACAGCCAAACAGGAAACCCCAAAACAAACTCAGGTCAATATTTTAAAAAGTAACTTTACTCAGTAAATTTGTAAGCTTTAATGAACGCGCTTAAAGAAACAGATTACACATTTCCGGAGCAGACCGATTTTTACAGGGGTAAGGTAAGAGATATCTATTATTTTGGGGACAAAATGGCCATGGTGGCCACCGATCGCATTTCAGCTTTCGACGTTATCCTTCCTCGTGCCATCCCTTACAAGGGTCAGGTACTGAACGAGATCGCCGCCAAAAACCTCAATGCCACTGAGGACATATGTCCCAACTGGTTGCAGTCTACCCCCGATCCCAACGTGGCCGTAGGTATATTGTGTGAGCCGTTCCCTGTAGAGATGGTGATCCGTGGTTACATGGCCGGGCACGCGTGGCGTGAGTACCGTGATGGCAAACGAGAGCTTTGCGGGGTTCCTCTGCCAGAGGGGTTAAAAGAGAATGACAAACTGCCCCATCCGATCATTACCCCCACAACCAAGGCCCATGAGGGACATGATGAAGATATCTCTAAAGCTGATATCCTGAAACAAGGGTTGGTCTCTGAGGCTGAATACTCCATTTTGGAAGAATACACCTACAGGCTTTTTGAGCGCGGAACGGAGCTGGCCCAAAAACAGGCGCTTATTCTGGTGGACACCAAGTACGAATTTGGCCGGTCCGGTAGTCAGGTATTGCTTATTGATGAGATCCATACACCGGACTCTTCAAGGTATTTTTACGCTGATGGCTATGAAGACCGTCAAAAAAAAGGCGAAACCCAAAAACAACTATCCAAGGAATTCGTAAGACAATGGTTAATATCGGAAGGTTTTCAGGGCAAGACGGGGCAGCGTATTCCTGATATGTCTGACGATATTGTAAAATCCATATCTGATCGGTATCTTGAGCTCTATGAAAAGGTAGTGGGGCAACCACTTGCGAAGCAGAACTACAACGGTATTGAAGAGAGGATAAAAAATAGTATTATTGAGATGATCAATTAGAGAGAGAATGAAATACACAATAGACAAACAAGAGAAATACAGCTTACTTAAACTTCATGAGGAGAAACTGGATTCCAGTATTGCTCCCAGCTTAAAATCAGAACTTATCACCATCCACGCAGAAGGGATAAACAATATAATTCTTGATCTTTCTGAAGTAAAATACACGGATTCCTCCGGCCTGAGCGCGCTACTGGTGGGCAACCGTGTGGTACAGGAAGACGGTGGCATTTTTGTACTCGCATGTCTCTCTGATCATACCACCAAGCTTATCAAGATATCACAGTTGGACAGCGTACTCAACATACTGCCTACTGTAGAGGAAGCCATTGATGCTGTCTTTATGCATGAAATAGAAAAGGACCTTGGTGACGAACAATAGGAGGCAGATCCCTGATCAATCTTAGTTCTTGTCATTTAAACTGAAAATATTAGGCGCTAATTCAGCTACACCGGCTTATGGAAGGCATCATACCGCCCAACTGCTCTCTACTGGCAATAAGCATTTTCTGATAGACTGCGGCGAGGGAACTCAGGAACGTTTAAATCAATTTAACGTCAGTGTCCTGAGGATAAACCATATTTTCATCAGCCATCTGCATGGAGACCATTACCTGGGCCTCATGGGTATGCTGTTCACCATGCACCTTTTAAAAAGAACAGCTGACCTGCACATTTATGGCCAGCGCGGGCTGGAGGAGATCATCCTTACACAGCTTCGATACTCGGAAAGTGTTTTGAATTACGACATACATTTCAGGGAGCTTGATCCGGAACGATCGGAAAAGATCATGGAAGACCGCACCCTGGAGGTGACCACCATTCCGCTCAGCCATCGTATACCTTGTTCCGGATTCATATTCAGGGAAAAAACAAAGCAGATACGGTTGAACAAGGAAAAGCTCCCCACAGATATTTCCCTGACAGCTATAGGCCAATTGAAAAGAGGTGAAGATGTGACCGATGCAAATGGAAAGGTCATTTACAAAAACAAGGACCTCACGCTTCCGCACCGGAAGGCATGCAGCTACGCCTTCTGTTCAGATACCCGGTTTGATGAACGGATCATTCCCCATGTAAAAAATGTAGATCTGCTCTATCATGAGGCCACTTTCCTGGAGGAGAAAAGGCAGTGGGCTGAACTCACGTTTCACAGCACCACACAGGACGCCGCCAAAATTGCCCGGCAGGCAGGGGCAGGACAGCTTGTGATAGGCCATTATTCAGCACGCTATAAGGACCTGACCCCATTCCTGGAGGAAGCACAGCAGGTATTTCCCAATACAATACTGGCCAAAGAGGGTGGGATAATTGAAATTAGCGACTCGCCATGAAGACAATTGACAAAAAAACAAACCTGTTCATCATTCTGAGTGGCATTTTCCTGACCAATGCGCTCCTCGCCGAACTGGTAGGCATTAAAATATTCTCTCTGGAATCATCCTTTGGATTTAATCCAGCACAGATCAAAATGCTGGGCGATTGGGTACTGGATTTTAATCTGACCGCCGGAGTGGTGCTATGGCCGGTAGTATTTGTCACCACCGACATCATCAATGAATATTTTGGGAAGGAAGGCGTAAAAAGGATCACTTTTCTCACCATCATTTTCATCACCTACTCCTTTCTCATCGTAGCTGCCGTTACATGGCTGGAGCCTGCACAATTCTGGCTGCAGGTCAATGGAAAAGACGACCAGGGAAACCCATTCAATATGGACTTCGCATTCAACAAGGTATTTCTGCAGGGCGCCCGGATCATAGTCGGCTCCCTTGCAGCCTTTTTGATCGGACAGCTTCTGGATGTTTTTGTCTTTCACTGGCTAAGAAAAATAACCGGGAGTAAGCTACTTTGGGTAAGAGCTACCGGATCTACGCTCATATCACAGCTGGTAGACAGCTTTGTTGTACTCTTTATAGCGTTCTATTTTCTCGCTCCGGCTGATACACGGTGGACAGCCACACAGGTCGTCTCTGTGGGACTGATCAATTATATCTATAAGTTCTTTGTAGCCATAGTGATGACACCCATTCTATACCTGGCCCATTATCTGATCGATAACTATCTTGGCAGGGACAAAGCCGAAGAAATGATGGAGACTGCTGCTGAAAGCAGTGAGGGCTTTTTGTGATCCTGAACTATCCGTCCGCTCGTTCTTTTTTACCCTTTTCCGACGACTCTGTAAAAGGGTAACCGAACAAACATTTATCCTTGATGGCAGCTGAAACCTTTCTTGGTACCATTCTCTCCCACCCATCATGTCCTGATTTGATCATTCCCAAAACACTGTCAGAAATGATATGAAGGTGATCAATGTCTGCTCCTTCCACGTTCACAAGCTTCCTGTTATAGCGCAGGTATTGCAGCAGGCCCTGCAGATTTTCCGGTAGTTCAAAGTTGTCGAGAGTATATAGTTCATTCGAGTCTTCTTTATGTGAAGGGTAAACAAATATGGTAATGTTATGCCCAAACAGGGTACCAAACGCCTCCAGAACACCCCCTCTCAGGTCCGTATAATAGTTTTCATCAAATACGCGCTGCAGATTGTAGATTCCCAGTATGATCCCGATCTTCTTACCGCGGGTAATGCTTGACAGATAATGTACCAGACGGTAGTACCTCTGGTAGTTTGATATCATTACGTTCTGCCCCAGCGAGCAGATGATATCCGCACGATTCAGAAAATCTTCTTCATCAATGTGACCTTCTTCGCTCAGATCCGCAAGGGTCAGCTCCGTGAGCACTACTATCCTGTCCTTGTCTACATCCGGTTCCTTCTTGAACTGACGCCTGGCAGCAAGCAGCATATCCACATTTACATGGGTTACCGGTCTGAATCTTCCCCTGAGCATCAATACATTCTTTTTGTAAAGAGCTTCCGACGGCTGCAACACGTTACCGTCCGGCCCGAACATAGCGGCACTTGTCATACCATTCTTCACCAGCTTCAGCGTCATCAGCCGGTTATCCACATGCTGAAAATCGGGCCCTGTAATACGGAACATATCTATCTCTATGCGTCCGGTAGCCAGTTCATCCAGCAGGGAGCTTAGAAAATCATCAATATCATGCAGAAAAAAACAGGCAAAGATCAGGTTAACCCCCACCACACCTAAAGCATACTGCTGCAGAATGGCGTCATTGTCATGCATTCGCACATGAACGATACATTCGTTGTACTCGCCTTCCGGTCTCATTTGAAAGCGGACACCTATCCATCCGTGTGGCTGATTGGTCCTTTCGTAGTTCAGCGCCTCTACTGTATTGGCGAAAGAGAAAAACCGGGTAGTTGCCGCCCGGTGAGGAAGACGCTCAGAAAGCAACCTGTACTCCTTTTCCAGCATTTTGATAAGCCTTCCTTCTGAAACGTACCTTTCCGACTGACCATAGATGGCATCACTAAAACTCATATCGTAGGCAGACATGGTCTTGGCGATAGTCCCTGAGGCGCCCCCGGCTTTGAAAAAGTTGGCAGCTACCTCCTGTCCGGCACCTATTTCTGCAAACGAACCATAGATATCGTCTCCCAGATTGATCTGAAGCGCCTTCTCCTTTGTGGACAGCTTTCTGAGCTCATTCATACACTGATGCTTTCTTTTTTATAAAGCTAAATCTAAAAACGATAGATAACAATGTTCGTAGATCATAGTTCTATGTTCCATGTTCAAAGTTTAATGTTGAATATGATATAATACAGAACGTTGAACTTTGAACATGGAACATCATACATAAAACCGCAGACAACCCTTTCAGATCCGGGGTCGTAAAGGGGAAAGATCCGAAGCGGAAAAACATAAAATGATCCGCTTAAATGATCGGTTTTTTGATTAATCATAATTTGTACATAATTTCAGCGGTTTAAATTCTAAAAAAAATAATGGCTAACAGAGGAGGCTTCACAAGTAAACTGGGTTTTATTATGGCTGCGGCCGGATCGGCAGTAGGTTTGGGCAACATTTGGGGGTTTCCCTATGAAGTAGGACAGGGAGGCGGTGCGGCCTTTGTCGTAATTTACCTCATCTTTTGTTTTATCCTTTGTTATCCTGTGATGGTAACGGAAATTGCCATTGGCAGAAAGACGCAAAAGAATCCCGTTGGTGCCTTCAATGATCTGGGATTCAAGGGGTGGAATATTGTGGGTAAGCTGGGGATATTCAGCGGGGTCCTGATCCTTTCCTTTTACAACGTGATTGCCGGTTGGGCCTTTGGCTATATTTTCGAAATGATCGCCGGTAATTTTGCAGTTGCCGATAAATTCGGCGAGTACATCACGGCTGTATTCAAGGTAGGGCTTTACGGACTCGTATTTATGTCCGTTACGGCTTATGTGGTATCCAAGGGGATTTCCGGAGGAATAGAGAGGGCCGCCAGACTGTTGATGCCCACACTGATCATCATGATGCTCACGTTGGTGATCTATTCACTGACATTGCCCAATTCACTGGACGGGCTCAGTTTTTATCTGATCCCTGACTTTGACAAGCTTACCCCCTCCGTGATCTACAATGCTATGGGCCAGGCATTCTTCTCTCTCTCCCTCGGTATGGGAGCCTTGATCACCTACGGCAGTTATGTGAATAAATCTGACAATATCATCAGCTCTGCTGCCTTTATCACTCTTGCGGATGTGGGTATAGCACTTCTGGCAGGTTTAATGATATTTCCTCTGATAGGATTTATGAGTGAAGGAACCATGGAAGGCGCAGCCCGCGGCCCGGGACTCATCTTTGTCACTTTGCCTCAGATCTTTGGCAGCATAGGCGGCGGACTGGGTATAGCAGCCGGTACCACTTTCTTCGTATTACTTTGTTTTGCAGCCCTTACCTCCACAGTATCTCTTCTGGAGGTGCCGGTGGCCTACGTAGTGGATGAATTGAAAGTACGTAGGAACAGAGCCGTATGGCTGGTGGCAGGCTTCATTTTTCTTATCGGTATACCCTCACTGATAGGGAATGGCTATTCTGACTTCTTCAGCACCAGCTTTATTACCTACAAGGAAGGTGGGCAGGATACGGACTTCCTGTCCTTTGTGGCAGCATTGGCCAATGACAGCATCCTGCCACTGGGTGGTTGCATGATCGCCTTTTTTGCATCACATATCTGGAAAAAACACAATCTGGATGAAGAACTGGCTCAGGGGGCCCCAGGCTACAAAGGGTCCTTTATTCAAAAATACCTCAATTTCGCCATTGGATATTTTGCTCCGGCCGTTCTGGCCACGGTGTTCCTGTTCACAGTACTGTTCAAGTTCTTTGGGGTCCACGTTTTTTAACATGTATGCCCTGACCAGCCATTGCGTCAACCTGTTATCAGGAATCTAAATTATAGGGGTGATCTTTCAGCCGCTCTGAGACGACATCACAGAGCATACTTTTCTCCGGCCTCTGCCTTCAGGCTGTCCCATGCTTCCGGTGTAGGTGGGTTGCCCTTGCTGAAGTTATCGATCAACCATGATATGATCTCTTTTTTGAAACCGAACTGAGCCATGAGATCTTCACAAAAAACAACCTCACTTTTTTCAACCACTCCATCCGCGTAAACCATCTGAACCAGATCATAAAGCTGATTCATCTTCTGATCATGGGTATCCGGTATTTTAAGGGTGGCCTCTTTTTCACTTCCTATCAACGTAGCGATCTGACGATCCTTCAGGCCGTACTTCTCCCCTATCTTGTAAAGCATTTTTTCCTCTTCTGCATGCAAATGGCCATCTGCTTTGGCAAGTGCTATGAGGTTTCGAAGGTGATCTTTTTTGAATGAAAGGTACTGGTGCTCAAAAAAGCCGATCATGGTTTAATAGTTTTAGTTTTTTAGGTTGTTTTTAGTGTATTATCATGTTAAAATAGCAAAAATTCACAACCTGAAAAAAGATACCTGTCGTCAATGTTCCATAGGTCAGAAAAAGAATTCAGGAAGGTCCTGCTCACCTGCATTACGGCCATTTCCTTCTACACCGGCCTGGCGCAGGATGCTATATTTACAGACCGTCCCAATGTTACAGATGCCATAGCACTGCTGCCAAAGGGCACTTTTCAGGTGGAGTTGGGATACTTTAGGGAGAGCAGTGATAATGGCGATGCTGTAAACCGTACATCTCCAAATGCAAGCTTTAAGTATGGCCTGACGGAATGGCTGGAAATCAGGGTGCTGACGAATTACCTGGAATCCAGAACGGAAAGCCAGACCGGTGAGATCACGGATTCCGGCATGACACCATTGATCTTCAGCCCCAAGATAAAGCTCATTGAACCAAGGCAATGGATACCGGCTGTTTCTCTGGCCACCAACTTTGTATTACCCAACATCGGCGCAGAAGAATTCCAAAACGATCATCTGAATTTTGGCTACAGGCTGCTGCTGGAAAACAATTTCAGTGCTTTTTCATGGTCGCATGGCATAGGTACGGACTGGGACGATGACTCCAATGCCACATGGGCGTACTCATCAGCATTGAGCAGATCCATCAACGACCGGTGGGGTGCTTTCATAGAATTGTACGGCAGCTTCGGATCCGGGATATCGGCTGCACACAGCATAGATACCGGGATCGTGTACATTGCCACCAATGATCTGCAACTGGACACTTCCTTTGGACTGGGCCTCAATGATATTGCGGCTGATTTTTTTGTAAGCTTTGGTGTAGCGTGGAGGGTAAGCCTTGTTCAAAATTAAATATTCAAAGTCCAAAGTCGTCCATCAACTATCAACCAATAACAAAAAACTACTCCACCTTCGCCAGCTCTTCATCACGCAGCTCTCTGCGTATGATCTTGCCAACATTCGATTTTGGCAGGCTTTCCCTGAATTCAATGTGACGGGGACGCTTGTAGGCTGTCAGGTTTTCATGACAATATTCTGACAATTCCTCTTCCGTCAGACCGGGATCCCCTTTGATCACAAATACCTTAACACATTCCGTGGATTTCGGATCGGGCACACCTATGGCTGCCACCTCCAGTACCTTGGGATGATTGGCTATAACATTTTCCACTTCATTGGGATACACATTAAAGCCGGAAACATTGATCATATCCTTCTTCCTGTCCACTATTTTGAAGAAGCCTTCGTCATCCATAAAGCCCATATCACCGGTCCTGAACCATCCGTCAGGAAAGAACACGTCATCATTATCCTTGTTCCAGTAGCCAGTCATGATCTGCGGACCACGTGCGCATATCTCTCCTACCTCACCATTTTCCACCCTGTTACCACTCTCATCAAATATGGCCATTTCAGTACTGGGTGTCGGAATACCAATGGTGCCAAGCTTATGTGTACCGTCAAGAGGATTACAGGACAGAACAGGCGATGTCTCACTCAGTCCATAGCCTTCTACCAGTGGCTTACCGGTCATTTCCTCCCATTTTTTGGCTACAAAGTCCTGCACAGCCATCCCACCGCCTATGGTGCCATAGAGCCTTGAAAAATCGAGGTTTTTAAAGCCTTCCTGATTGAGCAATCCGTTGAACAGTGTATTTACACCGGTCATAAGGGTGAACTGATGTTTTTTCAGCTCTTTGATAAAACCCTTCATATCCCGTGGATTGGTGATCAGCACATTTTTGGCCCCTGCACTCAGCATAAGCACTCCGTTGACCGTCAGCGCAAAAATATGGTAGAGCGGGATGGCCGTGATCATGGTGTGCTCCTTGCTCTGATCCAGCAATGGCTTGAACCAGTGTGTGGTTTGCTGGGTATGTGCTATGATATTTTTATGCGATAACTGAGCGCCTTTTGAAACCCCGGTGGTGCCGCCTGTATACTGCAGAAAGGCCAGATCATCTCCGGTTATATCCGGTTTCTGATAGGTGATACCGGCACCTTCCCTTAAAGCCTGTTTAAAGCTTATCGCTGATGGAAGACTATAGGCAGGTA
>LYSV01000086.1 GCA_001657315.1 Flammeovirgaceae bacterium BBD 1991-12 | reverse complement strand
TATATCTATTGATGATGTCAAATCAGTTTCATTTTACATTTAGTAATATTAAAGAACAATTTGTAGCTGCAATTAATAATAGTTATGAAGTAATAAGATGTGTCGATTATATAGATTACAAAAAACGTAAAGCACGTCACAAAGTACTTATCAACAGGGTTGATGTAGATGTTTCTATAAAAAAGGCTGAACGGCTGGCGAAAATTTTTAATACATTGAATATTCCAGCCACTTTTTTCATTCGACTCCATGCCCCTGAATATAATCCATTTTCATTTGAAAATTATCGTATTTTAAAATTCATCGTCAATAGTGGTCACGAGATCGGATATCATTCAGAGATTATAGATCAATCTGTCATCTGGCAGGAAAATGCCGAAGATTGCCTCTTGCGTGACCTTAAAATAATGAATGAGATGCTGAAAATAGAAGTGAAAGGTATAGCAAGTCATGGTGGTATGACTGGACTTAACAATCTTGATTTCTGGCAAGATAAAAGAGCTTCCGAATATGACTTGCTTTATGAAGCTTATGATAAGGAACCAGCATTCAACTTATTTCAAGAATCTTTTTATATATCTGATTCTGAATGGGTAAGATGGAAATGCTATGATAAAGGACGGCTAATACCTGGTAACAATGACTCATTAGGTGAACATGTCAAGGCAGGTCATAAAATCTTATATTCTCTTATCCATCCGGAGACTTATTTTGATAATCATTTTTATGAATAGGAAAGCGATTTTTTTAAAAATCAATATATGTTAAAAAAAGCTTTATCTAATTCATGAATTTGGTATGAAAAGGCCACTTAACGATCAAGTATTTGTATGGTTGACACAGAAAGAAATCTTTTAATCAAGGAATTAAAAAAAAGCGATTGGGCCTTTCCTATGGAATTGTTTCCACTTTTGTCGAAAAGAGATTTAGATTTTGTCTCAAATGAATTTACAGAAAAACGTAGCTGTGAGAATTATCTAAAGAGAATCAAACATTTGGGAATTACAAACTGTGACCGAGTCTTAGACGCTGGATGTGGAATGGGGCAATGGTCCGTCGCTTTTGCGAAGCTCAATAATAAGGTCGAAGGAATTGATGTTGATAGTGGAAGATTATTTGTAGCAAATGAACTAATCAAATCAACGAAATTGGAATCTAAAGTTAACTTTCAATATGCATCCCTGGAAGAGATTCCATTCCAGGCTAATTCATTTGATGCTGTTTTTTGTTATAGTGTGATCATGTTAACTAGTGTTAAAAAATCCTTAAAAGAGTTTAATCGTGTGCTTAAGCCCGGGGGGAAGCTTTATGTAATGACCGACTTATGGCCTTGGTATCTTAGAATGATACGAAAAGATGCCAGGAGTATATATAGTATTTTGAAAATGGCTATTCTACAGATTACCATGTCGAAAAAATATTTTTTTTCAGAGAAGTGGTTTTTGAAACAAGTAAAAAACGCTGGCTTTGAAAACATAGATTCAAAACTAGAAGGGTATGCTTCATTTGTAGCGAACAGTGCTTCACCTACACCGGATATTATATTTTACAATAGTTTAGAAGGAAAGAAAAAGGCATTAATTGAAATAATAGCTAACAAACCAAGTGAACTATAGTGGGGATGAAGGTAGCGCTAATCGGCAATATGAACAACAACTTCTTTGCTATCACACGATATTTAAGAGATATAGGTATTAATGCCCATTTATTGTTGTTTAACAATGAGACAGATCACTTTTTACCTCATAACGATACGTTCACAGATGAATATACAAATTTTACAATTCAGTTAAATTGGGGAGATTTAGAGAGTTTTCAAAATATCGACTTTGAGAAGGTAGAAGATGATTTAAAAACCTTTGATTTTCTAATAGGATGTGGTACTAGCCCGGCTTTTGTTAACAAAATAGATAGAAAGCTTGATATTTTTGCGCCTTATGGTTCAGATATATATAAACTTCCTTTTTTTCAATTTGTCCACCCTAAAAGATTATTTACTTATCTCAGTTTGAGTAGACATCAAAGGATGGGTATTAAAAAATCAAATTATCTGCATTTGGATAGAGCAGATACGAAACTTGAACAATTGTTGTTAAAAATGGGCTTGAAAAATAAACGTATTCAATTAGGGATGCCCATGTTTTACCATAAAACATATACTGATGACACAATCCAAAATCATTTTGAAAATACATCTCTTTTGTGTGAGTTGAACACGCTTAGAACCGAAAATGAAATATTGTTATTTCAATACTGCAGGCAGCTTTGGAAAAGCAAGCCAGCGGTCAAATGGAATGCCAAAGGAAATGATAAACTCATTAAGGGATTTAAAAGATTCATAACCCATCATGCCGAAAAAAAGGTTAAGCTAATATTAGTTGAATATGGCCCTGACGTGGTGCATACAAAAAAATTAATTGCTCATCTAAATTTAGAAAAATTTGTTATATGGCTGCCTCCATTAAAGCGAAAGGAGATTATGCTTTGTCTCACTTATGTAGATATGGTAATTGGAGAACTTTCATATAGTTGGATGACGTATGGTGTGGTCTACGAAACTCTTGCCATGGGTTGCCCACTAATGCATTATCGTATTGATAAAAATTATGAAAGTTTCTATCCCAAGTTATACCCTATGGTATCAGCTCATAACGACATCGAAGTAGAAAACGGTATAGTTTCTCTTTCGAAAGATCCTGATCGACTAAGGAGAGTAGGAGAGGAAGGGAAAAAATGGCTTTTCAAATATGCTATACAGGAGCCCATAGAAAAATATCGTGAGCTTATAGAGTTAAAAGATGAAATTTAAAAATGCGATATCTCAACTGTTTAAGGACAGTTTGATATATGGTATTACAGGCGGCCTTTCAAAATTTGGAAACTTACTGATAATACCCATAATTGTAGAAGCTCTATCGAAAGAGGAGTACGGCATCTACGATTTAACTATAGTATTTAGCTCAATTTTTACGGGTATTGTAGTGTTGGGGCAAGATTCGGCTATTGCGCGCTTTTATTACGATAGAAAAGAGGATGATGACTACCGAAACACTATTGTATCGATTGGTTTTTTTATACAAGTGATCCTCACCGTATTCTTTTTTCTATTCTTTTTGCTGTTTGGAGACTTTATAGGTTCATTAATCTATCCTTCGAGTAACCAGCTTATATTTTTTTGGAAAATTGCTCTTTTTGTCATCCCTGGGCAGGTATTCTACCTTTTCTCAATAAACTTATTTAAATGGACGTTTAGTCGCAATAAATATATCCTGATGACGGTAGGCAATTTGGTTACCACATTGGGATCGGTCTACCTTTTTTTAAAGGTTTTTAAAATGGGTATACTCGGAGCCATTTTGTCACTTATTATAGCAGCAAATGTATTTGCAATCGTAGGTATCATACTAAATAGGAAGAAGCTTAAGTTTACAGTGTTTAAACGGAAGGAATTGTATGCCTGGAAACAAATGACCAGGTATGGTCTTCCATTTACGGTAATTATGATGGCTGGAATGTTAATACCTACAATAGACAGATTTTTTCTACAAAAGGAAGTGAGTTACGAATTGATAGCTGAGTATTCCATAGGGGTAAAAATGGGAGCGGTAATGGCAGCTATTGTTTCAGCATTTTCTATAGCTTTTGGGCCTTATGCTTACTCAAATTGGCATAGTGATCTTGCCACAGGTATATTCTCTAAAGTATATAAGCTTTACATCATTGGGTTATGTTATATTTTGATGATATATACTTTTTTTGGAGATGGCTTGATAGCTATAATCGCTAATGATAGTTATACTCAGTCTTTGAATGTATACCCACTGATTGCAGCCAGCTGGATTTGTACAGGGGTGATGGAATTTACAATGCTAGGAATATATTGGTCAAAAAACACTACATACAACCTCTTTGTATATTCATCAGGGTTGATTATTCTAATAATATCTAATTTGCTCTTGGTTCCTACTTATTTATTAATAGGTGCTGCACTATCAGTTCTAATTGCTAAAGCTTCGATGTGTATAATTTCTGCACAAATATCAAAGAAGTATTATGCTTTAGAATTTGAATCATCAGTTATAATCTTCACTGGTATTTCATTCGGTTTAGCATTAGCCTCTAAATTTTATAATGTCCCGATGTTCGTAAAGCTAATAATTTTGATAGTTTTTCCTATTCTCGCTTTTAAACTATTATTTGATCATGCGCAACAATTAAGCATTAAGAAAACATTTATTGGCTATCTGAATAGATAGGGGTTAAGTTTCATTATTTGGAGAAACCAAATTGCTATTCCACAACGCTAGAAAAATGGACAAAGTCTTGTACAGGAAAAAAACGTATTTATGGTATCCATACTCATACCTTGTGGCATCACTGTTTTTTGTATCAAATGTATTTCTTTTGGTGCATTCAATTCACTATGACGTCTTTTCTGTTTTTTTCACGGTTGCGGTATTTAGTTCGCTGGGTTTGATCATATTAGCTTCATCAGGATACACTTCATTGATATTCTTTATCAAATCGTTTTCATTGAATATAATATTGTCAGTTGTTTTTATTTTTTATTTTGAATATTCTCTTGGCCTTCCATTTAACGGAGTAGCTGATGATCAGACCTTCTTTATTTTAACGAAGTATTGGGCTAATGATACAACCACTTTCGATCAACGAGCATTTAATACGTATGGTGTAACCTGGGAATCTATTAACTATAAGGCATACATTTTAATTTTTGGATTTTGGCTAAAGTTTTTAAAATTCCTCAACATTGAAAGTGAGCATTTCTTTCACCTTAATTTGATTAATTGCTGGTTTGGGGCTTTTATTCCATCTCTTACTTTCATCATAGCCAAAAGACTATTTACAATAAAAATTGGACTTATTTCAGCTTTCATTGTTTTGCTCTATACTCCGGTCATATTCTATTCAATAATAATTATAAGAGATACTTTAATAGGAACTATTTTTCTTTCCATCGTTTCTATTACCATATCTTCATATTCTTCTAAAGTGAAGATTATTAGTATAACCATTCTACTTAGCCTTCTTTTTGAGTTGAGAGGAGCATCAGCGGCACTAGCGATTGTATTCATGATCACATATTGGGCATCGGCCTTGCGAATCAAGCAAATAACTATTTATAATAAATGGTTGAGCATTGTCATGATAATTTTGGTTTTAGCAACATCAATATATCTTGTAAGTGGAAATTTAAACGTTTTGAAAAATTCTGATGTGGATCTATTTAAACGAATAGTAAATACAGTTAATTTTTACCAGGCTCATTCATTAGAACAAGCTTCCAACGATTCGTTTGGTTCGATCTTGAAACAATCCAATAATCCTATTATCTTTTTATTGCTTTTGGTATATACCTATTTAAGTCCAGTACCTCCAGAATTCATAAAGACCTTTAATTTAAAAACAGTATTTATGGGTGTTGGAAATATCTTGTGGTACGTAGTTGCCCCAGTGTTTATAGGAGGGTACTTTCAACTTACCAAGGATAAGTCACTTCGAAGTATTTTACATGCAGTTGTTGTAACGTTGGTGATTTCATTAATAGTCGTTTCAATGACATCTGGAAATCCGCGGCATTTATATTTTCTTCATCCTCTAATTATTCTATTTGTAGTGGCTTATATTATTCGTTACCCGTTGTCATTTCTTCATTTTTTTAGTGCTAGTGCAATAACAGGATTTGCAGGTTTTATTCTTTATTTACTTTTAAAAAGTACATGAAAATACTGTTACTAATCGACAATCTGGATTCAGGTGGAGCACAACGTCAGATAGTTAACCTGGCCAAGGCTTTAAAACAAAAGGGGCATGATATACATATAATGACATACTCTCTAGGGGATCATTTTCAGGCTTTTCTTAGAGCACATGAAATTCCTATTATCGAGATACCGAAAAACTTCACCCTTAAATATGCAGGGCTATTCATACACCTACGAAAGGCTATCAGGGGTATAGATCCGGATATACTTTGTGCCTATCTATTCCGGCCGAGCATTCTGGCACTATTGGTAAAACCTTTTCTAAAAGACACTAAGGTTGTAGTTTCAGAAAGAAGTTATCATGGTTTGGAAAGAGGGATTACACCAAAAATAACTCGCAGTTTGTACGGTTTAGCTGATAAAATAGTAACAAACTCACATCATCAATATGAATTTCTAAGAAGAAAATTCCCAAAATGTAATGATAAGATCCATACTATATTGAATGGAATAGACCTCTTAGAATATACACCAACCTATAGTTTAGCAGACAAAGAAGGAATTAATATCCTAGCGGTAGGTCATGTAAATCATATTAAAAATCCGAAACTACTCATTCGGACAATGGCAGAATTAAATCAAAAATTTCCAAACAAATTCAAAGTCACATGGGTAGGGCGCAATTATGATCGAATAGGTAAAATAAATGACTATTACAAAGAGTGCGTACAATTAATCAAGAATCTCAATATGGAATCCTGCTGGACATGGACCGGAAAACAATATAATGTGACAGCTTTTTACAAAGAAGCGGATTGCCTTGTACATACATCGATAGGTGAGGGCTTCCCAAATGTAATTATTGAATCTTTGGCAATGGGTTGTCCTGTTATAGCCAGTAATATTTTAGATCATCCTAAAATTATAAAAAATGAATTCAATGGATTTCTATTTGAGACCGATAATGTAAGCTCGTTAAAAAAAGCACTTCTGGATTTTTCAAACCTCACACATGAAAAGAGATTTTCACTTTGTCAAAATGCCAGAAAGACCGCAGTGGAAAATTTCTCTTTAGAGAAATTGGTTTATAATTACGAGAAATTGTTTCTGGAGAATTGATCTAATGACCCTTATTCAAAAATATCAGCCCTTCCTATTTAAAGTTCACACATTATTATTGATCGCTATTGTAATTAGTTTGCCATGGTCAATAAAAATCAATTCAATATTCATTATTCTGGCTACGGTAGTTTCAATAGTAATTGTGTTTAATATAGGTATTAAATTTTCATGGGAACAACGGGGACTCATTGGGTTTTTTATTCTATCACTTATAAGCCTGACCTACAGCTACCATTTGGACGAAGGTCTCTTTAAAATAGAGAAAAGGCTTGCGCTGTTAGCTGTACCGATTATTCTAGGCTCGGTAAGATCAGTACCATTTGGTAGTATCATCAAGTATTTTACTTTTAGCTGTATTGCATTAACCGCCTTCTTATTCCTTAGTAATATAATTGAAGTGCTGCAGGGTGTCGACAATGCAGATGCCTGGCACTATTCGCATTTTACAAAAAGGGTAAACATCCATCCGGCTTACCTCGCTCTTTACCTTGTTTTCATTCATTTATATTATTTGAATTTGTCGCTTATCTCATGGAAGAGGCTTTCTATTAAAAAAAAAACTGTCTTATTCACTTTGCTTATCTATCTGATGTTTTTCATATTCTTTCTACAGGCGAGGATGGCATTGGTAATTTTGATAACCGGAAGCCTGTTATTGATTTTCACGTCAAATGGCAAGCAGTATTTTCTTAAGCTTTCAGCCGTTGTATTAACAATAGTAATCTGCGGATTATTATTTGTGAGGGCGCAATATTTTTACAATAGATTTCTGGATACATCCGATGATCTTCATTTTCGCATAAATCAATGGAAAGCGGCTACCTGTGTGTTTATTCAAAATCCATTAATAGGAGTTGGTGTAGGTGATTCCCAGTACGAGCTTGATCTATGTTATTTAACTACGGATCTTGAACTAGCCATAGATAGAGCTTACAATACGCATAACCAATACTTAGATATATTGATCTCTAACGGATTGCTGGGCCTGCTGATATGGATTATTATGCTCCTTTACTCAGTACGGTATGCTTGGGCAACCAATAATTTCTACTTGCTCAGCTTTATTTTTCTGATAGCTGTGGCTTTTATTACAGAAAATCTGCTCAATACTCAAAAAGGCATCGTATTTTTTTCACTCTTTTACTGTCTTCTTCACCGAGATGAAAAGAACCATCCTACTACTACATAGTCTATTGTATGCTTATACTTCATGGTCGCAGACCTTTGAAAGGCATGACTATCCTATAAACCAGAGAATGGTTTCAAGGTACTTAGCAGTCGGCGGCTCGGAAAATATTTTGGGCTTAATAAATGTCAATGACAATGAGATTCATTTTTACAAGCTTCCCGAAATGAATCAAATCAAGATCATTGCTGATAGAGCACCTATAAGAAGTTTTGAAATTAGTCGAGATGGTAAACTTCTCGTGGAGGCAAATCATGAAGATAATAACATTTATCTATGGGATATTTACAGGCAGAAGAAAATAAATACACTTACCGGCCATACGGGTAGAATAAACGACTTGTCATTTAGTACGAATGGAAAATTACTAGCCTCTGCATCAAATGATGGGAATATAATAATTTGGAATATCCATGAAAATTCTAAGACAACGCTAAAAGGTCACCAAGGCTTTGTACGAAAGGTTAGATTTGCCAGTCAAGACTCTTTGATAAGCGGGGGCTTTGATCGTATTATCAACATCTGGAGGCTATCAGAAAGTGAACCTGTTATGCAAATTGCCACATCAGGGCCGGTTACAGCTCTTGATGTTCATCAAAACAAAATTGTCTGGGGTACTATCCAAGGAGGTATAGCCATTTATGATCTTAATAAAGAAGATCTAAAGGAAATTGATCAAGCGCATAATGGGTTAATTTCCAATATACATATTTTAAAGAAAGAAAATTTTCTTATTAGCTCAGGATGGGACCACAAGGCAAAAGTTTGGAATTTGGATTTACAACCGTCTCAAATATTAAATGATCATAAAGACTATATCCTGTCATCATTAGTAGTAGAGTCTCACGGCTTTCTACTAACTTCTGGCCGAGATGAAAAAATTAATTTGTATAAAATCCACAAATGAAGAGAGTTTTATTCGTAGGATCTTTTAAGGACGCTCCTGATGGTAGTACAGGCGGCCAAATGTTTGCATGTAAAACATTAATTAACTCATCAGTTAATCAAACTATTAATTTTATCCTGATAGATACCACTTCTATATCAGTACCTCCACCACCCATAATTCAAAGGCTTCCATACGTACTCTTCAGGTTATTTCGATTCGCATATCATTTAGTCTTTTCTAATATAGACAAGGCTCTCATATTTACTGCAGATGGAACAAGTTTTATGGAGAAGGGGCTCATGGCACTAATGGCTAAGATGGTAGGAAAAGAAGTGATATTAGCCCCAAGGTCCGGTATGTTAAAAGATGATATTGAAAAGGGTGGTGGTTTAATGAGATTCATTAAGCACGTTTTTACTAAATGTGACATAGTGATCTGCCAGAGTAAGATCTGGAAAAAAGAATTTCTTCAATTGGTGAATAATAAGAATCCAGAAAAATTTATTGTTCAGCCCAATTGGATTGACGAATCTCAATATTCTGACAACACCTTATCTTACGAAACAAAACTCCATAGTGACACGATAAATATCATCTATATAGGGTGGTTAGAATCATTTAAGGGGATAATAGATTTCATAAATGCCATAAGTCAACTATCTCCGGCCAATAAGAATATTCATGTAGGTATTTATGGAGATGGAAGTTTAGCCGAACAAGCAGCACAATTAATTGTCCAAAGAAAATTATCTGACTATGTGAAATTAGAAGGTTGGGCAAATCCTGAAATGAAACTGTGTGTCTTAAGAAAAGCAGATATTTACGTTTTACCTTCACACCGTGAAGGATTTCCAAATGCTTTACTAGAAGCTATGATCTCAGAATTGCCGGTGATAGCTACAGATGTCGGTGCTATACCGGATATCATAACTTCTGGACAGAATGGACTGATCGTTCCATCAGAAGATGAAGTTACATTGGCCACTAATATTTCCACTTTAATAGAACAGCCAGACCTTAGATTGAAATTGGCAAAAAATGCCAAAAAGACCGTGTTAGAGTGCTACACCACAGCCAAAGCTCTGACGAACTTCAGGAAGATCCTGGAAGCCTGAAGTTCCATATCACTTTTTGCAAATTAACTCTATCTTTACACCCATTATTATAAATACATGTGTGGTATACTTGGATTTATTAATATTCCTGATCAATTAAGATTAGACCTGATCAGCCATAGAGGCCCCGATGACCAAGGAATTTATAGTGACGCAAAGGTAAATCTCGGGCATGTCCGGCTCTCAATTCAGGATCTTTCTCAAAATGCTCATCAACCTTTTATCTCCGATGATGAAAATTATATCATAATTTTTAATGGTGAAATATATAATCAATGGGAAATCCGCAAGCAACTTGAGGTTCAGGGTCGCAATTTTAAATCTACCTCAGATACAGAAGTTATTCTCCAGGGTTATCAGGTCTATGGAACCGATATAATTGCTGAATTAAACGGCATCTTCGTATTCGCTATTTATGATAAAATGGCTGAAAAGCTAGTGGTAGCACGTGATAGATTTGGGGTAAAGCCTTTTTACTATTTTCAATCAGAAGAAACATTCGGATTTTCTTCAGAATTAAAAGCGTTAACAGCGCCTTACCCGTCTCAATTGAGCCTCAATGCCGAGGCTCTGGCGGATTATTTGAGATTTTTATGGGCTCCCGGCACCAAAACCCCTTTTCAGGAAATAAAAAAATTGTTGCCGGGAAGGTTCATGGAAATCGATGTCACTAACCCTTCATCACATAAGACCACAAGATTCTTCTACCCTGGATTTGTTTCTGACTATTCTGATAAGAGTGAGATTGATTTAGTAAATGCGTTAGAAATTCACCTTACCACAGCGGTAAAAAGGCAGCTACTTTCTGATACACCTGTAGGATTTTTTCTTTCGGGTGGCCTTGATAGCAGCCTGCTGGTTGCGATAGCAAAAAAAATAAACTCCAGTCAAAAACTTCAATGTTTTACCATTGAAACCGAAGAACTCAGTAAATCAGAAGGTTTGAGCAATGACCTCTATTATGCACGAAATGTCGCCTCTCATTTAGACGTACATTTGGAGGTCATCAAGGCTGATATAGATATAGTTAGGGATTTTGATAAAATGATATGGCATCTGGATGAGCCCCAGGCAGATTCAGCTCCTTTAAACGTGCTAAACATATCACGAAGGGCAAAGGAGATGGGGTATAAAGTACTGATTGGAGGTGTCGGGGGAGATGATGTGTTTTCCGGGTATACGAGACATAAGGCATTGAGATTAACCAAATACCTTAAACACATACCTAACGTCTTGAGATCAGTGCTAATAAGCATCAGCCAGAAATTCGACAGTAATAATCCGAATTATAGAAGAATTCAGAAACTAATTTCAATAATCCAGTATAAAAATGAAGACCAAATACTTGCCTTATTCGAATGGCTGGAATGGCAAGAGGTTTTAAAACTGTTCCAGCGTGATATCAGGATATCTCTCAAAGAACAAGATCCTTTTAACTACTTTCGAGAAACGCTAAAAGATATTCCCGATGAAAGAAACGAATTGAATAAACTTTTGTACCTCGAAATGAACTCATTTCTTGTAGATCATAATTTTAATTATACTGACAAAATGGGTATGGCGGAAGGGGTAGAAATACGAGTACCTTATTTAGATAATGACCTGGTGGATTTCAGTTATTCCATCCCCCCTGGACTAAAATTAAAAGGAACTGAAACAAAATATATTCTCAAAAAGCTGGCTGAAAGGTATCTCCCGGATGATGTGATCTATAGGAGCAAGGCTGGTTTTGGTGCCCCTGTAAGAAAGTGGATATCTCATGATTTAAAACCACTTATAAACGAAAGGCTCTCAATACAACGACTTAGAAAACACGATCTTTTTGACTTTAAGAATGTTCATGACCTGGTTAAACGGAATGATGCCGGGGAAATTGATGCTTCTTATACCATTTGGGCTTTACTAGCAATAGATAGCTGGATTTCTCAATTTCACAATAACAAACCATAGATACTATTAGTGAGACAAATTGTTCAAAACCTTAAATCGGGGGAAACGGTGTTAGAAAACGTTCCAGCCCCTAAAGCGAAAGCTGGACATGTTTTAATAAAAACTACCAAAAGCCTTATTTCGTTAGGAACTGAGCGAATGCTTGTCACCTTTGGTAAGGCTAATTTTCTTGATAAAGCACGCCAACAGCCAGAAAAAGTGAAGCAAGTACTGGATAAGGTGAAGACGGATGGTGTGAAACCTACTATTGATGCTGTTGTCAATAAACTCAATCAGCCCATGCCCTTAGGGTATTGCAATGTGGGCGAAGTAATGGCTACAGGTGCAGGAGTGACAGGCTATTCAGTGGGTGACCGGGTGGTTTCTAACGGGCCTCATGCAGAATTTGTGAATGTTCCCACGAATCTTGTCGCCAAAATTCCCGATAATGTACATGATAGTGAAGCAGCTTTTACTGTGATTGGCGCTATTGGCTTACAAGGCATACGATTATGTAACCCTACCTTTGGAGAGACGATTGTGGTAGTTGGGCTCGGTCTCATAGGGCTCATTACAGCAGAGCTTTTAAAGGCGAATGGCTGCCAGGTGATAGGCTTGGATTTCGATAAAGCCAAAGTATCTTTAGCCAATAACAAAGGCATCACTGCTATTGCCGTGTCAGATGGTTCAGATCCTGTAAAAACCGTCTTAAATCTTACCGGCCAGGTTGGAGTCGATGGTGTTATAGTCACTGCTTCCAGCAAAAGCAATGATATAATTTCCCAGGCTGCCAATATGAGTCGCAAAAGAGGGCGGATTATTTTGGTTGGTGTTATAGGTCTTGATATTAATCGTTCTGATTTCTATGAAAAAGAGCTAACCTTTCAAGTATCGTGTAGTTACGGTCCGGGCCGATATGATGATGAGTATGAATTAAAAGGTAATGATTACCCTCTTCCTTATGTAAGATGGACTGAGCAACGAAACTTCCAAGCTGTACTCCAGGCTATGGCAAACAAATCTCTTGATGTCATCCCGCTAATCAGCGAAGAGATCCCATTGGACCAGGTAGTCCCTGTTTATGACAATATATCCTCCAGTAAGGCCATCGCTACACTCATAACATATGATGAACGTGCTGAACTGAACCATACCGTAATAACCGCTCGGCAATCATTTGAGAAAACTCATGGAGTCATTGGCATAATTGGTGCTGGTAATTTCACGTCCGCTATGATATTGCCAAGCCTTACAAAAGATGGCGCTAAGATCAAATATATAGCTAGTGCAGGTGGATTATCAGGAACTACATTGGCTAAGAAATACAAGGTTGCAAATTCCACTACAGATTATAAACTCATATTGGACGATCCAGAAGTGGATTCTGTAATTATTACGACAAAGCATAATAGCCACGCCTTCTTGGGGATTGAGGCACTGGATAGGGGTAAACACATTTTTGTAGAGAAGCCTTTGGTTCTAAATGAAGCTGAGCTGGAAAGTGTTATTGAGGTACAGGGTAAGAATGGGAAGAATATAATGGTAGGCTTCAACAGGAGATTTTCTCCCCACGCTATTGCCATTAAAAAAGCGTTGGGGAGTCAACCCGGGCCTATTAATATTTCTGCTACTATGAATGCAGGTTTTATCCCTCCGGATATGTGGGTACAGGATATGGAAATCGGAGGTGGGCGAATTATAGGTGAAGCATGTCATTTTATCGATTTATTAGTGTATCTCACCGGCAGCGAAGTATCATCTATATGCATGAACGCCTTAGGTCGCAATCCGAAGGAAAATACAGATAATGTTTCAATACTTCTCCAGTTTAAGAACGGTTCAAATGGCGTAATAAATTATTTTGCCAATGGCAGTAAAGCCTATTCAAAAGAAAGAATCGAGGTATTCTCAAATGAGAGAACCGCTATTATTGATAACTTCCGTAAGACCTATTTTTACGGTTTTAAAAGTGTGAAGAATATAAGTACGAGGCAGGACAAAGGCCACAAGGATCAATTTGCACAATATAACAGGTTCCTCTTAGCCGGCGGAGAAGAGCTAATTCCCTTGTCCGAAATAATAAATGTCACTAGGGCAAGCTTAGCTGCCATCTCCAGTCTAAAGGGAAAATCTTGGATTGATGTGGAGTAAGACAAATAGAGTATTAAATACAATATATTACCTGAAGCCAATACAATTTTTTTATCGGGGACTCTATTTGTTTAAAAGCAAACTAACAAAAAATCTATTTCTAAAGGCTAAAAATATACCTCAATCAGTAAAATTGACTTTTTATAAACCCATTGCCATGGGTAAACTTTATGAACAAAACGAATTTACTTTTCTGAATCGGTCTAAATATTTTAAACAGATCGATTGGAACTTTTCTGAATATGGCAAACTGTGGTGCTATAATTTGAATTATTTTGATTTTCTAAATCAATTGGATATCTCCAAAGGAGAAGGGTTTAACTTAATCAACAACTACATACAGAGTAAAGGAAAGCTGAAAGATGGCTTAGAATCCTATCCTATCTCACTCAGAAATATTAATTGGATTAAATTTCTTTCTAAGTACGGTTCTACTAATATTATAGATTCATTTCTATATGGAACCTATTTACGCCTAACAAAGAATCTTGAATACCACCTATTAGGTAATCACCTTATTGAAAATGGTTTCTCATTGCTGTTCGGTGCATATTATTTCAGAGACACCAGTCTATTAAAACAGGCTGCTAAAATAGTAAAAACAGAACTGGAGGAACAGGTGCTTGAAGATGGATGCCATTTTGAGCTTTCTCCTATGTACCACCAGGTCATTTTGTACAGGTTGATGGATTGTATTAACCTGATGAAACATAATTCCTGGCCAGACAATGGATTATATGATTTCATGGAACAAAAAGCCTCTAAAATGTTGGGTTGGTTGGCTATGATCACCTTCCAAAATGGCATGATCCCATGGGTAAATGATTCGACTGAAGGAATTGCGCCTTCTTCACAAGAATTATTTGAGTATGCAAAAAGATTGGGAATTCCATGGAAAGAGACCAAACTGGGGGAAAGTGGCTATCGTATGGTCAGAAGATCTGTATATGAGTTGTTCATTGATGTTGGTAATATTGGTCCTGATTATATACCCGGGCATGCACATAGTGATACATTCAATTTTGTTCTACATGTCAATGCTTCCCCGGTAATAGTTGATACGGGTATCTCGACCTATGAAAAGAACAAACGCCGACAAATAGAGCGGTCAACTTCGTCTCATAACACCGTGGAAGTAAATGGTAGAAACCAAAGCGATGTGTGGGGGGGCTTCAGGGTTGGAAAAAGAGCTAAAATCATAAAGCTAATAGAGAAAGACAATGAGATTAAATCATGCCACGATGGCTACGAAATTATTGGAGTCAGTGTTAGTAGAACATGGAAGTATTCAAATGATCAAATTACGATAATAGATGAAATTCAAGGCATGAAAGAAAGCTTCATGGCCATGGCGTTCCTTCATTTCCATCCAGGTTTAACTCCTATTTTAAAGTCAAATACATTACAGGTATTTCCCGTGGAGATTAGTTTCAATGGTCATGATAGTATATCTTTGAAAGACTATTATTATTGCGAGGGATTCAATAAAACCAAGAAAGCAAGAAAAACTGAGATCAAATTCACTAACAATTTAGTTTGTTCAATCAAATCACTGCATTGAAATTATCATGAAGGATTGAATCCATCAGTGACTTTTATACATATGCTTTTTTCATGAAATATCACCTGCTACTGAGGTGCTCTAATTTCTAGTTTCGATTATTATGAAGTGTAAAATCTGCTCTTATGAAAATAAGGATATTACATACCGATTGGTAAATGCCAATTTGTTCGTTTGCGAAAACTGCTCTTTTCATTATTCAAGGTACCTGGATAAGGAGGAATTAAAAAAAACGAATTTTAACGTAGAATCAATAAATGTACCCCAGGAATTAAGTGCCTATTTGAGAAATCAACTCCAGCATAACAACGAGAGATTTGAAAATCATTGCTCTACTGTTAATAAGTACCTACCAGCGTCAAAGAGCAAGCATAAGATAAAAATACTTGACATTGGTTCCGGTGGAGGAATTTTCCTTTCAAAAATGAAGGCCATGGGAATGGATTGTTACGGTATCGAGTTGGATGAAAAAAGACTTAAATTTTCGGTGGATGAGTATGGTCTAAAAAATATATTTCCATATCCCCTGCAGTCTGAATTTTGGATGGATAACCATAGAAAAAGTTTTGACATCATAACTCTTTGGGACGTCATTGAGCATGTTAATTCTCCCAGGCAAATCTTTGATTTTTCACAAAAGTTGTTGAAAGATGACGGGTTATTGATTATTGATACACCTTGCAGGGATACCTTTTATCACAAATTTGGAGAATTGTCATATAAACTGTCTTTTGGTAAATTCCCCAGTTTCTTAAATATCATGTACTCCGACCATCCTTTCGGCCACAAACAGATTTTCTCAAAGAATGACATCAAAACTCTTTTTTTCGATTATAACTTTGATGTTTTGCATTTTTCTATTTTTCATGAATTGTCATTCCCAACGGATTACTATCTTAAGAAGATGATAAAAGATAGTATCTTTGTGGATTTTTTGAGTTCCATTGTGAAAAAATTAATAAAAATAAGTCAAATTAAAAATAAAATGGCGGTAGTTGGAAAACTAAAGAGGATGTAAAACGCTTTCCGTAGACCAACTTAGTGTTAGCTGTTACGGACTCGTTTGTATACTCTGGCCATTTTTGCTTATTCCAGTCGTGATCATGCTCGCACTTTTTACATTGATATTGCCCGGTGTGTTTGTACTTTGCCAAGTAGGCTGAATAGGTCTCATTGCTATCAAAAAAATCAACGAACTTCAAAAGGTTAATATCGATATACAACTTAATGCTCTAAAAGCATATGATACAGAATTTTTAATCCTTTGAAACAATGATTGAATAAGGTCGAACAAGATGTACCGAAAATAACCTTCTAATAATTCAAACAATCTTTAATCTGATTTCACCTGTTGCAAAATAAGAAGTTGATTAAATTTGGCATGATGAGTAATATTAATAAGTTAAAACGACGACCTACAAAATGCATTTTGATATGGTTAAGCGGTCTTTTTCAAATGGTTTGGATCTAAATTAGCTTAAAATTATACCATTTAACGATGTTTAAAGTATGGCAGGAAGAATAGTACGACTTATAGACAGAATCCTTTATCCTCACTTTTCTAATAACTGGGACGACAAATTATATAGAGATTACCTTTTGAACTTCATAAATCCCGATACTGTGATTTTGGATATTGGCGCCGGAGCAGGTATTATAAGCGAAATGAATTTTCGCGGTATTGCCAAGGAGGTTTATGGCGTGGACCCGGATAATAGAGTTAAACATAACCTCTATTTGGATTTTAGTTTTATAGGATTTGGAGAGGATATGAAGTTTTTTGAAGATGATAAGTTCGATGTAGTATTTTGTGACAATGTCTTGGAGCACGTTGAGAGACCATTGCCTTTTCTAAAAGAAGTGAATAGGGTTTTAAAAGTGGGTGGTAGATTCATATCTAAGACGCCAAATAGGAATCATTATATGTCTCTTATTGCCCGGTATACACCCACATCTTTTCATAAATTTTATAATAAATTAAGGGGAAGACAGGAAGTTGATACTTTCCCCACGTATTATAAATTAAACAGTTGTAGTCAACAAACAAAGCAGGCATCAGGAACGAATTTTACAATTTCAGAGATTAGATTTATAGAAGGTCGACCAGAGTATCTTCGTATTTCAGCTTTTACCTATTTATTCGGCATAGCTTATGAAAGAATTGTTAATAGCCTGTCCCTAGATAGATATAAAATCTTATTGATTGCAAATTGGCAAAAAAAAAATGAAGCAAATTGTTCACAACCTTAAGTCGGGTGAACCTCCAATCGAAGAAATCCCTCCGCTCAATAAAAGATATCCATGTTTAATACAAACTACGGAAAGTTTAATGTTTTTAGGAAAGGAGAGAATCTTGGTTGAGTTGGCGAATCACACTATTTAGATAAAGCGCACCAGCAACCAGAAAAAGTCAGGAAGGTATTTGGTAAGATTAAAACCGATGGTTTTAAACCTATGATTGATGCGGTTTTCAATAAACTAAATCAACCACTTTTATTGGGTTATTGTAAAGTAGGTAAGGTTATTGGTTTAGGTAGAGATGTTACCGAGTTCGTCATGAGTGATAGGGTAGCGTAGCGTCCAGCTGACCACATACTGAAGTGGGAAATGTACCAAAATTTATTAGCTAAAATCTATGAAGAAGTGACAAATCGAGAAGCAGCTTATACAGTCCTAGGAGCCATAGGCCTGCGGGGGAATTCGGTTATATAATCCCACCTTCGGCGAAACTGTAGTTGTGATGGGTTTGGGGTTAATAAGAACACATTGAGAGTACTGAACAAATTAAAGATGGCTTAGAGTCCTGTTCCATCTCATTGAGAAGCATCAATTAGATAAAGTTTTATAACCAAGCAAGGTTTTGAATGATGGGGTCATTTCGAACTCTCTCCCATGTATCATCAAATTATTTTGTTTCGGTTGTTAGATTGCACCAACTTGGTCAAGCATAATTTCTGGATTGATGAAGGACTAGGAGAACTTGTGAGGGAAAAGGCCTCTATGATGCTAGGATGGCTAGCTATGATCACGTTTAAGGATGGTACGATCCCATATGTAAATGATTCAATGCAGGGGCTTGTGTCCTTTTCTCGACAATTGTTTGAGTTACGACGAAAAATTAGGCATTTCATGGAAACGTGGCTGTCTTAGCAAGAATGGTTATGGCATGATTAGGATGTCTAATTACGAATTGTGATTGATGTCGGTGAAATTGGAGATGGTTATATCCCTGGACATACGCATAGCGACACATTCAATTTTATCTGCTATTTTAATTGAAAACCCACTCATTATGGATACCGGCATTTCAAAGTAAGAAAAAACGAACGGAGGCAACTAGAAAGGTCAACGTCATCTCATAATACATTACAATAAAATGGTAAAAACCAAAGCAATGTATGTGGGCAGAGTTGGTAAACGTACTAAGGTAGTTAAACGCCCAGAAGAACCAGGTAACATCACGGCAGCATATGATTGGGTATCAAGGCCTCGGTGTAACCATGCAAAGGTTTTGGCATTACACTGACACTGGGGTAATAATAAAAGACACAGTTGAAGGTAGTAAAGAAATCCAAGCGATCTCTTACTTGCACTTTCATTCAGGTGTATAAGTTAAAATGGATTTAGAAATGTTGAGAGCGGGTTCTATCTAATCCGGTTTATAGGTTATTCAACCTTTAAACTAAAAGAATACCTTTATTGTGAAGGTTTAACAAGTCAAGAAAGGCAATTATGGTAGAAATTATCTTTCAGAATGCTCTAACATGCTGCATAGATTTATGATGATCCTCTAACGTTTTTAATCACATAAAACATTTCCTGGGCGAGTTTATTCCTATCAAAATCACTTGCAAGGTCCGCGCAACCTTTTACAAATTGACCAGTTGCAGATTTGTCCTTAATTTGCTTTACTTTTTTAACAAAATCATTCTCGTTCTCAGGCTCAAAAAATAATCCCGCATTGTACTTTTCTATAATACGTCTTGATTCTCCATCAACTCCTAACAAGATAGGCTTTCCCATAGCGGCTGATTCAAAGATTTTTGATGGAATTACTGATTTGAACGTATTGGATCTCCTAAGAGGCACTAAAGCTACATCCACAACCGATAGGTAGTTAGGTACTTCATTCTTCTCGATAGGATCCGAGAAGATTACATTGTCTAACGCTAACTTTTTCGCCAATTGCACAACATTTTCCTTTTCAGCTCCATCACCGACGAAAAGGAATTTAATGCCATCGTCATTAATTTTATTTAAGGATCTCACAATAAAGTTCAGACTATGTGCTAGTCCATGTGTTCCTATATATCCAATTATAAAACTACCATTGATGTTTAACTTTTGTTTTATGGAATCATTAATACTCCGTGGCTTGAACAAGCTCAAATTAGCACCATTTTTCACTACATGAATTTTGCCTTCAGGGATTCCCCTTCCGGTAATGTTTTCTTTGAAAGCATCAGTGACGACAATGATTTTAGTTGATCTCTTGTATAGGTAAAGTTCTAATTTCTCCAGCCACTTTAAGATTATGCTGGTTTTTACGGCATTTACTGCTGATATAGATTCAGGCCAAAGATCACGCACTTCCATGATCCATTTTTTTCTTTTAAACACGGAAAGGCAAAAACCCGAAACGGCCGTAAAAAATTGTGGAGATGTGGCTATGATCACGTCAGTCTTAACACGAAGGCCAACGAAAAAGGCCATGAAAGCGTAGCTTAAGAAATCTATGGTTCTTTTAAAAAAACCTTTATTCGAACTGATGAAACTCCAAACTCTTATGACTTCAATACCATCAAGATAGTCTTTTTGATATAGCCTGTTTTTGTAGCCGGAGAAAATTTTCCCTTGAGGAAAATTGGGGAAGCAGGTGATCACAGTAACACTAGCTCCTAACTTTACCCATTCTCGACAGTGTTCGTAAGTACGAGTAGCAGGTGCGTTGTATTCTGGAGGAAAGTTATCTGATAAAAAAAGAATTCTCACGCTTTGACAATAAGATCAAAAGTAGCCTGAAGAGGGCAAACATTCAAATTTTTTCATTTTCATCGTCGTCATTAATGTCTACCTTTGCGCGTCAAATACCTCTGAATGACCGCAATATTCCTGGCCATAGCTACTTCTTTCATCATTACCTTCCTGGTGATCCCTGTTATCATCAAATTTTCTAAACGGAAAAAGAAGATGATGGACGTACCTGGTAGGAGGAAGATCCATAAAAAAGTTACCCCTTCTTTGGGGGGGATAGGCATTCTCATGGGCCTGGTAGTTGCACTTATTGTATGGCTGCCCTTTGAGGCCTTTCAACAGTTCAAATTTATTTTGGGAGGTATTCTTATTTTGTTTTTTATCGGTTTGCGGGACGATGTGGTCCCCCTAAAACCATTTTACAAACTCCTGGCCCAGATGATAGCAGCAGCCATGATTGTGAATCTGGCAGGCATCAAGCTTGATTCTTTTTATGGACTTTTTGGAGTGGAGGAGTTGAATCCTTTCCTCATCCAGGTGATCAGTATATTCACCATCATTGTTGTCACCAATTCCTTCAACCTTATTGATGGCCTTGATGGCTTGGCGGGCACCATAGCCACCATCGCCCTTACTACCTTTGGCATTTGGTTTTATCTGGTAGGAGATGAATGGACCAGCCTGCTGGCATTGAGTATGACCGGTGCAATTATTGCATTCCTGACCTTTAACTGGGATCCGTCCAAGATTTTTATGGGGGATACCGGTGCTTTATCTATCGGTTTTTTGTTTGCAGTGATGGCTATCAAATTCATTGATGCCAACCATAATCTGCCGGAGGACAATATTTACAAATTCCAAGCCTCTGTTACTACGGGAATTTGCATCATCATCATTCCTCTGTTCGACACACTTCGTATTTTTATTTTAAGATTATCAAAAAAACAATCGCCATTCACCCCGGATAAAAACCATATGCATCATGCCCTGATGAGAATGGGAATGACCCACTCGCAAACAGCACTTTCCCTCGGGACTTTGAACCTGGTCTATGTGGCTATTGCCCTGTTCGGCAAGAATGTGGAAGATGCTGTTTTACTCCCGGCAGTACTGATCTTTTCGGTGCTCCTGAGCCTGACCTTAGACTTTTTGATTGTGAGGAAGCTTAATCGATCCTGAGTTTTTTTAGTTGCAAAGGCTACCCGATAACTCAACCCCCGGACCCTTACGTCTTTGAACCAGTATCGATAAGAAAGACATGATTGGGATGAAACCAAACTACTTTGTCTTCTCTTAGAGCTTCTGAATCCATTGAATCATTCCGTAACCTGCCCTTAAATATGCCCGGCTCCACTTTTTCAACTTCCACCCACATCCTTTCCACATCGCCTTCAGGGTCCATGAATTTCAACTTTACATGGTCGCCTTCTTTCAATTCACTCCTTTCTTTCTTAGTGGGAAGTGGATTATCATATAAAACTTCCGTGGCCTCCATGGCTACATCAATCAGCTCATAACCATCCTTGTCAATAGAAGCATATCTTGTGTCATCGGGTACTGGTTCGTAGTTTTTTCTGTAGCTGTCAAGTATACTTTGTTCCTTTCTGGTGAGTTTTACCTTTTTTCCAAGGTATTTGTCTGTCTTCCGTTTTTCTTTTTTTAGGTAAAAAAACAAGATCACACCTACTACGGAAAAAGCAACAATATTAATGATCAGATTACTATTCATGTACTTTCAAAATTTGATCTGCAGATAAAAATAATTCTATTGTCAGGAATAATGGCCATACCTGCTGTGAATTCTCATGAAGAATAGCTTTGCTGCAACAAGCCTGGCAGTATGGCAGTTTTTATTAAGTGTGAATGAAAACAGGTTATACCTATCAGTTCTTACTCATCGGTCAGGCCTTCGATGATCTTTTTGATCTTTTTGATCTTGCGTACATAGATCAGGTTGATCAGGAAATGGAAGATAAGGTAAATGGGTATAAGCAATACTGCCACCAGTAACAGAGGCAAAAGAGTATCTTTATCAGGAACGAAAGGCCCCTTTTCGGTGATGGCCTCATAATAGCCATAAAAGCCCCCAAAATACAGAGAAGCAAAGAATACCACCTTGTAGTGCAGCACATAAAACTTAAGATAGTGGTATATCCTGGTCAGACTTTCCCTGACGTTGCCGGAAAAATCGAAGGACCGGATCTGCCGGATCAGGAACAGGTAATAAAAAAAGTAGACCACCCCTACCACAATAAGAAAAATGGCGGTAGCTCTTGAATCTCTTTGAAACTCATAATAAATGGCAATGGGTGTGCCTATGTTGTTCAGCCAGAATTCAATGGTAAGGATCACCCGAAGCCAGTACAAAACATTTCTGGATCGCACATTTTCGGCTGGTGGAGCCAGGGCAGTGCCAGCGCCCAGAGCGCCTGAACCCTTCTGCCATATGTCTTTAATATCCAGCTCAGCCATTGGTGAGCGTTTTTAGTTGATTTTTTACACGATTTACCCGCACTCCAACATTGGTAACCGTAATTCCAAGGATTTCCGAGATCTCCCGGTAGCTTTTATCTTCCAGGTACAACAAAATAATAGCTCTCTCCGATTCACTTAACTTGCGTATAGCAGTGTACAGCGCCTCTAACTGCTCTTTTTCCACCTCATTGTCATCATCATACCAGTCTGTGGACAGCAGCGAAACCGTGTCTATACCTCTTTTCTTTCTTTTGGAAAGCGTCATACAAACGTTCAATGCTACACGATAGACCCAAGTGGATAGTTTCGATCGGTTTTCAAAGTTTTGATGCGACCTCCACAACTGAATAGTCACTTCCTGTACGAAATCCTTAAGTTCCTCAGCATCATTGGCATAAATACGACAGATTTTATAGATCGTGGCCCTGTTGTCCTCTATAAATTCCTTAAAAAAGGTCTCCGATCGCATTTACAACGCTAAAGGTTAGTCGATGAAAAAAATATTTTCTTACAATCTGTAAGAAAATAAAAAATGAAGATACTAACCTGTTAAACAAAACCTAAAGGCAATGGTTAAAAAGCATCTCAAAGAGCTGACAATCGTTTTAGGACTGATAGTAGCTTTACTCATAGGCAACTACGTGTGCCTAACCACCGTTCAGCCGGAAGTAGCGGCTCCCGCCCGACCAACGGCTGTGAAGCAGCAGCCATATGTGCCTATGTTCACCGAGCTGGTGATCCTGTCCACCAAAATAGTACTAAAACCCCTTGACAGATAGACCAGCAGTCAGAGACCCTAAAAATAAGCCTGTATCTTTGTGGAAGATGCCAGTACATTCTGCAAAGTCAAAAAACACCGAACTGATCAAAAAAACTGCCCGTGAGCTGGGCTTTATGTACTGTGGCATCTCAAAAGCGGAGTTTTTGGAGGAAGAAGCCCCCCGTCTGGAAAAATGGCTAAATACGGGCCGCCACGGTAAAATGGCCTACATGGCTAATTATTTTGATAAGCGCCTGGATCCTACTCTGCTTGTACCCGGCGCACGGTCGGTGATCTCACTGGCGTACAACTACTATCCACAAAAAGATCTGGCAAAGGAGAATAACTACAAAATAGCCAAATACGCCTACGGCAAAGACTACCATTTCGTGATCAGGGACAAGCTGAAGACGTTCAAGAAAACATTGACCACTCATATCGGCGAGATCAACGGCCGGGCGTTTGTGGACAGTGCTCCCGTTATGGAGCGGCAGTGGGCTCAAAAAAGCGGATTGGGATGGATCGGTAAAAACAGTCTTTTACTTAACCGGCAAAATGGCAGCTTCTTCTTCCTTGCTGAACTGATCACGGACCTCGACCTGGAATATGACGGACCGGTAAAGGACTACTGCGGTACATGCACAGCCTGTATGGATGCCTGCCCGACGGACGCTATCCCGGAACCCTATGTTGTGGACGGCAGCCGGTGTATTTCCTATTTCACCATAGAGCTAAAGGAACAGATTCCTTCCACATTCAAAGGACAGTTTGAAAACTGGATCTTTGGCTGTGATATATGCCAGGACGTGTGCCCCTGGAACCGTTTCAGTACACCACATACTGAGGAATCCTTTGAACCTCACCCCAACCTGCCGGACATGAGCCGGTCGGATTGGGAAGAAATTACACAGGAGTTGTTCAATGAACTCTTCAGAAAGTCAGCGGTAAAACGGACCAAATATGAAGGGTTGAAACGGAATATCAAATTCACAGGCACTTCCTGATGGGATACACGACGCAAGCTTACCCAAGCCTTGAAGCTTAATAGGGTTGATCCTTCTGGTCTGGCCATTTTCAAAGTAATGTACAATCAGGATAACCCGGCAATTAGGTCACCTTAATAACTCGGTTCACTCAATAAAAGGAACTTTACTAGGCCGCTACAAAACAGCGCTCCAGAACCCGTGGATAGGTATCGTAGAATTGGGCATAACACCACCTTCTCAATTCATTGATGTCTTCATCTATAAGTGATGCCAGTGCCTTTCTTAACTCTTTTTCAAACAGATTTTTATCGAAACTTACTTTTACAAGGATGGTTTTCACGTATTCCAGCATAGCATAAGTGGATTAGAAATGGGGTTAACGATTCTCTTACTTACACCGTATAATGTTAAATATACGAAATTGTAACGGCTTTATTTGGTTATTGCCATAAATTTGTACGTTCATAACGTATGGAAAGATTCAGCAAAAGTCCAGGATTATCCTTAATTCTATGAAAGCTGTTGTGAAAAAAATGTATTTGTTGACAGGCCTGTTCATAATGATGGCCACATTGGGCAGAGCGCAGGAGGTCAGTATCAAGCTGGGGCCCAATGAGATCGGTGAGAATCAGGCATGGACGATCACTGTCACTGTTTCCAATGAAAGATTAAAGAAGTATGATGATTTTCCGGATATCGAGGGTTTCCGCAAGCGTGGGACGTCCTCATCATCCAGCACCCAGATCATCAACGGACAGATATCATCATCACAGAGCATTACCATGACCTATGCCCCTACACGGCAGGGCACTTTCACATTGCGTCCCTTCGCTATGAAGGTAAATGGTAAAACAGTAAGATCTCAGGGCACCGCTATTAAAGTAGGGCCGGCAGTGCAGCGCTCTCAGCGTAGGGATCCCTTCCATAATCTGTTTGACCGGGACCCTTTTGATGCATTCAGCGACCGCGGTGAGACAGAGTTTGTAGATGTAAAGGAGGACGCCTTCCTCGCACTTACTACCAGTAAATATGAAGTATATGCCGGGGAAGGGTTCACCACCACCCTTTCATTTTATGTGGCGGATAACAACCGGGCTCCTTTGCAATTCTATGAGCTGGGCAAGCAGCTTTCCAACATCCTGAAGAAGGTAAGACCGGAAAACTGCTGGGAGGAAAACTTCAATATTGAAAATATTAATGGAGAGCCGGTAAAGATCAACAACAAGCGATATACACAGTACAAGGTATATCAGGGCGTGTTTTATCCCCTAAATGCTGAGGACATCACCTTTCCTTCCGTAGGACTCGAAATGATCAAATACAAGGTGGCAAAAAACCCATCTTTTTTTGGTCAGAACAGACAGGAGGACTTTAAAACGTTTTACTCAAGGCCCAGAACGGTTAAGGTTAAGGAATTGCCACCACACCCGCTGAAAGATCAAGTGGCTGTGGGAGACTATCTGCTGGATGAGCGAACCAGTACGGAGGAGTTACAAACCGGTCAAAGCTTCTCCTACGAATTCAACATCTACGGTGAGGGCAATATAGCTGGTGTCAACAAGCCTGTAACGGATGGTGGCGATAATTTTGATTTTTATGATCCCAATGTCACTCAAAAGATCAATCGCAGGAACAATCGGGTAACAGGATCAAAATCATTCAGCTATTTTGGTATACCCAAGGAGCCTGGCACCTACGATCTTAAAGACTACTTCAGTTGGGTATTTTTTAACCCAAAAACAGCAAAATACGATACGCTTCAATCCAGTATCAGCGTGAAAGTAACAGGTGAAAGTAAAAAGAACGAGTCTATTCAGTCCACTGACCTTGGCTCCTTCTATGATCGCATAGCCTTTGAGGATAATACACTTGGCAGCTCTGACAGTTTCGAATGGACAAGGATCCTTGCAAACATTTTGATCCTCGGAATGCTGCTTACCTCTGCGTATATCTTTATGAAAAAGTAAAGTATCCATTGAGCATAACGGATGCCTTTCAAATTGTCGCGTCTTCAATCAGATAAGCACTTATTCTAATATGTAGCTCATGATCGAAAATGGGAAAATTAGTGCAACATTCTTTTTTTTAGTCATCTCGTAGTGTAAACGGAGAGATCTTTGCCCCGAAGCAGGTAACGTGTCTTTTCTTTGTGGCAAAGATATCTTCACTACGTTGCGATATGACTTAACGGGTTCAATGCAAACGCGACAATTTGAAATGCACCCGAGCATACCTACCATTCCGCGGTGAAGCAGACCTGCAGATACGCAAAGAATGCGAGGTCGACAGTTGGTAGATGACTGTTGGACACAAAGATTTTTGCTATACCCCCCGATATGAGTATCTTAGCCCTCTTTTTAACAGATTTCAATATTGGGAAACTCATTTGGCCGACTTTTCAGGATCACTACCTATGGTGAATCCCACGGAACAGCAATAGGGGTAATCATAGATGGTTGTCCGGCAGGCCTTGCGATCGACGAAGATCTTATCCAGGACGAGCTTACCCGGCGTAAGCCCGGTCAGTCGAGGATCACAACACAAAGAAAAGAGGATGATCGCTTTGAAATACAATCTGGCGTATTTGAAGGCAGAACCACAGGAACGCCCATTTCACTTGTTATTTACAATAAGGATCAAAAAAGTAAGGACTATTCCCATATAGCAGACAAGTTCAGGCCATCTCATGCAGATTTTACCTATCATGAAAAATATGGTGTGCGTGACTACCGTGGCGGTGGCCGCAGTTCCGCAAGAGAGACCGCGGCGCGGGTGGCAGCCGGTGCCATAGCCAAACAGCTACTGAAGGAAAGTGGGATGGAAATAACCGCTTATGTAAGCCAGGTAGGTGACATCTCAGCTCCGGACTACAAAAAAATGGACCTCTCCCTCATAGAAGACAATATTGTTCGCTGCCCTGATACCAATACCGCAGAAAAAATGATCCAATTGATCGATAAGGTGAGAAAGGACAGGGACACCATAGGTGGCGTGGTCACCTGCATAGCTGCAGGAGTGCCGGCGGGTCTGGGAGAACCGGTATTTGATAAGCTCCATGCCGAACTGGGTAAAGCCATGTTAAGCATCAATGCTGTCAAGGGTTTTGAGTATGGTAGTGGTTTTGAGGGTACACGAATGAGGGGCTCAGCCCACAATGATGAATTTTTTGAGGAAAAGGGTAAGGTGAGAACAAAAACCAACTTTTCAGGAGGTATTCAGGGGGGTATTTCCAACGGAGAAGATATCTACTTCAATGTGGCCTTTAAGCCGGTAGCCACGATCATGCAGGATCAGGAAAGTGTAAATGAGCAGGGTGAGCCCGTCACCGTTAGCGGTAAGGGACGTCATGACCCATGTGTAGTACCGCGGGCCGTGCCTATTGTAGAAGCTATGGCCGCATTGGTAATAGCGGATCACTATTTGATAAATAAAGTAAGCAAATCTGAATAACCCTGTTAACAAAATGAAAAAACTCGCACTGCACACGCAGATCCTGATCGGTATGACGCTTGGATTGATTTTTGGCATGATATGCCTTGAATTTGAAGCTCTCGCAGGTTTTACGATCGACTTCATTAAACCTGTTGGAACCATATTCATCCGGTCACTGAAAATGGTCGCTGTCCCTCTGGTGCTGGCGTCATTGATCATAGGCGTTGCAAATATTGGCGATGTTTCGAAGCTATCAAGAATGGGAGGTAAAACCCTCGGCATTTTTGTGATCACTACCATAATATCCATTACAGTGGGGCTGTCTTTGGTGGCCGTGATGAAACCCGGTCATAAACTCCCTGAGGAGACACGGCAAAACCTTATGAGCCTGTATAATACCAATGCAGAGAATCGGATCTCAGCAGCGGAAGAGGTGAAAACGAGGGGACCCCTGCAGCCTCTGGTAGATATGGTACCGGACAATGTCTTTTCCGCTACGACACAAAACAGCAAAATGCTCCAGGTAGTATTCTTTGCCATATTGATCGGCGTGGGCCTGTTGCAGGTGCCTAAGGAAAAGGGGATAACCGTGCTCAATTTTTTCAATGGCATCAACGATGTTATTGTGAAAATTGTGCAATACATTATGTTAATCGCTCCATATGGTGTTTTTGCACTGATCGCATCCCTTATCATTGAAATTGCAGGAGATAATCCGGACAAGGCATGGGAATTGTTGTATGCTCTTCTTTGGTATACAGTAACTGTCATTACAGGTATGTTCCTGATGATGATCATTGTTTATCCTATTCTGATCAGATATTTCTCTAAGATCAGGTATATGGAATTTTTCAAAGCCATACGACCTGCCATGCTATTAGGCTTCAGCACAAGCTCGAGTACCGCTACCCTACCCGTCACTATGGAACGGGTGGAAAAGCATCTGGGTGTGGCGGAAGAAGTCACCAGCTTCGTACTTCCGCTGGGTGCTACTATCAATATGAACGGCACCAGCCTTTACCAGGGAATTTCCGCAGTGTTCATTGCGCAGGCTATGGGACTGGAGATGTCGCTTAGCTCACAAATTACAATAGTACTTACTGCCACACTGGCCGCTGTAGGTACCGCCGGTGTTCCCGGGGCCGGGCTGGTCATGTTGGTGATCGTATTGGAGGCCGTTGGTATTCCTGCTGCCGGAATTGCACTTATTATGGCGCCGGAACGTATTCTTGACATGGTCAGGACCATGGTCAATATTACCGGAGATGCTTCAACCACTGTGGTTGTAGCTTCTACAGAAGGCAAACTGGATCCTGATTTCAGTAAAACACAGCTCGCTGAATAATATTAAACCAAACTGAAGACCCATAAAAACAGTCGAAGAAAGTATGAAAAAATTTCCAATTCATGTAAAGATCATTTTTGGGCTTATCCTCGGCGTCATATGGGCCTTTTTATCCAGCTTTCTGGGATGGAACGAGTTCACGATCAACTGGATCGATCCTTTTGGGACCATTTTTATAAGATTGCTGAAATTCATTGCCATTCCTCTTGTTCTGTTTTCCATTATTAGTGGAGTTTCAGGACTGAGTGATGTATCCAAATTAGGCCGGCTGGGCGGTAAAACACTTGGCGCTTATATGACAACCACATTTCTGGCCATTGGTGTTGGTTTGCTTTTCGTCAACATAGTACGGCCAGGGGCTCATATCGATGAAGAGCAAAGGATAAAAAACAGATTGTCCTATGAAGTATGGCTCCAGGATAACCGGATGGGTGCGTCTCAGGATGGGAAATCGTATTTGAATGATCCGGAATATGCCAAATACCTGTCGCCGGGGCAAGAGGCACAGCAACTCAACGAAACCCAAAAGAGCGATCTGGAGGAGAAAGTAAGTGCTGCGCAGGCGCAGAAAGAAGGCAAACCCCTGCAATTTATAGTGGATATGGTTCCTGAAAATATCCTGTTCTCCATTTCGAATAACCAATTGATGCTGCAGGTAATATTCTTTGCGATCTTCTTTGGTATTACCATTGTTCTCATCCCAAAGGAAAAAGCAGCTCCGGTCATTGCTTTTGTGGAGGGCGTCAATTCTATTTTTCTAAAAATGGTGGATATTGTCATGCGCGCCGCACCTTTCTTTGTATTTGCTCTGCTGGCAGGAGTGATCGCCAAAATGGCTGATACTCCCACTGAGGTTTTTGAAATTTTCCTTGGCCTGGGCTCTTATGCCATAACATTGCTTGCCGGGTTGTTCTTTGTGGCCTTCATTCTTTATCCATTGATCCTGAAGCTGTTCGTCCCAAAGATCACTTACAAGGAGTTTTTCAGAAATATAAGCCCGGCCCAGTTCCTTGCATTCTCTACCAGCTCAAGCGCAGCAACCCTGCCGGTGACCATGGAGTGTGTGGAGGATAATATGGGTGTGCCCCGAAGTATTTCAAGTTTTGTATTGCCCATAGGTGCTACCATAAATATGGATGGTACCAGCTTACATCAGGCGGTAGCCGTTATCTTCATGGCTCAGCTGCACATGGTGGATCTGACGATCGGCCAACAGCTAACGATCGTGCTCACCGCATCACTGGCTTCCATAGGAGCAGCAGCTGTACCCAGCGCAGGTTTGATCATGATGATCATTGTGCTGCAGTCCGTAGGTCTGAATCCGGCTTGGGTAGCCATTATTTTTCCCATTGACCGGCCTCTGGACATGTGCCGCACGGTGGTGAATGTAACCGGCGATGCTACTGTATCAACACTGGTTGCAAAATCAGAAGGAGAGCTTACCAAATATTCTTAAAACCGATGGGGAATGTGATTTAGCCGCAGAAAATTTACCCTGATTTTACATAGATACCGAAGGAACTAACTTTGGCGAATATTGTTTTCATTCTAACACAACAGAGAAGTTATGCAAGTAGAAAATTCAAGAGTGGTAAACCTGTATCTGGAGGCAAATCCAAATCCGAACTCACTAAAGTTTGTTGCCAACTTCATGCTTTTACCGGAAGGGGCGAGTCATGACTTCCCCAACAAGGCCAGCGCTGAAAAGGCTCCACTGGCTTCTGAGCTACTGGAATACGATTTTGTAGAAAGGGTATTCTACATGAGTAATTTTGTAACCGTGACCAAGAAGGAAGATGTGGAATGGGAAGAGATCAGGAACACCCTTAAAGAACATATACAGTCTTATCTGGAGTCAGGTAAGCCTATCATTTCAGAACTTACACAAGATCCCTTGTTCGATGAAAATGATTCTGAAACGGTAAAAAAGATCAAGGGGATACTGGATGAATATATCAAGCCCGCAGTAGAACAGGACGGGGGTGCCATTGCCTTCCAGTCCTATCAGGATGGAATAGTTAAAGTGCAATTGCAGGGTTCATGCAGTGGCTGTCCTTCCTCTACCGTTACACTCAAGGCAGGCATAGAAAATCTGCTAAAGCGTATGCTGCCGGAGATCCAGTCTGTAGAGGCAGAAAGCGTATAGGCCCCCAGGGCACAAAAACATTAACTAAAAGGCTGTTCCGCAAGGGACGGCCTTTTTTACTTGTACTGAAATATGATAGCCGTTCTTCCTTGCACAAAGGTTATAAAAAGCCATTGACCAGTATTTTATGCAATAAGCTTTCGAATTAGAAAAAGTCATTAAAACGCTGTGTATAGCAACTTGATTTTCAGTAAATTATAAAATTTATATTATTTTTTTTAATTATATAAGGTTACTTCTGGTATTCCAGGGCACTAAATCCAGTAACTAAAACCCTAATACTATGAGAAGCTTTTATTCTACCATTTTTCTCGCCATTCTGCTCTCCAACAGTGGACTGGCGCAGTTTCAGCGTTCGTATGGTACGGAGAGGTCGGATTACGGTCTTTCACTGGATTTCACCCGTTTTGATAAGGGATACGTCCTTGGAGGTTACACAGCGGAGAATTTTCTTGGTTCAGGGGATGCCACGCTGATCAAAACGGATGATTCAGGCAATCCGATCTGGTCTGCGGTCTACGGTGGCCAACGACCGGATCTGTTTTATTCGGTAAGGCATCTGGGGGAGAATCCAAATTTTCCGGCGTACGTAGCTACGGGATATACCAATAGTTTTGGCTTCGGATCATCGGATGTATATCTTGTGGGAACTGACCTGAATGGCACGCCCCTGTTCAGTTCGGTCTTTGGTGGTGATAACCGCGATATAGGCTACTGCATTCAACCGATACGCGATCCCGAGTTCGGTCCGGCTTTGGTCATTGTAGGTGAAACATACAGCTTTCCCAGTCTGTATCCCGGTAGCAATGTATATGTCATTAAGACGGACCCCTTCGGTAATCTTATTCAGTCGGTAGTGATCGGAGGAGAGGGCGACCAGCGGGGCTACTGGATCGAGCAGACAAGGGACGGAGGCTTCATCATAGCAGGATCTACTACCGATGGGTGTACGTTCGATCCCTTTTCCACCAACCGAGGTGATATTCTGGTCATAAAACTCAACCCGGACCTGAGCATAGTATGGACACGTGTCTTCGGTGGAGCCGATTTTGACGATTTTGATGTAGCTTACAGCATCATTGAGAATCGTGATGAGTCGTTTACCGCTACAGGTCTCACACGAACCTTTGGGGCAAGTAACAATGGTGATGCTTTCCTGCTCAATCTTGATCCGGCCGGGAATTTCAACTGGATGAAGACGTATGGTCTGGAAAATGCCGAGGCCGGTATATCCCTTACATCCCATGAAGATGCTGCCGGAGATCTTTATTATACCGTGCTGGGATATACCAACAGTGATCCCAACTTCAGATATGATGCCTATATGTTTCAAACAGACTTTTTGGGGAACTTACTCTGGACCCGGTCCTATGGTCTTGACGGCTACGAACTGGGATATGAATTAACAAAAAACCTGGATCCCGGTTTCGCCTTTACCGGTTATACCACCTCCCTGGGTGTGGGCAGCTCAGACATATACTTTGTAGAAACGGACATCAATGGTAAATCCAACAGTGATAAATGTGAGAGGGAAATCGAACAGAAGGAAATAGAACAAGACCCCTGTACTACAGAAGGTCTTCAGTTTGTGTATGTGGAACGATGGGAGCCAGTGAAGAAAAACTATAAAAGGATCAAATATGCAGAAGACCGTTGCACTACCTTCGGACTGGGGGCTGCTGAAACTGACAAAACAAAAAATGATCCGGTCAAGGTTTTTCCAAATCCCGGTCAGGATAAGCTTAACCTAACCTTTACCACTGACTTTAATGGTGGTGAGGTGGAATTGCTCCATGCCACCACCAACAAGGTACTGCTTAAGAGCGCCATCAGCGATGCTGAAAGCACTACACTGGATATAAAGGATATTCCCAGGGGTATGTACATCATTCAGGTGAGAACAAAAGACGGAAAGCTCATACAAAGAAGATTCATTAAGGAAGAAGACTAGCCGGAGATTAGCAGAGGGTAGTTTTCAATAGCGGGATCCCCCGGAAATCCGTCCTTTGTTTGCAAAGCGGGGACATACCGGACCTGGTATTCCATACCTGTGACAAACAGGTGCAATGCCTGCAGGAACTGTAAATCCGGTAACTTACTTCTCCAACCGGATTGGGTCATCCATATACTGGATGGCCCTTTTTTATTGAAGTTCAACCAAGTTGGTAGGAACACAAAGGATCCACTAAGGAACTGTATTCGAATAGAGGGTTGGAAAGACTTAGTGTCTCTTTGTTTGTGCCATGAAGTTCTTTTAAAGATGATGGGAAAAAAAAGTGGCTCATCGGCAACACAGTACAGGACTGGGTTGTCAAGCCACCCTGCGCTGCTGAACCCGTAAGGTTTCGGTGGTGAACGGTCAGGGAAAAGCCTTGGAGAACAAGGCAGGTGTGTGTTAAAGAGATGA
>LYSV01000085.1 GCA_001657315.1 Flammeovirgaceae bacterium BBD 1991-12 | reverse complement strand
ATTGCTATTCCTGTTGGGATGGGTGATACCTTAACAGCAAGTGTATTCGCTAAGTATGTGGAAGTAACGACTGATCCGACCAATGCGGTAACGAGTTTAGCCAGTTCGCTGATCAGTGCGTTTACCGGGGGTATAGGGAGTACCAATGAATCCGGCAACCAGAGCATTAACAATAACTTTGGATCAGGTTCCTTGATTGGTACTACAGGGTTCCCGGCAGATGGCAGTGCACCAATGGCGTTCCTGAACCTGATGTTCCTGCCGGAAGATGAGAGCATTACGCTGGTAAAAGACGCCTCCTTTGCCTATGATCAGATCAGCGGCACGGCCACACAGCCGATAGGCCAGCCGAAGAATACCAACTATGATGAACTAAGGGTAGACAACTTTGTAGCCCCGGATAATGGTTATGTGCTGGTGTACCTGAGCAATGAGAGCAGCACGATTGCTGAAGTGTATTTTGATGACCTGACCATAGGGGTTAACGAACATCCGGTCGTACAAAGAGACGATTTCTACCCCTTCGGTTTAAGATTCAATACTTTTCAACGGGTTACAGCGAAAAAGAACAGGTTCCTTTTTCATAATGATACTGAGTTGATCGGTGATCTGGACTTAAACTGGTATCACTTTAAATACAGGATGCATGATCCTGCCGTTGGAAGGTTCTTTAGCATTGATCCATTGGCAGAGGATTACTATTATAACAGTCCTTACGCTTTTGCGGAGAACAAACTTGGTTTAGGTATTGAACTAGAGGGACTTGAACTAGGTCCTATGCCCCGACCATCTTTGCGTCCCAGAGCTATCAGGCCGCGATCAGAAGGAAATCCGATCACCATTCGTGAAGCTGCTGCCAGAGCTTCTCGTGCGGCTTCTCAAATTGCGCAATTCAAATGTTATAGGCATTGGGAGGAGTGCTCCAGGAGGAGATTTTACAAGAACCACTACTATCAACGTGGGTAGGGGCAAGGTAGCAGGGTTAGTGCTTCCTCATCTTTTGGGCGTGATCCAAACGCAGGTGACAACGATATGAATCATAATTTTGGTAATCAATCGTGCTGGTAACAGTTCAAAAGTTTTAGTAAGACTTCAGGAAACAGTGGATCACATTTTGAATAATACGGAGAATATACAGGTCACAGAATCATTTATGGAAGTAGATGGGGTTGCGTTTTCTTTAGGAGAAAGCATCTTTGTTGAAAATGGAGGAACTACTATGCTTTTAAGTGATCTGCAAGGCCAATTTAATTCTGCTGTACAGCAAATTGCCCAAGGTGATCTTAGTGCAGAAGAGTGGGAAAATTTAGATCCAGCAGACAGGCAAGGCCGATTATTAGGAGCTTACACTCAGGCAGGTCCTTCTCCTACCCAACAAATCATGGAAAGGATACAAAACGGAATAATAGAAAAGATAGAGGAAAGAAGAACAGCTGTTTTACGCGCAAACGAATGAGTTTTTGGGATAGTCGTATAAGGTGTCCGATTACCTTGGAAGATAGGGAGTGGCTCGAAGACGCCCTTTGTTGGTTCGAAGAGGTATTTGGTAAAGACTTACTTATTCATAAAAAGACTATCACGCCAACCAAAGAATATTTTGATAAAAAATTCACTGGTGCTAAGTCCGATGCTATTGATATTTTTAACAGGTTATAGGATATCATGGATGTAAAGGACAAAGAGATTACCCTTTTATTTTATTCTGACCCCAAACAAATAGAATTTTCAGAAGGTCTGAGTACTGTACAGGGAGATTATGACAAGAGCTTAGGGAGATATGTTCAGTATGATGATGGGCTTATTGAAATTATGGTTGAAGAAGAACTTCTGAAAAATCCTTTTTCTTTAATCGCTACTCTGGCACATGAATTGGCTCATGTCAAATTATTGTCAGATCATCTGATTGAAGAGAATGACGAATATTTAACTGACCTTGCTGTAATAATTTTTGGACTTGGGATTTTTAATGCAAATACTTCAATTACAAGATTGAATACCTGGTCCGGTGTAAGTCATTGCGGGTGGCAGATATCTGGAGGAGAAGGTTATCTGCACTATAAAGTTCAGGCTTTTGCATTGGCACTTTTATCAAATTATAAAGGTGAAGAATCAACAGGTTGGTCAGTTTATTTAGAAAAGGAGATAAAAAAGGTGTTTGAAAAGAGTTTAAAATACATCAGGCAAAATATAGATGACCTCAGGTTTAAGTGATTTTCTTGCTTTTGTTTTGTTTTTTAGCACGGGCTGAACCGTTGAAAAATTGCCTTACTCTATTGAAAGGAGATAATGAAAAATAAGTAACTACCAGGAAAATTATCCCCATAAAAATCAAGAGAGGCCCACCGCCAGCAGTCAGTTGTTGAGTTAAACCATCTCTCCCGATACTTGCCCGATCGTTAACAATCATAAGAATTCCTGAAACAATGCAGGCAACACTGGCGAACAGATATGGCAAATATTCCCAGCGGTTTTCTTTCATATTGAATACGCCTGCCTGGTTTTAAAATCTCTCAGGTAAGCATCAATTACGGAGAGTACCTTATCTTGTTCCACTGTAGGGAGCTTTTGAATGGCTTTGATCCGTTTAACAGCTTCATTATTCAGTACTTCTTCAATGTCATCATCACTGACCAGGTAGTCAAGGCTCACGCCTAGAGCGTCTGCAATCCTTTTGGCATATTCTACCGAAGGTATAGTGTCCCCTCGTTCATATTTAGAAATGGCATCCCTGGAAATACCGGTAGTCTCGGCCAGGTCCACCTGAGACAAGCCTTTTAGCTTTTTAAGCTTAGTGATCTTTTCGCTCAGCTTCATAAAAAATCTGCTTTTACACCTGAAAACGTATAATAATCCTCAAAGGTAGTCATTTATCGTAAGTAAAAAATAATATAATACTTAGTTTAGTGTATAAGCTCATCTAACTATTGCTGATGATAATACTTGAAAATAAATTATTACGTATAACGTAAAGTATGGATACATCACGTCAAACCTTGAACACCACCAACCCTGATTGCCTCACCTATGACCACCTACCCTTAGTGATCACCGTACTGGGTGGCATCCGGTTAGAAGGGCTTGACCGGATGCGGGCCACGTTGAAGATCAAAACCGAAGAGCAAAAGGCTATCCGCCACAACCTCGACCTGTACAATCACATTCAGGTAGAAAAGCTTATCCGGAGGGTGGCTGAACAATTAGAGTCGGCACTAGCATTGTAACGGTAGTGCTGGCAGAGCTGACCGAAGCACTGGAAGACTACCGCCAAATTTCAACAAATTACAGCTTATGCTTTTAGGTCAGATGGAGAAAAGCGAATATTGGCCATCCTTTTTTCTTACCTTAAACGGTGAAGGATTGGATACCTATTGGTCATTCTTGTATAGGGCAGGATATTTTCTCAAGCAGCGGTTCAATCGCCCGGGCTCACCGCTAGCTATCCATTGAGGCATTTGGTCGGCTCAGGATCGGAATATTGATGTTTTCAAAGCCACAATTGCAAACTGAACCAATGTAAAGGACCAGATACATGGAGAATAGATGTTATTTCCACAACTGCAGATATCTGTTCCATACGGCTCAAACCTTCATAGATGACCGCCTTACGATCAGGTTGGTCTTTAATGTGCGTGTAACCGGCTCAATAACCTCATCTTCACCTGCTTCTATCTCCTTGATCAGCAGTCTTGCCGCTTCCTGTCCCATCTCAAAGCCCGGCTGGTCCACTGTGGTCATACTGGGTTCCGTAAGGGAAGTAAAGCGCCAGTTGCTGAAGCCGACCACGCCAAACTCTCCGGGTAGCTTCAGGCCCTTTTCCCGGGCTGCAGTCATGGCGCCTAGTGCTGATATATCATTGCTGGCAAAAACAGCGTCCGGTGGCTCGGGAAGGTTCAGCAGCTTGGTGGTCAGGGCTTTGGCAGGTCGTTCATCGTCGGCGAGGTTTTCATAGACCACGTATTCACGGTTAAATTTCAGGTTGTTCTCTTCCAGGGCACCGCGGTACCCTTCAAGTCGTCGTTGACTGATCGTCAGGTTTTTGGCACCTGCCAGATGAGCGATCCGCCTGAATCCCTGTTCGATCAGATGTTTGGTGGCATTGTAGGCCGCGCCATAATCATCCACGATCACCTTGCTGGTATTCAGGCTTTCACAAACCCTGTCAAAAAACACCATGGGAATACCTCTTGAATACAACGACTCAAAGTGATCGTATTTAAGCGTATCTTTCGACATAGATATGAGGATACCATCCACCCTGTTGTTAAACAGTGCCTTGGTATCCATCACTTCTCTTTCATAGGATTCGTTGGACTGCGCGACTATCACACTGTACCCGGCGTTATAGGCAATGTCTTCTATGCCACTGATGACGGTGGAAAAAAACCAGTGAACGATCTGCGGTATGATCACCCCTATGGTATTGGATTTACTATGCCGCAGGCTGAGCGCTATACTGTTGGGTTGGTAGTTGAGTTTTTCGGCAAGCTCGGTAACTGCTTTTTTGGTTTCCGGGCTGATGTCCGGATGATCCTTAAGAGCCCTCGAAACGGTGGAAGGTGAGATCCCCAACTCGCGTGCTATGTCCTTTATAGTTACCTGACTGCTTCTCATGATAGGGTGGAATTCGACATTATGTTGAAAAGCAAATATAAGCGAAATACTGGTCATGCAGAATTATTGTTGGTGATCTCTTAAAATACCTATTTGTTTAATGGTCAGAAACATAACTTGAACGTTCCTTTTTCCGCAAACGGTTGCGATCTCGATTTCGTTAATTTTTTGCGAAAAACGCTGGTTTTCGCCTCATTCCGTATCTAATTTTGGTTGGTTTTACAGCCCAAATTCAACCTTTAAAACACTGATTTTATGAAGAAAAAATTACTCGTTCTAATGATGATCGGAGGCCTGTTCCCGTCGTTGCTGCTGGCGCAGAAAACAGTGAGCGGAAAGGTCACCGATGTACTGGATGGGATGCCCCTGCCGGGTGTCAACATTCTGGTGAAGGGCACAACTTTGGGAACCGTTACAGATTTCGACGGCAACTATACCATATCCGTGGCGGAGGATGCCACGCTGGTCTTCTCCTTCGTGGGCTATCAGTCAGAAGAACTGCTGGTAGGAAATCAAACCGTCATCAATATTCAGATGAGCCAGGATGTCACCCAGTTAGGTGAGATCGTGGTAGTGGGGTATGGTGTCCAGACCAAAAGAGAGGTGACCGGTTCCATCTCCAAAGTGGGAGGAGAGGAATTGCAGTCGATTTCGGTACCCAGCTTCGAGGCTGCTCTTCAGGGTAAGGCTGCGGGTGTCCAGGTGATCCAGGGCAGCGGTACAGCCGGTTCCGCTTCCATGATCCGTGTACGGGGCATTGCTTCCCTGAGTGCCGGTGGAGATCCATTGTATGTAGTGGATGGAATTCCTATTACACAAGACTATTTTATCAATGGTGACCGGGGAGCTTTTAACAACAACCCTTTGGCTACCATCAACCCGGCCGATATTGAGTCGGTGGAGATCCTGAAAGACGCCTCTGCTGCTGCTATCTATGGCTCACGCGGCGCCAATGGTGTGATCCTTATTACCACCAAGCGTGGAAAAACCGGTAAGCCTACCTTTACCTTCAGCAGTAGAGTGGGTATTTCACAGCCCGCCAGAGAGGTAGATCTGCTGTCATCGGAAGAATGGTTGCAACTGAGGCAGGAAGCCTGGGAAAACGATGGGAATGTTGGACTGGCCGAATTACCCGGTAACCTGACATGGGAGGAAGCCCGCGCCAATGATACGGATTGGATCGACCTGACCACCCAGACCGGATTCAAGCATGAGTACAATATTGGCATGACCCAGGGCAATGAAAAACTCACATCCTACGTAGGCTTTTCCTACAGTGATAATGAGAGCTTCCTGGTAGGGAACAGTTATGAAAGGATCAGTGGAAGGGTTAACCTGGACTACAATATACTTGATAATCTCAGGGCTTCAGTAACTACATCCCTCAGTCAGGGGATCAATAACCGGGTAGCCGGTGCATGGGACGGAGGATTGGGAGCAGCGATGTCTGATGCGCTGGTGATCTATCCGGTGAGAAATGCAGATGGTACCTATTTCACCGATGGTAACAATCCGGTAAGAAAGCAGGACCTGCAGGACTGGCGTACCAGAGAGAATCGTTCCCTGTCCACACTGGCGTTCAACTACCGGCCTATCGAAAAACTTGAACTGAATTTATCGGGTAGCCTTGATTATATGGACATTCAGGATGATCAGTTTGAGCCGGCAGAATTGACCAATGCTGAAAGTGTGGCCAGAAGATACCCAACATGGGTGACAAACTATACGATTTCAGCCACAGCTTCCTATGATTTTGATCTAAATGAAGATAACAGGTTCAAGTTCCTCATTGGGGGGGAATACCAAAGATCATTGACTGAAAGTTGGGGAAAAATTGAAGCCTTTAACGTGAGCGGACCATTGCAGGATGATCCTGATATACCTGACAGATTTGATGATAATGATCAACCCCTTCCCAATCCGGTCTATGAAACTGCTCCGGACCAGATATGGTCATTCATCAGCTATTTCAGCCGGGTCAATTATACCTTCAAGGATAAGATATTCCTGAAAGGATCAGCCCGCGTGGATGGCTCCTCCCGTTTTGGGAGGAATAACCGCTACGGTTTCTTTCCCAGTCTTGGGGCAGGATATATCATCAGCGAAGAAGATTGGTTCCCGGAAACCTCTGTCATCAACTTTTTGAAATTAAAGGCAAGCTGGGGCATCACTGGTAACGCTGATATTCCCAATTACCAACGCTGGGGTACCTTTCAGCGAAGAGAGGGTAACGATGGAAATCCTTACAACCAGCAGCCTATTATTTTCCCTGTCCGGTTGGAAAACCCCGACCTGCAGTGGGAAGTACAGCGCACCTATGATATTGGCTTTGAACTAGGGCTTCTGGACGACCGGATCACTACGGAGGTCGCTTACTTTGATAAAAATTCCACCGACGTACTGATCGACCGTCTGGTGCAGGTTTCAACGGGTTTTGAACGCTATTTTGAGAACATCGCTGAGATCAATAACCGCGGTTTTGAGATCAGCCTAAGGACCAGAAATCTTGTTGGAAACTTTAAATGGAACACGGAGATCAATGCTTCGCGCCTTGATAATGAGGTGATCGATATTGGTGCTACCCCTCCGGATGCTATAGCAGGATCAGGGGATACAAGGGTGGTAGAGGGCCTGCCTGTGGGAGTGAACTTCCTGAACCGGTTCTCCCGTGTAGATCCTGAAAATGGCCTGCCGATCTTCCTGGATAAGGATGGAAATGAAACCTATGAATTCAACCTGGATGACAGAGTTCCTGTAGGTAGCGTAGTACCGGACTGGACAGGAGGTATCACCAATACGTTCAGCTACAAAGATTTTGATCTGAGCATCCTGTTCACCTTCACGATCGGCGGTAACCTTTACGATGATTCAGGAAAAAGACAACTGGGCGTAGTATCCGACTGGAATATGCGCAGTGAGATCAAGGACCGTTGGCGGCAGCCCGGTGATATTGCTCAGTTTCCAAGGTTAACGCTTGAACCAGGTACTTATGGAGGCCTGCCAAGTTTCTGGAACCTGAATACCACTCAATTCCTGTATGATGCCACGTTCGGAAGGGTACGAAATGTCACTTTGGGCTACAATCTTCCTGCCGAGCTGGTGGACCGAATGAGGTTGAGAAGTGCAAGAGTATTCTTCAATGGGACCAATCTGCTGACCTTTACAAAATTCCCAGGCGCCGACCCGGAGATCGTGAGGGACCAGAGTGCAAGGCAGGGTAGGAACCTTAGCCCTAACGTAACGTATCTTACAGCTCCCCAGGAGCGCGCCTTTACCATAGGATTGAACATTGGTTTTTAATTGCTAAATGATCGACACAATGAAACTATATAAATATATATTTCTGATTGCCCTTGCCACAGCTACAGCATGTGATGACCTGCTGGAGCTTGAGCCGGAGGGCGAAATCATCGCAGATGAGGCTTTGCAGACCCCGCAGGATATGCAGGACCTTCTGAATTCCGCCTATGATGCGTTACGGGGAGAAGGTGGAGATTTTTTGGGAGGCCGTGTGCAGTCCATTGCTGAAGTAATGGCAGACAACATCGATGGAAGTCTGAATAATTTGAATAATGCTGATTTCAGGGCTTATTATGACAAGTCCAGCTCTTTTTTTACCGGGTACACGCAGGCCATGTTTGATGAGCCTCACTTCGTGATATACCGGGCCAATGTGCTTTTACAAAATCTTGATATTCTTGAAGGTTCGACCGATGCTAATCGTATAGAGGGAGAAGCTAAGTTCCTACGGGCGATTTGTTATTTTGAATTGATCCGGCTATTTGCCCAACCTTACGGCTATACATCTGACAATGCTCACCTTGGGGTTGTACTACGCACCACTCCTTCAGCCGAATCAAGAGACAGGAATACTGTGGCTGAGGTTTACGCACAGATTGTAACCGATCTCGAGGAAGCCGCTACATTGCTGCCTGAATCAAACGGTGTATATGCGAATTCATGGGCGGCCAGAGCCTACCTGGCCAAAGTGCATTTTCACAGACATGACTTTCAGCAGGCTTTTGATCTTGCGGTGGATGTTCTGAACAATGGTCCGTATGCTTTCAATACAAGTACAGAAGAATACACAGACAGATTCTCCGAAGCAGGATCTCAGGAAGCGATTTTCTTTATGATCAGTAACCCTAATGATCACCGGGGTACTCAGTTCACTACACACTTTCGTTCCGATGGGGATAACCCCCCAACATTGAGGATCTCTCAGGAGATGTTTGATCAGGCAACTTCCAATCCCAATGACCTTCGGAGTGAGTGGTATGTAGTGGAAAATGAAGGTCTTGAAAATCAGGCAATTTCCGTTACCAAATTCGATGGCATCAATTATTTCAATGTACCGCTCATGCATGTTACGGAATTGAAATTCATTCGTGCAGAAGCAGGAGCGGAGTTAAACCAGCCCGCCACGCTCTCAGTGGCGATAAATGATATCAATGATATACGTGGCAGGGCTGGGTTAAGTGATTTACCTGCCAACACAGATGCCCAGGTACTTTTGACCAGCATAAGAAATGAAAAAAGGCTGGAATTGGTAGCGGAAGGTCACAGATTTCACGATCTGAGAAGAAGAGGGGCCAATGGGGAATCTTCATTAAGGATAAGAGGATCTGATTGGGATTGCCCGGGTATGGCCATACAGTTTCCGGATACCGAAATAGCAGGTGCCGGTGGGACCGATGCTTTTACGCCCAATCCGGAAGGTGGTTGTTAAATGAATAAATTCCAAACGATGAAAAATTTTCTAAAATACAGATATTTTGTTTTGTGCTTCACCCTTGTAGGCGTCATGTTGCAGGGATGTATCGAAGATCCTCCTGATATTGGAGAGCCCTTCGACCGGGTTTCAAACCTGTCGGGTACATGGAACCTGACAGAAGTAATACAAAACGACGAAGATGCCATCAGAAAAGGTTTTCCGACTTTTGTACAATCATTGGAAGTCACAGAATTATTTCCATTTACAGATTTAAGCCTGACCTTAAATGTGAATGAGGAAGGTAATCCATCCACATTCACAGTTACACCCGGTAATTCACCAAATATATTCGGTGCTGAGTCGGGTTCCTGGTCTTTGGACGACCCTGATGCTCCTTCTGAGATCACTTTTGAGGGAGGGATCACCATTCAATTGGATACTTACTTAGGGCTTACAGAAGGGGTATTGAACCTGAAGCTTACCCGGTTCGAAACCCGAAGTGACGGCTCGCAGGTCGCTTTTTTGAGTTATGACTATGAATTTGTAAAGCAATGAGAATAATGAAAAATACAATACTCCTTCTGGTGGTTTTGTGTCTGGGATATTCAGGTTTTTCACAAACCGTTACCACTTCCCCCGCAGTATTCACCGCAGAAGATGAAGTAACCTTAACGATCGATGTCACAGGGACCGACCTGGAAGGTTACACGGATGACGTATGGATTTGGGCATGGATCAGTACAGGGTGTTCTTCTGATTGTAACGCACCTACCAATGTTAACCCGGCTTCAGAGGCTCAGACGGCTGCATTGGTGACCAGAGATGAAACCGATCCCAACGTGTATACTTTTACTATGGTTCCTACCGCCTTTTATGGTAAAAGTCCGGCAGAGATCCAGGAAATAGGTATGTTGTTGAAAGGCAGAGATTGGTCTAACGGTCAAACGGGTAATACATTACTGGCCGTGCAACCTCTGGAATTCATACCCACTGAAAACAGGAACTTTCCTATCAAATTTACGCAGGATGACATTGTTACATTTAACTATGACCAATCACTGGCATCCAACACCAGTATGGCAAGTCTGACTGAATTATATGTTCATATTTTCTATACTGTAAGAAAGTCAGATGGCAGTACAATGACGGATGTGCCCTATACAGACTGGAATAATGTTGGTTCTTCTCCCGAGTTACAGGCAAGGGATCGTGGCAATGGTTGGTTTACTCTCTCCATTGTTCCCAGCGAAATGTTTGAATTGGAGGAAGGAGATCAGTTGATCAGGATTGGGTACATATTCAGAAATGCTGACGGCAGTATACAGGGACCAACAGGAGAGGCTTTTGTAACAATTTTAAACTGATACAAAAATGGAATTTAAAAAAATACTATTTCAGGCGCTGGTGTTGGTACTTGTCTTTGGTTCTTGTGATCAGGAAGAATTCACCGGAACAGGGCTTGAAAGCTTAAGGGAGTTCACGTTAACGCCTGTAGCCGGCTCCAGGATCGATCTGAACTCTGTGGATCCGGAAGGCCAGTTGGTGGTCAGTTGGAGTGAAGCACGATCGGGTTTTAACTCGCCCGTCACCTATACCTGGATGTTGGATGAAGCAGGTGGTGATTTTTCCTCGCCTCTTCTTACCAGCCCTTCTGATGATGATGGTCTGGCAAGGACTATTACTTTCACTAATAAGCAATTGGATGATTTTCTGGAAGATCAGGAGCTCGGAATAGGAGAAGAACTGGAAGCAATCTGGACTGTCTCAGCTACCAATGGTGAGGTCACCCAAGTGGCAGATTCAGCGGTTATTACACTTAGAAGGGTGGTGAATGCCATAGCACCTTTTTCTTTGGTCTCCCCGGAGAATGGTTCTACTATTAAGTTGGATGCAAACAATCCTATGGCCAACATAACCATTGATTGGGATAGCACATTCACTGGATTTGGAGATGAAGTCTTATATACATGGTATGCAGACGAACAAGGAGGTGATTTTACCGATCCACTGCTTGAATTTACTTCGGATAACAATGGACTTGATCATAACCTGACTGTAACCAATCAGGCTCTGGAGGATGCGCTGGCTTCGTTAGGCGTGGCTGAAGGACAGTCTGTCACTATAGATTGGAAAGTTGTGGCTGCAGGAGCCGGATTAGAATTGTCGTCCGATGTGTTTACTGTAACCGTAAGAAGGTTTTTCATTCCTCCTGCGCAGATTTTCCTGGTGGGCGGATCCACCTCGGCTGGTTGGAACCCACCTACATCCATCCCATTTGTAAATACTGGTGAGGGTACATTTGAGATTTACGCTTATATCGAAGTCGCCGGGGACGGATTCAAGATACTTGAGAATCAAAGTGGCTATGAGGGAGATTGGGGTGCAGGTTCAGAGACGGGGGAACTGGTGCAGGATGGTGAGAGTAATTTTACAGTTTCAGAAGATGGTTTTTACAGGCTGACAATTGATTATAATAACCTTACTTATTCCCTTGATAGGTTTCAATGGGCTATCATTGGCTCAGGAACACCAAATGGATGGGATGAATCCAATGATACAAATATGTCATTTTCAGGAGGGAAGGGTGATTATTCGTGGACTGTTACCACTGACCTTACCAATGGTGAGATGAAGTTCAGGGCAAATGATTCATGGGATGTTAACTTCGGTGATGATGGTAATGATGGATCGTTGGAAATTAATGGAACAAATATTCCGGTATCAGCAGGAAATAATGTTACCATTACTCTTATTCTTGACCCTGTTAATGGATATACCTATTCAATAACTATGTAATCCAAAACAAAAGGTAAAAGGCTGTTCAATTGAACAGCCTTTTTTATTTACAGCATCATGTATGAAACACTTATATAGCTCTTTTCTTATATTTATTTGCTGCAATCTCTCGGCCCAAACCTTTACCACCGACCCTGCCTTCCCCGTAGCTGACCAACCCCTGACCCTTGAGGTGAACGCTACAGGAACCAGCCTTGAAGGCTATACCGGTGATGTGTGGATATGGGCATGGTTGCCAGATTGTTCAGCGGATTGTGATGCACCTACCAACGTAAATCCGGCTACCTCGGCTCAGGATGCAGCAAAGGTCACACGGTCCGGCACTGATCCGAATGTATACAACATCACCTTTACACCTACCACATTTTTTAATAAATCCGCAGAAGAGATCACCCGCGTCGGGTTCAAGCTGAAAAGCGTGGATTGGGATGACAACAGACAAACTGATACAAACCAGTTTATTACTATTTTCAGTGGGGAGCTTCAGGTCAGCTTTTCCTCGCCTTTCGCATCTTTTGTTTTTGTAGATCCCGGGGGTACGATCGATATTGCTGCTGTGGCTTCGGCACCTTCGCAACTTGTCCTTTTTATTGATAATAGTCAGGTGGCGGTCGAGCCTTCTGATGATCAGCTTAGCTACCAACATACTGTTGTTGAAAGTGGGACTATAGTGGTTCGTATAGAGGCCGAAGCCGGAGGGCAGACAGCTACTGATGAATTTGTTTTTATAGTGAGAGGCACTAGCCCTGCAGCCCCCAGACCGTCCGGTATTATAGAAGGAATTAACTATCCGGCAGATGCCTCACAGGCCACCTTTTGTTTGTTTGCTCCCGGCAAATCTTCAATATTTCTTATAGGAGATTTCAATAACTGGCTGCCTTCTTCAACCTACCAGATGGCGCAGGATGGCGACTACTTCTGGATCACCGTCAATGCACTGACCCCGGGTACGGAATACGCTTTCCAATACCTTGTGGACGAACAGACACTCACGGGAGACCCTTATGCCGACAAGATACTGGACCCGGAACAGGACGAGTCTATTGATGCTGCTACCTATCCTGATCTGAAGCCATATCCGGACAGCGAAATTCCGGAGGGCTGGGTGTCTGTAATGCAAACCGGACAGGTACTGTTCCAATGGTCCGTAAATGATTTTGTAGCGCCTCCCAAAGAAGAGCTGGTGATCTATGAGCTGCTGGTACGGGACTTTGATGAAGGACACAATTACCAGGCAGTGATCGACCGGTTGGACTATCTGGAAGACCTTGGTGTGAATGCCATCCAGCTCATGCCTGTTATGGAGTTTGATGGTAACCTGAGCTGGGGATATAATCCGGCTTATTTCTTTGCACCTGACAAGTACTATGGCACGAAGGATGCACTGAAGACATTCATTGATGAGTGCCATGCCCGTGGTATGGCGGTGATCCTTGATATGGTGTTGAATCACACTCATGAAAGGAACCCTATTGCGCAGCTTTACTGGGACCAGGCTGGCTTCAGGCCTGCAGCGGATAATCCATGGCTGAACCAGCAGGCTACACATCCCTTTAATGTGTTCTTTGATTTTAACCATGAATCCGCCGCTACACGGCATTTCGTGGATACAGTGAACTACTATTGGCTGGAAGAATACCGGTTTGACGGCTACCGGTTTGACTTGTCCAAAGGATTTACACAAACCTTTTCCGGGGATAACATAGGGCTTTGGAACCAATATGACCAGTCCCGGGTGGACAATCTGACCCGGATGACGGACAAAATATGGGAGCATCATCCCGATGCATATGTGATCCTCGAGCATTTGTCTGACAACAATGAGGAAAAGGTATTGGCTGACTACGGCATGATGCTTTGGGGCAATATGAACCATAATTTCAACCAACTGACCATGGGTTTTGGTAATGACTCCAACATTGACTGGGCCTGGTACGGAACAAGGAACTGGAATGATCCCCATCTTATATCCTACATGGAAAGCCATGATGAGGAACGCCTGGTATACCGGAATCTAACCTTGGGCAATACATCCAACGGCGGCCACAATACCCGTAACCTCGAGGTGGCGCTGGAGCGCGTAAAGGCGGCTTCTGCAGTGTACTATGCCATACCAGGTCCGCGTATGCTCTGGCAGTTCGGAGAGCTGGGTTATGACATCAGTATTGATCAAAACGGGAGGACGGGTAACAAACCTATTCCCTGGGCCAGTGCAAATGACCTGAATTATGACACGGACCAGAACCGTATTCGGCTAAATAAGGTGACTTCTGAATTGATCCGTCTGAAAACAAGTTATGATGTATTCAATACCACAGACTTTACATTGGATGAAAGTCAGGAACTGGTAAAGCAGATCACCTTAAGAAACACACCTTACACACCTGAACCATCCGGTACTGATGAAATGAATGTAGCCGTGGTAGCAAACTTTAACGTTACTGCGACCACAGTGGAAACAGCTTTCCCTCACGCCGGTACATGGTATAGCTATTTTACCCAGGACGAACTTGTTGTATCCGGAGATACGGAAGCGCTCGATCTTCAACCTGGCGAGTTCAGAATATACACAGATGTGTCGCTGACCGCTACGGAAACCGAGCTTATCAGCTATGTCGTGCCACGGGCACCGGAACTGCTGGATCTGTCCGAAGTCAACTATACCGGTGTGCAGATCGACTGGTCGGATAACTCGATAGTTGAAAGTATCTACAAGGTGCTGCGTTCAGCCAATGGCGGCGCTTTTGAAGAAATAGCGTCCCTCAATCGCAACACTACCACCTACACCGATGAAACGGCAGAGGCCAATCAAAACTACGTTTACAAGGTAGTGGCCAGCAATCCATCAGGGACAGCTGAATCGAATACACTGGAAATAATGACTACCAATGTCATCACTTCAGTGAATGGAGGAACAATGCCCGGTTTTCATATGTATCCTAATCCCACTAACAGATGGCTGCGGATTGATGGCGTAACAACGCAGTATGATCTCACTGTTCTGGATCTTAGCGGCAAGCTCCTGCTTGAACGAAGGGACCTGTCCGGAATCTATGAAGCAGACCTGAGCGGATGGGAGAAGGGGATCTACCTTGTAGTATTGCAGCACAGCCAGGGCAGACATGTACTGCGATTGATCAGGCATTAAGGCCTGTTTGAAAATTTAAGCCCCGGGTGATGTTCAGTTCGTCCCGCGCCTTTGGATCTGTTCCTCAGGTGATCTTGCTACTGATCTAATAGCGGACTGGATACCCCGGGGCATTTTCTCCCGAAATCGGCGGGATCTGTGAGATAGTCCTGGATGAGTTGTACCTTCTTAACTTCCATCCTGATTTTTAAATGGAATACGTTCACTTCTGAATCACCTAACTCATTGAGGGCGTGACATGTAGCCGCGAACCTACCATGATCACTTCATTTTTGCAACGTGAAATAACAATAGTTTAGGTTCGTGGAATCAAAAATGTTTTGTATTTCTGCAAACGATTGCGAGACCGATTACACCCTTTTTTGATAGGAAAACCCTGTGATAATAGGATAATTCGGGGTAAATTAAATAAGTCTACACAGACTCTTTTTTAACGTATTACTAACCAAATCAACCTTTATGAAGAAGTTTTTACTTTTAATAGTAATGCTGTTGGTGCTTTTTTACCATGGAGCGCTGGCACAGGTCACAGTTTCCGGTCGGATTACTGATGCAACAGATGGTAGTCCCATTCCAGGGGTGAATATCGTAGAGAAAGGAACCACGAATGGAACGGTCAGTGATTTTGATGGCAATTATACCTTATCGTTGAGTGAAGAGGCTACCATAGTCTTTTCATTTGTGGGGTATGTGACTCAGGAAGTACTTGTTGCTGGTCGGTCCACTATCGATATCAGTCTGAACACTGATGTACAGCAGCTTTCAGAAGTAGTAGTGATAGGGTATGGAGAAGTTGAAGAAAGAGATGCTACGGGGGCTGTTACAACCGTTTCTGCCGAGGACTTCAACCAGGGTGTGATTGCATCACCCGAGCAGTTGATCCAGGGCAGAACGGCAGGAGTTCAGGTGACGGAAGCAAGTGGGGAGCCTGGTGCAGGGGTGAGTATCCGTATTCGGGGTACGTCATCTATTCGTAGTAACAATAATCCTCTATTTGTGGTGGATGGAGTACCTCTGGGAGGTAATGACGCCAGTGGAGGAAGTGAAAATCTCAGCTTCGGTGAATCATCCGCAAGAAACCCTCTTAACTTCATCAATCCCAATGATATTGAGAGCATTAGTGTTTTGAAAGACGCTTCTGCTGCGGCTATTTACGGTTCCCGGGGTGCCAATGGCGTTGTGATCATTACCACCAAGAGTGGTAAAGGAATAGATGCCGGAGGTCTTGACTACAGTTCTTCGATAAGTGTGGCGCGTATTGCCAAGGAGTTTGACCTGTTGGGTCCGGAGGAGTTCCTGGATGCAGCTGAGGATCTCGGAGGGAACCGGTCAGAATTGGATCTGGGAGGAAGTACAGATTGGCAGGATGAAATATTTCGAACTGCCATTACACATCAGCACAACCTCTCATTTGGTGGTGGGAATGAGCGTGGGGATTTCAGGATTTCTCTGGGATTACTCGATCAGGAAGGCATCGTAGAACGTAGTGGACTTGAGCGGAGAACTGCCCGTTTCAGTGGTTCCTACAACTTTTTCGATGAACGCCTGACTTTTTCCACCCAACTTACAGTGGCTGATGTGGATGATGAGTCAGTTCCCATTACAAATGATGCCGGTTTCGCTGGTGACTTGTTGGTAGCTGCATGGACGGCCAATCCCACGCAGCCCGTTCGCGACGCCAACGGAGTGCTGGTCCAGCGTGGAGTTGACCAGCTGAACCCTGTGGCCATGCTCGAATTGAGTCAGGATGAGACCAACACCGTAAGGACGCTGGCTAATTTCACAACAAGCTTTGAGATCATAGAAGGTCTTACTTTTAAAAACGTACTTGGTTTTGATCGATCCAGTTCTTCCAGAGGCTCTGCATTTTCATCTGATCTTGTAGCTGCCAATATTCAGCCTGACCCCACCAATAACAGATTAGGAGGCAGGTTGGGCCTTCTGGATGTTGAAATTGACAATCAGTTGGTAGAGAACTACTTCAGTTATACGAAGGAACTAAGTGGTAGTGTAGATCTTGACGCTTTACTGGGCCATTCCTATCAAAGATTCAGAAGATCTACGGAGACTATCCTGGCTCAGGGATTCAGGACCAGTGATCCAAAACTGATGATCAATAACCTGTCCTCTTTTGATGCCCTTAATGGGGACATGGTGGGAAGCAGTACCAACACTGAGGATGAGCTTCAGTCCTTTTTTGGTCGTGCAAACATCAATGTGTACGATAAATATTTATTCACAGCTACCTTAAGGGCGGATGGTTCCACTAGGTTCGGCGGTGACAACAAGTACGGGTACTTCCCCTCGTTTGCTTTTGCGTGGAGGCTTTCTGATGAAGCTTTTGCCCCTGGATTTTTCTCAGACCTCAAGTTGAGGCTGGGGTATGGTGTTACGGGTAACCAGGAGATCCCCAATAATCTTTTCCAACCGAGACAACGTTTTGAAGCCTATGAATTTGACAATGCAGATGTCGCCAGAGGTGAGCTTCGCAACGTGACCTTTGAAAACCCCGGGATCAAATGGGAAACTACTGCACAGATCAACGTTGGGGTGGACTATGGATTTTTTGACAACCGGGTACGTGGATCCATAGAATACTACAGAAAGAATACCAGTGACCTGCTTTTCCGTATTCAGAGTGCGCAACCTGCACCCAATGAGTTTACATGGCGAAACCTGGATGCCGATATCATTAATGAAGGCCTTGAATTCAATATAGAGGCTGATGTCATAGATGGCGGCGATTTTAGCTGGGATGTGCTGGCCAATGTTGGTTATAACGACAACAGAGTAGAGAATTTTGATGGTTTGGTCAATACAGGAGCTATCCGGGGACAGGGCTTGTCCAATGCTTTTGCTCAGAGGATAGCGGGTGGTCAACCTCTTTATGCTTATTTTCTGAGAAATTTTGCTGGCTTTAATGAAGACGGACAGTCGATCTATCCCAATGGTGACTTCCAGGAGTTTACAGGTGACAGTCCTTTGCCTAGCTATAACGCAGGGTTGACAAATAGATTCGGATACAAAAACTTTGAGATGAGTATTTTCTTCACGGGGCAGTTTGGGCAGGAGATCTATAACAATACGCAGAACGCGTTGTTCACTGCAGGAGCCCTGGGCAATGGACGGAATGTAACGGATGATGTGCCTGGAAACGGCGAATCCAACCTTAATGCTCCGGACGTTTCCACACGTTTTCTGGAAAATGGTTCGTTTGTCAGATTGCAAAACATAACACTGGGTTACAATTTTGACACTTCCAACTGGAACTTCATCTCGGCGCTGAGGATATTTGCCACTGGCCAAAACCTTGCTCTTTTCACCGACTATAGTGGATTGGATCCGGAGGTGAACAACGATGCAGCGATTGATGAGATTCCGTCATTCGGTGTTGATTATACAGCGTATCCAAGAGCGAGGACATTCACTTTTGGTGTTTCAGCATCTTTTTAATTAATAGAACTAGTCTTAAAGATATGATACGAGATAATATTATAAAGAGGTCTTTGATTATCGCATTGTCATGCGTATTTGTGGCGGGGTGTACAGATCTTGAGCCTGAAATTACGGATTCTGTTCCGGTCGAAACCGAAGAGGGTACATTCCAGGGTAATCCGACTGAATTGTTGAGTTCAGTATATCGACAAATGCAGCATTTTACAGCGCAGGAGAATGTTCTGGCATTGATGGAACATACATCCGATGAGTTGATCGGTCCTACCAGGGGAACAGACTGGGGAGACAATGGTATCTGGAGGTTATTGCACAATCACCTGTGGGATCCTACGCATTTGTTTATATTGAATGCGTGGAATGACATGCACGGTGCTGCTTTTACTGCTAATCAGGTATTGGCTTCAAATCCAAGCCCTGTTCAGGCGGCAGAAGCGAAGTTCTTACGGGCTTTTCACATGTTCCTGCTTTTGGATTTGTATGGCCAGGTGCCATTCCGTGAGGTAAATGAGGGCGCCGATGTGAATCCCAATGTACTGACCAGGATGCAGGCAGTCGATTTTGCTATAGGGGATTTGGAAGAGGCTCTGCCTGACCTCCCCGATGGTGGTCCCGGAGTTTCTCCTGAACGACCGCACAAATCCAGTGCGCAGATGTTAATGGCGAAATTATACCTGAACAGGGCCGTTTATGCTTCGGAGGTTACGGAAGAAGGCGTGGGTGCCTTTAATTTTGCAGCAGATGATATGAACCGGGTAATTGCGATGGCAGATGCTATTACTGATGCCGGGTATACCTTTGAGTCTGACTACTTTGGTAATTTTGACTCAGACGGCTCTTCTGAAATTCTGTTTACCACGCAAACCAATATCGGAAGTGCTGAGAGCCGTTTTAGAATGACCATGCACTACAATCATCCTTTTAGCGGCGGATGGAACGGCTTTGCTACACTGGCTGACTTTTATTCGCTTTTTGAAGAGGATGACATACGAAGAGGAGGAACTCCCTCTGCCGGTCTGGGTTATGGCTTTTTGGTAGGTCAGCAATTTGGTGAGGACGGTGCGCCATTGCTGGACAGACCAGGGAATCCTTTGGTATTTACGCCAGAGATCACTCTTGCAGGGAACAATGAAAGAACAGGTATACGTGTACTTAAATATCATCCGTCAGATTTTGGAAACCTTGTATTCCTTCGATATGCAGATGTTTACCTGATGAAGATAGAAGCTATTTTAAGAGGGGGTACACCTACCGGTGGAGAAACTGCACAAAGCATGCTTGACAATTTGCGAACTGTGAGAGGTATTGGTTCGGTTCCGGCCACGTTGGATGAGATCCTTAACGAAAGAGGCCGTGAACTCTATTGGGAAGGTTGGAGAAGACAGGACCAAATCCGGTTCGGCACTTTCAATGATACATGGCTGGAAAAACAAAATACTGAGCCTTTCAGGGTTCTTTTTCCGATCCCCCAGCAAGCAGTTGATTCCAACCCTAACCTGGTCCAGAATCCTGGCTATTAAAAGATAATTCTTCGATTAACCATTAAGGAGGGTGATCAAAAGTGATTGCCCTCCTTTTCTTGTTGGTTAAGGCTTGCATGATGCAGAACGCCTTGGCTGGCGAGAAGGGATTTCGTACTTTTCTGAAAACGCTGTTAAATGAGATCATTTTTTGGTTTTTGGGTTCTTTTGGTGCTTTGTTGCTGCCAAAGCAGATCCGATGAGCCGGTACATAAGACCAGGGTCTTCGAGCAGGTATCCTCAACTGCCTCGGGAATAGACTTTATGAACACGGTCACCAATAGGGACAAATTCAACATATTCACCTATCGCAATTTTTACAATGGCGGAGGAGTAGGGATCGGCGATATTAATAATGATGGCCTGCCGGATATCTATTTTACAGGCAATGAAAAAAGGAACCGGCTCTATTTGAACAAAGGAGGCTTTGAATTTGAAGATGTTACGGATGCAGCCGGTGTTGGTGGTACCAAAGGCTGGAGCACAGGGGTAGCCATGGTGGATATCAATGCCGACGGTTGGCTGGATCTTTATGTATGCAATGCAGGTTATCTGGAAGGGAGCGACCAAAAAAATGAATTGTTCATTAATAACGGGGATCTCACATTTACAGAGAGGGCCGCGGAATATAAGCTGGATGAGGGTGGTTATACCACACATGCGGCTTTTTTTGATTATGACCAGGACGGAGATCTGGATGCCTACATACTCAACAACAGTTTCATTCCTGTAAACACCTTGAATTACTCAAACAAACGTGAACTATACGCCGATGACTGGAACGTCAGGGATTTCCTGAAAGGAGGGGGAGATAAGCTGTTGCGCAATGACAGCGGAGTGTTTGTGGATGTGACCCGGCAGGCCGGCATTTATGGCAGTCTTATTGGTTTTGGACTGGGGATAACAGTGGGCGATATCAATAATGACAACCTGCCCGACATGTATGTGTCCAACGATTTTTTTGAACGCGACTACCTTTATATCAATCAGGGTGACGGTACTTTCAGGGAAGATATAAAGAACCGCATGCAGCACCTGAGCCTGGCTTCTATGGGGGCAGATATGGCCGACCTGAACAACGATGGTTACCCGGAGATATTTGTCACCGAAATGCTGCCGGAATCAGATCAGGAGATCAAGCGCAAGACATTATTTGATAGTTACAATGTATATCAACTCAAACTTGAGCGGGATTTTTATCATCAGTACATGCACAATACCCTGCAGTTGAACAATAGAGACGGGTCGTTCAGTGAAATAGCATGGTACAGCGGCGTGGCTGCATCCGATTGGAGCTGGGGAGCATTGGTGTTTGATGCAGATAACGACGGTTACAGAGACATATACGTATGTAACGGGATATACCAGGACGTGACGGATCAGGATTTCATGGATTTCTTTGCAGATGAGGTAGTGCAGAATATGGTACTCACCGGAGTAAGGGAAAAGATGGAAAATGTATTGGAGCGTATGCCTTCCAGAGCGGTGCCCAACAAGTTTTTTCATAATCAGGGAGACCTTTCCTTCCGTTCGGCGGAGATCGACTTCGGACTGGGTCAGGCTTCTTTTTCCAATGGTGCCGCCTATGGAGACCTCGACAATGACGGTGATCTCGATCTGGTAGTCAATAACCTGAATCAGGAGTCATTCCTGTTCAGGAATAACAGCGACCAATTGGGAAATCACTGGTTGTCCCTGAAGTTTCGTGGTCCCGATAAAAACACTTTTGCTATCGGCACAAAAGTGTACCTGTACAGAAATGAGGACAAGCTTAGCGCTCAGCTGATCCCTACCAGAGGCTTTCAGTCTTCCATGGAGTATAAAATAACCTTCGGCCTCGGAAGTTCAGCCAAAGTGGATTCTGTCGAGATCATCTGGCCAGACCGCATGAGATCAGTGATGGTCAGTCCGGAAACCGATACCACTTTATTTGTGGATTATCAGTCCATTCATAAACATCCGGGCAGTAACCGTAGAGCTGCCGAAGATCCGTCCATGCCGCTCTTCGTTGAAGTGGAAACGTCAATAGAAGCTCATAGTGAAGATCGCCATGTGGATTTCTATCAGGAAGGCCTGATCACACGTATGGTATCCAAAGAAGGGCCTTTGGCGACTGTTGCGGATCTTAATGGAGATGGCCTGGAAGATCTTGTGATAGGTGGAGCGAAAGGGCAGTCATCAAAAGTCTATTTTCAAAGTAGCCAGGGATTTACCACTTTCATTACTCTTGAAGAAAGCGAGCGTTATGAAGACACAGCTATCACTGATTTCGATATGGATAATGATGGAGATCTTGATCTGTTCGTGGGGTCAGGGGGAAATCATCGTCCACCTGGAGACCCCTTTATGCACGACCGCATCTACAGGAATGACGGAAAGGGAAATTTCAAAATGGAACAGGAAGCTCTCGGCCCCAACGGGATGAATACATCGGTGGCGTTGGCTTTTGATTATGATAATGATCAGGACCTCGATCTTTTTGTGGGGAGCCGGAGTATTCCAGGTAACTACGGGTTGCCTCCGCGAAGTTTTTTATATGAAAACGATGGTACGGGTAAATTTACCGATGTTACGGTAAGAAGAGGCCGGGAGTTAAAGGACCTCGGCATGGTTACGGATGCTTTACTGGCGGATATAGATGGAAACAAAGTACCGGAGCTTGTTATCGTCGGTGAATGGATGGCCCCATGGATATTCAAAATTGAAAATAAGAGGCTGGTACCGATGGAAACCAACCTCTCAGAATACAGTGGATGGTGGTATGCCGTTGGTGCCAGCGATTTTGATAATGACGGGGATATGGATCTGGTATTGGGAAACAGGGGAGAGAATTTTTACTTTACTGCCTCAGCCTCTGAGCCCTCGAAGCTGTGGCTCAAGGATTTTGACAGCAATGGTACGGTTGAAAAGCTGATGACACGCAGTGTCGGAGGGAAGGATATGCCTCTTACACTCAAGAGAGAATTGACAGATCAGGTGCCCGGGCTCAAAAAGCAAGTGCTCGCACATGCCGAATACGCTACCAGATCCATTCAGGATCTTTTCCCTGAGGAGGTCCTGGCTAAAGCCCTGGTCAGGGAGGCAAACTATTTTAAAACGGCAATAGCCCGCAATGATGGAAATGGCAGGTTTACCGTACAGCCACTGCCGGCTCAGGCACAGTTTTCCAGTGTGAATGCCATTTATACGGGTGATCTTGATAAGGATGGACAACCCGATCTGATCTTAGCGGGGAATGATTCAGGATTTATTCCTCAATACTCAAAACTGGATGCCAGCTTTGGTCTTGTACTGATCAATACCGGAGACGGAACATTTACACCGTTATCTACGAATGAGACAGGTTTGAAAATTCATGGCGACGTAAAACAGATCATACCTGTAAATAAAAAAGGGGACAGACATCTTCTGATCACCATCAATGACCGTCAGCCGGTGTTCCTCAGAATAAACAATAAAACTTCGATCCGCAACCTTTAGATATGAAGGGAATAAGATATTTCCGGGCTATTCTTTGTTTTTGGGTGTTCATTTGGGGTTGTACCTCTCAACCTGACAAAGAGAGTCTGTTCCTGTTACTGGACAAAAGTCATACACAGCTGAATTTTCAGAATACACTTGAGCAAACAACGGAATTCAATGTATTTGATTACATGTATTTCTATAATGGCGGAGGGCTGGGTATTGGTGATTTTAACAACGACGGATTGCCAGATCTGTATTTTACTGCCAATATGAGGCCTAATAAAATGTTTCTGCATGAGGGAAACATGAAATTCAGGGATGTCACGCTTCAGGCCGGTGTAGAAGGAACAGATGCATGGTACACCGGTGTTTCTGTAGTGGACATAAATAATGATGGTCTGCTGGACCTGTATGTCAGCGTGGTAGGTGATTATGATGTTCTTACCGGTGTCAATCGCTTATACGTATGTCTTGGTATAGAGAACGGGATACCGAAATACGAGGATCAGGCCATTGACTATGGACTGGATTTGGTGGGTTTCGGGACTCAGGCGGCCTTTGTTGACTTTGATCTGGATGGTGACCTGGATATGTACCAGCTCAATCACTCACTACATCAGAATGGGACATTTGGACCAAGGGAGTCGTTCGAAGGAAAGATTCATCCCACAGCGGGTGATAAATATCTCAGGAATGACAACGGTTTTTTTACTGATGTCACCGGATCGTCAGGCATAAAGGGTTCTGTTATTGGTTATGGCCTGGGCCTGAGTGTGGGAGATCTTAATTTCGATGGGTGGCCGGATATCTATATTGGAAATGATTTTCATGAGAATGATTATCTCTATCTCAATCAGGGTGATGGATCCTTTAAGGAAACCCTTACACAGCAGATACAGCATACAAGTAAGTTTTCAATGGGAACAGACATAGGTGACATCAATAACGATGGCAACAATGAGGTGATTTCACTGGATATGCTACCGTATGATCCGGTCATATTAAAAAGCTCTCTGGGAGACGATGACTTTGACTTGAATATGTTCAAGAAAAAATTTGGATATGGCGAGCAGTTTGCCCGCAACAATCTTCAGTTGAATCATGGTGATAGCAGCTACAGTGAGATTGGAATGTTCTCAGGTGTTTATGCTACGGATTGGTCCTGGGCACCGCTTTTTTTGGATTTTGACAATGATGGATACAATGACCTTTTCATAAGCAATGGTATCCCCAGAAGGCTGAACGATATAGACTATATCAATTTCCAGCGCTCCAGTGAAGAGGAGATGAAGAAAACGATGGAAGGTACCCTGGAGGAGGGAGATCTCAGTATCATCGAAAAGATGCCACAGATAAAGATCTCCAACAAATTTTTCATGAATCAGCGTGACCTGACGTTTCAGGATAGTGAAGAGCGTATTCACAGCAACAGGATCTCTTATTCCAATGGTGCACATTATGCTGACCTGGACAATGACGGAGATCTGGACATAGTGGTCAACAACATTGACGATGAGCCCTTTATCTATAAGAATATGACCGTTGAAAATGGCCAGGCAGGACACTACCTCCAGCTCGACCTGAAGGGGCCGGAGAAAAACATCAATGCTATTGGTGCCCGGGTAATTGTGATTAAAGAAAAGGAAAGGATCATCAAGGAGCATTTTCCGGTGAGGGGATTCATGTCCAGCGCACAGACCCCCATGCATATAGGTATTGGAGATACTACCGGTGTTAAGGCTATTTTTGTCGTATGGCCCGATCGTACCTGTCAGAAGCTTGACGCTTCTGGCTACAATAAAAGAATAGAAGTTCAGTGGCAAAGCGGTCTGCCGGTTTTCGACTTTGGCCAATACAGAATTAAAAGGGAGGACAAGGTCAGTTTTAGGGAGATTGCCGATTCCCTGGGTTTGAACTTTATCCACAGGGAGAATACTTTCGTAGAGTTCAACCGGGAGCCCTTAATACCCTATATGGTTTCGGCAGAAGGCCCCGCTCTGGCCACAGGAGATATCAATGGCGATGGTCTGGAGGACGTATTTGTTGGAGGAGCAAAACGATACAGGGGAGCCTTCTTTCTTCAGACGCCTACAGGGAATTTCCAGTTTCACCACCAGGAATTTTTGCGTAAAGACAGCACGTATGAAGATGTGGATGCAATTTTTGTGGATATAGAGAATGATGGAGACCTTGATCTGATCGTAGCCTCCGGTGGGAACGAGTTCTGGGGAGAAAGTCAGTACCTGAAACCACGACTTTATGTCAACGATGGTCAGGCGAACTTTGAAAGAAAGGAGACTTTCCACGAGGCGTTCCTGACTGCTTCGTGTGTTTTACCTACCGATTTTAATGGTGATGGACTAATCGATCTCTTTTTTGGCGCCCGTGCCGTGCCAAGGGTTTTTGGCGCAACGCCCACTTCATATTTATTTCAGAACAAAGGCAACGGTGAGTTTGATAATGTCACGGATATTATGTTGCCGGAAGGTGGCAGCATTGGTCTGGTTAAGGACGGTCAATGGATTGATCTGGACGGAGACGGAGATGAAGACCTGCTACTGGCGCTGGACTGGGGGAAGATCAAATTACTGAAAAATGAGGGGGAAAAGTTTGAAGATCAAGACCTTTCATCTGATAACGGATGGTGGAATTTTGTGCTGGCCCATGACTTTGATGGTGACGGAGACCTGGATATTATAGGTGGCAACACAGGTATGAATAGCAGATTCCGTCCTGATCGCAATAATCCAGTCAGATTGTATCTCAATGATTTTGATGATGATGGACAAAAAGAGCAGATACTCACTTATGTACTGGGCGGGAAAGAGATTCCTTTTGCCACTTACGCCGAGCTTACTGGTCGGTTGGTGTCTCTGAAAAAGGACTACCTCTATGCCAATGATATGGCCAGGGCATCTCTTCCTGATCTTTTTGGAGTCAGGAAGCTTGAGGGATCACTGAAGCTGGAAGTTCACAATTCCCGTAGCATGTTTTTTGAAAATACAGGCGATCTGAAGTTCACAGAACACCCGTTGCCCAATGAATTACAGCTGTCTCACCTCGAATGTGGCCTGGTAAAGGATTTTGACAAGGACGGGACCCCGGAAGTACTACTGGCGGGTAATTTTTTTCACAACAATATTGAAATGGGAGTCTATGATGCCAGCTATGGTAATATTTTGCAGGTGAATGATGCCGGAAATATGTTGGTCTGGGGTTTGGGCGGTGTCAGGATCAAAGGGCAGGTGAAAAATGTGGCTGGCATCAGAGTAGGGGAGCAGGATTGCATCATCCTTGGTAAAAACAATAGATGCTGATCCCTCAGTGAAGTGAAACGGGCAGTTTTATTAATGTAAAACAGCGTTCAGCGTCATGTTCTGGAGATTACAGTTTCATAAACCCTAATAATCTAAAAATATCATGAGAAATTGTTTTGTTCTGCTATTCTTTATATCGGGATCATTGGTATGGGCACAGGACCTCAGCCGATCTTTATGGCATATTCAGGCCGAGAGCATTGATCCCAATAACTATTATGGTATCACTGTAGCCAATGGTATGGTGGGCCTGGTCTCATCACCGGAGCCTATGAAGCTAAAGGATGTTGTGCTCAACGGCATCTACGATAACTATCAGCGGGGCAGGGTGTCTAATATCCTGAAAACCTTCAACCACGTTAATCTCGATCTGGATGTCGATGGTATCAGGGTTAACCGGTCCATGATCTCCGGATACCGTCAGGTGCTGGATATGAAGCAGGCCGTGCTTACCACTACTTTTGATATAGCCGGCAAGATCAGTGTCACCCACCAGGTAATGTCGCTCAGACATTTGCCATTCACTGCGCTTGTGCAGGTGAAGATCAGCGCCATAAAGGATGTAGTCATCACACCCATGAGTGTGATGGAAGCCCCTGATCACCTTCGTGATGTACGGCAGTTCTATGCGCAGATAGATCGTCCTCATGTATCATTTCCGTTGATGACGTCGGTAGCCATGAGCCCCTCAGGTCAGCACAAGGTGGCTGCTTCCAGTACCTTCATTTTTGAGGAAGGCCATGGTCATGAGCCGGAGGTGATCCATGAGGACTGGGACTTCAACCGGCACTGGGCGAAGTTCACCAAATCGCTGAAGGCCGGTGAGACCTACGAATTTGCCGTAGTGGGTTCTACACTTTCCACGGAGCATTTCTCCGATCCTCAAAATGAAGCTGAGCGACTGACGATCTATGCCCGGCTGGAAGGAGTGGACCGGCTCGTATCACGGCACAGTCAGGCATGGGATGAACTCTGGAAAAGTGATATTGTGATCGAAGGGGATACCGAAGTACAGAAGGAAGTGCGCTCAGCTCTTTACCATCTTTATTCCTTTGCGCGCGAAGGCACAGCCTATAGCCTTTCTCCTATGGGGCTGTCCGGATTGGGCTACAACGGCCATGTGTTTTGGGACACCGAAATGTGGATGTACCCCCCTTTGCTGGTATTACAGCCTGAAATTGCAAAAAGTTTACTCGAGTATAGATTTGAAAGATTGGGTGCTGCCCGGCAAAACGCCTTTGCCCATGGCTACAGGGGAGCGATGTTCCCATGGGAGTCAGCAGACGACGGATCAGAGGACACACCGGTGTGGGCACTGACCGGCCCTTTTGAACATCATATTACCGGATGCGTGGGCTGGGCATTCTGGAAGTACTATCAGGTAACAGGAGATAAGGAATGGTTAAGGACAAGAGGGTATCCTGTACTTCGTGAAGTGGCCGACTTCTGGGCCAGCCGGGTCGAGCGTAATGGTCCCGGTCAGTATGATATAAAAAATGTAGTCGGTGCCAATGAGTGGGAGGAAAACATTGATAACAATGCCTTTACCAATGGGATAGCCATACTGGCCCTGCGCTATGCCGCTCAGGCGGCCAGGGAGCTGGGTGTAACACCTGACCCGGACTGGGAGCATGTTGCTGACAACATTCCGGTACTCAGGTTTGCAGATGGCACTACACGGGAAAATGCTACATATGACGGGGTCATGATAAAACAGGCCGATGTGAATCTTTTGTCATATCCCCTGAGGTTGATCAAAGATGAAAATCAGATCAGAAAGGACCTGAAATACTATGAGCCAAGGATGTCACCCAATGGACCGGCCATGGGATTTTGTGTACTGGCTACTTTATATGCTCAATTGGGCGAAACGGAAAAAGCCTATGATGTCTTTGTGAAAAGCTACCGGCCCAATGCCGTTCCTCCGTTTGGTGTGTTATCCGAAACGGCAGGTGGTACCAATCCGTACTTTGCCACCGGCGCAGGAGGTATGTTGCAGACCGTGCTTCATGGCTTTGGAGGATTGGAAATAACGGGTGAAGGGATTAAACAAAACGAAATAAAACTGCCAAAAAAGTGGAGATCTTTAGAAATTAAAGGGTGGAAATGATTGATCATTTATAATGAACTACGAATGATAATAGGGTAAGGGGCTCCCTCATCTACAGCTTGCCTTACCAGTCCGGTTTTTTGAAGCAGGACAAAAAAAGAAAGTTATCATTTACCAAACCCTGACCAACGTGGAAAGTCATTCATATTTCTGGGAGATCGATTGGGAACACAATCACTATTTTTTAGCGTTTTATGGCCTGCTGGCTTACAATGTTATCGAATGGTCATTTACGAAAGACGGGTATGACAAGAACAGCAGGAAATTCAGTTTCAGGAAATATGCACTTAAAACGTATGATAATTGGATTGCCGGGCTGGCACTGCTACCGATAGTCGTATGGTTTGGACCGGATATCTTAAACTGGATCAATACATTGCTGGGTACCAGCATCGAATGGAGAGATGCCATGTACCTCGGCGTAGGCGTATTGGTGCAGGTGATCTACTATCTGGTAAAAAGGATACGTCTCCATATGAGCAGAAATCATCGATGATCGGTAAATTTGGAAAAAAGTGCTTCTCTTTGTACCGGGAATCAGGTGAATATAGCCAGAAATAGATTGGCTAATATGCTTGAATACGTTAAAGTTGAAGGTGGCCTGAAAACTAATTTTGACGAGATCAAAAAGGATGTTGTATTTTGTCTACTCTTTACAGCAAGATCCCTGCGCGATCTTTATGAAAACTACCCCCAATTATGTACTCCCTCTTCCATGTACTCCAGGAAACCGCATGAGGCACTAATCCTTACTTCGCGACCTGAGCAGGAAGAATGTTGCAGACATTACTTTTCGGTTTCGTAGGATTGGAAATAACGGATGAAGGAATAAAACAAAATGAAATAAAACTGCCTGAAAAATTGGAATTTTTGGAAATTAGAGGGTGGGAGTAGCGGTTTACCGCAGAGTTAGGAGAGGTTTTCGCAGAGAGTCACAGAGATTATGTTATGGAGGACAATCTAATTACGCAAAAGATCATTGGGGCTGCTATAAAAGTTCATAAAGATCTCGGTCCGGGATTGTTGGAGTCCGCTTACAGAGAATGCTTACGCTATCAACTTATAAAAGATCAATTATACGTTGAGAAAGAAAAGCCTTTACCTCTGATATATGAAGAGGTAAAACTCGAATGTGGTTATCGAGTAGATTTACTCGTTGAGAACAGAGTCATTGTTGAGATAAAATCGGTAGAAAGCCTCAATGATATACACCTCGCTCAAATCCTGACCTATCTGAAGTTAGGTAACAACAGAATTGGCCTGTTAATCAACTTTAATGAAGTAAAACTTACCAATGGCCTGCGAAGAGTCATCAACAAGTATTATCAAACTCCGTGGCCCTCTGCGGAAACTTCTGTTTCCTCTGAGGTTAAAAAGACAAATACAAATGAAGAACTGTAAGAACAAACTAAACCTTATTTTTTTCACGGCCCTCATCCTTTTTGGCTGTAAGGAATATCCAAAAGACATAGAAGTCTCCTCAAACGAATTGCATGACGCTATGCAAAAACTCACAGATGTTATCGTTCATGATATCTTTTCGCCCCCTGTCGCAAGTCGTATTTATGCCTATCCGAGTATCGCCGCCTATGAAGTCCTGGCATTAAACGAACCGGGTTATGAGTCACTGGCGGGTCAGTTAAGGGATCTTACCCCTCTGCCCACTCCTGAAAAGGAGGTTGATCATGATGTAGCGGCAGTAGATGCCTTTCTGCGGATTGGCAAGGCGCTGATCTTTTCTGAGGATAGAATAGAAGAATACCGTGGTCAATGGCATCAGCGGGTTTTGGATGCTGGCCTGGATAAGACCGTATTCAATAACTCCATTGCCTATGCCGGTAAAGTGCATGACCACATTATGGCATGGGCTGATAAGGACAATTACAAGGAAACCCGGACTTTCCAGAAGTACACCATTACCGATGATCCGGCGAAATGGCAACCGACACCCCCTGGATATATGGAAGCTATTGAACCTCACTGGAATAAGATCCGGCCGTTTGTGATCGACTCGGCCACACAATTTGTACCTTCCCGGCCTACTGAATTTGATATGACGGAGGGTAGCCCGTTTTATGAAGAGATGAAGGAGGTGTATGACGTGGTCAAAAACCTCGATGAGGAAGAAAAGGAAATTGCCAGCTTCTGGGATTGCAATCCCTACGTTATGAATGTGCACGGGCATGTCATGTTTGCCACCAAGAAGATCACACCTGGTGGGCACTGGATAGGCATTACAAAAATAGCCTGCTATAAGACCGATGCAGATCTAATGAAAAGCGCCCATGCCTACTCACTCACCTCCATAGCGCTGGCAGATGCTTTTATAAGCTGCTGGGATGAAAAGTACCGGAGTAACCTGATCCGTCCGGAAACGGTGATCAACAAATACCTGGACGAGGAATGGCTGCCATTTTTACAAACGCCACCCTTCCCGGAGTATACCAGTGGTCATAGTGTTATCTCCGGGGCAGCTGGAGTGGCGCTGACCTCAATTTTCGGAGAACCCTTCCACTTTGTAGACAGTACCGAAGTACGATACGGCCTTCCGCCCAGGGAATTTGACTCCTTTAAGGCAGCATCGGATGAGGCGGCCATCAGCAGGCTTTATGGAGGTATCCACTACATGCCGGCTATAGAAAATGGAGTGACCCAGGGGCGCGCACTGGGGAGGTTCATTATTGAAAACATTGATATGACCACCGGAGAAGGCAGTCAGGTTTCGGAAAACAAGTAGATCTTTCCAACTGTCGGCTTACGTTTAACCTAATTCCAGACTATGTCCACTAAAACCACTTACCTTCCTGTGAAGGGTGTCCTCATGCTGACCGTACTGGCCATTGTATCATGCCAAAATCCGGAACAGCGATCTTTTAATTATTATTCCTCACCACTGTTCCGCGATGTACAGATCTCCGGAATATTTGAAGACTCCAAGACCTTTGTGGATTGTACCCCGGGACAGGACCTGAGCAAGCTTAATGAACAGTACCTGCAGCAGAAAGATACAGAAGGCTTCGATCTGAAGGCGTTTGTTTCGGAGCACTTTGAGCTACCACACGCACATGAGACCGGGTTCAGGTCAGACACCACCAGGAGCATGGAAGAACATATCATCACACTATGGCCGGTGCTTACACGAAAACCGGATGAGTATAACCCCCTGTCTTCACTTATTCCTCTACCCAATGAATACATTGTGCCCGGCGGTAGATTCAGGGAGATCTATTACTGGGACAGCTACTTTACCCTTGAGGGGCTGATGATCTCCGGACAGGAGGGAATGGCCGGAAATATGGTGGATAACTTTACCTTCCTCATAGATACCCTGGGCTTTATCCCCAACGGGAACAGAAACTACTACCGGGGACGGTCGCAGCCACCCTTCTTTTCACTTATGGTGAACCGGCTGGCAGAAGATGACCGTGACCTTTTCATCAGGTACCTGCCCCACTTGCTGGCAGAATACCGTTTTTGGATGAAAGGCCATGATCAACTATCAGATACTCTCCAGGCGATCAGGCGTGTGGTGCGAATGACAGATGGCTCACTGTTGAACCGCTACTGGGATGACCTTGAAGGTCCAAGACCAGAGTCCTACAAAGAAGATCAACTGTTGGTTGCCCCGGTGAGTTCATATCCTCAAAAAGTCTATAAACATCTGAGAGCCGGTGCAGAATCAGGTTGGGATTACAGTAGCCGATGGTTCGGGGATCATAAAAATCTGTCTTCCATCCATACCACGGATATTATTCCAATAGATCTCAATTGCCTGATGTACCACCTGGAGCTTAAAATTGCACAGGGGTATAATTGGAGAGGGCAGTTGGATTCGGCCCAACTTTACCTGGACAAAGCTGAAACCAGAAAGCGAAGCATCCTTCAATACCTCTGGGACGAGGAAGATCAGTTTTTTATAGACTATGATTTTGTTGCCGGGAAGAAAACCGGCGTACTTTCCCTCGCCGGAGCCTATCCTTTGTACTTTAACCTTGCTACCAAAGCACAGACAAAGCCTGTAATCAGCCGTCTGGTCAATGATTTTCTGAAAGAGGGAGGCTTTGTG
>LYSV01000084.1 GCA_001657315.1 Flammeovirgaceae bacterium BBD 1991-12 | reverse complement strand
TGGTCGCGTTCCTGAATTGCGTAAGGAACGGCTCGCCATACTCCCAGGGCTCGGTAGGTGGAAATCCGTGCGAACGCGTATGAGAAGTCAACATTCCAAATGGCGTCCATCGTCTGTAGAGATCTTCCGGGCAAGGGTGAACAAATCCTCCAATATCGTGGCTCCAGAAAGAAAAGCCACTAAGCCCCATGGACAATCCACCTCTTAAAGTGGCAGCCATAGCGGTATTGGTATTGGCTGGGTCTCCGCCCCAGTGTACCGGGTAACGCTGACTACCTGCCCAGGCACTTCTCGCCCACATGATTTGCTCTCCTTTTACTTTTTGCGTGATTTCGGCAACTGCTTTGTTGTATCTCAAAGGATAGATATTATGTTCGTAGTAGCCAGACTTACCGGAAGCATAGATTCCCGATAAAGGTGCTGCTTCTCCAAAATCCACTTTAATTGCTCCAACACCCAATTCCAACAACCCGGCGATTTTACCCTGGTACCACTCTACCGTTTTGGGGTTGGAAAAATCCAACACTGCATCATTGTAGGGCACATTACCCTTCGCATTTTTAACGTGTAAACCATTGTCTACAATTTCGTTGAAGAGTTTGTTGTGAGGCACAAAATAAGGAAGCTGCCACAAACAAGTTTCGAATCCATCTTTTTGGAAATCGGCAATCATTTTTTCAGGATCATCGAATCGATTCTCCGAAAATTTATAATCGCATCGCCAGTCTTCTTCAAACCAGTTAGTATCAAAGTGAATCACATCACTCGGTACTTTGTGCTTACGTAAGTTTTTAGCTACTTCACGGCCTTCTTTTTCACTGGCATATGAAATTCGGCTCATCCAAAACCCGAAAGACCAAAGTGGTGGCATTTGAGCCTTCCCGGTTAAGTTGGTGTATTCATCCAATACCTCTTTTGGCTCTCCGATGAAAATGAACAAGTCCAATGTCTCATCACCTACCATCAGGGCATTGACTCCACTGAAGTATCTACCAAAATCACAGGTGATGGGAGAAGAAGTATGCATAAACATGCCATACCCACGGCTACTCATGAAGAACGGAATGGGCTTGTAGTTCGACTCGTTTTGTACGCCATTTGCATCATCGCCAAATAACACCACTTTGCTACCTCTTTTATTGAACTCGGTGTAAGACTCCCCACATCCAAAAATCTTTTCGTTTGGCGAAAGTGAAAAAGCCGCATTGAAGCTTCGTGAATAATCAGTCGCTCGTTGCACATAGGAGAAAGGCATTACAGGAGTGTACGTATTATCTGCGTGATCCACATGGTGATTGGTAGAAGTGAGCAGCTTTCCTTTGCTATCATAAAGCGAGACTTTCCAGGGGTATTCAGCGATCACTACCCTGGCGTATTTGCTGGTATAAGTGTGTTTACCTTTTTGATAGGAATATTTCCAGGATTGTACCCTGGGAGCTGTACCATCAACTAACATCAACGAAGGCTCATCGGGAGTTGAATCCGCACCACTGTATACCTTCAAACGAATCGACCGGTCTGACACGAACTCAATGGCAAAGGATTTGTCGGGGGACGGTGCATACTCTGCGTCCGGAAATTCATTTGGCCCCACAGGCTTCAATACGCCTAACATATTATTGAATGCGATTCTCGTCTTGTACTCGTGACGCTTGTAGTTGATCTCTCCTACCCCTGTTTTTGGATCAAAAGAGGTCAGACTGTCCGCGAAATAATACGTGTTCTGAAAATCAAAAAAGTCAGAACTGATGTCGACAGGTTCGTTTACCAGCTCATACCCTGGAATTTGAGCATCAACCTTTGCGCTCGAAAGGATGGCTGCAACAAAAACCAGTGTACCGATCTTTTTAATGGATATATTCATGGTCTTGACAGATAGCATTTAATGAACTTTAGTGAGGTTTTTATTTGTTAATTGACAATTGGAATTGCCTTGTTATAAATTTTAATGTTTTGAATCGTTCCTTTGAAATTTCTGGTCTCTACCTTTTTATTTTGTTTTTCTTCTGACTCTTGCACTACCCCATTGATGGCTTCATAGCCCCTACCTACAGAGCCCAACTTCCCGGCAGCGGTTTTATCAAGGGTATTCTGTATGATTCCGGTCTTAGACGCTACTAACTTTCCATCCAGATAGATAGAAGCAGTGCCATTATCAAATTGGCAAACGACCTGACATTCCTTACCTGCCGTATAAACATCCTGAGCAACCACATCAGTGTAATCTGCCTGACTACCAATTCTAAATAGTAAGCCACCATCTTCTCTAAGACCGATCAACCAACCGGATTGCCCTGTTTCAGGAATTCTTGCAATGGGAGTCATATTTGCCAATCGATCTGCTTTGATTGTAAATGCAACAGAAATCGCATCTCCATATCCCAGAAAGCGATCGAAAAAGAAGAATCGATCATCACCGGGGAATACAATAGGTTCGGCTTTTGCCAGGTGCCAAAGAGGCTCTTTTACAATTTTCAAAGGTTCTGGTTCTCTTGCCGTCTGCCCCTCTAAAGGGGGCTTCATGAATTTGATGTCATCAATTTCCAGCCACTCATTAGCCTGTCCGGATACTGAAATGGCGATATGTGCTTCATTATTCTCAACTATAATGTTGCTTAACTCAACCTGTTTCCATTTCCTGGATACTGGTAAATTGAGTGTGTAATCCTCACCATTTACATTGATTTTAGCTACCCCGGCTTTATTATTTGAGCGCACCTGGGCAGTGAGCATATACTCACCGTTTCGGATGAACTCTATTTTTTGTTCGAGCGCTGTTTTATAGTTTTTATCGTCACCGAACCGCAACTTGTAGCGATCATTTGCAGCGTCACCCTCCACGACCAAAATCGCGCCACCGTCTTCAACAGGTGTCCATGAAACGGGTTTTGATGGATTTACTTTATCCTGATTATACTCGAAATCACCATTGGGTAAGAGGTTCACTCCTGGATAATCCCTGGCATAATATCTGAAATATTTAAACAGGCTTTCTCCCGGAAGCGCCTCAATATCTACCTGACCACAACCATTGAGAGCGGTTAACCATACCTGCTGCTGTGCCGTCAGGTCTTTCCATTCTGCCGTGGCCACCAACTTACCTCCGTCAAAGAAATTCACTCCATCAGGGGTGTATTCCCAGGCGTCCAATATCCAACCGTCTTCGTCTGTTACATAGGGCATATTGCCTCTGTGTGGCCAGGCTATGCGCGCATCTTTAGATGCCAGATGAACATACAGGTTATTACACGCCATTTTCGATTTAGAGTCAATTTCGTACCCATCGATCTCGAAAATGCTGTTATTGGGTCGCTGACTTCCTGCTTGCCAAAAAGAGGTGTGAACCCCTTTTCCGGCCATATAAGGCTTCGAAACGGACTCATAATAGCCATAGCCAAAATTCATCTTACTTATGATTCCACCCCCGGTATATTCGTATGCTCCGTTGATTTTTTCATAGTCCGCTTCGATGTGGAGCATCCCGTCTTTCAGGTAAACCTTTTCCTTTAGGTTATATCCATTGATCCAATCACCGGCCGTCCTGCGACCTTCGCGGTACACCCATAGATCCGGGTCAATACTGTCTCCTTCAAAATTCTCTTCGAACAACAGTTCGTATCCTTGATCAGGTGGCGGACCCTGAGCTATAGATACGGAAACCGGGATGATAATCAACGCCACTATCGATGAAAATAGTCTGCTTAGTCTGTTCTCACGCTTCTGCATCCGTTCAATCCGTTTCAATAATTGGTATTTGGACATTCCATGAATGTAATACGCCATCAGCATCCGTCGTATCGGCTGCACATAACAATGCTTTTGGCTTGCCGTCCTCCATGTACAATTGCGGGCGTTCAAGGTGTTTTAGCTTCTGAACGGTCCCATCTTCCCAGGTGATCTGTAGTTTGGAAAGCAGTGGATTACCCGACAAATTCCAATCAAAACCATCCTCAGATTCAAATAACACCAGCGCCTGACCGGCATCGGTGAAGGCTCCATTCATGTCTTTTACAATGGCCCTGTATTTTCCATCTTGATACCAAATAAATGGGTCTTCCGCAGGAAACTCATTGTCTTTAGCTGTGAATACGGCAAAATCGTATTTCCTGAAAGGTCCGGTAGGACTATCAGAAGTAGCCACACAGTGCACTACCGGACCACCCCAAATTTCTTTTGTTTTCTTTCCTACTGCTTTGTAAACCATCAAATATTTACCATCAGGACCTTTTGTAACAGAGGGGTTATTGACTAATAATGCGTCCAGTGCCGTTGTATCCTCGCTCGCATCAATCAATGGGGCATCGAAACGCTCCCAGGGTCCGTTCGGATCATCAGCTACAGCAACACCTATTCGTTGATTATTTCTATGCGTCCAATTGTATTCGATTTGACCAGGAGTTGCAGGATTCACACCATCACCGGTGTTTCCCATATAATATAAGTAGTACTTGCCATCAAACTTATGTACCGTAGGGTTATGGGTGCACAGTCCGTCCCAGTATTCTGCACCTCTGGCCGGGAACAGCACCTGCTTATGTTTAAAAGGACCAAAGGGAGATTCGGAAACTGCATGAGCAATTTCAGAATGCGTCACCCATGCCCATCCCAGATCTTTTTTCCATCGGGAATAGAACATGTGATACAATCCATCTTCTCCTTTAACAGTAGAAGCACCCCAAACCGTCATCCCATCTTCTGTAAAAACAGACTTACGGGAAACCTTACCTAATCTAAGTTGGAATGACTCGCTTTCCGTCATTCGGTTTTCTAATGAATCTTCCAACATTTTGGTCGAGCAGGTAACTAAAAGGATGGATACTACTACGGTGATTACACTGAATTTCATATTGGGATTATTTACTGGATGCCTGATTTATTTGTGACCAATGGCTTTCCAGGCCATCTGTAATTCTTCTGATTTTAAAGAATACCTCATTTTCTCCTTCCAACCCTATCGACATCATTCCTCTTACACTAGAGGTGAATTCTTCATCTAATTTATCTTTTGTAATCCCGTATTTAATGGTGTAGTAAGTGTCCTCAAAATCGCTGGTGTAACCAACTATCAGACTTTCATTCGCAATGAATGATTTCCAGACAATCGGCGGCAGGGGTTGATCAGAAGTATTCGCACTTACTTTTTCAGAAGGCTCTCCTTCTCCCAGATTATTAAGCGCTATTACTTCCACTTTATAGGATTGACCTTTAGCAACCCCGTCAATATCTACATGGCTTTCAATCGTTGGGTCAGATTGAATAAGCTTACCAGGCGGGCCATAAACCTTTGCGATATACGATTCTGCTCCATAGACATGATCAAAATATACCCGTAAACTATTCGTACCTCCAACAACTCCCGTTATCTTAGGTGCCAATGCCTTTTGAAAATGTATGGTTTGTGAATGCCTGGAATAGCCTGTTGGGCTCATTAGGTGAACAGTCAAGTCATATACTTCACCGGAAAGCGCAGGCCAGCCAAGACTTCCATGCCAGGCATCAGCTCCTGGCTCCAAATCAGGAAGGGCTACTTCACTTTCATGCAGCTTATTGCCTTTGTTGTCACTCAACGTATATAGTATGGTATACCCTTTTAGTGCGTAGCTAGGGTAATCGCTGGGCTCTTTGATCTGAACATTTACCGCGGCCTTTCGAGACTGAAGATCAGGATCCATGATCTCTAGTTTTCGTAATGGACTGTTTTCTCTTTTGATCCGATCGAAGAATCGTCGTTTTTGTCCCCAAACATTTACGGCTCCCCATACCCTGTTTTCAGAAGCAGTGGTACCTGCATAACCACTTCGATAATCATTGAATGTCCAGAGGGATGTACCAATTACATGAGTGTTTTTGCCTCGAACGATGTTCATCCAGTCAGATATTTCAGGAATATCTTCGTTCAAAGAAGTGCTGGGAATGGGACCTAAACCATGTTCGGACAGAAAGATTGCCTTTTCAGGCCATTTCTCTCTTAAGATGTCCAATACTTCCTGGGGAGTTCCCTGCCAATCATACAAATTGTGCATGATAATGTCTACATCGGTATTAGGGTCGGTCTCTCTCGTATATTCATCTTTTTGTCCGGAGTTACTCACGCAGGTTACCAATCGATACGGGTCGAGTTCTTCCTTGACATAGGCAATCATTTCTTTGGCGTATGCTCTGTGATCAGATAATTCGTTACCCACACTCCAGCCAACGATAGAAGGATGGTTGATGTCTCTTTCGATCATCCCTTTGATCCATTCCCGGATCATAGGATATCCGGGCGCAGTAAATTCAGGATTGGTTAAATCTCTGACGTTAACTTCTTCAAAAATCAAAATTCCTTTTCGGTCGCATAACTCTACCAGTTTTTCATTCACATTGCCATGCATGATACGCATGAAATTCGCCCCTGCTTCTTTCATTAGGTCTACATCATGCTCCAGCACTTCCAAAGGCTCGCTTGATCCATAGTATCGTTGCTCACTCACCCTGTTAAAGCCACCCATTCGTACGCGCTCTCCGTTAAGTAGCATTCCGTCAGGGTTCACTTCCACCTTTCGAATACCGAAATTATCGCTACGCTCGTCCCAGCTTTTTAGATCTGGTGAAATCGAAGTAGTAGCAGTATATAATGTTGGGCTGTCAAAATGCCAAAGGTCAACGTCCTCAGCATTGAGACTCGTTTTCAAATTGTATGATTGTATGCTGTTGGCGGGTATCTCAACTTCTTTTTCAAGTGTTGCAACTATACCTTCTTTAGTGAGCTCTGATTTTATCGTTGTTTTCTGAGCTTTACCTGAGTTGTTTTGAAGGGTTACCTTAACAAATAACTCCGCTGTACCCTCTTCTAAATTGGGTTCGCCATGAATGTATTGTTGCTTAATACTTAGATCACCTGTCTTGTAAAGCGAGACACCCCTAATGATACCTCCCCAGTTCCAGGTGGCACTTACCATAAAGTTGTTGTCTACTTCAAGGGCCACCAGATTTTCTCCGTTGCTGTTCAATTGTTCGGTCACATCGAATTCGAAGGGCGTAAACCCTCCCTGGTGTCTTCCAATAAATTGCCCGTTCAGATAAACTTTAGCCACATGATAGACCCCTCCAAATTTTAAATAGGTCTTTTCACTCTCACCGTTAAGCCAGTTTTTCGGTAATGTGAATGCTTTCCTGTACCACCCAAGTCCATTGTAATTGGCATAGTCATTTAACATGCCCCAATGCCCTGGAACAGGTAAGTTATCCCATCCGCTATCGTCATAATCGGTTTTAAAAACTTCTTTAGGTAATTCTATCGAGGCAGTAGAAACCTCCTCAGCTACAGGCTTGAACATCACTGCATCGGCACTTACTTCGCCCGGCGTTACGGCCGTAATCTCTACGAATTGTTTTTTCCCTTTATCAAAATCAAAAATTCCGACACTGAGCCATTCCCCATTGTAGATCCTTTGATTCCGGTAAACTGACGTTTTACCTCCATTATGGACAATATTGATTTCAGCCGTCATATGAGAAGTGAATGGATAGCGCACAAATACTTCATACTGACCACCTGCCTTAAATTCAGGACGAAACCTTACATAACCATCATATGCACCTTCTTTGAACCATCGCGCTAAATAGTTCTTTCCATAAAATTTCGATCCCGACTTACCTACATTCCGAGTGCCCCATTTTCCGTGTACTTCTACATGTTTCTCATCGTCATTGTCTATGATAATGTCCGCCTCTTCCTCAATCACGTTGATGTAGTTATACCCCTGGCCTGGAATGGTGTTGAATTTCCAGTCTCCGTTTAGAGAGATATTACTCAATGAGTTTTGCCCAGTTGATGATTTGCAACTAACGATCGATGTGGCAAGGACTATGTACAATATTTGTTTCTTCATCAGGGTGTGTTATTTGTTATTCAGATCTCAAATGGAGTAGGTACTCAAGAAAAATAGCTGTTGATAACGTTTGATGTATCCCTGGTTGCAGACTATCATCTTTATCTCCAATGCTTTCGGCAAGTCTTTTTTAAAGTTCAAATAAGGCTACCCGGGATAAGCCAGGTAGCCTCTCACAGTTTAGTTTTTAATAAACCTAAATGATTTCGTAGTTGTGCCATCTCCAATCCTGAGGATATAAACTCCGTCGGTTAAGTCAGCAACTTTTAATCTTCCACGATTCGCAGTAACATCGATTTGGGTGTTTATGACTAACTTTCCCTGGAGATCAGTGACCTCAATTGTATAATTTCCATCTTTGATGCCATTGAACATCAAATGACTTACGACTGGATTAGGAACTAAAGAAAGTGATTCCAGGCCACCATATTCCATTACTTCACCAGACGCTACATCTTGATCAGGAAGTGAGGTAGTAGTTCGCGCGCCTGAACTGCCACTGTTGTACGGATAGTAGTGGAAAAAATCCACATGCATCCAGCTATCCCCTTGGTAAAAGCCCCAGGTGGCATTGTATTTGTTGCTTAAGACCCAATACTGTGGAGCTGGTAAACATTTGTAATATATCTTTCGCGTAGTGTTTTCAAAACCGGAAGTATAAATCTTATTTCCAATCTTACTCCAGGATCCGTTAACGTACTCCCAAAGCTGTTGGTAGGTCGGATGGTATTCCAGTCCAAGGGTTCTCCAGGCATCAAAGCCTGACTCATTCCGGTACAGTTGAGGGCGACCTGATGGGGGTTCAAGCTGATTATTGCGACGAGGGGCAAATTGTGTATGCCAATAACCCGTCTCGATAAACTCCATCATGTCTATTTCGTTCCAATCCGGATCCAATGGACTCACTCGTCTGTCCTCTACTCCAAGGTTAAAAGGGCTTGACCAAATGGCAGGATGCCATGCTGTTGAATTTGATTCCGGAAATCCGATCAGTCTGAATTTTGTCACATAAAACCCGTAAGACGTAGTTCTCAGAGCACTAAGTCCACCTCCTTTTTTAGCTGAACCTGAACCTCTAAGGCTTACGAAACTATTATTTACGATATAAACATACTGACTACCTTCTCCAATACCATTGGAGCCATTGTCTTTACGGTAGGTCCATTTGTTCCAATCCAACGAGCTGAAATTGTCAGAAACACTCCAATCTATAGACGAACTATACGAACTCGCCACGGCACCAGGGGGAGCCTGGGATGATGCGTTAAAAGTCCCAAATAGCAAAACGGCTAATACCAGCGACGAATACCATGTATTCTTATTAAACAGATGATAGTGGTGAGTAATGTTGTTTTTAGCAATCATTTTTGTAGGAGTTATAGTTAGAAATTTGGTTACATATTAATGTGTCTTCATTGGTTTCATTTTATCTGCTAATCGTCATTTTACTTGTTCTTCTATACCTCATGTTCAATTCTTCCCGTCACTCGCATAGCACTTCAAAAATTGCCGCTGGAACATTTCCAGACGGATGCTCAACATCTATTTTGAAACCATTCGTAGAAAGGGTCTTATCCAGTTTAATAGCGTTAATTGTTTGAAAATTTCCTGTAACTTCCTTGATTAATTCACCCTCTAGCGTTGATATTTTGTAATTGCGCACACAAAATGGAATGACATCTTCCGGGTGTCCATACTGAACTGTCTCCATGGCATGATCATAATCCGTATCAAAAAACAGCCTGATTTCGGAAAGCTCTTTTTTCTCATCCCATTCAATCGTCAATGAAGGATTCGCATCGTCAGGATCGGCTATCCAGGCATTCGAACTTTTCCAGGGGCGTACGAATCCATTACCCAGGTTGGATACATCAAATGAAGCAACAGCAGGACTGATTTCCATAGCAATATTTTTCCCTTCAGGTCTACGGTTCGGAATCCAAAATTCAAACCCGTCAATACCAATACCTTCCGGAGGTGTTTGCTGCCCATTGTTAGATACTTTTTCATTCACCCCATTGAAGACGGTCATTACACCTGTAATGAGATGATCACTTTCCTGAATGCTCACCTTATCATTTGCCATGAAGGTGAGAAATGTGTACTGATCTTCATCTAATGAAGTATCAAAACCAAATGCGATCTCCTGCTCTCCCTGGTTCAGTGTGATGGCTTTTGATTCGAGAATAGTTTCCGGTGTATAGTTCCGATTGATTTGAGAGGTACGAAGTTGAACTTCAAGTTCAGTTACTTCTTCTGCTTTTACCCGTGCTTTAAACGAATATTTTTCACCAGCTCTTAATGGAAGCAGTTGAGCCGCAGATACATCTAATTTTAGCCAACTCTCACCTGCAGGAATTACAGATAATTCCAAACTCGTTGAAGCACTCACTTTTGCCTTACTAAGAAGGTTTGTTTCGGGATCAATCGGAACGTCGAGGATACTCTGTCCTGTTTTATTGAGCTCGTTTTGAAGCTCATTTACTTTTCCGTTTTCCAATAGTTGTTTTGGTTGTAAATTCCGGGCATTGCAAAGTGCGGCAGCCATACCAACAGCCTGCCCGCCAAAACCACACGTGATCATTACCCGTGTAGAGCCGAAAGCGATATGCGAAGCACTGATGATCCTTCCGGCATAGAATAAGTTATCAATGTCTTTACTGACAAAACTTCGATACGGCATGTCATACACACCTTTTGAATGCCACTGTGTACATCCGGCCAGTTCACTATAAACCCCGTCCGCAGGATGCAGGTCAATCGCCCAGCCACCAAAAGCAACCGCATCATCAAACGTGGCTTGCTCTATCACATCTCGCTGATTTAGCATATATAGCCCTTCAAAACGTCGGCTCTCTCTTTTCCCCGGAACATTTCCTACCCATTCCAGATCGAGATTTTCGACCCCTTCAAACTCTCCTGAGTTTTTAATGTAGTTCCACACACCGTAAATCACCTTCCACAGTTCCCATTTTATCTCCTCCGTTTCGTGAATGGTGTCTTTTCTTCCACCGTACTCAAACCACCAGAAGTTTGCACCTTTATGATTTTTTCTGATCAATTGGTAGCGTGGGATTTTTGTAATATCATCCAATGCGTAAGATGGTGGCACATACTTCACAGGATGTTTCGCTGGCTTGCTGTAGAAAAACATGGAGTGTCCCAGTAGATGACCATACCCTTCGTCCGGTGCTGAAAGCTCACCAAACTCTTCCTTTGATTCAGCGCCAATTCTGAAGCTTGCACCCGCTTGAAAAGCAACGATCCCATCCCCCGAAGCATCGCAAAATAACGGCGCTGAAACCGTGTAGGTAATCGAATTCTGACTATTGAATGCCGTAACACTTTCGATGTTTCTATCATCGCTTTTTTCTACTCCTGAAACAGCAGTGTTTAGCAACAGCGTGATGTTTTCTTCATTGACGACCTTCTCTAACAAGACGGTATCAAAAATGACCGGATTCCCTTCTTTGTTCCGGTAAAGGTTTTCGACCATGATCTCATCGATCAAGCCTCCTTCACGAGACCATCGGTTATTGTTTCCCATATGGGAAGTAGCCCCCAACGCCCATAATCGCACCTCCGATGAAGCATTACCTCCAAGCACTGGTCTATCCTGGATCAGCACTGTTCTGGTTCCTTTCCTTGCCGCCGTAATTGCGGCACATACACCTGCCAATCCACCACCTGTAACTACAAAATCAGCTGTTATTTCCTGCTGGATGTTTTCACGTTTATCTTTCGAAAAACCTTCTTGAATCATTTCCTGTTTTGTCTGTTTATCCTCTATTTTTATAAACTACTGCTCCACCCAGAATCGTAACCATAGTACCCATCGTAGCGACCAAAGACCCTCCATTCTCCGCAAGAAGAGAGAGTACCAGGATAAGTACTCCTGTGGCAAGTACTCCAATTCCAATGACCCTTGAACCTTTTCGATTGTCGTTGGATTCCTCTTCGTCATCATTTGATTTCCCCTCTAAGATTTTTTGATAAGCATTGTATTGCTCAGGCTCAGCTTTTTTATACCAGAAAATAAGCTCACTGATCGCCAGCAATATCACCGGCATTCCGACACCCAGCATCATTTCCGAGGCCCGGCCTAGTGTAACATCAAGTAACGTCGGGGCAAAAAACTTAAAAAATGCATTTACGGCTAATGATATAATCGTAGCTGACAGAACAGACTTTCCGGTTTGATTCCTGGAGAACAATGACCATATAGGTGGCAAAAACATCGCGCCTCCTGTTAAAGCAGCCACACTCATAACAACCTCTACGATACCCCCGAAGTAAGGCACAAGCAGTGCAACAATGATGGTTAGTACTCCAAGTACGACCGTTGCAATTCTCCCTACATTAACCAACTGTTTATTGCCCGCATTGGGATTGATCGCTTTATAGAGGTCATTGGAAAGCACACCTGCCGAGATGTTTAGCGTGGTATTAACAGAACTTGAAGTAGCGAAGATCATTCCACCAAGCATAAGACCGAGCATACCTACAGGCAACACCTCTTTACACATCAATAAGTAGGCCCCTTCATCAGCAAGTCCTTCTAAATCCGGATTCAAAACGCGATAAATCATCGGGGGGAGCATCCAAATGAGTGGACTGATCACATAAAGTCCTCCAAACAGCCAGCCTACCTTTTTAGCATCTTTTGGTGTACTCACGCTGGTATACCGCTGCACATAGGCCCAGTTTCCAGCAATGAAGAATAAATTATAAAGGCTAAATGCAACCAGGAATAAGGGGGTATATTCATCATTGACAAGGTTGAAAAAGTTTTCCGGAGCATTGGAAATGAAGTTATCAACTCCCCCTATCCTATCGAAGGATAACGGTACTACGATCAACACGGCCGCTGTTAGTACTACGAACTGTAAAACATCGGTTACTATTACAGCCCAAAGACCACCCACAGCAGTGTATATTAAAATCAAAACACCCAGGGTCACCACGCTCGCATAAATTGGGAACCCTGTTGAAACCTCCACGATCCTGGCGACCGGATACAAGAAGGCACCCGTCGTAAATATGGAGATGAAGAGAAATAAATAGGTGTAGATCTTCTGGGTTTTTAAACCCAACCTATTGGTTATGTATTCTGCTGCGGTCAGAGCCCTTGTCTTTTGCCATTTGGGAGCAATCACAAAACCAATGATGAAACCGGCAATACACATCATCCATTGAATGGATATGGCTACCCACCCACTTTTATAGGCAATCGACCCCCACACCACGAAGGTTCCGGCAGAGAAAAAACTCATAAATAAAGAAAGCCCACTCATCCACCAGGGAAGTGCACCACCAGCAGCAAAGAAGGATTTCATGTTTTTCCCTGATTTGGAAAAATTCATTCCACAGATAAAAACAAGTACTGTAAAAACTAAAACTACAATGATATCAGTACTACTCATTAGATCAGGACAATCGTTTAATTAGCTTTTCGATTTTCGTAACAGCAGCCATAGGTCTCTAAAATGTTGCAAATCCAAAAAATTCAACCAGGCTGAACTTACCCATTGAATTCATGTGAATAATGACTATTCAGAAGTATTTGACAAAGGGATCTGAACGTTCCAGGAATGCAAAACACCATTTGAATCGATCGTATCTGCTGCACATAATACCGCTACAGGCTTACCGTCTTCTATATAAATTTGTGGTCTCTCCAGGTGATCTACCTTAACCATTTCTCCATTCTCTTTCTTTATTTGAAGTTTAGATGCTACCGGGTTATCCGCAAGCTTCCAATCAAAACCATCTATGGATTCAAAATATACCAGTGCCCGCCCTGCATCGGTAAAAGCACCATGCATATCTTTTACAATGGCTCTATACTTCCCGTCCTGGTACCAAATGGACGGATCTTCCGCTGGGAAATCATACCCTTCTGCGGTGAATACCGGGAAGTTGTATTTCTTAAATGGGCCAACAGGACTGTCTGATGTAGCAACACAGTGTACGACAGGGCCACCGTGAATACCTGGCCTCTTTTTGCCAACAGCCTTATAGACCATAAGATATCCACCATCAGGGCGTTTTGTAACGGAAGGATTGCTGACCATTAAGGCATCCAGCGATGTGCTGTCCTGACTTACATCTATCAGAGGTACATCCATTCTTTGCCATGGCCCGCCAGGATCATCTGCCACGGCAACTCCTATTCGTTGATTGTTTCTATGCGTCCAGTTAATTTTTAGGTCACCCGGCTTGCATGTATTAATACCATCACCTGTATTACCCATGTAATAGAGGTAGTATTTATCATCGAATTTGTGTACAGTAGGATTATGTGTGCACAGACCATCCCAAAACTCTGCACCTCTTGCCGGTAAAGCGAGGCTCTTAAATTCAAAGGGACCAAATGGTGTCTTCGAAGTAGCGTGCGCAATTTCCGAGTGAGTCACCCAGGCCCATCCTAAGTCCTTTTTCCATCGTGAGTAATACATATGATACAGCCCATCATCACCTTTCACAAGGGAACCTCCCCAATGACTGAATTCATCTCCACCTGAAAAAATGGACTCATTAGCAACATTACCCCATTCCATTTCTTGTATAGCAACTTGCTCATCGGTTTTGCACGATAAAACAAAGACCACAGAACATATCAATATACCAATCGTAGTTTGGCAAAACCTGAGCATTTTCAATTATCTATAAGGAGATGGAAGAAGAAGGAGTCTTGATCAGACTCCTTCACTGACTCTGAAAGAAATTACTTTGTATCCTATCCTGCTTTTTCAAAAACCACGATATTATCTATCTTGAACATAATAGGCCGTTCTCCTTTGGAGTTATTGAAATCTTCGGCTCCAATTCTAAAGAAATAGCCTTGATCATCTGCAGGAGCAGTCCATTCTCCGCTAAATTCTTCATAGTCTGCAGTTAATACATGGTTTATACCAGCAACAGTTCCGGTGCTGCTGAATAAGAAGAATCTTAATCCTGAACCCTCATTATCTACGTTTGAAGCCTTTACCTGACATTGGAAAACATAGGTCTTACCCTCTTCAAATGAGAGACGTGGCGTTCTTACATATTGAGCATTGGGAGCTTCGCCAGGATTTGTACCAACAAAACTATAAGCAGAACCTTCAAAGCCATCTGAATCTCTTGTGAAAGAAACACTTCCTTCGATTGCCCACTCATCAGTTGTTGGGGAGGTTCCCGCTATGGTAAGCACATCAGATTCAAAATCTTCTCTCAATGAAGCTCCAAACTCACTAATCAATGAAGCAGAAATAGCATCGTCATTCAGCTTAGGTTCATCAACGGTTGAAAACTGAGAAATTAAAACTGAAGCAGCAATATCCAAGGTAACCTCAACACCAAATAATGGCGCGGTTTCCATTTGGAGTGCTATTACAGATGTATTTCCAGCATAACCAACCGATGATACATTTATATCCACACCACCGTATTGAACATTTAAATCGGAAGTGTTTGGTAAAAATATTCCCTGATTAAACTCTATGATTATATTTCCATCATCGTTGATAGACAGGTTTAGAAATTCAACATTTTGCTCAGGTGGTAATACCCTGATTTTCAGAGGGATGACCTGAGATCTGGAATTACCTGGCAGATTAGCAGCAACTCTTCTAACTAAAACACGGGGTATAAAAAATTCCCCCTCCTCCGTTAAGGTATTAAAGGTAGCGGTTGCGGTTTGTGCTTGCCTTTCACTGTCTGATAGACTAGCTCCTGGTATCGTCCATATTCTATTGTTGGGTCGACCTACGGTTGATTCATCAATAAAAGTTAAACTCTCCCCAACCAGAACAGTTACAGTTGCAGTATCCACGGTATTTAAAGGAATATCGAAGCCTGCAACATCTTTTACCCTGAATGCTGGTCTTATAGAATCATAAACATCAACAAAAAAGGTAGTATCGACAACCCATAGGTTTATTTCCGGATCAAATTCAGCGGCCTTTACACTTCCGAGTAATGCAAATCCAGTAGAATCTTCGAACGTATTAAACAGTCTCAGACCTTGAAGGCCTGGTTTTGTGAAAATAACCGGGGCTAGAAAATCAGTCGTTGAAGTCCCCTTGGTTTCATCTATGAAATCAAGGTAATGCGGATCCGTGTTATCGTTTCTTGGAGGGAGTTCTTGCTGAAGAAACCTGATTCCAGTTGAATCTGCCGTAATCCATTCATGAGATGTGGTTCCCTGTGAAAGATCCATGAACATCAACCAATCGTTAATATTAACCCTTCCTGCCATTTCGCGTTCAGCTGCCCAGTTAGGTACGTATACCTCCATGTCAACAAAATCATCGAATAATTCTTCTTCTTCTTCACAGCTTATCACTGTGATTAATACCAGCAAAACCAGGGATATATGAATTATCCTTTTCATGTATTTAAAATTTAAAGGTCATAAACTTATTAGTTACCGAGATTTGAATTAAGACCTGATTCGGAAACAGGAATTGGGTAATAATTGTGTATAGATTCTATGTGATTCCTGGCAGGAACACTATACTCTGTCTGTGTGAGATTGGGGTCTGTTGGATGTGCCCCTACCTGAATAATGGTATTATTTGAGATAAAATAGCCAGGTTCATTATCTTCCGGGTCAGCATCATAGTAATTATAATTCGGTGTGTTTCCATAATATTCTATCTGCGACAACTCTTCAAATCGAGATTTGATGATCCCCCATCTCCTAAGATCGATTTGTCGTTGCAGGTAGCCCTCTAAACATAGCTCCATCGGACGTTCAACCTTTATGAGATGCTCCATTAAATCATCTGCTGAATAAGCTACACCATCATAGGTTGCTCCGGCAAATTCGCCTACGGGACCCATAAGTTGAAGTGCTGACCTTTGTCTGATTCTATTTATGTAGACTAACGCATCTTCCACACCAAAGTCATCGGATCCGCCTTTTATGAGACACTCTGCATACATAAGATATACATCAGCTAATCTCATTAGTCTATGATTTACACCAGACCATTGAACTCCGGTAGATTGATTTAGCTCATTGTCCGTAATATCCCAGTTGTTAAACTTCCTGAACGTACCAGACCGACTAAAACCCAAAGCCCGAGCGGCAAATTTATCTTGATAATAGGGTGTATCTTCATCCTCTGGAATAACAATAGAATGTGATAATCGAAGATTTACAACTGCTATGTGATCTGCACTAACATTGTCTCTGGAGAAACCATCATTTCCTCTCAATCGCGTAAGTCCACTAAGCTGATCCACTACGTAGTTCCTGGGATCATTGGGATCGATAGGGTCGTTTTTGAATTCAGTTATCAACCAGTTAGCAGGAACAGCGGTCGTAAATGCACCATATCCTCCTGTAGAAAACAATGCTGCCCAGGTCGAAGTGTTATTATTAACTGAAGATTCTCCTTGTTTGAAAGAATTGTCATAATTTATTTCCAGTATGGACTCTTCATTGTGTTCATCCAGGGTTGTGCATAAGGAACCACCTGGTTGGTATTGCACCAGCCTGTATCTTCCACCGTTAATTACCTGCTCAAATTGAGTCATCGCTGAGTCGTAATTCACGTCGCCAATGTTACCTCTCGCATCAGTGTAAGCAGCTTCAAATAAATAACTCTGGCCTAAATAGGTGGCAGCAACATCAGAGGATACCCTACCATTTCTAAATGGTGCAACTGGTAGCAACCGGATTGCTTCTTTAAAATCATTTCTGAAAAAATTTCTCACCTCATCTGGCGATCTAAGTGGTTGATTGAAATCAGCGTCTGATATGGGAGGGAAATCAAAAATCACTACACTTCCTTCATTATAGGTCAGGTAAGCCCAATAATGAAAAAGTCCTCTCAAAAACAAAGCTTCACCTTTCAAAGTCCTCCATCTCTCCGCATTCGCTTCATTGTTGAGCGTATCAGGGGTTAAGTTATCTAAAGCCTCCAGTACTTGATTGGCTCTGAATATACCTCTATACATGGCACCCCACTTCCCTTTAACATCGCTATCTCCTGAATTATAAGTTCTTTGGTAGTAGATCCCGCTTGGAGCAACTTCTCTTTTAGGAGGAATAGGAATACCAACATCACCCCTGGCAGGATCTATTCGAAGGTTCACAAGTTCAGGATGTCTTAATTGATTATATATTGAGTAGACTCCTGACTCCACATCGTCAAGATTTTGAAAGAATTGACTTAACGTCAATTGATTAGGGTTTGCTTCTGTCAGGAAGTCATCCGCGCAGCCATAGAATGAGATTATTGCCATGACCAGACACGCTATTTTTATATTTTTTTTCATTTTTCTTATTTTTTTCAGGTGCTTCACCTGGCTTGAACCAACGTGACAGCTTAATTCCTGAACTATTTAAAAACCTAATTGAAATCCTACTCTATATTGAGCCGCGATCGGGTAGTTACCTGTATCAAGCCCTCTTCTGGAAAGACCGTTACTACCCACTTCAGGATCAAATCCCGTATAATCTGTTATCGTAATTGCATTGTCCGCGGCTACATAGAATCTTGCCTTAGTAAAACCTACGTCACCAATAATTCTGTCAGGAAGACTATATCCAATATTGATATTTCTCAAACGTATGAATGTGCCGTCTTCTACCCAGACATCTGCCCATGCCCTGGAATTCAGATCAGCGGTCTGACCAGTTTGAATGACTGGAATATCAGATTGATTATTGGCCTCTGACCAACTATACAACAAGTCTCTGTGCGTACCACTTACATATGCATACAACTTGGCACCATTGTATACCTCATTCCCAAATGAGCCATACCACTGCATATTTAAATCAAAATTCTTGTATGATGCAGTTAGATTGAGTCCCATTTCGAATTCCGGAAGGCCGCTACCTGCATAAACCCTGTCTCGATCATCAATTTCGTTATCCCCATTTTGATCGATATAAAACAAATCACCTTTTTGAGCATCCGGAAGGTATGTTTGAACGAATGCCAGCTCCTCATCCGTTTTTATAGTACCTCTTGTTTCATGTAAGAAAAATGCCCCGGCCTCAAAGCCTTCTCTTAAGAATGTAACCCTGTCTTCATTACCGTTAAATCCAAAAATACCTTGAGAATCCGGGAAAGCATTACCAATTCCATCGGTTGCTGTCTTTGTTACCTTACTTGTGATTTTTGTAAATGTGGCGTTAGCACTCCATTTGAAAAGATTCGTATTATTGGTAAACCCTAAGTTTAGTTCCACTCCTTCATTGACCATATTCCCAATATTCAGTACAATAGCATCTCCATTAGTAATGTTTTCATCAACACCCGTAGATGCGGGCAACCTGCGTCTGAATAGCAGATCTGTTTTATCTCTGGTGAAGTAGTCGGCAGTGAAGGTTAATCTATTATCCAAAGCTGCCAGGTCTAAACCTACATTAATCTCTCTGGCTGTTTCCCAAACTAAATCTCTATTGAAAAATGTTGTTTGAATAGTTCCTTGTCCCAAACTACTTGCTCCTTCAGCTCCAAGCACATAATCCTGATTTCTTGTAACTGTTGGATCAAACTGATAACTGGCTATGCTTTGATTACCAACTGTACCTAAGCTACCTCTCAATTTGAAGTCACTAAGTATATTTGATATTACACCTCCCCAGAAAGCTTCATTGGCTACATTCCACCCAATAGAGGCTGATGGAAACACTGAGAAGTGATTTTCAGGAGGGAACTTGGAAGAGCCGTCCCGTCGGGCACTGGCACTGAATATATACCTTGATCTATAATTGTACTGCACCCTGCCGATAAGACCTGTTAGCTTACTCACATCATCCAAATTCGCCGATTCAGCTATTGCAGTCTCAGGATCTATTTGGTCGATGACAGTAATAGTATTGGACGGGTTATCAAGACCTTCAGCTCGAAATGTTGTCCTTGTGAAACGCTCTGCAGACGCTGCTAATAGAAATTTAAAGTCATGATCATTGGCAAAAGTCTTTTCGAACCTGGCTCCTGCCTCCAATACCTGACTTGATCTCCTATCATCAATGTGCCTTATCTGGGATCGGTTGAACGGATTTACCGGTACCGGGTCACCTTCAGCATCCGTGATAAACAGATTAGGTTTAATAAATTTATCCAGTGAGTTCTCCAAACGTCCCCCGCCTCGCACAAAAACACTCACTTCATCTGTTATGTCAAAGTTCACATTAACACTTGCATCAAATATTCCTCTGTCATTTCTCCTGGTTGTTTGAACATCCTGAAGAATGTTGATCGCATTCTGAGCATCGGCAGGTGCACCCGGAATTAAAGCACTCGTATTCGTGGGGTCAAATGGGTCCTGGTAGGGCCGGTAGCGATAAGCAGTTGAAAGTGTCGTATTTCTGAATCGCTCATCCAAACGCAAACTGATGCTTGTATTAACTGTGAGTTTGCCTTTCGTGAAAGCATTATTCAATCTTGCGTTTAATCTTTCATAACTGGAATTGATAATTGAGCCCTCCTGATTAAAATAATCAATTACCAGGGTATTTCTAAGCCCGTTTAGTCCCCCGGAAAGTGTTACGCTATAATTTTGAATTGCTGCAAGATCATTTTCGATTTGGTTCACAATATTTGTGTTATTGCTGGCTCCCCTGGGGTTTTCCTGAATTGCGTTGAAAATATCTGTACCTTGTCTACCGTCCTCAAATTGACCCAGGGTTTGCTTTCTTTTAAAGTCAACATATGCCCAGTCTTTAGTATCCAGCAACGGAATACCTGATGTAATACTTTGAACACCGTAAAACCCTTCCGCAGTGACTTTGAATTCACCTTCCTTGCCTTGTTTTGTTGTTACCAATATTACGCCAGCTGCGCCTCGGGTACCGTAGATAGAGGCTGAAGCTGCATCTTTCAAAATAACCATTGATTCAATTTCGTTATTACTCAGATTTGGAACTACTCCCGGAGGTTGTGGTATTCCGTCGATTACGAACAATGGATCATTAGTACCAGAAATAGAAGTGATTCCCCGAATTTGAATGTTAGCATTCGCACCTGGTTCACCAGAGCTTGCCTGAACATTAACTCCTGCTACCTGACCCTGAAGAGATGCACCAATGTCTGAAGTCGCGAACTGGGTGATATCTTCGGCCTGAAGACTGCTTACCGCTCCGGTCAATTCCTTCTTTCTTTGGGTACCATATCCAATTACTATTACTTCTCCCAATGTCTCAACATTAATTTCCATACTCACATCTATGACCGATCGTCCAGCGATCGTTTCTCTTACAGTAGTAAATCCTAAGAAACTAAATACCAACACGGCGTCCTCAGATGAGACTGTAAGTGTATAAGCCCCGTTGACATCCGTTATTGCACCATTGCTGGTACCTTCTTCAAGAACAGTTACTCCGGTCATTTCTTCATTGGTTTCCTGATCCTTCACTACACCAGATACTGTAATTTTTTGAGCTTGCAATTGAGCACTTCCCAGAATCAATACCGAGGCGAACGTCCACCGTTGTATTGCAACAGAAATATTCATAATTTGTAAAAGTCTTTTCATTTCATAGTAGGTTGTTGAATGTTATATTGATCTATACAAATCAAGCCTAATTACAAGATTGACAAGTGGCATTTACCAGGAGAAAAGACGGGTTTTTGATAAACGGGTCATATACTATTTATTTAAGGGCTATATAGTTGTTTTTAGATTACATAGTATGTTTCAAAGCGCTGAAAATCTGCTACTTACAGAATAAATGTAAAAATCTCATGTTAATAGATGATTGCATTTAAACAGTCTTTAGTGACTTACATTTATACACATCTTTGGATAACATTAAGATTTTCCTGATGGAGCATAAAATACTAAAACAGGCAATTGCATTACTACTCATCGTCATGCTACCTTCTCAATTGGTTGCACAAAAAGATGCCGCAGCCATTGATGCTTACTTTGAAATCTTCTCGGCAAAAGATGGTCTCTCACAAAATGATGTCACTTGCATTATTCAAGACTCCTATGGATTCATTTGGCTTGGAACGAATGGAGGAGTCAATCGTTTTGATGGGTACAATTTCAAAGTTTTTCAGAAAGAGGTTGGTAACACAAATTCATTGTCGAGTAACCTTATCAGTTCTATTATAGAGGATAGCCATGGCAACATCTGGATTGGTACAAATGATGCTGGAATAACGTTTTATGACCGGTCAGCCAATAAAATGGCCCAAATTAAAAATTCATCATCAAGTCCTAACGTTATCACCAACAATCACATCGTTAGTATGCAGGAAGCAAGTGACGGAAGAATTTGGGTGGGTACTATTAACGGTCTTAATGTAATACAGGTTAACGATAATAAATCATTTGATATCGAACATATTTGGGCTGATGTTCAAGCTCCTTTTTCCTTAAGAAGTAATCATATTTTCAAGATCTTTATGGACCCATTCGATGATCTATGGTTTGGAACAAGCAGTGGGCTTTACAGATATGATATCGGAAAAAGAGACTCAACCCATAGGTTCATTCAATATGAATTACCTTTAAGTCCTCCAAGAATCACTGATATCACTAAAAACGATAGTGCATTAGTGATTAGTAACGTACAACAGGTCCTGCTTCTACCTTTCGGTGAAATATACAAAACAAATCCCTCTACGCATGATCTTAACAATATTTCAGGAAGAAAGATATGTGTAGATAAAAATGGGAATATCTGGGGTGTTAACGCTACAGGTGCACGCCTCATGGTTTCAAACAAAAACGGCCTGGTATATTCCAGCTTTTCAAATGATTTATCCAACCCAAACAGCCTCAGTAGAAATCAGTGTCTAAGCATATTCAGTGATAGCAATGGAATAATTTGGATCGGAACCAGTGGCGGCGGGGTCAATATGTTCAACCCTTTAAGGAAGAAATTTCGCCACTACTTTGAAACACTTGAAAAAGGCAGCTTGCCTGGAAGTAAGATGCGCTCGATAAAAGAGGATCAACTCGGTAATCTTTGGGTAGCCACGGAAGGTGGAGGTCTCAATTTTCATAAAAAGAGACCCGTGAAAGCTTATGAAAGTGGATTTGAGAAAGTAGAACTTGAGGGTAGAGAAGAATTTGTTTTTGCCCTGGAAGAGTCTCAAAATACTGTAGCGAACCTAATGTTTGTCGGGACGGATCATCCAGGATTTCTTCATATAGTTCAGTATAATGAAAAAACACAAAAACTGTCTTCTCAGGCTTTTGAAGGACATGATATTGAAGGGATTGTTATGTGGTTATACCACGATTCAAATAACTTTTTGTGGGTGGGTACCTATGCTGATGGGTTGCACAGAATTAAACTTGATAGAAATGGAAAGTTGGTTTCTTTCAACCATATGAAATATGACCCCTCCAACAATAAAAGTACAGCTAATGTAATCAGATGTATCAAAGAGGATCCTTATGGAAATCTATGGATCGGTACTGAGAGAGGCCTTCATAAACTAACCAGGGAAGAAAAATATAAGGAGTCGCCATCTTTTATACGATACCAGTACAATGTAAATGATTCTTCGTCAATTGGATATGACTATGTCATTCCTATTCATATCTCAACGGATGGGACTATCTGGGTAGGAACGATTGGTGGAGGTCTAAACAAAGTGATAAGAGGCGTCGCTGACAATGATGATAGCTTTCAAAGGTTTAATGTATCAAATGGACTAATCGATAATAATGTAAAATCTATTGAAGAAGATAAAGAAGGAAATCTCTGGCTTGGCACCAATAAAGGGATTGTGAGATTTGATCCTTCCAGGGAAGAATATGACAACTTCGGCATAGGCGATGGGCTGCACGATTGGGAATTTACCGAGGTGGCATCAGAAACGCTTCGGAATGGAGAAATGCTTTTTGGTAGTGTTAATGGATTCGTCAATTTCAAACCAGGGGAGATCATAAAAGACACAACAAAAGCTCCACTTGTTATTACTGATTTTAAGATTTTAGATAAATCAATTAATCCGCAAGAGCATATAAATGGTAGAGTTTTACTTGAGCGAAACATAAACGATCTTGAAAAAATTAAGCTTAAACATAAGGAAAATAGCTTTTCAGTGGAATTTGCCATTACACACTTTGCATCGCCAGAAAACAATCAGTACTCATTTATGCTGGAGGGTTTTGATGATGACTGGATAAATGTTTCTTCAGATGTTAGAATGGCAAGATACACGAATGTTCCGGCGGGGGAATATACATTGAAGATGAAGGCAAGCAATGGTGATCTTTTCTGGAACGAAAACCCAATTAAATTAGATATCGAGATTGCACCCCCGGTATGGGCATCAATATATGCCAAGACCCTCTACCTGATAATGATTATTCTTTGTTTATGGTTTTTTAGAAAGTATACCGTCATCAAGAATTCAAGAAAGAACCAGTTATTAATAGATCACCTGGAAAAGGAAAAAATTGAAGAACTAAACCAGCTAAAGTTTCGCTTTTTTACGAATGTCTCCCACGAATTTCGAACACCTCTTACGCTAATACTTGGACTTACTGAACAACTGAGAAAAAGTAAACGCTCTCTGACAGAAGGAGAGCTAAAAACCTATTATTCCAAAATACATCGTAATACTCATATCCTCCTGAATTTAATTAATCAATTGCTCGATTTTCGTAAGGTAGAGCAAGGTAAAATGCCGATAAAAGTATCAAAAGGGAAGTGCAGTACCTACATTAAGAGTTTATGTGATAATTTCAACGAGGTCGCCAGAAAAAAGAGGATAGACTTCCAATTTGTATGTCATGAGGTCATAGTGGGCTATTATGATAAAGAAATTCTAGAAAGAGTATTGTTTAACCTACTATCCAATGCCTTCAAGTTTACCCCCAACGACGGTGAAATTACAGTAACTCTCGATAAAGATGACTCTGGCAAGAAAATAGAATTAGAGGTTAAGGATAGCGGAGTTGGAATGTCCAAAACCGTGCAAGAACATTTGTTTGAACGATTTTCAGATTTTTATCCAAAAAAGGAAAGCGGATCTGGCATTGGATTAGCTTATACCAAGGGTCTTATTGAGCTATATCATGGATCGATAAGCTTTGTTTCAAAAGAGAATGAAGGAACTACCTTTTCAGTCATTTTACCCATAGAAAAAGAAGCTTTTTTAAATGATGAAATAACGCAAACAGATTTTAGTGAATCCGAGGAATATGTAGAAAACAAAGAAGTGAATTGGCTGATAGATTCAGGCGAAGAAACCGACATAAAAAATAAAGAACTCGTTGAAATAGAATCACGGGAAACTATCTTACTTGTTGAGGATAATCAAGATATTTTATTCTCTTTAACAGAATATCTGAAGGATAGATACAAGATACTTACTGCGCAAAATGGAGAAGAAGCACTCGAAAAATGTGTCTCTGAGAGAGTCGATTTGGTGATAAGCGATATAATGATGCCTGTTATGGATGGAATGGAGTTTTGCAAAAAACTGAAAAATGATAATAGAATCAATCATATCCTGGTTATCCTGATAACTGCCAAAGCATCTAATGAATCTAAATTAAGTGGTTACGAAACCGGTGCCGATGCTTATATTGTTAAACCGTTTGAATTAAGGGAGCTGGACGCAAGGATGGAGGCACTTCTGGCATCCAGAAGGTCTTTCCTTAAAAAATTCAATAAAGGGGAAAGAATAATGCCCAGTGAAATTAAAATAACCTCTTTGGATGAAAAATTTCTTTCAAGGGCTTTAAGTTACGTTGAAAAGAACATTGGTAATTCCGAATATACCGTAGAAATGTTTGCAAGAGATGTTGGCATGTCATCCTTCCATTTGAATAAAAAGCTTAAGGTCTTAGTAGGTCAGACCACTCTCGTCTTCATTAGAAATATACGAATACAACGAGCGCGGCAACTTTTCGATAAAAATCGATTCTCTGTCAATGAGGTGATGTATGAAGTTGGGTTTCTTGATCCGAAGTATTTCAGAAATTGCTTTAAGAAAGAATTTGGAATGACCCCGGCTGATTACAGCAGGAATCAAAAAGGAATAAAAATTACGAAATAGTGGGAAGATCAGCAATTCCGGAAAAGAGTAGATCTACCACACAAGTACAACCTGGAACACACAGATACATGTCATTGAAAGTGCTAACCGATAATCTCTGTACTTGAAAGTTGCGACTTTAAGGGCTCCAGGCTTTCTGATTTTATTTCCGTACGCCAGAGGTACAACTTTTTTAATGACTTGATTTTTGCAATGCTTTCCAAAGAATTCTCAGTCAGGTGGGTATTGTAGACGTTCAGTACTTCCAAGAAAAGAAGGTTCTCTATGGCTGGTAGCTCCGCATCCTGCACAGAGCTACCGGCGAGTTTGAGGCGCACAAGGTTCTCGAAATTCACAAGATTTTGAAATGAACCTTCGTCAAATACAACATCACTTAAATCCAGAAAGGCAACATTTTGCGCAATAGGTACCAAAGTCCCGATGGCCTCTTCTGTGAGTTCTGTATTATCAAATTTCACATCCAACATAGCATGCCCAGATGCCAAAGGTTGGATGATCCAGCCTTTTGATTCTGCCTGCTCAATCAGATTCCTGCTGACGGGTTCCAGTTGGACTCTTTCATAATGTGGTTTTACGTTAAGGTCCAATTGAAAATCACGTAAAAGCAGCGTTTTCACCTCTGAGCTGGCTTTCATTTTAGTTACAGGAGCAGTCATGGACGCACCTTCCCCTATCCACCACTCTAAAAGTTTGATTTCGGCGTAAGACAATGTCTCTCCTTTAGGTGGCATGAATTTTTTGCTGCTTTGAGGCAAGGTGGTTCGAATGAATAACTCACTTTTGAATGGCTCGCCTCCATGAAGCGATGGACCTGAATCACCCCCTGCCTGAAGTCCTGCAGCGGTCATAAGCAATCCACCTTGAGTTTTAGTAGGGTTATGACAACTGACACACTTCGACTCCAGAATAGGCTTAACGAGATGGTCAAAGACCACTATAGAATCAAGGTGATCAGGAACTTTTATTTTACGTGTTTCGGACGAGACACCTGCTACCTTTTTCACCAGATCCGGAGCATAGGCTAGTAGATAATCGCTTCCATGGGTAAGGTTGCCCCCTAAGTGACCTGTTATAGATATACCTAGAACGATTCCGAACAAAAGGGCCCTCTCGATCAGAGGTGAAATGCTCAAGAAGCTTTTTTTCAATCCCCAGGCTACAAAAGCAAGTATCGTCACCAGGATACCCATCCACTTATGCCAGTCCAGGGTAGCCGCTTCGTATCCACCTCCTGTTGCAAGTAGAAGGCCTATGGCCACAGAACCTACCCCTCCAATACCTCCTGCTAATAAAGCGATACCAATGGCTGAATCCAGGTTTTTGGTTTTGTCTTTAAGGAAAATGCTTACCAGCTCCATGATCAGTGCCAATAGCAAAAAACCAATCGGCAAATGAACTACCAACGGATGGAACCGCCCAATAAAAAGCTCCCAATTCATGCGTTAAACCCGCTCTAGCTTGATCGGATAGGTACGTCCACCGTTCCACTGACACACATAGACATTTTCGTCGCCATCGACACAAACATCATGGCCGTGTCGGATAAATGGCACTTCCTGAATCTGATACTGCAGTTCTCCATCAACATACCTTGGTGCCTGACCTCCAGGGTTGGAAACCACCTTGTCATTCTCATCAAGAATAGTGACATAACCAGTTCCATCCTTGAGCTTACCGTCTATCTTCGACCAGCACACGCCAGCATAAATGTTTTTTCCGTGAATTACCGCTCTGTTTACTAATGCTCCTGGAATAGTTACCTGTTTTTTGAACTTACCGTCTAACGTAAAAAACTTAAATGCACAGTCGAATCTGGAAGTAACGATGAGTTGAAGTTCGTCAGGGTTTCGGGTGTCTAATGTCACTCCGTGTGCCCCATTAAGGTTGTAGTCAGGGTCTTCATTCCTTGAACCTCCAAAATGACGGATATAGCGACCATATTGATCGTATTGGATGATGTAGTTGGAGCCATAACCATCTGCTACGTAAATGTCTCCATTTGGCGCAACAGCTGTTTCTGATGGTTTGAACTTCATATCAGGCTCATAAACACCTGTTGTACGAGGATCTGCCAAATTAAAAACCAATTCCCCTTTCATGGTGATCTTAGAAGCAAATCCATTACCACTAAAGTATTTCCAATCGTCCGGATATTTATGATCGTGAAACCAACCACTGTCACAGATATACAGAAACTCCTCTCCTCCTTCTTCATTGATGGTCAGTCCGTGCCCTCCAGGAAAACGGTTGCAATAAGCATCAATCAGGTTTCCTGACTGGTCGTAGATGATGAGATTATTCCTGATCTCATCTGTCAAAAGGATGATGCGTCCTTTGGAATCAACCACCATTTCGTGGCAGTTGTCGACAGGCACCTTGACAGGATCCAGATTTCCCCAGCTTTTATCTACTCGGTATTTGAAGTCGCCGTGCCCAACTATCAGATCATCTTGAGATTTTTTAGGTGCTGCGGTTACATTATAATTAAAGAGTGAGGTAGCCGAAAGTCCGATACCTGCAGCGGTAGTCTTCTTTACAAAATTTCTTCTTGTTGTCATTTTTTTGGGTAGGTTAAGTCAAAATATCTTTTACCACATGCCCATGGACATCTGTCAGCCGGTACCTACGTCCCTGGTGTTTAAAAGTGAGTTTTTCATGATCTACTCCCATGAGGTGCATGAGCGTAGCATGAAAATCGTGCACATGTACCGGATCCTTCATGATGTTATAACTAAAATCATCTGTTTCACCATAGCTAAATCCAGGTTTTACACCTGCTCCTGCCATCCACATGGTGAAGCATCTTGGGTGATGATCTCTTCCATAGTTAGTAGCAGTTAATTTACCCTGTGAGTACACCGTACGACCGAACTCACCTCCCCATATGACGAGGGTATCTTCCAACAACCCTCGCTGCTTCAGATCCTTTAGTAGCGCAGCAGTACCCTGATCCGTTCGTTGGCATTGCCCTTTTATCCCACTTGGTAGCCATCCATGGTGATCCCAGCCTTGATGGTATAGCTGTACAAACCTGACGCCTTTCTCTAACAGCTTCCGGGCCATCAGACAATTGGCAGCATACGTACCGGGATCTCGACTATCCTCACCATACATATCAAAAATATGATCAGGCTCATCGCTTAGGTCTGTTACCTCAGGCACAGAGGTTTGCATCTTGTAGGCCATTTCGTATTGCGCCATCCTTGCGTTGATCTCCGGATCACCATATGTATCGTTCTGTACCGCATTGAGTTTATGCAGGTAATCCAGCATGTGTCTACGATCCTGACCATCAAAATTCTCCGGATCACTTAAGTACAAAACAGGGTCTTTGCCAGACCTGAATTGCACTCCCTGGTGCTCTGTAGGCAAAAAGCCGTTGCCCCATAGTCGTGCGTATAATGGTTGCCCTCCTGAATTCCTGGAAACCAACACAATGAAAGCCGGCAAATTTTCATTGTCCGTACCCAAGCCATAATTCAGCCAGGAGCCAATAGACGGACGACCAGGAAGCTGATGACCGGTTTGGAAAAAAGTGATTGCCGGATCGTGGTTGATTTGTTCCGTGTGCAAGGACTTGATGAAACAGATGTCGTCCACCATCTCAGCTGTGTGAGGCATTAATTCACTTACCCAGGCTCTACTTTCACCGTACTGATTGAATTTATAAATGGATGAAGTCACCGGCAATGAGGTCTGATCGGCACTCATTCCGGTCAATCGCTGACCCTTTCTCACCGAATCAGGCAATTGTTGACCATGCAACTGCTGGAGTTTAGGTTTGTAATCGTACGTTTCCAACTGTGAAGGGCCTCCACTTTGGAACAGGTACACAATCCGTTTTGCTTTGGGAACAAAATGAGGAAGACCTGGAATCCCGTTTGGACCTGAAATGGGGTTGTTTGGCGAAGAGGCGAACGCTTTATCCATACCCAATAGTGAACCAAAAGCCATAGCTCCTAGTCCAAGAGAAGTCTTTGTCAAAAACTCCCGACGATCCATTTGTTTCTCGATCTCTTTTAGGTCAGGATCATTGGATCTTGGTTTTGGATGATGATGGTCGCACATAATCTTATCTTTTTGTAATAAAGGCGTCAGAATTCATGATCGTACTCGCAACGACTGCATTTGCCGCAATCAAATCTGCGTCCAGTGCTTCGTCATACTTGTATTCTCCTGCGCTAAGCCACCCTTTTGATTTCCTGGGATTGTTTTTAAAGTTTTGATAGCTCTCCTCGCGCAGTTCTTTCAATATCGTAAGTTCCTCCTCTTTTGGCCTTCTCCCGGTCAGTTTAGTAAAGGCTTCACCAATGGCCAACTCTACATTTTCCTGTCGGGTGATTTGCTCACCAATCACTTTGCTGGCCTCCACAAAAGTGGGGTCGTTGAGTAGCACCAACGCCTGAAGGGGTGTATTGGTTTTTTGCCTTCGGACGGTACACTCGCTTCTTTCGGGAGAGTCGAACGTAGCCAATGTGGGGTGTGGAACGGACCGCTTCCAAAGTGTGTACAAACTTCTTCGATACAATCGATCCGCTGTATCACGCTCATACGTCTTGCCATTGACTCGCCAAAGGCCTGCCGGCTGATAAGGCTTGACGCTTTCACCTCCGATATCATCATTCATCAAGCCACTGGCCAATAAGGCATTGTCTCGCAGCATTTCACCCGAAAGTCGCAAGGCCGGCCCCCTGGCCAGCCAAACATTGTCCGGATCATCTCGCAACTGCTCCTCCGAGGCACGAGAAGATTGGCGATAGGTCGCGGACATCACGATGAGTTTCTGAAGTGCTTTTACGTCCCAATCTGATGCTCTAAAAGTAACGGCCAACCAATCCAGTAGTTTCGGATGGGTGGGCAGGTGTCCCTGATTGCCAAAATCCTCAGTGGTTTTCACCAGTCCGGTTCCAAAATAATTTTGCCAATAGCGATTTACCGTCACCCGGGCAGTCAACGGATGATCCGGATGCATCAGCCACCGGGCAAAACCCAGTCTGTTTTTAGGAAGATCCGATGGCCATGACAATACACTTGCAGGCACATCCGGGAATACTTCTTCACCATGATTATCGTATTGTCCTCTGTTCAGGACGTACGTTTTTCTTGGCTCAGGCATCTCTTTCATCACCATCAGCTCCGGAATATTCTCCAGGCTATCATTAAGCATAAGACGATGATGCTCCAGATCCTTTAGCTTTTTTTGAAATGATCTGGAATAGTTATGCACATGATATTGCCGTAAACTTTCTTTCTCAGTACCGGTCAGTTGATCTGGCGTTTTGGTCGTCAACTCAGACAAAGCACTTCGATTATCAGCAACCATCAATACCTCAACAGATGTGAGCTCCCGGTCAAAAACTTTCACATCGTCAACAACAGCTCCACCGATGCCAATACCTCTCCAGCGTGCACCCACTTGCAGACCTGGCTGCTCGTCTGCCGGCAGGTGATAGAAGTCAATATCCTTGTAGAGGTTGTCTACTTCTACCGTAGTACTTAGTTCTTTGCCATTCAAAAAGACGCGATAGCCATCCGCTTTACTTGAGCCATCGTAGGTAACGGTGAGTTGTATCCATTGATCCCTGGGAACATCGTCGGCATATTCCATTATGGCATTATCTGGCGTGGTACGAGCCATCAAAAGCTCTAGTCGGTTGTCTTTGATGGCTAAATGGTAGCCCCGGAAATTATACAGCGCAGCGCCTATACCTTTATGAAAAATGACGCCATTTTTGACTTCTTCAGGAATTTTGACCCAAAGCCCTACACTGAAAGGTTGCTCTCTCGTGAATTCACCTACGTTGGCACAATCCAGCCATGCATCTCCATCCAGCAACAATCCATCACCTTCGTGACCGTTGGTAAATGTTGGCTTCTCGTCCCTGGAACCATGACGATCCATTTTACCTACTTGTTTTGAGTTGATTGCGTTTCTTAGACTTTTATTTTTAAACGAAAAATGCCCGATCAATCCTTTTGGTGATGAAATGGATGTAAGCGTCTTATACTTTTCATTTTCTATCCATTTTTTGAAATTCTCTTTATCTGCTTCGTTCATGGTACCGGATGCAACTTCTTTTCCTGCCACCATGTTTTCGATCATTTCTATAATGGCTTCTTTCCTTTCATCCGTCAAAAGCATCGTCGGTACAGGCATGGCCTTGTCGTAGGATATTTGCCCTGCTTCATTGACATTGTTGAAGAAGCCGGACATCTGGAAGTATTCTTTTTGGGAGATGGGATCGTACTTATGATCGTGACATTTTGAGCAACCCAGCGTCAACGCCATAAAGGCTGTCCCAACTGTATTGACCCTATCCACGACATATTCCACCCGAAATTCTTCGTCTACGATACCGCCCTCTCCATTCTGAGGATGTAACCTGTTAAAAGCGGTAGCCAGTACCTGCTCTTTTGTAGGGTTTTCCAGTAGGTCTCCGGCAAGTTGCCAGGTCACAAATTCATCATAAGGCTGGTTCTCATTGAACTTCCCGATTACCCAGTCTCGCCAGGGGCTCATGTTGCGATAGTTGTCGATGCTGTAGCCATGCGTATCTGCGAATCGTGCCAAATCTATCCAATCCATCGCCATTTTTTCACCATAATGAGAGGAGGCCAATAAACGATCTACCTGTTTTTCATAGGCATCTTCTGAGTCATCTTTGATAAAAGCATCAAGCTGCTCAAGTGTCGGGGGCAATCCGGTCAAATCGAAAGTAAGTCTTCTTAGTAATGTCTCCTTGTCTGCCTCCGGGGCACTGGTTTGTCCTTTGGATGATAATACATCGCCAATGAAATTATCAATGGCATTTTTTGCCCAGGACGGATCGGACAACTCAGGCACATCCGGTTTTTCCGGTTTGAGAAAAGCCCAGTGTGGCTTGTATTCAGCACCTTCTTCAATCCATTTTGCAATGATGGCTTTTTCCCGATCCGTTAAGGTTAGGTTGGACTCTTGTGGTGGCATGATCTGCTCAGGATCATCCGAAATGATTCTCTCAAAAACAACACTTTTGGATAAGCTCCCGGGGCGAATGGCATATTTCGATGGGTGATTAGGTAGCTTGCCATGTGCAGCTTCTTGCATATCCAGCCTCAGTCCTGCCTGCTGTTTTTGCATATCAGGACCATGACACAAGAAGCATTTATCTGAAAGAATGGGTTTTACATGGATATTGAAATCCAGTTCATGTGGCAGATTTTGATACTCAGCTTCTACTTCATCGGGCAAATCAGATGTACAAGCTCCGGGTAAAAGCAGAACAAACACTAAGTAATACAGTCTCATGAATCAATGATCTTTGTGGTATTATAAAATGAACGAAATTATCAGTGATTTCAAATGGCCTAATCAGACGATTTTATGTACATATCCGACCTACATACATTAATAATGAGTATTTTAGTTGTTTAACGACAATAATTAGTGTACAAATATTTAGACAAGTTAAATACGTCTTTGATAAATATTGGTCATGTATCCCTGGATTCCCGATGGGATTATGATAATGTCATTAGCTCTTTTACCAGGCTCTATTACATTGATGAGGGTGCCGCCAGGGTGTATCATCATAATGAAGTTTTTGACTTAAAGCCCGGCTACATGTATCTCATACCGAGCTTTACTTACTGTCGTTATAAGTGCGACGAATTTATGAGTCAGTATTACGTGAGTTTCTTTGAAGAGGTAGGCGATGGAATATCTGTTTATAACCTAATGAAATTTAATTACAAGGTTAAAGGATCAGAACAAGATCTGAGAAATTTCAAACGGCTTTTAGCACTGAACCCTGATCGATCTTTGAAAAATGACGATCCTGAATACTATGATAATCATCCCGTGTTATCAGAATACCAGCGTAAAAGCGAGAAAATGTCTTCATCTGCTTTTTTAGAATCGAAAGGTCTCCTCCTCTCCCTTTTCGCAAGGTTCATTTCCAATGAAGAAGCAGGCTCTAAAAATGACTCAGCTACTGCTCAGAGAATCATGGAGAGCGTACAATATATCCATGAAAATATGGCTGGCAATCTTTCCGTGGAGCATGTAGCAGAGGTATTTCATCTCCATCCTGACTATTACTCCCGATCTTTCAAATCTCAGATTGGTATCAGGCCTGTAAAGTACATTCAAACTAAACGAATTGAGAGAGCTCAAACGCTCTTAACTACAACTTCTGATACCATTCCCGAGATAGCTACTAAAATAGGTTTGTCAAACCTGTCCTATTTCTCACGACTTTTTAAACGACATACAGGAATGAGTCCGGGGCGGTTTAGAAAACAGTGAGGGGAAATTTTACTTTTATTATCACAAATCAGATCAATATTCTGGTTATGAAAATTTTGAGTTTACTTTTCTTTATAGTCATCAGCCTAAATGTGTTACAGGGCCAAAAACGATTTAACTCTTTCGTAAAGAATTATGAAATAATACCTCCCGGAACAGTATATGCAGGTGATAGTCTTTTTATAGATGATACAAGTAAAGACCTCAAATGATTTTAGCTAATACTAATGATAAACATCTTTGAGACCATTATGATCCTCAGACTCAGATGACCCTTAGCTACGTATCGCTTATTTTACCTTTGCTCGGTAAATCTGAATGAATCAATCGCATGAAAATCTGAACGAGGAGCTATTTCAACTGTATAGGTACCAGGTTCATCATAGGTTGCATAAATCGAGTGGAAATCATGATCAGATGTTCCGGAAGTAAAGGTCCAGCTATCGACGGTATTCATGTATACTTTAAAGAATCCGTTTCCACTTTCTCCTGCAGGGTTAGGAGTGTTTCCAGACCCTGTTGGGTACACTTTTGAGCCATTACTTTTCTCACCATAGAAAGCATCTGCATCCGGTAGTCTCAACCAACTGTCGTTATGTTCTGTACTTTCATTACCTTTTGCTATGTAAGATCTCCAGTTAAATAAGTAAGTGCCTGCTTTGGGAATCTCTATTTCATAAGTGAGTTTAGCGACACCTCCCGGATTTCCTTTCCAAAATAGTGGTTCTCCTTCCCAAACAATATATCCATCACCCGTAAAGCCATCAATATCTGTTTTTAATTTCCAGGAGCTTGTTAAGGTTGCGGTTTCAGTTTCTACTTGTATTACAACAGGATCACCCTCCTCTCCTTCCTCTATCGTCACCTCAAACTCATCTGTCACCATTCCTCCATTTCCATCAGCAGCAGTAATGTCGATACCAGCCAAACCGATGCCTACTTCTGTAATCGTTAACTCTTTTTCAACAACAGACACACTTACGACACCAGTATTATTGGATTCAGCACTAATCGATAGCGCATCACCATCCTCATCTCCAAATACACCCGCTAAGCTTATCGTAATACTTCCAAAACCTTCTTCTAAAGTTTGGTCTTCAATAGGATTAGCTACGATTGGGGCATTATTTGGCGCTACTTCTTCATCACTGGAGCATGAAAGAAAAAGGTTTAATACAATTAAACATAAGACAACAAGTAATTTGGGAGTTCTCATAAGTTTTGAGGTATTTATTTCTAATTTAAATCTATTGAGAAGTTGTTGAAAGGTTGAATCAATCGGTTGCGCTAAAAGAGCAGATTACTCAACCCTAACAATTTTTCAAAATCCATCATAACAGTTTCCCACACTCCTCCAGGCTCTTCAAAAGGCCGTGATTCATCGTATCACTTAAATTCAGACTTCCGGGCAATGATCGATGTGAAAAATGCCAGCAAACTGATGATTAAAATAAACTTCTGTTGGTTTTTCATTATTGCTTATCCGAGTAAATGATCACTTATATCCTTATTTAGCAGGTCCAATGCTAAATGCATAGCGATACTCATTTTCGCTTAGTCGATACTTTTCGATAGGCCTGGCCTTGGATGACCAGCTATCTGCACCTCCCACTCCTGCTTGTTGAAAATCAATGTTTACAGTAAGATGATCAGCTCGTTCCAACTCAACTGTATGTTGTGCCCGGTCAATGTTTTCCGGAGTGTATGGCCAAACAGAAATACTCAAAGGTTTTTCACCAGTGAATCGCACTCCACCAGATCGATCTTCCAGTTGAAGCCATCTCACCTGGGTACGATTTGATGACTCCTGGGGTCTTACATAATGATAAAAGAAATCATCCACTTTGCCGGTGTACAGACCTACCTCGGCAGATTCAGCACGATCCCAATAGTTTTCATAGGGACCTTTACCAAAAAAGCTCATGTTGGAATATTTAGTATCAACCTGAAATTGCATACCCACTCTTAGCAGATCATTGTAACCCTCAGGAATAGTCAACTGGTAATCAATCTCTAAATACCCATCTCCACTAACCATAAACGTCGTCGAGAGTATTACTCCTTCTTCTGATTTTTGGACGACTCTTACTTCGACCTCTCCATCATTTTTTGTGAAATCAAACGAACTCACGTCAAGCTTAGAAGGCATATCCTTCCAATGTCCTATCAGCTTTTCCGGTTTCCATCCCCACGAATCATTGTCCGTGGCAGGCCTCCAGAAATAAGGCGTGACAGGTTCTGAAACCATCTGTTCATTCCCAATTTTTAATGACTTAAGCTGCCCTTTTGATGGATCAAAAACTGCTTTAATCGATTTATTAGAGATGATTAATCCCCCTGCTTCTTCATTTACTTCCAATGTCTTTTTAGATTTATTTCGAACACTCCCTGGTTTAGAAACAGGAAGCAAAAACTGTTGTTTCGCCACCTCATGACCAGATTGTGCCCAGATCTTATCTTCCTTAAGATGGGCAGAAACCCGTAACCAATACTCTGCTCCTGGTTTTACCCGTTTGACTTTATACCCTAAATCAACGGTTGCTGATTTACCGGGGGGCACTTTTCCAGGATTAAAAGTCCCTGAAGCGATAGGTGCTCCATTTTCTTCTACCTTAAAACGGAAGTCATAGCCTTCGAGTGTAGTCAAAATATGTCTATTAATTATCTCTATTTGACCTTTGTCCAGACTGACAGCTTTAAACAAGATGGGCTGATATAGATATTTACATTCTTCAATCTGGGGTTTGGGCGTACGATCTGAAGCTATTATGCCGTTAATACAAAAATTACTGGAGTTTGGCTCATCACCATAGTCACCTCCATAGACATAGTATTTATCACCGTCTTTCTCTTCTTCCAACCCCTGATCGATCCAGTCCCAAATAAACCCTCCAATAAGGTTATCATACTTTCCCATGATATCCCAGTACTCTTTCATATTGCCCAATGAGTTTCCCATAGCATGTGCATATTCACACAAGACAATCGGCCGTTTAATTTCGGGATCATTAGCCATATGTTCGAGTTGTTCCAACGTCGGGTACATGCGCGATATCAGATCTACTATTGGTCGATCGGTCGGATTAGCATAGGTAATCTTATCTCTCTCTTTATGTTCTTCACTATCAATATTCAAATAGCCAGGATGTAAAGGGTTCCCTTGCGCCCCTTCATAATGCAAGAGTCTTGTGGGATCAAAATCCTTGATCCATGCCCCCATGGCAGCATGGTTAGGACCATAGCCTGACTCATTCCCGAGAGACCACATAATGATACTGGGATGGTTCTTATCCCGCTCCACCATGCGATACCCTCGTTCAATAAAGGCAGCTCCCCAGGAAGGAGTATTAGTGATTAAACCTCGTTCTCCGTGCGTCTCTATATTGGCCTCATCCATAACATAAATACCATATTCGTCGCACAGATCATAGAAATAGGGATCATTGGGATAGTGTGATGTTCGTACTGCATTAAAGTTGAACTGCTTCATCAACTCCACATCCTTTCTCATGTCTTCCCGATTTAGCGCCTTGCCTTTCTCATGGTCATGATCATGGCGGTTAACTCCATAAAGCAAGGTCTTTTTCCCATTGACCAACAGCGCACCGGATTCAGCAATTTCTACATCACGGAAGCCAACTTTGGCAGACCGAACTTCTACAAGCTCACTGTTTTGATCGTATAATTCGAGTAAGACTGTGTACAGATAAGGGTGTTCCGCTGACCATTTCATTGGATTTTTCACCTCTTGTTCCAACAAACCGAAATACACATTATCCCGTTGCGGATAGTATTCCCTGGCCACTTTATGCGCATCTATTTCCAAAGGATCTTCAAGCACCATGTTTCCTTCAGCATCTTGAAGTCTCGCTTTTATAGTCCAGTCTTTTATATTTTTAGCATCTGGCATGAGTATTTCCGGACGTATGCGAAGCAAAGCATGTTCTTTGTTTTGATCCAATCTTGTTCTTACGAAAAAGTCGTTGATAGCTACCATAGGTTGTGCCAATAAAATTACTTCCCGGTGGATACCACTTAACCGCCAGTGATCCTGATCCTCCATATAGCTGCCATCACTCCACCGAAATACCTGCACGGCTAATTCATTTTTACCTGGATTGACGTACGCTGTCACATCAAACTCAGAAGGTAAACGGCTATCTTCCGCATAGCCTACCTTTTCACCATTCACCCACACATAATAGGCAGAGGTAACACCACCAAAATGCAAGATGACTCTCTTATCACTCCATGCGTCCGGCACTTCAAAATCAGTTCGGTAGGAACCTACCGGATTTGTACGGTCAATAAATGATCTTCGGGGCTTAAAGGGATAAACAGAGTTGGTATAAATGGCCTGACCATAGCCTTCTCTCTCCCAATTGGAGGGAATGGTGATGTCATCCCAACCTGAATCATCAAATTCCTTCTTAAAAAAGTCGGTTGGCCTGTTTTTAGAATCTTCGGTAAACCTGAACTTCCAGGTGCCATTAAGATTTCTAAAGAGACTTTGTTCTCTGTCTCCTTTTGCAGCAGCTTCAACCGTCATAAAGGAGTAGGACGTAGCGCGTGCATCCATCCTGTTGATACCATTGATTAACTCATTTTGCCAGTCATCCTGCTGAGCTATAAGGGCTGGCGCTATACAAATTGAGAGAAGAAGTGAGAAAATTCTGTGTCTGTGTTTCATGAATCCATGTCTGATTTAACTGATCCCACAATTTTCCTGACGAATTAATTGTAGATCTAAAATTTAATAATGGTAAATTAAGATACTACCAAACGTTACTCTATGACAAACTTCAAGACTTCATACGATCCGTCCTTAAACTGTAACTTGCAGATATAAAGCCCTGTATTGGTTAACTGATCTGTCTGTATAATTAGCTGATCACTTCCTGAGAGGCGCTGTAAAACTCTTCCCGTAGTGTCTAGTATAGTTACTTGTACGCTTAAATTTTTATTACCTAATCCCAGGATCAAAGGACTATTTGAAGTTGTCGGATTCGGATAGATATAGGATTTAGCTATTGATAATTCTGTCGATAAAATACTTCCAACTATGATCACCGCTTCTGCTTCAAGTCCTCCAATTGTCGTAGTGGCTTTGATTTTAGCTTCTCCTGTTGCAACAGCAGTAACCACTCCATTTTCATCGACCGTTGCTATATCTTCATTATCCGAACTCCATACTACAGTCTTATTTGAAGTATTTGACGGAAGGATATTTACTTTTAGAGTAACTGTATCGCCTATAGAAAGTAAGGTAACCGTGGTGGGACTAATTTTTATTTCATTTGCTATAACTTGATTACATAACTCTCCTGACAGGCCATAACATATGTTATTAGGACCCGAGTTTATATCCCAATCAACTCCAGGTACCCAATCATCCCCTAATTCATAAGCTCCAACGTCAGGAGCAGCTCCAACAAAGCCATCAGTGAATTTATCAATTTCTCTACCTGCATCAATTGCCTCTGAACCTTCTTTGGGAGAAAAATCCAATGTTGCTCTGCTCACGAATGGGCTGGTAGTGTAAGTGATATTATTTTGTTTATCAGATTGCGGCTCCCAGTCACTATTATCAGACAGGTTATTCCAGACTACTACATCAGAAAATGAAGTGCCTTCTTTATGCCAGGCTCCCATAGTCGCTGAGCCTTCAATAAAAGTGTTGTTAAAAACATCGATATTATGGCAGTCCCAGTTCATCTGAATATTGGTCCACTCGACGTTCCAAACAACGTTTCGAAAAACCCTCACGTCAGATGCGTCATTGTCCAGATAGATACCTGTTGCCTTGTACAAATCTCCCCTTCCATGTGCATCATGAAACCAATTGTGATGAATGAGCATACTATCTAATTGATCATTGATCGTATACAGCAAACCGCAATCATCTGCTATCAAATTACTTTGCGAAATATCATTATAGGCGACCTCTGATTTTCGCGCAACGATTTGAATGGCATCCCGACCGCCCCTGGTAATAATATTGTTGGTAATCTTAAACCCAAAACCCCCTCGCGGAAGTAAGGGTGCATCATAGGTGCCCAGGTAGTTGCAATCATGGATGTAGTTATTTCGAATAATGGTGTTCTCACCCCTTGCACGTATACCCGAAGCATCGGAATAAGCAATCTCACACTTTTCAATGATGTTGTTTTTATGGCTTTCAGTAGATGATTTCCAATTAATATTTATGGCGCCCAGGTTTGAAAATAGCCCTGTCAAATTACTCCCTCGTGTCATGGCACCATAGAAACTGGAAACCTGGTATAGTCGGTTATTATCTCCATTCATTAGGATAGAACCCCCTACGACTGCCAGGTTCCTAAACTCAATGTGGTTCTTAAGATTAATGTTTATGACATTCTCTCTTTTGGAAACCTGGATCGATCCATCAGCAGGTTTCGCTCCACCAGGAAGTTGTAGGTATAACGCTTTGGTAGATGAGTCAAAATACCATTCGTTTTCATAGTCCAAGGCTTCTTTGATCCCTTCAAGAAAAAACTCCCCCGGAATACTACTAAAGGAACCCGGAGCATGCGCCTCAACGATCCATTGCGCATTTGCAGGATGTGTGCTACTCCAATCGACACGACCGGCGGAGGTCTTAGTGACAGGAAATTTCCATCCGAACCATCTACTGGCGCCAAAAAAGAACAATGAGCCGCCGTTTTCCCATGGTAAGTCTGGAATATTATCGCTTAATAAATAGCCTGTTTGGGTGCTATTTCGGTCACTTCCTCCTGTATTATTTTCTGCATTTAAGGTAAATCGATCACCATCTGTGTTATTGGGCCATCTTGCCAGGTCAAGAGGTCCATTTTCGCTTAAAACGAACATTCGTTGACCCAAATCCCAGTCAATAGTAGTTTTGTAAATACTGCCTTTATCCAACACGAATCCATCTACGACCTCCATGGCAGATATGATCACTGCTTCTCCGGGTACTCCTTGAAAGACAATCGGATTTCCTTCTGTTCCGGAACGAGGTGGAGTAACTGTCTCGCGATAGACACCACCCATGATGTACACTACATCTCCCGCTGTTGCAATTGAGGCGGCTTTGCTGATCGTAAGAAACGGCTCTGCTTCGGTTCCGGCATTATCGTCATTACCTTCTTTGGATACGTAATAATCTGTGGCACCGGCACTGAACGATACAAACGTCATAAATAGGAAAATAACTCTTGTAAATTTTGCGTTCATAGGTTTTACAATTAAAACTTTAAATCTATTTCTTCAATGGAATTCTGAGATTACACGCATGACCTCTGTGAACTCCACCCACCGTTATTCCAAGTGCACCAAATAGAAAGGTAGGCTCACCATCTTCGACAAGCAGTTGAGGCCGTTCGATTTTATATTCGGTACGACTGCCATCTTCCTTTAAAATTTTGCTCGGAACGACCATTGGATGCTTAGCCTGCCTCCAGTCATATCCGTTTTCAGACTCCATTAAAGCAATAGCACCATAATCTCCTGTAAAAAGTCCTTTTATGTCTGTCACTAATGCATAATACATACCATCCTGGCTCCACACGTAAGGGTCCTCGGCGATCATATGTTCATCTTCAGATCCTTTTAGCTCAAATATGGTCTCGGTGTGCTTTTTAAAAGGCCCAAACGGATTGTCTGCAAAAGCTACCATATACCGAACTCTGTCGCCTGTAGAAACCCGATAACTTTCCGGGCTATCCATATCTATCTCTTTCCAACCCTCTTGCTTACCTACACATTTGTAAACGGCAAATACACTGCCATCAGGAGCCAGGTTGATAGCCGGATTAGAAGTCATCAATGCGTCCGGTGCCCTGGGATCATCACTTACATCAATAACTGGTTTATCCAGCCTTTCCCAGGGACCTTCAGGGTTTTTCGACCATGCCACGCCTATTCTCTGACCATTTCTATATTTCCACCAATCCTTATTTTTCATAGATGTTGGCTGAACTGCTTTTACCGGAGACGTAGTTCCCATGTAATACAGGTAATAGATTCCATCTTTTTTAAAAACCGTTGGATTATGTGTAGTAGTGCCATCCCAGAACTCTTTACCACGTGCTGGTAAAGCAACGCTCTTATGTTCGTAAGGTCCTTCGGCTTTATCTGCTACGGCGTAGGCTATTTCAGAATCCGTTACCCATCCCATATGACCAAACTCATAGTTCCACCGCGCGTAGTACATGTGATATTTCCCATCATAGCCTTTTACTACAGATGCTCCCCAAATGTGATAATCTGCATCAATGAAAACGTGCTTCTCCGATACAGGCTGCACCATCTCACCAAGGTTCAGATCTTTGGGCTGCCCCTTACAACTTAGTACCGTCAAGAATAGAGTCGATAAAATCACCAAACTCTCTATTCCAATTAAAACAGGATAACCTTTAGCACTCAAATTCATTTACTGATGATCTACTTGCCCTCATATTCAAACCAATCGAAAATGGCGCTATTGTTACTTTCAATTCCCTCTGAAGTGGCATACATACCCACGTAAACGCCATTAAACCTTTTTGCCACTTCATCTGAAATAAGTGAGTAGTCCTGAGGTTGAACGATTGGCTTTAAATCATTTTCATTTTTGCCATAGAGGAATTGCACCTTAACCCCTTCTACACTTGCACCCAATACAGCTTCTTTCCCCCTAAATGGAACCGAAGCTACTATCTGAGGCTCAAAATCCCCTTTATTACCTTCCTGAAAGGATTTTATTAATACGATCTTATCGCTGGTTTTCAGAAGTTGATAATTGTTTCCATGCCTCCGGTAAATAACCAGACCTGCCTTTTCATTCCTTTTCCTGGATTGGAAGGACAATTTAGTCGAAGCCAAGTAGTTATGATGACGCGCCCTTTGACCGATGAACGATGGATTAACAAGTTCATTTACCGTTTCGGGACGAAGCTGAATTTCAATCTTCCCTTCCTCAAGGCTATACCATTCATATGTTGGCGTTCGAAGGAAGTTCCACTCCAGACCAAGAGTTTGTTTATCAAATTCATCTCTGCCGGGAATTTCTGAAACTGGTGTCCATGGTAAATTTGGCCGTTTTTGTTCTGTAAGCAGAAGACCTTTTCCCGGGTTAAAAACAGGTGTGATACCAGTCTCTTGATTAGTCATCTTAACCTCCGCTAAAAAAGTCTCGCGAGCTAACGTCACAAAACCATCAACATGCCTTTTGGCTAGCATAACACTCCACCAATCACCATTTTGTGTCTGAACCAAATCAGCATGCCCCGTTTGGCCAATTGGATGTGTCTTACCTAAATGACGATGCGTCATAACCGGGTTTGCATGATTAGAAATGTAAGGGCCCCATAATTCCTTGCTATTGAATACGGTAACGGCATGGAATTCTCCTGTCCCTCCTTCTCCTATCAGCAACAGGTATTCTCCATCGATTTTATACAGGTGTGGTCCTTCCGCCCATCTTGCATTTGAGGCATGACCGTATGTGAGCTGCTTTTTCTCACCAATTAGCACCCCTCTGTCAGGGTCAATCTCCTGCATCCAAATCCCACTTTTCCCGGGCCATTCTCCTTTCGTTCCGTCTATGGCACCTGTTCCTGTATAGTAGCACCGGCCATCATCGTCCCAAAAAAGTGAAGGATCTATTCCCGGGGCATCCTTGATCCACATAGGCTTACTCCAGGGCCCGGACGGATTATTGGAGGTAATAATGAAATTTCCACCCTGACCTATCATTGTAGTGATGATGTAGAAAGTTCCCTCATGATAGCGAATAGTCGGGGCAAATATTCCATGTGAATTATCCAGACCATCCCGGTAAGCAATTTGATCCGGATCGTGCAATCCATATCCTATCTTTTCCCAGTTGACCAGATCTTTGCTTCTATGAATGGGGAGTCCGGGGTACCATTCAAAGCTTGAGTTAACCATATAATAGGTATCGCCAACACGGCATATGGAAGGATCCGGGTAAAAACCAGGAAGGATAGGGTTTTGGAAAGTCTCAGATACGGTTTGGGCAATAATTTTGGAGCATAGTGACAGCATCAAAATTCCTGCAACGAGTAACATTCTGTAAAATCCTGCTATTGAAATACACCAATTGCACATAAGCTCATAATTTGTTATTTCAAACCCTTATCTCATGATTGAATTTGTTCATCAATTAGCCGTTTCCAAATGCATTTAATAACTGAGTCATGGCAAAGAATTCAATATCCTGAAAAAGTGATGTATATGAGCATTATTAGACCAAACAGACCTAACCCCATGATGATTTTGTAAATCATTAACTTGACTCTATATCTTCTTTCATCCATTATTAGCTAAATTTATTCGCTACATTCCTGCACACTAAATGTTAATGTTCAATTAGTACCTGACACGGAAATAGATAGATCTCTTTTTAATATCTCCGACTGCGTGATCAGTACACCTGAAAGATTAAGCAAATTCAACGTTCCTCTAGTTGATGCCGTCTACCGTGAAGCTCATGACCGTTTATGGCAGATATTCCAGATATAATTATGAACCATGATTTTTTGACCACATTGATAATTGTTAAGATCCATAACAGTAGCGAAATTAAATATTTAGTAGAATTTCAAGAGAGGTCAGTTATTGGTTAAAAGGGGGGGTATTATTGATATTGATTCAATGGTTTAAAAAGAATGCATAAAACTTACTCACCTCTTCAAAGGACTAAAAATGTATCATAAGTATCTAATTAAGTTTCTTAAAAATTAGCCTGTGCTAAGTTGAACGAACTGTAGAGTTTATTGAAAAGTATTATAAAAGGTATACTGTACGTTTTCTTGCCAGTGGAATCAGGGTAAAAACAGAATTACACAAGCCAGTATCAACCTCTGAACTCAAGATCCTCCTACCTTCTCCAGCACTCTTTTTGACAATAGAATATTTAAGTTTCCCGGATATTGAACTATCTACAGAAGGGCTCGAAAAGGTGTAGGACTGTACTATTTAAAACTGTGTTTACAATTCACCTTGTTAATAGCGGCTATTTGACCCTAAAATTGAATTAAATCAAAGGTTTCTTTGTGTAGAGGAAAATTGTTTAAACCATTAGTTTAATTCTACAGATGATACAGATGAAGAAAAGTAATTATTTTTTGGTAAGCTATTTGTTTTTATTAGCTGTTATATCCTGCAGTAAGGAAGAATCAAATAACGAAATAGTTATCCCCGAGATTCCAGAAGATCCGCCAACGGCGGTAGATTGCCCTGACACAACTTTCAATTTTGCAATTTTACCACCGAGCGACGAAGAAATAAATCTTTCCAATTACTCATTGGCCTGGGAAGATGATTTTGACTACCCTGACAGTCAGCTTGAAGAAAACTGGACTTCGCAAAATGGACCCTCGGGCCATATAGATTGCGGGAGATACAGAGAAAATGCAAAAGTCGTTGATGGTGTCCTGGAACTTCAGGGCAGAAAAGAAAACAGAGGAGGACAAGAATGGACTTGTGGCAATATATGGACAAAACAAAAATTTGGATACGGATATTATGAAGCCAGGTATAAATATGCCGGGGCTACTGGTACCAATAATTCTTTCTGGTTGTTTGGCTCACCGGACCCCAACGATCCAAATAAGATCTTTTGTGAATTGGATATAAATGAAGGATGGTATCCAAACAGGATCAATACCAACGTTCGCCATCACATCAAGGGAAAGGGGTCTTCCAGTGACACATACCGAAGTGAAGATGGTCTTTCTTATGCCTATGGGCATACTTTTGAAGATGGTGTAAAGACAAACAAGATCAGATTCTCTTCGAAGAATGGATTTCATTTTCATGTTCGTGAATTTCGTATTTACGAGCAGAATGAGAATTGTTATCCTACAGATGTTTTGTCGAATACAATTGACAACTCTATAGATGGCCTGAATAACCTGGCAAGAGGCAGTGATGTGTCAATTGAGGTGAGTGGTTTTTTAAATGACGATGCTGACAGGTTTCCGTTAACAAATTTGGCTGACGGAACCATCAATAGTTCATGGGTTTCTCAACTAAATGGTGAAAAGTGGATTGAGTTTACATGGCCAACTGAGCAAGAAATTGGTCATATTCAGTTCGTTAATGGGTGGTTAAATAATGGGGTTTGGAATCAAACTATTACCGATTATAAAATAGAGGCCTTGGTAAATGATGAGTGGGTTGAGCTTGGTAGTTTCGATTTAGTAGAAGACAAGGGAATTGACTATTCTGAAAATTTCCACGTATATGGAATGGAGTGGACTGAGGACGAAATAAAGTATTATTTCAACAATAAATTACTTAAGACTTACAAAAACACTGAATGCTTTGAAGAGTTAACCATTTTTTTGAGCCTTGCCATATTTGATGTAGCAGGTGAAGTCACAGATGCTATAGACGGCACATCGATGAAAATTGATTGGGTGAGATACTATGAACCTTTGTGATCCTTGAATGGGTGGCACCAGGGTTCCAGGGGTCAGATTAAGTCAAACCTGTATCTGACTCTCTTTTAATGCTGGAAACAAATTGTATTTAATAAAACCTATGTAACGTATTGATCCAGCCAAAAAAGAAAGCCTGCTCAAAAAGTGCTTTACAGAAAAAAATCAATGCTGGATACTAAATAATCTGACCGAATGGAATGATAAAAGGGACTCTGTTTTGGAGTCCCTTAATGAGTGAATATGCCTTAAAAAACCTTTTCTTAATCCCGGATTGTCAGATCAGCTCGGAGCTATTACGACTAAAATACTTTCTATTGATGCTTTACAAACCTCTGTATAACTGATCTACCCAAGATAGAATTGGTAGCCAGCAGGTAATATCCATTAGCTAAATCTCCTACATCGATAGAAACTATACTGTTCACAGCGAGCCCGGTACCTCTTTTTATGACTTTCCCTGATGGTGATAAGATCGTCCATTCCAAAGAGGCACTACCATCAACTACTGCTACTTTAATTTCATTACCATCTACAGGATTAGGATACAAGATGGCTGGTTCCTGATCGTCTAATATGGAAAGAACTTCGTCTACTGGATCTGGATCAACATCCGCTATTGCACATCCATCAGCATCTACTTCTGCACCAAGCATAGTGTCCGGGCATAGATCAGAACTATCAACAACGCCATCCAGGTCCTGGTCTTCTTTTGCTAACTCACATACTTCTCCAGGAAGTCCATAACACCTGTTGGCAGGCCCGAGAGTAACATCCCAGTCGATACCTGGCACCCAATCATCACCCAATTCGTATGCTCCGATATCCGGTGCTGAACCAACGAAGCCATCAGTAATCCCATCGATTTCTCTTCCCTGATCAATCAATGGAGAAGTTTCCAGCAGCCTGAAATCTCTATTTGGCATACTAACAAATCCTTCCAATACGGTCATATTGTTTTGTTGATCAGATTGAGGTTCCCAATCGCCTTCCAGCTCCTGGGTATTTGGATCATCACCCAGAGCCACATTAGTTACATTATTCCAGACATTTACGTTTTTAAATGCTGTTCCTGCAAGATGCCAGGCACCCATAGCCCCGCTTTGAGGATCTATAATCGTATTGTTATAGATATTGATATCCAAGGCATTCCAATTCATTTGGATACCTGTCCACTCCACGTTCCAAACAACATTTCTGTAAACGTCAAACTTATTAGGGTTTGTATCCAAATAAATACCAGCAGCCTTTTTTAAGTCGCCTCTACTCTCCGCATCATGAAACCAGTTATGATGTATCGTAATATCTCTTGGATCGGCAGCGGCAGCCTCTGCATTACCAGAACCTGAATAATAAAAAAGACCACAATCATCAGCAATAAGGTTACTTCTGGATACATCATTGAAAGCAACCTCACTTTCATCTGCAACACACTGTATTGCGTCCCTTCCACCTTTATATATGGTATTATATAAGGCTTTTTTTCCAACTCCTCCTCTCATGGATAATGGTGCCTCATAATCTCCAAGGTAGGCACAGTCATGAATATGATTGTTTTGTATAAGTGTATTATCACCAGCGTCTTTGATACCGGACCCATCAGCATAAGCTACTTCACATTTTTCAATCACATTGCCTTTGAACTTAACAGCATTCCAAACAATATTGATTGCACCAACATTTGCTAAAATTCCTGTTGAATTACTGCCTCGAGTCATACCACCGTATAAGCTTGTAACACCATACAGTTTATTGTATTCCCCTCTTATTCGCACCGTACCACCAAAAACAGCCAGGTTCCGAAACTCTAGATAATCTTTTAGCTCAATATTGATTGTATTTTCTCTTCTCGAAACAAGGATCGTATTTTCAGCTGGTGCTATTCCTCCGGGCACCTGCACGTACAGCATTCTGTTACCTGGGTCAAAATACCACTCGTTTTCATAATCCAGGGCCTCTCGAATACCTTCCAGAAAAAAATCACCGCCATCTTTCGGTGGATGAAAATCCAGGACAAAGTCAGAGTTAGTATTATGTGTACTTCTAAATTCTACTCTACCC
>LYSV01000083.1 GCA_001657315.1 Flammeovirgaceae bacterium BBD 1991-12 | reverse complement strand
GATCGAAGGGGAGCAGGTAAGGGTGTGGTCGAAGGATGTACCTGATCCACAGCATGTGCGGTATGCATGGGCCACCAATCCCGAGGATGCAAATCTTTACAATAAGGAGGGCCTGCCCGCGTGTCCGTTCAGAACGGATTAACTGATCAGTCGATATCTATTTACCGGATAAAACAAGAAATCAAACCCATGAAAAAACGTGTGAGCCTGCTTTTTTTAATGTGTCAGTCTGTTTTGCTGCAGGCCCAGCTACAAGTGGCAGAACTATTCACCAATAACATGGTGCTTCAGAGAGATCAACCAATCTATTTATGGGGCCGGGCTGAGATGGAAGAGCAGGTCACAATAAGTTTTATTGGGAAAGATTATTCTGTAGAAACAGATGGAGCAGGAAAATGGAAGGTGAAGATACCTGCTATAGAGGCAGGAGGGCCCTATGAGATGTCCATAACCTGCAAAGCAGACTCCATTTGGCTGACCAATATTCTCATAGGTGATGTGTGGCTATGTGGTGGGCAATCAAATATGGAGTGGGAAATGGCAAGATTTCCATCCACAAAGATTGATATTGAAGAGGCGGATGACACGATGATCAGACATTTCAAGGTTCCACTGACGTGGAGTGTATTTCCGGAGCAACACCTGGACTCATCGGCATGGGCTGTAAATGATCCGAAAAATACCGGGAGTTTTACAGCTTTGGGTTACTATTTTGCCAAAGAGCTGCGCAAACAGATCGATGTGCCCATTGGTCTGTTAAATTCCACATGGGGAGGTAGTCGTATAGAACCATGGATGAGCGCTGAGGCCTTGAAGAAATATGTAGAGGGAGACGCCGTCAGCCTGGTGAGGTTGAATAAAAAGAAAAGGCTGGATGAGATCCGGGAAATCGAGTCACGCATTTATCCTTTGGCAGATAGCGCCGAAATTGAACAGGCTCATCGGGTTGATTTTGATGCAAGCGGCTGGAAAACCATGGAGCTGCCAGGCCTGTGGGAGCATGCCGGGTACCCGGGCATGAATGGTGTAGCTTACCTTCGCAGGATCATCACACTTTCCGCAGAAGAAGCCGCATCGGGCATTACCCTGCGCCTGGGAAAAATAGACGACTCAGATCACACATGGGTAAATGGAAATCCTGTAGGTCAAACCTCTCAATGGGACGCTTACAGAACCTATAAAGCAGGTCCTGAAGTGCTGCATGAAGGCAGGAATGTAATCCTGATCCGTGTAGAGGATGTACTTTACGGCGGAGGCCTGTATGGAGAACCTGATCGCCTTTACTACCGATCTGTCAAAGGTAACATTACACTTACCGGTGACTGGCAATTCCGGGTACATCAGGTAACGGAATTAACAGGGTCAGGTATCTCTGAGAACAAAACCCTCATGATACTGTATAACAAGATGATCCATCCATTGCATGATTTTCCCATCAAGGGGATTATCTGGTATCAGGGCACATCCAACGCCACAGGTATGGAGGACGCTTACCAATACAGGGAATTGTTTACCTCGCTGATCAATGACTGGAGGGAAAGGTGGGTTTCCAGAGGGGTTCCTTTTTTATGGGCTCAGCTGGCCAACTTTACTGCTGAAGATAAAGTACCTATGGAGGGTACCTGGTCCGTGCTGAGGGAATCCCAGACTGCCGCCCTCAGTTTGCCCAAGACAGCGCAGGTTGTAGTCATTGATATTGGTGAGGCGGACAATATTCATCCTGACAATAAGCAGGAAGTGGGGTACAGGCTCTCGCTTGCAGCTAGAAAAATGGCCTACAATGAGGACCTTGTATATTCCGGGCCTTTGTATAAATCCATGATCCGGGAAGGGCAATCGCTACTGCTTGATTTTGATCACAAAGGCTCAGGATTGATGACCACCGACAAGTATGGATTCCTGAAAGGCTTTACCATTTGTGGAAAAGACGGTGTGTTTCAATGGGCATGGGCTAAAATTGAGTCTGACAGAGTACGCGTTTGGTCAGATAAAGTAATAAACCCACAGCACGTACGCTACGCATGGGCTACCAATCCGGGAGAGGTGAATTTGTATAACAGGGAAGGTCTACCTGCATGTCCGTTCAGAACGGATGAATAAGCAGATACCCAAGGGAACACAATCACTTATCCCCTGACACAATCAATCCGTTGCCCATCAAATCCCACACTTCTACATATACCTTAAGCTAAGAAGTGACCGGGAATTAAGCAGGATATAGTATGAAATTACAACAAAAAAAGTGTATATTTACACCATGAGAAAAAAACCCTACCACATAGCCAACGAAAATACAGAAGTATTGAATGAACCTGCTTCAGCCTACGGACAAGTTAATTATTATACCCTGGCTACCCGTTCTGTATCAAAAAATTACATTAAACATTTGCTAAAGACTTCAAGGCTAACACTCAATGAACTGATCGCTATTATACCTATATCGATGGATACCTATAAGCGAAAAACCGAATTCAATACCAGCGTAACTGAAAAAATATTGGAAATAGAAGAGGTTTACGGGAAAGGACTCCATGTTTTTGGAGAGGGATTTTATCGCTGGATGGATACCAACAACGTTGCCCTTGGAGGCATAATACCGAAATCTCTTCTTGTCAATAGTTTTGGTATAAGGAGACTACTGGATGAAATAGGTCGGATAGAGCATGGCATACTGGCGTAATGCTACTTTACCGTATTTGTAATCAAAAATATGCTCACGATCTTTCGGGCCAGGGTGCAGCACTCTACGGAGGCAGATGGAACCCCCGGGGAATGCCTATGGTGTATACAGCCGGCAGCACTTCATTGGCGTATCTGGAGTATTTAGTCCACAACCTTCATGTTCTTTCAACAAAAGCAGTATGTCTTGTCAAAATTCGAATAAACCCCGGAACTGACCCTGAAACATTGGAACAAGGAGCGTTGCCGCATGATTGGCAGGAAAAAACATACACACCACAATCGACACAAAATATGGGGGAACGGTTTCTGACGGGAAACAAGGCCTATGTGCTTAAAGTGCCCTCAGCTATAGTATCAGATGAATTTAACTTCCTTCTGAACCCATCACACCCAGATCACGACCTTACCTCTATTGAAGAATGTATTGATCCGTTTGTTATTGACGAGCGTCTGTTCTGACAGCAATGTTCTGCCACGTCCTGCAGCTATTTCAATGGATTATCGTGGCTTATCTTCTTCTCATCAACTTTGTCTGATCTTCCCCACCATTGATAAGGTATAGCAGAGGCACGGGCCTGTCGGCACCTTCCTCAAACTCAGGTTTCGCAGCCCATGGCGTTACCGAAAGTACGTTGGCCATATCCATCCAGTACTGCAGCCGGGCTCTTTTCAGGTTCCACGTCATATGAAAATGGTTGGCGGGAGCGTAATGCTTGTATTCCGTCATCGTCGCATGCCGTGGCAGCACAAAGGTATGAGGCCATGTGGGGTTGGCAGTTTCACATACCGCCTGTGCCAGTGGTTCCGGTGGCAGCACGGTCTCCGCTTCATCCCACACCATGGAAAACATACCGGACAGCGAGCTGTATGCCAGCCTTGCAGCTATGCCTTTTATACCTTCCGGCGATTTGAAATGTATGGAGTTACCCAGGTAGGAAAAGTAATCCACAGCCTTGGGAAAGGTTATCCTGCTGAGAAGCTCTTTGGTGGGGGTGCCAGGCAATCCGGCCCAGTCAAAAGAGGCGGACCCTGAGTTGACACCGTCTACAAAGCCTCTTTCTTCCCACTTTGTATTACCGCCCAGGCTGATGCCCTTTGCTTCGGCAAAACCTTTTATCTCGGAAGGTTCCCAAACTTTTCTGAAATCCATGAATAAGGGAGGGTGGCCTCCTGAAAGCCAGGTCATGAACAACTGGGTCAGCAGCGCCTGTACATCTGCCTCGGTAGCATAGGGGATCACCTCCTTGGGTCCGTTATGGTCAAAGGTAGAATTGAAAAGCGACTCCATAATATCCGCTACCGGAAGAGGTATACCACGAGGATCGGAGCCCCATTCCAACTGACTCATAAATCCTCCTCCTACCGCATTAAGTTCCTTCATCAGGTCTCTTACGATCAGGTAAAGTGCCAGGCTTTTATTCAGATTTTCACTGTCTTCCGTAGTGGGCAATTCAATTCCCGCTGAACCCACTTCCAGCCAGGTACGGAGTTTTTTCAACTCTGCCTCGTCGTAAGACTTATTCTGAAGCAGGTCCGCCAGGAATTTCATATCCATACGCGTGATTTCCAACCCAAAATGATTCCTTGTGGCCGATACATGAGGCAGAGCTGTTTCCATCCCCATGGAATCGTGGCCGAATACCACTACCCGTTTTCCCCTTAGTGCTTGAAAGGTGACGGCCGCATAGCACCAGTCAATCAGCGCTTCCCTTGTCTTATCGCTCATAACGGGATCTGCTCCATTATCTGCCCAGCTGCCCACATTGATATGTATCAACCTGCCGGACTGTGCAAGTGCCCCGCCCGTAGCATGGGTGAACACTACTCCGGGTCGGGGGCCGCTGTTGCCGGTTGTAAAATTAAAAGGAGTGTCGGGCGGAAAATGAGCCAGTAATGACATGACGGTCAACTGCGGGAACGACCAGGTATCAGGAACACAAACAATGATACCAACCCCCGCTTTCTTAAACTGCGCGGCCACTACATCGGCCTGCTTTTCTCCATCTACAAGAATATCCGAATAAACTACGGGCACCGGCATTTTGGCAGGAGTAACTATTTTTCCTGTGATCTGATCTGCCGCCATTTTAACGATATTGGCGGCCCGGGTGCGGGAATCCGTGTCAATACGGGGATCACAGGTGGCGAATACACCTATGACCGGCAGGTCAGGTCCTTCCAGGCTATCAGAATTCAACCTCGTGGCCGGCATATGAACTGATTTTTTCAACACTGTATTATCTTTGGTTATGATCTGAAATGTGTAACGACCGGTAGCTGTAGACAGCCACAACAGAAAGTCCTATCAAGGGCAGTACAAAGGAAAAATTGACCTCGTCAATAAACCCCAGCACCTGCACATCGTTGAAACCGGGGCCACCCCAGTCAAGGATCTTTCCCTGTAGTGGCGGCAGCAGCGCTCCTCCTACAATGCCCATCACCAATCCTGCCGAACCCAGCTTCGCCTCCTCACCCATATCATACAATGCGATACCATAGATCGTTGGGAACATCAACGACATGGTTACGGAAATGGCCACCAGACAATACAAACCTGCCAAACCGGTGAGTAAAACCGTACCCACGGTGAAAGCCACTCCGGCTATGGCAAAAATGAGCATAAGCTTTGCGGGGCGGATATATTTGAAAAGCCATGTGCATATCCAGCGACTGCAAAGGAATGATACCATAGCGGCCATGTTGTACCATGTGGCGGTGAGATGTTCTTCTTCCGGAAGCCGACTGTTAATGTTGTCCACATACTGGAAGATGAAAGTCCAGCACATGATCTGCGTTCCTACATAAAAGGTCTGGGCGATCACCCCTTCATAGTATCGCTTGTTTTTGAGAAGCGTAGTGAAACTCTGACTCAGCGTGAGCTCACTCTTTTCAGCTTTTCCAGGGATTTTCACAAAAAGTATCAATACAAAAACTATGATGATCATGAATCCCAGGCCAGCATATACATTGCTGATAATGTTGAGGTCCTGCTGCCGGATAAGTGCCACCTCTGCAACAGGTAGCGCCTGATACACCTGTTCCGTATAATCATCGGAACGAAGGGCGTCAATAATGACGAGTTGGGCGATAGCCATGCCTGTAAGACTACCGACAGGATTAAAGGCTTGTGACAAATTGAGCCGTTGTGTGGCCGTACGTCTGTCGCCAAGGGCAAGAATAAAGGGATTTGCAGTGGTTTCAAGAAAAGCAAGGCCGAAGGTAAGTACGTACAGTGAAAGCAGAAAGAATGTAAATTTCTCAAAAGTTGCTGCCGGATAAAAGAGCAACGCACCGGCGGCATAAAGTGCCAGTCCGAGAAGTATGCCGGACTTGTAACTGTATTTTCTTATGAACAGGGCCGCCGGAATGGCCATGGTGCCATAGCCACCATAAAAGGCCAGCTGGACCAGCGCTGCCTCAAAATTGGAGAGTTCCGGCATGATCTTTTTGAAAGCCGATACCATGGGGTTGGTGAGATCATTGGGTACGCCCCACAAAAAAAACATAGAAGTGACTGCAATAAAGGGAATGAGCAGCCTGGGTTCTACCAGGGTGGGTTTGCTGTTGTTGCGATCAGGGTTGTTCATAGCTCACAGAAATTTTCCGGCAGCAGCCTAATTATATTCAAAAACCACAGCTGTATGACCGGTAAATTCGGGGATCGTCAGCCTGATCTTTTGACCATCATCATTGAAATCAAGGAACTTCATATCCGGAATAGTATATATCTTTTCTACTTTTTTCCGGGGATCAAATTCCACTGGTACATTGTACAGAGGCACAAGATCTTCGATTACGCTCACACTCCCACGCTGAATGGGCGCTGCGTACAGAAGGTGCAGTACATACCTCTTCCGGTCGGGCTGGTGCAGCAGATTGATCCTGCCAAGGCTGGGCATATCTACCTTCACTATGGGCTCTACCTTCAGGGCACTGAGAGCTTCCATGAACAGCTCCCTGTGTACTCTGGCACCATGTTCAAAATACATCTTATCCAGCTCATGAGCGATGTAAATGGTGTTGCCTGATTTTACCACTCCCGGATGTTCTGCTTTGACCAATTGATAGGGTGTATTGGCGTGAGAGCTAAAATGCTCCCATGTCCTGCTGAAATAAGGCTCTCTGATAGTGGCCATGATCCTGGCATTATCCTCCGGCCTGACCCTGATCCCGGACTGGTAGTTCAGAAATGGTGAATTTACGAGATCCGGAGAAGCAGGATCTTCCACATGCAGGTAGTCAATATCATAACGGGCGTCGCCAAGGTACTGCACTCCGAGATCCAACTGAAAGGCCTGCCTCTGAGGATCAAAGGCCCCCTGAGCCATAACCAGCAATTTACCACCCGTACTCTGAAAGGCCTGCAGTCTTTTTACTTCTTCATCTGACAGCTTTACCTGCCCCGGAATAACAATAGCCTGCAACTGTGACCCGTCTTTCAGATTATTGGCCACGACAAAATTGATCTGATTTTCCAGCAGCATGCGTACGGTACCCTGATCATTGGAATCATTTTGTGTAAACCAAAACCCTACCGCAGCTTCATGATCTGCTCCCACGCCATAGTCTTCAATCTTCTCCACATAATCGTAGGCATACCCAATGTTTTCATAAGTAGCCATTTCCATAAGGCCGGACGGGTGCAACTGATCCCCGAAGTTGACAGCGGCTCCAAAAGCCACCATAGCTGCTGCTTCATATCGAATGGCATCCCTATGCTTAAAGCCACCGAATTCACCCCATGATTTATGAAACTTACCACTCATGGCCACGATGGGTTTGCCTTCGTTGGCGAAATACTTGGCACGATAAGGAAAAATATCATAGCCTGCCCAGGCCGTAGGCAGGTCTTCAAGGTCAATTTTAGTGTTGTATTCATACAGCCTGTTCTCAAACGTATTGCGAAAGGGTAAATGTGTAGTCCAGTTGTAGAAAACCGAGGCATGTGGCCTGTGCTTTTGGACCATTTTCCGTGTTTCTTCCAAAAAACGTTTTGTTTTCATTATATGCCAGTCGTTGGCGGCTTTGGTATCATCCGGGTCAATGCCATTCGCATGCATGTCTTTTTTACTGTATGCATTGTAGTTGGGTGTGCTCAAAGGTATGATGTCATACCACACACCATCCAGGTCATATTTTTTTACCAACTCCTCGGTCTGGCGTAAAATAAGGTCAAGGTAGGGGCCTTCAGGGAACAACATGGGCCAGCCCCAGGGCATGGGATCGGTGGGTTTGGCCTCTGATCTGGCCTGGGTATAACCATCTTTACCCTTTTCGTCAAGGAATACCCATTCCGGGTGTTTCTCCGCATCCCTCACAGACCACCCGATGGTATAATAGGCCTGTACCCTGACACCGATCTCATGGCAAGCTTTGATCTGCTCTCCCAGCAGGTCAAACCCGAGGTGAGGATGTTGCTTTCCGACTTCGGTAGGGTAGTACGACCAGCCATGATGTCCTTTGGCGAAAACATTGATGGAATTGACATTACCTGCCTTGAGAGCTTTTTGGAATTGTTTCTTATCAAATTTTTCCCCTATGTTCTTCAGTGCTTCTGACGTATGGAAATCAAGGTGTATCTGTCGCGTACCTTCTTTCTTTCGGAACTCGGGAATGTCCTGGGCGCTTACCTGCAGAACCAATGCCAGCGTAGTTAAAACACAGAGAACCGTATGATAGGTTATGTTCATTTTTTGCCGTGATGTTCAGTTATTCAGACTGAATGTTGAGGCCTGGACTGTTTGGATTTCAATATACTGGCCACATGTCAAAACTAATCATAGCTACTTTTAATGAAATGGCTGCTTCCATCTAATTTGTGTATTTTTTGACAATAGGAAAAGTTTTCATTTTGCAAAATCTCTTTCTCCACGTACTCTATAATGTCATACAGGACTTCCAGAAGGTAGAAAATCATTCTATTTGAAGAGATTACATCTACCTTTGAAACACATGCTACTCATGTATATTATGAGAAGCCAGATCAATATCCCGCGTAGATCCGATTTTTCTCCAGATACTCATCAGATCAATCTCTGCTTTCACATTATTCAGTTTGCACGATGCTGCTGAACTTCTCTTCCTTATCGGCGCTCCGTTTAATATTCGATGTAGTGACATTTTCCACATTGGACAGGAAAACGGCATGCCGGGCAAACTCATCATAGACTGCATCCTCTGCAACTACGTAGATATCGTTTATTTCTGCACCATTCACATTGGCAATCGTGATGTATGATTCCTTCTGTACAAATTCCGTCAGGCGGTGGTCACTATGGTACAGGAATTTTTCGTCAGCAAATCCTTTTGGTTTTTTCCGCCCTTCAAAACTGAATGGCCCTGAGACCTTGAAATATATATCCTCCAGGTACACATTTTCAATATTCTTTTCCTTCATTCCCTGGATCAGAATTGAATTGTAACTGTCAATGCTAATGTTGGAAAACCTGATGTTCCGGACTGTCCCCAAGGAGGAATCTTTATTGCGTTTGTCGATATCGATAAGGATAGGCGCCTGCTGATGAACGATACCTGAATTCACAAGGCTGGTATCCTGTATGTCCTGAATACTGATGTTGGAGAAACCCACGTCATCGATCATACCGCCATCTTTCATGTAAATACCAATGCCTACCATCGAGTTCGTTATCACACAATTATTTACCCTGATCCGGCGAAAAATATTGCTGGTTGAAGTTCCAAATTTGATGGCGGATGATGGAGTGGAAAGTATGCAGTTGTTCACAAGGACATTCTCAGCTCCCTCCTTAAAGCAAATGCAATCATCACCGGCTATGATCTTACAATCTGAGATGATCACATTTTTACAGTTCCCCAGATCAATGCCGTCACTATTCGGATGGAAATAATTATTCTGAATGGTAATGCCGTGGATCTTCACATTTTCGCAATAATTCATGAGGACCGTGAAAAAGTCAGCGTATTTCAGCTCAATGTCCTTAATCACTACGTCCTCACAGTCCTCCAAATGGATCAGTCCCGGTCTGAACTTCGGAAGTGTATGTGTTACGCCTCTCTTCACCGCTCCGTCTGTTTCTCCTGTGCCCAGTACTTTACCCCTGCCGGAGATGGTGATCTTCCTTGCATTAGTTGCGCTGATCAGCCACTGGTTTTTTCTACCATCAAGAACATAATCTTCCTTTCGTGTACTTGCCTGTAGAGTAGCTCCTGATTCCAGTCTCAATTCCACGTTGCTCCTGAGTCGGAATGCCCCCGTGAAAAAGGTACCTGCAGGAACAATGACGGTCCCGCCCCCATCCGATGCACATTTATCAATTACTTTTTGAATAGCTTGCCGGTTATCCGTTTTACCATTTGCAGAGGCCCCAAAATATGTAATGTTGTACTGGCCAATTGCTGGTACGTAAAAAGCCATCATTACAAAAAGGTTGATACACGATATTTTTTTATTCAATAGCATTATTAATTGTCAGGCGAAACAAAAGGTTGTCAACAGTATTCTCCGGATCAAAAAGCATTGGAACGATAGGAACAGAGGCCTAAAAACAAATCTCATATTGTATTATTCGAGGTCAATCTTTCTTACCCAAACCTTGCTGCCATCCGTGTATATTTTTACAATGTACATGCCTCGTGCAAGATCATGTACATTCAGCTCTGCTTTTTCCATATTGAACCGACCCTGTGGAATTAATTTGCCACGCAAACTGTACAATTCAACATGATCGATCTGCCCTACTGCATGGATGTAGATGATTCCACCGGCAGGGTTGGGATACAAGACCAGCTCCTGATAAGAATCACCTTTACCCAAACCGGTGACAAGGGTGATTGCAGAAGCAATGTTTGAATAATCGGAGGTATCAATAGCATTAAACGCGGCCACTCTTAATTCATAGTTGGTGTTCTCTATCAGGCCAGTCCATAAGTAGCCTGTTGCGTCTGCGGCCGTTTTTGTTATCTCTATAAAATCCGCTGTTTGTCTGCTTTCTATGATATAACCGGTCTCGGCATCTGAATTATCTTCCCATGTAATATCAATCTCTGTTTCTGACAGGGCAGTTACCTGCAAGTCGGTAGGCGCATTGATCCATGTGACGGCATTAGCTGTGTTCGAATACTCAGAGTTACCCGCAAGGTTGAAGGCTGCTACGCGATAGGCGGCTTGCGTAGTTTCAGCGAGGCCCACATCACTGTAGCTCGTTACATCCGGATCCAGAACTGTCAATTGTTCGAAATCAGCAGTCGTCTTTCTTTCCAGGATAAAACCCTGTTCATCGGTGGAATTGTCTGTCCATGCGAGATCTATCTGACCACCTGAAATGCTCGTTGCCTCCAGCCCTGCCGGTGCTTTAGGTGTGGAAAGTCCTCCGGGACCGGTCAAATAACCGATCACATTGTCAAAGGCAGCATCCGTACAGCTTCCACCTGTCCGTTCCGTAAGCAAATAAACTTCAATGCTTCTGGTACCTACGGGAACTGCCACATTCACTATTTGCATTTGAGACCAGGTGGACAAGATCTCGGCCTTATTGCTGAGCTGCGTGTCACCTATCTGGTTTCCATCTACCGTGGTATCCAGGAATCTGATCTGCATTTGCGCAAAGTCGCCTCCTACGCCCTCTCCACTTCCCCAGGCTGACAGCGTGACCTTTATGGTATCGGCATCAATCTGTGACGCACTGGCACTTACGTCAATAAGCTGGGTCACGCCTGCCGGATTGTCTCCGTTGCAACCTTCCTGCCTGCCCCACACGAAATAGCTCCCGTCGCTGGCGCCGTCCGGGCTTTTACCATCTACTCCTGTTCTTACCCCACTTTTATTATTGCCCCCGGTCACTGTCCAGCCAGTAAAATCACCCGTCTCGAAGCTATTGTTCACAATGCCCAGAAAAATGGCATTGCCACCCGCCGGAGTGGTAGCGCTGGATTCATTGGAAAAGGAGGAATTACCAACGGCATTGTAGGCAAGAACCCTGTAGTAGTATTCTGTCGCCGCCAGCAGCCCTTCATCAGTGTAGCTGACCTCATCGGCACCTACGTTCGCCACCTCGCTGTATGTACCGTCGGGTCCTTCTTTTCTTTCTATCTTAAAGCCCTCCTCATTGGCAGAATTGTCCTTCCATTGGAGGGCTATCCTGTCACTGGCGAGGGTACTTGCCAGCAACACCGTCGGGGTAGCGGGAGGACCGTTGAAGGTTTCCGCACTGGCGTTTACACCTGAGGTCTCCAAAAACAGAGTATCAACTGCCGTCACTTTGTAGTAATAGGTGGTCAGGGAACCCAAGTCACTATCGCTGTAGCTTGTTCCCGTGACACTGCTGGCTATTCTGTTAAATCCTGAGGTATTCACAATGGGTTCCGTATCGCGGTAAATATTGTAATGAGACGTAGCCGTATTGGGATCCTGCCATTGCAGATCAATTTTTGAGAAAGATATGGCAGTAGCCGTAAGATCCGTAAGTTCCAGTAGTTCTGTTGTATTCCCAGGCGTTCCCTTGAAGCCAGTGTAAAGCACTGTACCAGCACCCACAACTGCCCTGGACAGCTCCCTGGTCTCAGGTCCCCTAACCTCACGGACCGGCGGATCGTAAAGAACCCCCCATTCATCGGAAGTGACATAGGTCAAATTGGCATGGGCATTTTCAATCAGAAACAATGGAGGAGGATCATTCGGATCAATTCCGGAGCGACTAAAATCACTCAAATCCCAGTTCTGACGAAACCTGCCACCCAATAGTTCAGTATATCCCCCGTTCAGGGTTTGTAGCTTTGTGGCAAAATCCTCTGTCTTCTGGCCAAAAACCCAAAGTGTGCCGCCATCATTGGTAATGTTCGGGTGATTTGGTCCTCCGGTCTCTGTGTTAATATCTCTGACCCAGGCGTCCACTCCATAAAAATGATAGGGATCACCCACGAGGCTTTCTATGAAGACTCTGGCTCCCTGCCCCTGCGGCCAGGTTATATAACTACCGGATCCATGCCTGAATGCTAAAGTACGTGAAGATGCGTGTGCGATAATATGTTCAGCGGAGGCCGCACCATCACTATAGATAAGTTCAATTATAACTGTATTACCAGTCCCATCCTGAAGGACAAAGGCAGGGTCCGGTCCCGTGTTATATCTAATGTATACATTCCCTAGTCCCATTATACGCTGGAGCTTGTTACGCAAATAAACAGTTTTTGTAATGCGGGTTCCCGCACCCCCTGGAATGTATATATTCCTGACACCTGCATCGATGGCGCGCTGCAGTGTATCTGAAAGATCACCGATTGCCGGCATGAGCGCCCAGTCAGCTGATGATTGTGGATATTGAATTTCCGGACTTTCCTCAATGGCAAGATTGAGCGTTGTATCACCATTGGGCCAACCGGAAAGCCCTTTATGAGAGATATAAAAATCTACATCAGATGCTGATACAGAGCCATTGGGCGAGGGGCTGTTAATAGAATTAGTAAATCCGCTTGTGGTAACATTTCTTACAAAAAGCCTCGTAGCTTTGTTTTCAATAGCATTGAGCCCGCTTCCACTCAGGTCGGAATCAATTAATACGGTGGATGCCAGACTTTCAAGACCCACCTCGCAATTATGAGTGGTCAAACCTCTTATACTACATGTACCCCCCTTGACGGCCACACCACAATTGTCAACCGTAATGTGTTCAAGAACAAAATAATTACCTGCAGCTGACACATCCATGCCGGTCGTAAAACCGTCTACACTGATAAAGCGTCCGTTTCCAGGACCCACATTCCATTCACTGGTGACAATCCCTGCGTGACCTTTATGATTTACAGGATCAGAAGCTTTGACCGTCACATCTTTTATGGCTCCGGAGTTATTGGTGTGATAATTTAATGCTATTGCACCAGGATTATTCTTTCCAATTTCTATTGTAAGATGATAAAAGTAGTTGTTGAAGTTTTGTTCGCCCGGCTGATTGGGATGCCTGGCATGAATAAACGCTTTGGGATTACCCGGATCACCGAAACCCGAAGTTCCATCGGCCAATTTAAGAATTGTTGAGCTTCTGCTTTCCCCAATAATACATACCTTTTTCTTTTTGGCATCCTTAACTCCAAATCTCAATTGCTGCCTGATCAAATAGGTACCCGAAGGGATGTATATTGCCCTTGGACTATTATAGCTAAATGCCGAATCAAAGGCCTGACTGTCATCAGTAATACCATCTCCAACCGCTCCAAAATCGGTTTTTATGTTTAACATACGGGACTGACCATCTGGAAGAACAAAGTGCGGTTCAAAACCGTGAATAGTTTCAAATTTGGTTTGTGCCCACCCCTCACCAGCATTTAAGCTGAATGTCAGGATTATGATCGTTGCAATTGTGTTTGGTCTCATGGGTATGGAGGTTATTGCTTAACGAGTTTTATTCTCTGAATTTGATTTCTGCCGTCATGCGTTAATGAAGTGAGCTCCACCAGATAAACCCCTCCCGATATGTTATCAAGGTTAATCTGATGATGATACTCTCCGCCAGCGTGGTTTATGTCTTCTGTTTTGCAGATGAGCATCCCCTGAAGATTCCGGACCTGTATGTTTACTATACCGGCCTTCATCTTCGCACGTATGTTAATCTCATCTTCAAATGGATTAGGGTAGACGGTCAGTTCCTGAAGCTTTTCATTTTCCCGGGCTGAGACCCCTGTTACAACAGACTCTCTCAGCACATCTGTTCTTATTATCAGGAGATCTTTTGCGGGCAGGTCAATCTGAAGTTCTCCTTCCCTGATCTCAACATCCTGCGCCGTTTCAATTTCGCCATTGCTGTGGCAAAACATGGGAGTAGCATTCACCGAAGATAATCCTGACATCTCTTCGATCCTCAAATTCACTGTATAGGTCTCTGCATTTTCGCCCTTAAATTCCGAGAAAAAGTGCTGTGCCCGTATACCGGACAGGTTAACCACGGCTATGGTCATGGTTGAATCGGCATTCATGGAAGCTGCTGCAACGATTTCCGGCTGCCGGGAATTCGCCGGGTTATCAAAATCATAGTAATTCCAGGCCATGTCCGTTGAAACCTGATCTTCATCAGCAGTACACCTTCTGACCACGGCTCCCGACGGGAAATTCTTACCTATCTCCTGCAGGTACTTCATACGGGTGTTGATAGTTCCAGATCCAAAATCGACCAATTGATCCCAAACCCAATGGCTCCAGTATTTTACCCCATGATTGATATTGGCCAGTACGGTGGCAGCGCTGATGCCTGCCAAGATGGGATCGCCGTTGTTGTTATTGTGTCCGTCAGTAGCGGAGAGGGTCACCCAAAGCTCTTTCTGATGGGTATCTGCCAATTGCTGTATTTCCTTGCTTGCGGACCAGCCGTAGGATTGAAAATCAAAAGCATCCAACACGGCCAGTGCCTCCGGATCGTTCAGAAAGGCCTGTAAATACATCATATTATCACCATCCTCGAATCCGTATCCATGTGCTGCGCCACCCGGGACAGGGTCCATATAGGGTGACCATTCAATGGTGGACGGTCCGCCTATCTTCACTTGAGTATACCCTGCGCTGTCCAGTTTAAACCTGATACGTTTGGCACATTCGGCAAGAAATGCAGGATCCATCCTCAGGGTCCCGCTTTCATTGGTGTTCGGCTTGTTCATGATCGTAGTACCATAGATCGGATAACCGGCCTTCATGTATTCATCAACTTCATTGAATACGTTTATGGCGTGTTCTTCAGTGGTCTTCGGCTCACCAATCGGATTGACCATGATATGTTTCAATCCATGATCACTGGCGGTTGTAATTAGCCGGTCCCTATGCTCAGGATTTTCAATATAGCTCCAGAAAGTTATGGAGTTCATCCCTGAAAATGTACCACTATAAAGCTTATTCAGGTTTGCGCTATTCGACGGAAAAAAGTAACCCCTGGCTTTATGAACAGAAAAGCCCATACCGAGAAACTCCTGCATCTTTTCCTTTGTCACCGTAATGGTCACGTTGGGCTGGGCAAAGCCACTTGCGATCAGACCAAAGACCAACACTACCGCTATTTTTGATCTCACCAATATTCTCAACATGAGCAGGTTCTATACGGATTAAACAAAAGGAGGAGTATCAACCCCTCCTTTTAAATATTCTCTACTCTCAGAAGGAGTGGATTGCTAATTTTTACTTACCAGTCTTACTGAAGCCCGTTGAGCCCTGCCATTGGGATTGTTTGGCTCCCACGTAATACCATTCGCAGGATGTCTGTCCCTATGTGCACCCTTTAACAATGCGCCATTTGAAGCCGGGTTGCCTTGTTCTTCTCCATTCCATCCCCAGGTGAGATGGCAGTAGATCATCTCCTGATCAGCCTGCCCACGATATTCCTCCAAATATTTTGTAGAAGTCATCATCATCAACCACGCAAAATAGGCACCAGTGAATTGGTTCACACTACTCATACCGCCAGGGAAAAAGTCAAGCCCCAAATAGTTGTCTCCAGAGGAATCTTCATCATTACCCTGTCCGAATTCATCATCTCGATCGGGATCGGTCCACCATCCGTTTTCACTTTTTACGACCAAACTGTAAATGGTATTCTTACCACGCTCTCTATTGGGAGCGGAAAGTAGATCCTCTTTGGGAAATCCAAGCCTGAACTCAAACAAAATCAGATCAAGATCACTCGGTACTTCAAAGCCAGGAACATCGTTAGCCGCCGCTATAGCCGCATCATAAGAGTATAGCCTTCCTGATTTTTCAACAGCTTCCGTATCACCCAGCTCCTGAGCCCGTGCCTTGGTCGGGTGATCAAGATCCTGAGGTCCAGCGTCGAAATCAACTATATCTACATCATAATCCAGGTTTCTGTCAATCCACGTCAGATCACCTGTCTGAACAGTACCATAGGTTTCACCTCCAATACTCACATCGGCACCTGGTCTTCCGCGCGTAAGCAGGTAACCATAATTGCTACTTTCTCTTGTAGAGCCATCCTCACTAACAGCTACTACCTTAAACTGGTAAATGATACCCGGCATTCCCACCTCATCATGATTGACGGTTCCTTCTGTACCGCTAATATCTTCTTTGAGCACTTCCCATTCATCCAAAAATGCCCCAGTGGTATCTTGTGGATAGTTACCTATTATTTTATAGGATATCGCATCTTCTGATGCACCCCATGACAATGCTACGTCATCAGAACCCGTTGCTGCCCTTAATATATATGTGCTGTCCTCCCATACTCTCCACTGATCGCCAGATGTGGGAAGAGTGACCTCGAATGTCCCGGGAACAATGGCTGCATCCAAACTCGGGGTAGCCGTTGCTTCTGCCGGCTCAGATTCCTGATCGGTGTCATTCACCGCTACAATAGTAAAGGTATACGCCGTCTCATTGGTCAGGTCGGATACAATATATTCCGTATCCCCCTCAGGAATAACGACCGGGGTGGCTCCACCAGGAGAGTAGGTGATCCGGTATTCTTTCAGGTCCAGTTCAATGCTTGCATTCCAAGTCAGTTTTACGGATTCATTTCTGGGTTCGGCCTCAAAATTGGCCACCTGACCCGGTGGAATAGGTCCGGAGTCAGAGTCATCGTCCCCGCAAGCGGCTAGCCAGAATACAGCCAGAATAAGCGTGGACAATACTATCCCTGTTTGTAAATTCTTGTAATTGTTTTTCATAATTGTTAGGTATTTGTTTAAAAATTACTGGAGTTTGATCGTTTTTTGACAGAGAGCTCCCGTGATCACCGGGATACCAGTCTTTATGTAATCCACGCACGGTTACCTCCATAACTCATGTTGCGTGAGGTTTTCGTTCAATTCAAGTTCTCTCCTGGGGATGGGCAGGTAATTAAATTTCTCCTGCCACGGCAAGGTATAATTGTCCGTAAGGGCGCCGGCCTTCCGGGTATGGGCCTGCTCCAATTGCCTTAAGCGTATCAGATCCGGAACTCTGAGCCACTCACCCACCAGTTCCTTTCGGCGTTGCTCAAGAATCACATCGACAGTGGGGCTTTCCCAACCGGTTGTAAGACCCGCTCTTTCCATCACGGCCTGCAAAGGTGTTTTGCCATCCACCACCGAGGACTGGGCTTCTCCGAGCCGGGCTTTTGCTTCGGCCAGCATAAGCAACACATCGGCATAGCGGATGATACTGGGGGTAACACTATTGTAGATCATTTCCTGAGCATCAATGACCTCAGTGTTGCTGTATCTGAATTTGTAGAAGTAGAGCGGCGCCCCGGTACTGCGATCAGATAACCAGTCGTTCAACCCGGTACGCGAATCGATCACGTCAAAAATATTATCAGCAGCATTGGTATAGTGGTTATATGTAGGATAGTAAAACGTTTCGGTGATCCGCAAATCCCCGTCATTGTCAAAGGCCTCCTGCATCATTTGGGCAATTTCAGGTGATGACGCCCAGATGGCGCGTCCTGGACGGGATCCGGCGAAGATCCCGGTGGTAGTGACCAATGCACGGGCCGCGGTAATCCCGGGAGGGGCTGAACGCAACGAAAGGCGCGAGTTGATATCCAAAAATTTATCATTCAATGAAAAGGTAGAAGCAGCGCCTCTGTGCCATATAACTTCCGAGTTTTTGGTCTGCCAGAAGTCATCATCCGTTGAGAACAAATTGGTGTAGGGATCTTCAAGCTCATACATGCCCATATTGATTACCTCCATGGCATGTTCCTCTACCTTTCGGTAGTCCGCCGTTTTATCACCGGAAGGCCGATAAAGATAGGCTCTGGCAGCCATGGCATGGATCACTGCTTCATTGGCATATCCCTTGTTTTTATCTCCATTGCCATCAGCTACCTCAGGGATCAACCCCGTCATCGCAGCTGCTATTTCCATGTCCTCCAGCACCGATTCCCATACTATCTCCTCATCGGTTTTTGCTGGTTTGAAGGCATCCCTGTCTGCCGGTGTACTGAGCATTAGTGGCACATCGCCCCACAGCCGCACCAGCGTAAAGTGATAGAAACCTCTCATGAAATAAGCCTGTGAGAGCACTTCTTCCTGCACCTCCTGATTGAGGGCGCTATTGCCTTCCACCGATTCGATCACCCAGTTGCAATGATAAATGGCCTCATAGAGGTATTCCCACAATGACTCAATACTTGCCTCCTCTTCGCCATAGGAAAAGCCATAGTATTTCACACAACGATCGGCGCGCCGGTCAAGGTAACCCAGATCTATGGTTACATCATCTCCACGCATTTCGTCGAAATACCATAATGAAGGCTCATCGTGACCATAAAGTCCGTTCAGGCCATTGTCCCCGTTGAGTGCTACATACAGACCATTGGCAGCTAACGTAGCATCAGTGGCATCGGTTATTGAACTGGCACCTGTTGCCTTGGTAGGGTGTTCTTCCTCGAGAAAGTCCGTACAGCCCATCAGCAAAATGAAAATTGCCACGGCTAAACTGCTGATCAACCTGCCTTCCATACTATATGTTTTTTTGAATGGATCCATCTAAAAATTAAAATTTAAGCCCAGCGTAAATATTCGTGTTCTGGGGTAAACCCCGATGTCGAGGCCGCTGTTCACAAAGGTGTCTCCCTCTGACGTTTCCGGGTCCAGTCCGTCATACCCTGTGAGTACAAAAAGATTTTGTGCAGTGATAAACGCCCTTGCCGTAGACATTTTCTCCCCCAGCAAATTTCCCTGCCAGAACCGATAGCCCAATGACACGGATTGCAACCGAAGGAACCCTGCGTCTTCTACAAAGGCACTGATCACGTTTCGATTGTTATTGCCCCCAATTCTGGCTACCTCAGGTTCTCCGCGATTGATCCGGATCTGCTGAATATCACTGCCCGTATTCTGAGGGCTCCAGGCATTCTGTACATCGGTAATGCTGTTCCTCGCCCCGTTAAATTCCAGCAGGTTGCGTCTGGCATGGTTGTATACCTTGTGACCCAGGGCAGCCTTGAAAAACAGGTTAAGGTCAAACTTCCTGTAGCTAAGAGCGGAGTTGAATCCCAGACGCACCGTTGGTATCGCCGAACCCAGATCCACGCGGTCGGCATCTGTGATCTGACCATCCGGTTCCATCACAATAGTTCCATCTTCTGTAACACGTCCTACGTCCCGATAAATGTAATCTCCGGCCCTGGCTCCATACTGGCCCTGCACACTGTTTTGAGCTTCTGCATCGGATTGAAATATCCCGTCCACAATAAGACCATAGAATCTACCTCCTTTTTCATCCGGGTAGCTTCGTATTTCATTCCCTACCCACCCCCGGTCCGAGGGCAGGTCTTTCACCTTTATAGTATAGTGATCCATCACAAGACCCACGTTCCAGCTGGGTTTGTTTTTTCCATTGGATCGGATGATGTCGGCGTTCACAGAAAACTCAATCCCTGAAACGTTCAGACTGCCGTTGTTCGTAAATTGTATGTTAGTAAAGCCAGAGGTATAGGGGACAGGTTCTTCAAATAAGAGGTCAAAGGTATTCTTCCAGTAAGCCTCAAAAGTAGCGGTAATACGGTCATTGAACAGGGCTACGTCTACACCCACATTGGTTTGCTGGGTAGTTTCCCAGGACAACTCAGGATCCACCAATCGGCCAGGTTCAAGATACTCAAAAGCGTATCTTCCAATGAGAACAGGATCCGCAGAAGGCGAACTGAACTGAAGTGAATTGAAGTTTCCAATCTGATGATTGCCTACCTGGCCCCAGCTTAATCTTAATTTCAGCTCATTGACTTTGTTGAAATTGAAGAATGATTCGTTATGCATGTTCCAGGCAAAGGAAACACCAGGGAAAACACCCCATTTCCTGTCATCGGCAAATTGAGAAGCTCCATCCCTGCGTACAGTCCCCGTAAACAGATACTTGCCTTTATAGCTATAATTGACACGGCCAAAAAACGAGGCGAAGGCCCAATCGTCATATTTTGTTTCCGCAAGCCTTTCCTGGCGTTTGGTATTTACACCAATAGAATACTGGTTTCCGTCGATGAAAAAAGGATTGTCACCCCGTCCGTAAAGCAAGCCCACCTGGTCATCCGGCTCATTAGCGTTGAGTCCTAAGGTTTCCAGGTAATAACTCTGGGTCGACTGCCCCAATAACGCGCTGAAGGAATGGTCGCCTATGCTCTTCTCATAAGTAAGGGTATTTTCGTTGAGCCACGTAAAGTCCATCCCCTGGCTTTGGGAAATGGCAGCACCAAAACCAGACCCCGGTGTATTCTGATAACGCCCAATGACGGGCAGATAAACCTTACTCTTGCGATTATTCAAATCAATCCCAAACGAAGACCTGAGCTTCAGCCCCTGAATGATCTCGACCTCCACAAAGGTATTGGCGAGGACCCGGCTGGATATTACCGGTGACTCTACATGATCTATCGCATATAATGGATTACTTCCGTTGGGCGTAGCGCTGCCTCCGGGAACACCAAAGCTACTACCAAATACCTCTTCCAGTGGAAATTCAAAATTGGCAAACGGGGTACCTTCAAATTCACCACGCTGAAAATGCGTAGGATAGATGGGAGCGAGGTATAGTGCCCGGGTATAGACCTGATTGCTGCTGAGGGTACGACTGTTGACATAGGTGAAATTGGTACTCAGACCAAGCGTAAGCCGCTCATTCAGAAAAGAGCTCTGGCCTTTCAGACGGGCGGTGTAGCGCTGATATTCGGAATTCCGAAGTACACCCTGCTGGTCAAAGTAACCCAGTGAGGCGGACAAACGGCTGGTTTTGGTGCCACTGGAAATGGTAACGCCCACATCGGTAGTAGGGGCAAGCTCAGCCGATTCCTCAATCCAATCCGTATCAAAATTGACCGGAAGTAACAAGCCAAGGTCGGACCGGAAGGCTTCATCGGTATTGAATCCGTCACTGTTTTCATACAGCTGGAACATTTGCTGGGAATACTGGAATGAATTCATCATGTCCCAGGTCCGGGCAAAGTCAGCCACACTATATGCCGCCCTGAAAGATACGTCAGACTTCCCTTCTCTGCCCGATTTCGTCGTGATCAGGATGACTCCGTTCGCACCACGGGCACCGTAGATCGAAGTGGCGGCAGCATCCTTCAAAACCTCAATGGACTCGATGTCATTGGGGTTGATGGAGGCCAGAAGGTTAACCTGCTCCGATTCAGCGATCGTATTAATGGTTCCGGATGTGATGCCCTGGTCAGAGCTGGAAGATACGGGAAATCCATCGATCACGATGAGCGGGTCCGTGCTGGAGTTGACGGAATTGGCGCCCCTGATCTGAATAGAAGTGGTGGCACCCGGTTGACCCGATGGGTTCACCAGGTCCAATCCCGCCACCCGACCTGCCAGACCCTGATCGATCGAGGTGATGGGCATGTCGGTGAGTATGTCCGTATCTACTTTTGATACGGCCACGGTCAACTCCCCTTTTCTTTGGGTGCCATATCCAACTACCACTACCTCCGTGAGCACGGAGATGTCCATGGAAAGCATGATATCGATCCTGCTTTGGTTCCCCACCAGGATCTCTTCCTTTACGTAACCTACCGAACTGAAAACGAGCACTGCACTTCCATCGGACACATCAATCTCATAGTTTCCCTCGACATCCGTGACCGTGCCTATGCTTGTTCCTTTTATTAAAATATTCACCCCGGGCAGGCCCTCTCCATTTTCATCGGTTACCGTTCCGTAAACCCTGACGAAGCCGTTGGTTGTTTCAGGTATGTTTTTAGTTGAGCCACCGGATGCATGACCGGCACCATCTGCCATAGGCATGCCTATTACAGATAAAGTCCAAAAAGTTGCTAAAAATAGTTTAAGCAGTAGAGTTTTATTCATATTGTGTGGTTTACAAGTGTTAAATCCAGACAGTTTTGAAGTCTGTGGTGGGGCATCGCAAAGAATAGCTTTGCCTGTCAAAAGATCGCCCTCAAGTCATTGTCTCTCACCAGTCTTGCTACAGATCGTGGCCCGTTGATTTAAATACCGGTTAGTTGATTTTCTTATACTGAATTTGCATAGACACATGCTGAATTTGCATGGATACAACAATCACCTGGGTTTGAAAATCATGAACTTCCATTTTTATGTATATTATGTCAAGAAGGAATACCATTTGCTGTCTGCGTCCAGAATATTCATAGCGTTGCATCTTGTTTAGTGCATACATATTCTACTCTAATTTGTCAATTCAACAATTTAGAGGCCCTTTAAGTACTTTTTTTTGCCATATTAAAAATAACTCTATCACCTTTTTCAAAAAATGTCAACTTCTGATAAGTTTGTGTATATTTTGACATTTACTTCAATGCTTGTAACACGGGAGATCTCTAAAAGCGGGGATCCGTCAGAAAATATTCAGACCTTTAGGCGGATCAATCTTAACATTCTATGTAGCCGTTACTGGTGGCTTGAGATCTGGAAAGGGAAGAAAATGTCATTCCCCTACTGGAGGTTATATTGGAACAAAAACGAGGGCGCCTATGTGTATTACGATGAGAAAAGGACATTTTTAAAGCCTGATCATATCTATCTCATACCTCCCCATACGCCTTTCTCCAATGGTATTGTGCATCAAAAATTAAGCGAAGAATCAGATTATTTTTTCAAATGTGGCCGTATAAACTCCCGGCAAGAGGAAAAAAGGCATCATGAAAGGGGAGACATTCTGCATTTTTTTACTCACTTTACCCTCGGCTTTCCATATGATGACGTCAGGCCCGGGGTCTATAACGTAGCGTTATCCAAAGAGACCAGAAAACATCTCAAAACTATCCGGGCATCGCTGATAAAGGGCTCCCGCAATTTCTCGTTAAAGGAAAGCCTGAATATATACAGTTTGATCCTTTCCTCGATTGACAGCCTTCCGGATGCCATTTGGCAGTTAAAGAAAGTGGACCGGCGGATAATGGATATTCTGAAATACATGGAAGAAAACACCGATGCAAAAATGACCAATGAAACACTGGCAGCGCAACTGTTTTTAACCCCGAGTGTTTTTTCAAGACTTTTCAAAAGGAATATCGGGAAGAGCCCGAGCAAGTATCTCACCCATATGCGTATAGACAAGGCCAGTAACCTTCTGCTCCATTCCAATTCAAGCATAGAAACCATAGCCATGCAGTGTGGCTTTACCGACCGGTACCACCTGACCAAAGTCTTCAGCAAGCTAAAAGGAACGGCCCCGGCTGCTTTTAGAAAAAGGTATTACTAGCGCAGCTAATCGAAGTCTCTGGTATTGAGTCAGGGTAAAGGAGGCTTTCCAGTAACTGAGAGAGAAAAGCCGGGGGCTGATTATACTCCATGCTTCGACCGCTCCTGCTCAATCCATGCATCCACCTTGTCTTCCAGGATCTTTAGTGGTACGCAACCGGGAGCCAGTATAGTGTTGTGAAATTTCCTGATGTCAAAATGCTCCCCTAATTGTTCTGATGCCTTTTGCCTGAGCTGACGGATCTTAAGCTGCCCGATCTTGTAGGAGAGGGCCTGACCAGGCATGGCCATATAGCGCTCTATTTCTGAGATCACACTTGCCTCAGCTTCAGCTTCATTATCCAGCGAATATCCAACGGCCTCTTCCCTTGTCCACTTTTTAGCATGCATACCGGCATCTACCACCAACCGGATAGCTCTGTGCATCTCCGCCCCGAGCATTCCGAAGTACTGGTAGGGATCTTCATAAAGCCCGAGCTCCTCGCCGAGGGACTCACTGTAGAGCGCCCATCCCTCTCCATAGGCACTGTACCAGAGCGATCTTCTGAACTCAGGAAGATCCTCATTCTCCTGCTGAAGCGAGATCTGGTAATGATGGCCCGGTATAGCTTCATGTAAAAACAGTGATTCGTCAGCATAGTGGTTATAGCCTGTGACATCGGGAACCGGTACATAAAAAATACCGGCCCGGCTGCCGTCTTTGGACCCCGGCTGGTATTCGGCACTGGCTGAAGCCTCACGGAAGGCTTCCGTCCTTCGTACTTCAAAACCTGTCTTCGGCACAAGGTCAAACAACACCGGTAGGTGGGGTTTCATCCGATCATGGATCTCGTTAAAATGGGTTATTACCTCTGTCGGATCGTTGTAGGGCATCAGGTCCGGATTGGACCTTACGTGATCAAAAAATGATTTCAGATCCCCTACAAAACCCACTTTCTTTTTTACCGTCTCCATTTCAGACAGGATACGGGTTACTTCACTTTTTCCCAGTTCGAAAACCTCCTCTGAGGTCATGTTGGTGGTGGTGAAGCGCCTGATCTGGTGCCTGTAGTATTCCTCCCCATTCGGTATACTCCATATACCAGCTGTTTCCCTGCATACAGGGAGATATTCTTCCTGAAAAAAATCCTTCAACCGACCAAAAGTGGGTATAATACCCTCTCCGATCATATCAGTGTATTCCGTAATAAGCCGTTCTCTTTCACTGGCAGAAAAACCAGCTGGGAGCATGGTGACAGGAGAATAGTACAAATGCTCTTCCACCGGGCCATGATCCAGTGCATCCAGTTGCGGGATCACCTTCAGGGCCAGTGATTTGGGTAAAACATACCCCTGCTGCATTCCCTTTTTCATGTTGACCATGGCTGTGTCACACCACTGGAGGAAATCCTCCAGCCGCCTCAGCCAGTTGTCATAATCTCTCACGGTCCTGAAGGGCTGAGCGGAGGTACCACCTGCCCACTGCCCTATGGTAAGGTGCAGCGACCAGAACTGATCAACCGGCATCAGGTGTGTAGGGAATTGCAATCCTTCAAGATGAATATCGCATTCCCACCGGAGAATATCGAAGCTCATCTGATCATTTTCATTCAGCACAGCTCTTTTTACAGAGGCCAGTTTATCCAGATATTTACGATAGAAGTCGCCCAGTGCAGCCCTGTAGGTATCCGAGATATCGATGTTCAGCGTATCATTGTACCGGTCATCTCCAGTATAGGTCGCATCCATGGGATAAAACTGCAACCGTTCCTCATAGTAATCCACCAGTATTTGCTGAAATGCTTCACGATCCGCATCACCCTAGGGCATAGTCGTTGATTTATTGCAGGCTGTGAGGGTAAGAGCACAGACCAGTGGGATGATCAGGAGTTTTATCATGGAGTTTTGCTTTCTTTGTAGGGCGATTCATGAATCGCCCCCATGTCAGTTAAAAACTATACCTCAACCCAAACTGCAACTGCCACCGGGACAGTAACCCGGTATCGGGTGTATAGGTTTCCCTAAGGCCGGGATCGAAGGTATAGATAGGGGATCCGTCATTGGCCAGGATGTTGTTCCCAAAACTATCCCTTAACAGCCCTATGGGTTGTGTGTTGGTGGGGAATTCCCTTACTCCCCAATCAGAATTTATCAGATTCGTGGCATTGAGGATATCAATACTGAACTGGATGGAATTTCCATTTCCAAATTTGAAATCCTGTAACAGACGTATGTCCCACCTTGAAAACCATGGATTCAGGCTTCTGTTCCTCTCGGCATAGCTTCCTCTGTTTTCACTGAGGTAATCATCCTGTGCTATGAAGGCCCTCAGCGCATCTCTTTGAGACACTGCGGTGTTGTCTATACTACCATCATTGTTATTATCAACCTCGGCAAAGTTCATCTGGTCTATCTCTGCATCCGTGGGGATGTAGATCAGATCATTGTTCGCGGAACCATCGTTGTTTAAATCCCCGGAATACGTATAGCTGAATCTGCCGCCTTCTGCATACTCGTAAAACAATGAAACCGTGGTAGCCCAGCGGCCATCACCGTATTCAAAGGTCCTGTTGGCAGTACCAACAAAGCGATGCCGGTTGCCATAGATGGAATTGGACAGCACCGGTTGATTTACGTTACCTACTGCAGGTGTGAGATCAAAAATATCACTGCTTATCTCAGCTCTCAAAGAGCTTGCATCCTTAGCGTTGAGATAGTTATACGCCAGCGTGGCATAGGTGCCATTACTCCATCGCTTTTTTGCTTCTAAGGTCAGGTTAAATGTTCTCCCCTCATCGGTATTGGTAAATACATAGGCATTGTTCCCGGCACTATTACGGTCTGCGGAAGGGTCATAAATGGGCCGGTTATCCACACCTGCCAAAGTTCCCGTAGGCCTGCCCAGGCCGTAGTTGCCTACAAATTGTGCGTTTATATCTCTGGTGTAGGAAATATCTATGGTCCCTATCAGGTCGTTCCCGAATTTTTTGTCAGCCCCCAGACTGGTTCTCCATACACGTGGGAACTTAAAATCAGGGTCCGTGGTCTGGTAGAAAAAATTATCCGGGTTTGCTACCTGGTTCCCTATCCATACAAAAGGAAGACGACCGGTAAACAGACCCGATCCACCTCTCACCTGCAGGCTTTGGTCGCCGTTTACATCCCAGTTGAAGCCAACACGCGGAGAGATCAGGGGAGTTTGCTCCGGTAATTCGGTCTGATCAAAGAATCTCGTATTGCCGTCTTCATCAAAGTATTCTATGGAGGGATCATAGGTGGCAAATGGGTTGGTATCAGGATCAAAAACCCCCCCCTTTCTTTCAATGTTTTCCAATACCTTGTCTTCCGTGTCAAAATACAACGGAATATCCATTCTCACGCCATAGGTAAGGGTAAAATTATCATTGACCTGCCATCTGTGCGCATAAAGCGCGAACTGACCTATAGTAGACTCTGCCAGCGCCCATGAATCATTGGCATTGTTAGTATCAAATACTCCCTGGGAAAATGCGGCCACCCGGGCCATCTGACCTGATTCCACAAAAGCAACAAAATCCGTCACACTGTTGAAACCAGGGCCAAAGGTGCCTCCGGCATATGGATCGGTATTGCCTTCCAGCGGGCCAAACAGTTCAAAGGGCTCATAAACGCCAAGGTTGAACGAATTATCAAAGCTGAAACGTTCCAGGTTGACCCCGGCAGTAAATGTATGATCTCCAGCGTAGATCTCGAAGTTATTGGTGATCTGAAATACAAACTGGTCCAGTCGGTTATTGATCGAAAAGGGCTCATGCCCGGCTACAATGTAGCGTACACCGTCCTGGTTGATATTCAAAACGGGGAATGGTGTGCTGAAAGGATCGCGGCTGTCGATAAACTCTGAATATCCAATCTGGAACTTATTGGAATATTTATTACCAAAAAGGCTTCGGAGCTCCAGTAGCCCTGAATTTATTTTATTGTTAATCCTGTACCCTGAATTAAAGAATTGCAAGGTCACTGCGTCGGGACCTCTTCTACCGATGGCCGTGGGATTTGCCGGCAGATCACGTGAGGCATTCAGAAAATTGTAGGTAGCGGTAAGGGTATGGTTTTTACCCATGTTCCAGTCAATTTTGATAATCCCTTTTTCATTTTCCGTATCGTGGGTATACCCTTCGAACGGGCCGGGCTCGTACCCGATGGACCTGAGTGCTGTACCTACGGTTTCAAAGTCAGCAGCCGTAACCCGGGAAACATTGTTGCCCCCCTGGCCCCGGTCTGCAAAAAAGCTGGAGCCCAGATTTTCCCGTCGTTCTATCTCCGTATTGGCAAAGAAGAAGAGTTTGTCTTTGATAATGGGACCGCCTATGCTGAATCCGAATTGCAGTTGTGTAAGATCCGGTACAAATACATCTTCTCCTTCTACCTGGGAGCCGGTAAGCTCATCTGTTCGATAAAAGGAGAATACCGTACCGTGAAATTCATTGGTGCCGCTTTTGGTGACAGCGTTCACAGAAGCTCCGGTAAAGCCTGATTGTGTGATATCATAGGGTGCTACCGCCACCTGTATCTGGTCAATGGCATCCAGCGATATGGGTTGTGCATCCGTCTGGCCTCCGGGAGTGGCGGCATCGAGCCCAAAGGGATTGTTAAAAATGGAACCATCAAGGGAGAAATTATTGAACTGATCATTTCTGCCTGCAAAGGAATTTCCGTCTGACGATGGTGTAAGCCTGTAAATATCGCTGGCGGACCGGGTAATTGTAGGCAGCTTTCTGATCTCCTCATTACTGAAGCTAACAGCCTGGCCGGTACGATCGTTATTAAAGGTTTCGTTATCAGCAGTGATCACCACCTCACCGAGGGTCTGCACATCCTCCACCAGTGCTATATCCAGTTTCAGGTTTTGCCCCAGCAGCAGGTTTATGCCATCCCGTGTTTGATCGGAATAGCCTACAAAGCTGACTGTTATTTTATAGGGACCACCTATTCTGAGATTAGGTAGGGTGTAACGACCGTCAGGCCGGGTGGAGGTGCCATACTGGGTGCCTGTAGGCTGGTGAAGTGCTATTATCGTAGCGCCGGGTAAGCCCTCACCACCGGAATCGGTGACTTTGCCATTCAGCGAAGCTGTAGTCACTCCCTGTGGAAAGGAAGGAACTGCAGCAAATAAAGCACAAAAAACCATGAACAATGGTTGGTAGATTTTCTTCATATTAAATAATGGTTAGGTTGATATTAAGTAAAGCAATTTAATTCAATAAAATGTTATTTACGTAATGTAGTTTGCTAAAGAATTACATGAGTGTGCATAGCGCATAGAGCATGGCGCATAGGGTATCACGTATCTTGTCGTGAAATGGGTCGATATTATGTCAGCACCTATGGCATGTGCTGTGCACCGCACACTATGCGCATTAACTATTCCTTCTGATCCCGGAGGGTCAGTTTGAATCCTACGCCATGAAAGTTGGTGATCTCCAGGCCCGGCTCGCTTTTCAAATACTTGCGGAGCTTTGAAATGAACACATCAAGGCTGCGGCCCATAAAATAATCGTCCTCACCCCAGATGGCTTTCAGGATATTCTCACGTTTAACCACCTGATCCATGTTATCTGCGAGATATTTCAGGACCTCGGCCTCTTTTTGTGTAAGCATTTGATCGTGGCCATTCCGGGAAAGCCGAAGGTTATTGAAATCAAATTCATACTCCCCGAGCCAGTAAGTATTCTTCCTGTTACGTGCCTCGCTTCTGCGCAGAAAGACCTCTATTCTGTACACCAGTTCGTCCATACTGAAGGGTTTGCTAATGTAATCATCGCCCCCGCGTCTGAAGCCCTCCAGCTTGTCCTCCAGCATGGATTTGGCGGTAAGGAAAAGTATGGGGATATGATGATTTTCAGAGCGTATTTCCTCCGCAAGGCTAAAGCCGTCCTTTTTAGGCAGCATAACATCCACTATACACAACTGATGTTCGCCGGTCCTGCAACTCTGCATACCGGATATGCCGTCTTTGCACCAGGTTACGTTGTATCCACGCAACTCAAGATTGTCCTTGATCACAAAGCCCAGGCTTTCATCATCTTCTACCAGTAGTATGGATGTATCAGACATTTAAAATTGTTGATTGTTGATTGTTGATTGTTGATTGTTTTATGAAATATCAACGACGGATCAGTTTTATCAACCCTTTTTTAATGATATTGTAAATATAGTTCCTGCGCCGGGCTCGCTTTTCACACGGATGGAGCCGCCATGGGCTTTTATCACCAGCTTTACATAGTTCAGTCCCAGTCCAAAACCTTTTACATTGTGAATATTTCCCGTGGGCACACGATAAAACTTGTCGAATATCCTCTTCTGGTCCGCCCTGGCCATGCCTATACCGTTGTCTTCTATTTCCAGGACGAGACGCCCGTTATGGTTGTATGTAGTCAGGCTTATGGCAGGGTTTGTTGTACTTCTGTATTTGATAGCGTTGTCAAAAAGATTGTACAAAACATTGCTCAAATGAAGCTTATCAGCCATGACCCTGTCATCTTTTGCCTTCAGCTCCGCGGAAAAGCTGATCTGATTTTCTTCCAGATTTGTTTTCATGGACTCCATCGCTTCCCGGATCATGGCATGGCAGGAAAGGTCCTCTCTTTTTAGTGTAAGGTTTCCCTTATCAAGTCTTGCCATTTGCAATACCCGTTCCACCTGATTTTTTAACCGGCTGTTCTCATTTTCAATGATGGCTGTATAGTTCTGCAGTCGTTCCGGATGGCGTACAATGCCCGGATCCTTCAGCACTCCTGCGGAAACGGCTATGGTGGAGATCGGTGTTTTGAATTCGTGCGTCATGTTGTTGATAAAATCCTTCTGGATCTCCGAGAGTCTTTTTTGCTTCAGTATAACAAACATGGCATAGGCAAAGAATATAACCACCAGCACCAGCACGGATGATGAAAATATCCATACCCCCATTCTGTTGGTAATGATCGCTGCCTTTTTGGGGAACTGCACACCGAAATAGTAGCTCTGATCCTTCCATTTAGGCAGTGTCTTGCTTTCAACATCATCACGGTTTTTACTGTAGCTTACATAATTTCCATACACCATTTCATCATTGGCACAATCATAGATACCGTATTCAAAATCTGCGGTGATATTTCGCTTTTCAAACTCCGTGGTCAGCAGATACTCCAGGAGATTGGCATCGATCTCATTATTGATCATGACCACGTAATAATTGGTGCTCAGCTGTTTGATAGGATTGTTGGCAGGAACAGCGGTCTCGCTAATCTCCACAAACTGATTGGCGACATTAAAAAGTGCCGTGTTCACATCCCGGTTGAACCTCTCCTCCTCCGTATCAAAGGCCTGATTGAACCAATATACCTGCACGGCTACGATGCCCAATATGCTTACCGTAGCCAGAATGATAAGAGCGCGTATGGTATTCCGTTTCATCCTCCGGCTTTTTCTCCATTTTGTAAAATAGCAAAATCCCTTTTAAACGAACACTTTTTAACAAGTTGTTAACAACATGTAAGGGGAGTATTTTCACCACTTAGGTGCTCCGATTATCAGAGGCACGGGCGTTTTGAAACACATAGCAGGTCATAAAACAATTTGTTATTCCAACTCTGTCTTCACATCATCACGGTTCTCTCAGAAGATTATCGGGATTCTGAAAACTTAAACATTTGGTAACTGACATTTTTTGCTCATGCATCCTTTATCCTTAAAATTTACCCACTTGCCAACACTACATGATGAACAGGGAAAAGGAACTGGTTTTGTACCAACGGATAAAGACCGATGACCGAAAGGCGTTGGAAATACTTTTCCGTCATTACTATTCATCACTTTGCAATTTTGCCCTCCAAATTGTAAAAAAACCTGAGGTGGCCGAAGAAGTAGTGGCGGATATCTTCTTTATCCTATGGCGGGACCGGCACCATCTGGAGATCACCCATTCACTCAAGGCCTACCTTTTTAAGGCAGTAAAAAATCACTCACTACGTACCTCCCGGACCTTGAAAGATCCTTTTTTTGAACAGATAGAAGAACTCCATGACCAGATGGCCCTCAACGGTAATCCCGAGACGGACTATTTGTACGATGAACTTCAGTCTACTTACCGGTCCGCGTTTGAAACCCTGCCGGAGAAATGCAGACTTGTTTTCAAACTGCACAAGATAGATGGGCTGAAGTATCAGGAGGTAAGCCAGTTACTGGATATTTCGGTCAAAACGGTTGAAAATCAAATGCTCAAGGCGCTGAAGATCATTCGGGGTGCAATGAGACAGTATCAGGTGGAGGAGTGTTAGCTCGCGTCTGATCAGGTTATCGCTATTTTTAGTTAATGAGATATAGGATCAGACGACATTAGGGCTTCGTCTTCCATTTTTTCCATAATTTTTAATCTGCCTTGAATCAAAACACGTATATTTAAGAAAACACGTGTGATGAAAACAAAACTCACGCTTACGGTCAGAAAAAGTATCATTGATTCCGCAAAGAAAATGGCTAAAAAGAGAAATATGTCTCTGTCCCAGCTGTTTGAACAGACCTTTGGTAACGAAGAGATCAACCCTGTCAAAACGGAATCCCAAAAGGCTGCCGAAAGACTGCTTGAGAAGCTTTCCAAAGCCAAAAGTTTAAAAACCAAAGAGGACAAGAGACTTCTCCGCTCGCATGTCTCCAGGAAGTTTGCCTGAAGTATTTATAGATACGGATGTGGCATTTGACATCATTTCAAAGAGAATGCCTCATTTCGAGGAATCTGTTGAGATCCTCAAGCACTTAATCAATGGTCAGGTTACTTTACTAATTTCAGAAAGTTGCATTGCCAATCTGATATATCTCTCTTTTGACATTCACAAAATAGAGGACGCAAGGGCCCGGTTGATTGATTTTATAGCCACGTCTCATGTCATTTCGTGTGGAAAAAGAGGAATCATTGAAGCTCTTCAATCACAATTCAAGGATAAAGAGGATGCCGTTCAATACTATACTGCTTTAACGTATGGAGCTGATTATTTTATCACAAGGAATATCAAGGACTACAAGCATACGGTGGATTCCCTTCCCGTAATGACCCCCCGACAATTTGGTAGCTTTATTTAAACCGTACCATATTGGAACGCTTTAGAACCTTACTAAGCCTTTGAGGCTTAGTAAGGTTATCTCTACATTAAATCACCTTTTTCAATTTAACAATTACATAACACCCTGCTCATAGGGGTCAAGTGTCCTGCCGGTACTCTCTATCATCAAAAGAGCCAGAATGGAGGACAACATACCGGAACAACTTATCCTTAAATATTTGAGCAGGGAGGCCTCGGCTGATGACGTATATCGTCTTCACGAGTGGTTGGCAAAAGACAGCAGCCATCAGGAGATACTGGAAAGTTACAGGGAAGCCTATGATCAACCCTATGAAGACACTATGGTATTCAGTGCTGACCGGGGTCTGGACCTCCTCAATAAAAAGATAGAGCAGCATGAACACAGGACCCGTCGCCTGTCTGTAAGGAGAACAGTGTGGGCCATCGCTGCGGTCTTCACGGTGCTGGCCATCGCCTTTGTCAGCTTTTATGCAGGCCAGACTGATTCGCCAGACACGGCAGCCTATATCGAAAAATCCAATCCATACGGTCAGAAATCCACTTTCAGATTGAGCGATGGCTCGGTGATCAAGCTTAACTCCGGTAGTAGGCTCGGGTTCTCCGAGGTATTCACAGAAACAGAGCGAAGGGTGATACTCTCAGGGGAGGCTTTTTTTGAAGTGGCTCATGATCCTGAGCGGCCATTCATAGTGCAGGCGGATGGTTTTTCCACTACAGTGCTGGGCACCTCTTTTAATATCAGGGCCTTTCAGGAAGATGAAGAAGCTGTGATTTCCGTAGTGACGGGCAGAGTACAGGTAGCCAATAACGCAGGTGATCGCATAGTGCTGACCCCGGCTCAGGAAGCCATATACGACAAAGAGCAAAACAGCCTTGTCAGGCAGCGCTCACAGTTGGAAAGAGTACTCGCGTGGAAGGATAATACGCTATGGTTTGAAAAATCCACTATGCAACAGGTAGCCGGTGAGCTGGAAAAGTGGTATGGCTTAACGGTTTCCTTCACCAGTGAAGAGGTACGTACCTGCAGGCTTACGGGAAGTTTTAAAAATGAAAGTCTGACCAATGTTCTAAGGTCAATAAAACTCAGTACAGGGATCAATTATGAAAAAACAGAGAATACAGTAGTTTTTAGCGGACACGGATGTAAGTAAAAAAGCCGGACATAGTGCCCGGCCTTTATGGTACAGTTTCCTTATCACTACGCCTGGAAAACGACTGATAAGGGAGCTGAATGTTTAAAGTCAATGATCAATCAACCTCAAACATTTTAAAATTATGCAAAAAAAATTTCTACTAGCCATTCTTATGCTTAGTAAGTACACCTTTTATGGATTAGTTCTTCAAATGCTCCTGCTGAGCTCATTGCTGGCGAGGGAGGGCACGGCCCAAAGTGTATTTGAAGTGGAAATAAAGCTGGATATGGAAAAGGCTTCACTCGAAGAATTCTTTACAGCCATAGAATCATCCACATCCTTTTCGTTCGTTTACAGTGATGATAAAATAGACACCCGGCTGAAGGTCGATATCGCCAATGAATATGAGAGTGTAGGCGAACTGCTCACGGAGATAGCACGTAGTACAGGGCTTCGGTTCAAACAGATCAACTATAACGTCATTGTGGACCAGGCTAAAGCAAAAGCAGGATCAAAGGTCAGGCTGGTAATGGGGTCGATAAGTGGTCGGGTACTGGATGAAAACGGCCTGCCTCTACCGGGAGCTACCGTCGTTTTACCTGAGATCTCCAAGGGAGATATCACTGATCTGCGAGGAGAATTTACCATTTCGTCAATAAATCCCGGAGACTACACTTTAAAAGTGTCCTATATAGGTTATGAAACCATCGAGCAATCTGTCTCTGTTACCTCAGGAACAACGAGCTCACTAGACATCAGCATGTCCCCCGGTGTGGTACTGGGTGATGAGGTACTGGTACTCGGCGACCGGCTGAAAGGCCAGGCCAAGGCCCTCAACCGGCAAAAAACGAATTCAAATATTACCAATGTCATCGCTGCTGATCAGATAGGAAGATTTCCGGACGCCAATGTAGGTGATGCGCTGAAAAGGGTTCCGGGCATCACCATGCAGAACGATCAGGGTGAAGCAAGGGACATTATCATTCGCGGACTCGCTCCTCAGTTGAACTCCGTTATGCTGAACGGAGAGCGTATACCTTCTGCTGAAGGAGATAACCGAAGGATACAGATGGACCTGATCCCTGCAGACATGATCCAGACCATACAGGTAAACAAGGCCGTCACACCTGATATGGATGCCGATGCCATCGGCGGTGCTGTAAACCTGGTGACACGGGAGGCGCCTTCAGGACTGCGGATATCGGGTACGGCCGCCAGTGGCTTCAACTTTTTATCCGAAGAGCCTATATGGACCGGAGCGCTGGTAGTCGGTGATCGGGTGTTGGACGATAAGCTGGGCGTGATCTTTTCCGCCTCTTACAACAATCACGACTTTGGCTCTGACAACGTAGAGGCTGTATGGGTCGACACAGATGATTTTGGCCCTATACTGGATGAATTTGACATCAGGACCTACACGGTACAGCGGGTACGGAGAAGCGCCTCTCTGAATCTCGACTACAGGATCAATGACAATCATACCCTATTCCTGAGCAGCATTTACAACTGGAGGGATGACTGGGAGAACAGGTTCCGCTATCGGGTGGGTGAAATCGAAGACGCTTATGATGCCGGTCTGGTCACCGAGGTATCACCCGGACTATTTGATGCCGTAGGGCGAATAGGACGACAGACAAAGGGAGGTATTGGTTCCGATCGCGTACAAAGTACCCGGTTGGAAGATCAGCGCATGCGAAATGTAATGCTGAAAGGAGAGCATTTCTTCAACGATATAAAACTCACCTGGTCCGGTACCTACGCCAGGGCTTCGGAAGAGCGGCCTGATGAACGTTATATCAGGTTCAGGGAGAGTGACCTTCCCATACGTATGGATATAAGGGACCCTGAAAGACCATTGGTAACGAGCACTGCAGAAAACCAATGGCAATCACTCCCTCTCAATGATATCACGGATGAAAGGCAGTTTACTTTTGAAGAAGACGTAAACAGTCGTGTAGACCTTCAGCTCCCTGTCGATGAGCAGATCGTGGTAAAAGTGGGCGCCAGATACCGCAACAAATTCAAAAAAAGGGAGAACAGTTTTTTTGAATATGAACCCACAAATCCGGCTGCTTTCGAGCCTATGTCCAACGTACCCGTAAAAGATATCACAAAAGACGATTACCTGGTGGGTGACCAGTACGATGCCGGTTATTTTGCCGACAGGGAATTTTTGGGAGGGCTCGCCCTCAGGGATCCTTCACAATTCACCATCAGTGATGAGCCCTCCGAATATGCCCCGGGTAATTATTCAGCCCGTGAAAAAATATACGCTGGTTACGCCATGTTCGATTACCAGATCATACCTCAGCTTTCCATGTTGGCTGGTGTTCGTGTGGAACGCACGGATATTGACTACAATGGTTTTTCATTTGATGAAGAGACGGAGGAAATAGGCACTACCACCGGCTCGGATAATTATACCAATCTGCTACCCGGCCTGCATTTCAAATACGATATAACGGAAAATACTATACTCAGAGCGGCATGGACCAACACCATAGCGAGACCCAACTATTTCGATCTGGTACCCTTCAGGCAGTTCGACCCTGACGGTCCGGAACTAAGCGCCGGAAATCCCAATCTTGATCCCGCTGTATCCATGAATTTCGACCTTATGGCTGAAAACTATTTCAAATCCATTGGAATAGTATCAGTGGGTGGATTTTACAAGGACATCGATGACTTCATTTACTCAAGATCCATAGAAAACTTCGACGCACGTCCGCTGGGCATTGATGCTACGGACGTAGAATTTGAAGCGCCTGAGAACGGTGGCACGGCCCAGGTATACGGCCTTGAGATCTCCATTCAGCGTCAACTGGATTTTTTACCGGGTGTCCTGAAGGGTTTTGGCGTATATCTGAACTATACCCATACACAATCAGAAACCGAAGGCATCCAGGGCCGGGAAGGTGAGGACCTTCCGCTGCCGGGAACCGCCGAAAATATGTTCAATGCCTCACTATCCTATGAAACGGAAAAGCTGGTGCTGAGGGCCTCGCTGAATTTTGCCAGTGACTACATCGATGAGCTGGGGGGCGATGCTTTCAATGATCGTTACTATGACCGGCAAACGTTCGTGGACCTGAACGGATCCTATGCCTTTACGCCTCAATTCCGCTTCTTCTTTGAGGTGAACAACCTGACCAATCAGCCGTTGAGGTTCTATCAGGGTGTGGAAGAACAGACCATGCAGATCGAGTTTTATGATGTACGCTTCAATGCGGGACTGAAGTTTGATCTTTTTGAAAACTAAATACTGAAAAACCAGAAAAACTGTCCGGTGATACCCGGGCAGTTTTTTTATGCCGATATGAAAAGATCCTTTTTTCTTCTCCTCATATATTTTATTTGCTCCTGCCAACCGACTCCACGGGAAGAGCGCAGCCACAAGGTAAGCAATGAGATCGCGATTGCTCCGGCACTGGTAACACAAAAGGTGGCCAATGACTCCGATGATCCGGCCATCTGGATCAATAGAAAAGATCCGGGAAACAGCCTGGTCGTAGGTACTGACAAGGGTGATGATGCCGGAGCAGGAGCTTTGTATGTTTTCAACCTCAGGGGTGAAATAGTGGATACGGTGAACAACATCATGCGGCCGAATAATGTGGATATTGCCTATGATTTTGATTTTAATAGCGAGCGTATTGATATTGCCGTTTGTACAGAACGTTATTCCAACAGCATACGGGTATTCCGGTTGCCGGAAATGACGCCAATCGACAATGGAGGAATACCTGTTTTTGAGGGAGACTCACTGAATGCGCCTATGGGCGTGGCATTGTACACTGATCATGCAAGCGACAGGATATTTGCCATAGTAGGCCGCAAGTACGGACCTCAGACGGGATACCTGTGGCAGTACAAACTGCATACCGACAATCAGTCAGTAAAGGGAACGCGGGTGAGGGCCTTCGGGAATTTCAGTGGTAAAAAAGAAATTGAGGCCATAGCAGTGGACAATGAACAAGGGTATGTATACTATGCGGACGAGGGTGTGGGCGTGAGAAAATACTATGCTCATCCGGACAGCAGTGATACAGAACTTGCCTTGTTTGCCCGGGAAGGTTTTACCGATGATCATGAGGGAATATCCATTTATAAAAGCAGCGACTCCACCGGCTATCTTCTGGTATCGGACCAGCAGGCCAACAAATTTCACATCTATCCGCGTGAGGGTACTTCAAACAACCCGCATGACCATCCGGTACTAAAAACTGTTCTACTTTCCACACTCGAGAGCGACGGCAGCGAGGTAACAAGTGCAGGGCTGAATGATACGTTTAAACAAGGACTGTTCGTGGCAATGTCCGATGATGGTACTTTTCAATTTTACAAATGGGAAGATATAGCCGGAGAAGATCTCAAATAAACTTCATTATGAAAAATCTGTTCATAGCCGTATTTCTTTTTATTCTTTTCGTTCAATGCATTCCGGTTGAGAATCCTCAGCAAAAGGCAGAGGACCCGCTGCCAGGTCTGGAGGCGGTAGACGATGCTTTTCATTTTTTTGTTCTTGGTGACTGGGGACGTAACGGACAGTTCAATCAGCAGCAGGTAGCGGATATCATGGAAAAGTCAGCATATGTAGTTGAACCGGAGATGGTATTGTCCACTGGTGATAATTTTTATGACAACGGAATCGGTAGTATACATGATTACAACTGGATCAGCTCCTATGAGAAGATCTACAAGGGACAGTACCTGCATTGCCCGTGGTATGTTGTACTGGGCAACCACGACTACCGGGGCAACGTGCAGGCCCAGATCGATTACACCGGCATCAGTCGAAGGTGGAACATGCCTGACCGGTATTATTTCAAGGACATTGAGACAGAGGACGGCGGAATGGCCAGGCTTGTCTTCATTGATACCTCACCTTTTGAAGATGACTATTATCATGAGAAAAAATACAAGGATGTGGTAGCTGGTCAGGACACCCTGGCACAGGTCCGCTGGATGGACAGTGTTTTATCAGTCGCCAACATGGATTGGAAAATTGTGATCGGTCATCATCCCCTGTACAGCGGAGGTAAACGGGTGAACGAAACAGGAAGCATAAAGCGACACCTGGAACCGGTTTTCAGAAGAAATGGTGTAGATGTTTATTTTGCGGGACATGAGCATGATCTGCAACACATCCTGCCGGAAGGAGGTACCCATCATATTATTTCCGGTGCCGGCTCGGAAGTGCGTCCCACAGGAATGATGGAACATTCAAAATTTGCCCGCTCTGCGCCGGGGTTTGTGGCAGGCTCACTTACAAAAAGCGCGCTGTTGCTTCAATTCGTTGACATCAAAGGGAACGTAATGTACAAATACACCATAGAAAAAACCATCGAATAGGTATCCGGCCATCTAAAGGTCCACGTCGCGGTGTCACTATTTTTACGAATGAAAAATTATCTTTACCCCCCATTATGAAAATGAGCCGATTTACCTTGTCTATGTTTTTGCTTTTCACGTTACTGGCCTGCACCGAGCAGGAAAGAACTTCGCAAGAGCTCTTTTTTCATGGGGCTTTTCAGGGAGAGCTGGTCAATGATGATATCCGGGAAGCTTCCGGGCTGGAGGCCAGTACCACAAATCCCGGGCTGCTATGGACGCATAATGATAGCGGAGATGAAGCCAGAATTTTCCTGATCCATGAAGATGGAAGGAATGCCAAAACATTCTACCTGAAAAATACTGACAACAGGGACTGGGAGGATATAGCTGTTGGACCGGGGCCCGAAGAAGGCAAAAGTTATATTTATCTCGCCGAGATCGGGGATAACAATGCCGTTTATGAGTACAAATACATTTATCGCTTTGAAGAGCCTCAGTTATCAGATCCCAAAGAGATCGGAGAAACAGACATTATCCGTTTCCAGTATCCTGACGGCAACCGCGATGCCGAATGCCTTATGATAGATCCTGCCACGCGGGACCTGTATATCGTGTCGAAGCGCGAAGCCAAAGTACACGTTTATGTAGCCCGCTATCCTCAACCTACGGGGGAAACACTTATCCCCGAAAAGCTGGGAACCCTGCCTTTCCACAAGATCATTGCAGGAGACATCTCCTCCGACGGAAGTGAAATCATCATGAAAACGTATGATGAAGTGCTGTACTGGAAAAGGAAAGAAGAAGAATCGATCATGCAGGCACTGTCAGGACCGGCCGTTAAGATCCCCTATGAACGTGAGCCTCAGGGAGAAGCCATAGCGTGGAAGGCTGACGGAACAGGATTTTATACGCTGAGTGAAGAGCCCGGTGAAAAAGAGGCGGGGGTTTATTTTTATAAGAGGAAGTAGCAAACTCTTATCTGCCACCAGGGTTCTTGCCATGCGCAGGAAAATCAAGAGAGTAATTTTCAGAGTACAAAGACCCAAAAATTACGGAATTAGCTTTCGGCACTTTACTGCTGCAAAGTTTGTTTTTGATTTAAATTTACTTTACGGCTATATATTTATTAGTCAAAATATTGGATTTCAGGTTAGTAACACACTCGCAAAGCAGAGGCCTAAGACTTTATAGATGAAAATAACTTTAATACATGTTATAATTAATAAATCTTTGTTTCAAGGATGTGAGCATAACCCTCTATGAGTCTATGCGAAAATCGTTGGAATCTATGCCAGAAACGTCCAAAGAGTGATTCGAGACTGATTATGCCATGATTCGGCCTGTCCCGCCTTTGGGGCGGATAAATATGCATTTTCCACCTTAAGTATGGGCTTTCCCCAGTGAAGCCCGCCTTCGGACGGGTAAATATGCGTTTGTACACCTTAAGTATGGACTTTCCCCAGTGAAGTGTCCATTTTCTCGCAGTAAGTATGCATTTTCCCGCATGAAGTATGCATTTGTACACCTTAAGTATGCGTTTTCCCGCGTGAAGTATGCATTTTCCTCATTGAAGTGTCCATTTTCCCTCGTGAAGTCCGCCTTTGGACGGATAAATATCCATTTTTTGAATCGGGTATGGACTTTTCTGTCCTGAGCCCGCCTTCGGACGGGTAAATATGCGTTTTTTGAATCGGGTATAGGCTGTATTTCATTACGTCATCGCGATCCCGATTTATCGGGAGAAGCGATCTTGTCAATGAGATTGCTTCACTCTCATACTTCTTTCCCGAATCAAGTTCGGGACAGGCGCAATGACGAACGGTTTTTTCATCTTAATGCTAATTTGAATGGTTATAAAAGAATGGTCACAGTACCTGTGTATTTATGTGATCCGTTTTGGATATGATATATGTAGGACCCGGCGGGTAGTGAATGGCCACGATAGGTACCATCCCAGGGAAGGGTATATCCAGCATCGGAGGTGAAAAGGATGGTGCCATGTCGGTTGTAGATCCTGACGGTGGCATCTCCGGAAAGATTATCGATGATCCAGCGATCATTTGCACTGTCCCCATTAGGGGTAAAAGCCGTAGGGATCATAGGGGAGAGGGAGCCTTGTGATGGCGTTTCAAATGGGTCGTCCTTCACGGTCACCGTCCAGCTTGTTTCACTGCTATTGTGTTCGCTATCGGTAATGGATACTTCATAGACATTATCAGCATTGGCATCTGCGGGTGCTTCGAAGTCCCTGGCGATCATGGTGACCACACCCGTCGAACCATCGACAGAGAAATCTTCGGCATCTGTGCCGCCAAGTGTCCATGTCACGGTGCCCTTAGGATCATCTCCGGAGAGCACTGGTGTGACGGATGTGTAGATAGTGTTTTCCTGGAGGGTGACGTCTGCGATGGGGGCGATGGTGAATGCTGCGGACCCACAATTCCCATTCGCTTCCACGGTCACTACGATCTCTGCGCGCTCACTTTCACAACCGTTGGTGGTTTGAGTGACAAAGTAGGAGGTGCTTCCCTCATTTGCTGTACCTGGTGTCAATGCCGCAGTATCTCCCGTTTCATCTGTTGGCGAGGTATACCATAGTAGGTTATCTCCTGATGCAGTCAGCGCAGTGGCTGTCTCACCCACACAGTATTCGAGGGGCGAACTTACTGTTGGGGCTGATGGGATGGCGTTGACCATTACCGTTGTGCTTGCTGCCAAATTGGGGAAATTAGGTGCGTATTCCACTACATTTTCGGGAACCTCAATGGTGATAGTACCTTCACAGGACGTTGGTGTTATTTCAAGGGTATATGTGGTACCATCGACCGGGGAAAAACTGCCAGCAGTGGCATTGGCTATCTGAATATCTGCCTGGGCAAAACCCGTTACGTTTCGACTGAAGGTAATGGTAACCGAAAAGGGTGTTAAATTATCTCTCTGCGCTGGTGTGTCTATTGAAACCTGAATCCCATCCGTGATGGATCTGAAACCCGTCCAGCCGTTGGTTGGGTTGTTATAAGCATCCCGGGCACCCCTGGGAACGACCAGGTCGATTTGAGAACGAAGATCGGTGTTGTTCAAACCTTGAAAGGCAGTTGCATCGAGTGCCGGTGGAGTGGTGGCCTCCACGGTCACCAGGTTAAGGTTTGGGTTACTGGCAAAGGCCCAGGGACCAATATCGATCACATTTTCTGGTATGGTCACACTGGTCAAGTTGTTGTCCCGAAAAGTATCACCATCAATTCTGGTCACATTGCTTGGGCTTTCAAAGGTCACACGGGTCAAGTTGTTGGCTCTGAAAGAACCCCCATTGGTACCTATAACTTTAAAGTCCTGTGCAGCCACACTGACCACACGGGGTATGGTTATCCCGGTATCCGTTGAGCCACTGGCTCTTCCGGCCACGAATACTTCATGGGAATCCACAGAACTAACCTGGTACCTTAAATTACCAACTGTAAAAAAGTCCCCGTCCCCCACTTCTTCGGTGATGGATCTGAAGCCCGTGCCCCAGGCGTTTTCGTTTTCATAAGCGTCTTTGATTCTACCACTCCCCCTGGGAACGACCACATCTATTTGGGAACGGTTTGAAAAGGTATTGTCCTGAATACGTGGAGGAACGGTAGCCTGTACCGTCACCAGGTTAAGGTTTGGGTTACTAAAAGCCCAGGGACCAATGTCGGTCACACTCCCGGGTATGATCACCTCGATTAATTGGTTGGACGAAAAAGCACTGTTCCCGATACTGATCACGCCATCGGGTATGGTTACCCCGGTCAAGTTGTTGGCCTTGAAAACACCCTCCTCAAGTCTGGTAAGATGGCTTGGCGTGCTGAAAGTAACCTCGGCCAGTTCGTTCTGTTGAAAAGCATCTTTCCCAATGCTGGTCACACTGTTCGGTATGGTCACACGGGTCAAGTTGTTGTCCCGAAAAGCATCATCTCCAATACTGGTCACATTTTCACCAATGATCACCTCGGCCAAATCGTTGTTGTAAAAAACCCGATGGCCAATACTTGTGACACTGTTGGGAATCTCAAGACGTCCTTGTAAAAGGTTGTTCCTAAAAGCTTCACCGCCAATAGTGGTCACCCCATCGGATATGGTCACCTCAGTCAATTTGTTGTATTGAAAAGCTTGAGCGCCAATACTGGTCACACTCCCGGGTATGATCACACTGGTCAATTGGTTGTTATAAAAAGCACCGCGACCAATAACGGTCACACTGTTGGATATGGTCACGCTGGTCAATTGGTTGTTATGAAAAGCCCGACTCCTAATACTGGTCACAGTGTTCGGAATGATCACACTGGTCAATCCCTTTCCCTCAAAAGCAGCCTCCCCAATGGCGGTCACCGTGTAGGTGTTTGAGTCATGATCCACCGTTGGGGGGATGTTCACACTGTGGCCTCCATCGGTGTTATAGCCTATTGCCATGACCGTTTTGGGGCCGTCCTGTGCTGTTACTTCATAGGTGATATTGTTAAAGGTAAACTGGCTACCTACCTGACCATACCCGGTAAGACTTGTTAAAAAGAGGGCGACTATTATTAATTGGAATTGTTTTTTCATGGTCTTGGTATTTATGGATGAGTAATAGAGTATGGCTAATAATTGAAGTTTCATCATGATCTTTAGTTCTCCCGTCCCGATATATCGGGAGCGGGACAGGCTGTTTTGGGTCGATCACCGTAGGGGAACAGCTCCTTGTTTACTCCTTACTCCGCTGAGGCACCATATGACTGTTTTCCCGTTGGATCATTGCCGGGCAATAAAGGGC
>LYSV01000082.1:27319-30001 GCA_001657315.1 Flammeovirgaceae bacterium BBD 1991-12 | reverse complement strand
GGATCAGTGGATTTTTCTCCCCTGTCAGTATAAAGGAAAGGCACACCCCCGGCAAGACTGCATGTGCCACAGCATCACCAACCAGTGCCTTTTTTTTGAGAAAAGTGAAGGAGCCTACTACGGCCGAGCAAGCTGTGAGTAGTATAGACCCGAAAACTACATAGCGGATGTTCGGATCGGTGAAAGAAAAGAATTCAAGAAAGCTGCTCATTTTAATGTCTTCATACTGACCGGGTCCGCCTCCCGGTTTGGAAATCCCCTGTGCTTCATCAGGTTGCCCACATCACTCAGCAATGTCAGCTTGCCGCCGTAGGTTTCCTGTAGCAGCTCTGCGGTGAATACCTCCTCCGTAGGTCCATAAGCCACCAGCCTCATGTTGAGCAGTATTACCCAATCAAAATATTCCGTAACTGATTGCAGATCATGATGCACCACGATCACCGTGTTTCCCTTGCCGGACATTTCTCTCAGCAGTTCAATGATCGCCTTTTCAGTGGCTGCGTCTACTCCCGAAAAAGGCTCATCCATAAAGTAAAGCTCGGCCTGCTGTGCCAGGGCACGGGCCAGAAAAACCCGCTGCTGCTGGCCACCTGAGAGCTGGGAGATCTGCCGCTTTACATACGCTTCCATCCCCACTTTTCTCAGACAGTCCATAGCCACTTCCCTGTCCGATTTTCTGGGGCGTTTAAAGAGCCCCAGCTTGCCGTAGCGTCCCATTAAGACCACATCCAGCACTGAGGCCGGAAAGTCCCAATCTACCGACTCACGCTGAGGGACATAGCTTATCTTGTCACGTACATGCGCAAGGTTTTTGTTGAACAGCCTCACATAACCACTACTATTGGGGATCAGCTCCATGACAGATCTTATCAGAGTCGATTTTCCTGCGCCGTTAGGGCCCACAATACCGATCAGTTTACCTTTTGGAAGCTCCATGTCAATATCCCACAGTACGGGCTTGCGATCATAGGACACCGTCAGGTCATGGATCTCCAGCGCTATGTTTGCCTTATCGTCTTCTGTTTTTTTCATTACTCATGCATTCAAAGCTTAACGTTGAATACTCCATGTACAGAACTTTTAATTTGGAACCCGGAACTTTCAACTTTAAACCAATATTACCTCAACGCATTCACTATCGTTTTTACATTTGCCTCTACCATACCGATATAGGTCCCCTCACGGGTGTTTCTGGTGCCCATGGCATCGGAATACAAATGACCACCAATACGTACCTCAAACCCCCTCTTCCTGCATCCCTCTACCACCGCATTGATCGCTTTCTCAGAAACCGAGGTTTCTACGAAAACGGCTTTGATCCTGTTGCCGGTAATGTAATTCACAAGATCAGAAACATCTCTTAGTCCATATTCCGAAAGGGTAGATATGCCCTGTAGCCCTCTTACCTCAATATCATATGCACTCCCAAAATACCCGAATGCATCATGTGCTGTGATCAGTACTCTTTGAGCCTTCGGGATAGTGGAGATCTCACGTTGCACCCAGTCGTGAAGGGAATCCAGCCGGGCCTGGAACATGGTGGTATTTTTATCATAGTAAGCTGCGTTTTTTCCATCCAGCCTTTGCAGTTCCGTGGAGGTCGTTTGCACCGCATCCTTCCACAGGCTCACATCAAACCAGATATGCGGATCATAACTGTCATTGAATTCTTCCACCCTGCGCAGTTGTGTACTTTCTACGTTTTCCGATACAGCTATCACCGGCTTTATCCTTCCCAGTTTTTCAAGTACCTCGCCCATTTTTCCTTCCAGGTGCAGGCCATTGTAGAAAATAACGTCAGCCTCCGTCAGCTTTCGGAGATCTCCCTGGGTGGCCTTGTAAAGATGCGGGTCCACCCCCGGCCCCATGAGAGCGGTGACCTCGGCGGAATCTCCCACAATGTTTGTTATGGCATCGCCGATCATCCCGGTGGTGGCTACTATCCTTAACCTGTCAGCCTTCTCCGTATGTTCGTTTTCGCCACTACCACAGCTACTGAGTATGACCAGTAGGAAAAGTATTAATCGGTTACCCATATATTTTCAGAAACTTCTCTTGAAATGAATACTGTTTTTTTATTATCTATCTGAATTTCCATTGAACCATCAAACTCCACCTTGTCCAGTACTTTTATCCTTGCGCCTATATAGGTACCTATCTTATCGAGGTACTGCAGGAAGGCGGGGCTGTCATCCTGTACGGATACCACTATTACCGACTGTCCCGTTTCGCAGGAGCTCACCGGAGCCTGAGGCTTGGATTTATACTCGCCGTGCTCATCAGGTATGGGGTCGCCGTGCGGATCGTATTTCGGATAACCCAGGAACTCATCCAGTCGCTTGATAAGCAGGGGGGACTTGATGTGTTCCAATTGCTCCGCTACATCGTGCACCTCGTCCCAGTTGAACTTTAGTTTTTCTACCAGGAAAGTCTCCCAGAGCCGGTGCTTTCGGATCACCTGCAGCGCCGCCTTTCTGCCTTCCTCCGATACATATACTCCCTTGTATTTCTGATAGGAGAGGATGCCCTTGCCGGAAAGGCGCTTGATCATATCCGTGACAGATGCCGCCCTTGTGTTGAGCATATCGGCAATGGCATTGGTGGACACACTGTCCCCGGATTGCTCCGCCAGGTGGTAGATGGCCTTCAGATAATTTTCCTCCGCAAAACTTAGCATTAACG
>LYSV01000082.1:0-27239 GCA_001657315.1 Flammeovirgaceae bacterium BBD 1991-12 | reverse complement strand
AACCTACCCATAAATAGTACAAAAGTTCCGTAAAGGACATTCCGAAAGTCCAAATTTGAACAATGAGAGTGTTTTGAACCCAGATTTTTGGAAGAATCAGCTATTAATTATCAATTGAAATAAATCTATTTAAATAACTGATTATAAGTATTTTAAACTGTTAATTGATTAATGGAATTTACCAGTTTTTCTTCTTCGGAATACCATAAAACCTCGTTTCCCGGAAGTGATGTATAGAAATGACCTGTCATCATTTTTTTCAGCAGCATATGTTCATCTGCGTTGTCATAATCCACTGCAATACAAGCCTTGTAGGGTTGGCATATCTCTTCCCATGTTTCATGATTTTGCAGGATGATTGGCAGTTGCAGGGCAAGGTATTCATAGAGTTTGGTGGGGATGGAGTTTTTTGTGCTTCTGTTTTCCGGATAGCTGATCATGCCAAAGTCAGCATCTCTTACTGTTTCGATAACCTCTTTATGAGGCACTATGTATCCACCTCCCCTGAGACTTATGAAGGGGTACTTTTTCAAATATGCCTTAATCCTTTTCAGCGTGCTTTTCTGCGCACAATGACCCACTATGACCAGCCGGATGCTACTGTTTAAGGTATGCAACCTTATTGCCAGTTCAATAGCCCTGAAAACACCAGTGGTCTCGGCAAGAGTGCCACTAAAAGCCAAAACCATATTCTGATTGGGTACGGTTTTTTTTCGGTTTCCCCCCAACGGCTGGTGCTTATTTTCAATGATCACACTCTTGTTGTGGGTAAAGGTGAATTCCTTTTCATAGGATCTTTCTGCCAGCAGATAAAGGTCTACCCAGCGGCGTGTGGCGTACTCCTTCAGGCGCACCCATGAGGCTACTGCAGGTCGGAGAGGCCTTAAAAAGCCAGTTCCGTAAAGTAGGTTACGGTAGTAGTTTTCCTGTACATCGTAGCACATTTTACAGCCAAATAATATTTTGTATAATACCGTAACTATCAGTAATTCATGGGTGTTAACTATAATGATTTGAGGTTTTGCTTTAATATAAGCCATGAAGCACTTCACAGGGGCAATGATCCGGCGGAAGTCCGTTCTCCTGAAATTAAACAGAGGCTGTAGTTTTATGGAACTTACCGGGTGTGGGATTTTTTTTGTGTAAAAGCCTATGATATTAATTTCATATTTGTTTGTTTGGCCCAGAGAAATACCAATCTTCTCGTACATGCGCGTGTCATCTACCGGTTTCAGAATGGAGGCAAGTATGATTTTGGTCTTACTCATTTAGCGATAATAACAAGAACAAATTTAAAGTCAGTAAATGGAATTGAACGAACTTGTGGAAAAGGCCTGGGAAGATCGGTCTCTGTTGAAGGAGAAAGAAGTACAGATAGCCATTAAATCCATAGTAGGTGATCTTGATAGTGGTAAGGTACGGGTGGCCTCTCCCAATGGCAGTGAATGGCAGGTAAATGAGTGGATCAAAAAAGCGGTGATACTGTATTTCCCTCTCATGAAGATGCAAACCATAGAGATCGGCCCGTTTGAGTTTCATGATAAGATCAAGCTTAAGCACAACTATCATAAGCTTGGTGTACGGGTGGTGCCTCATGCCATAGCCCGGTACGGGTCTTTCATCAATGAGGGAGTGGTAATGATGCCTTCCTATATTAACATCGGAGCTTATGTGGACAGTGGTACCATGGTAGATACGTGGGCCACAGTAGGGAGCTGCGCCCAGATAGGAAAAAACGTGCACCTCAGCGGTGGGGTCGGGATCGGTGGTGTTCTGGAACCTGTTCAGGCAGCACCTGTAATAATAGAGGACAATGCCTTCATAGGTTCGAGATGCATAGTAGTGGAAGGTGTACGGGTGGGTAAGGAGGCGGTGCTGGGAGCAAATGTAGTGCTTACGGCAAGTTCGAAGATTATTGATGTGACCGGAGATGAGCCGAAGGAAATGCGCGGGTACGTTCCGGAAAGATCAGTGGTTATACCGGGATCGTATACCCGGGAGTTCAAGGCAGGCAATTTTCAGGTACCTTGTGCGTTGATCATAGGAAAACGGAAAGAAAGTACGAACAAGAAAACGTCACTGAACGATGCCCTGAGAGAAAATAATGTGGCGGTTTAAGTTTGGCATTTACTTTGTTTGATCTTCAGGTATTAACGACCAGATCCGTTCAACATCATGAAGACGTTACATTACATACTCCTGCTGTTACCCCTGACGGCGTTTACTGTCAGTGACAGTCCCATCTACACCCCTTTAGAATACAATAGCTTTGCGCGTGGTGAAGAACTCAACTACAAGGTCAATTTTGGGATATTCAGCATCGGTCAGGCACAGATGGTGATTGATGATAAATTCTACAGGATCAATCACAGGGAATGTTACAAGGTAGATGTTTACGGGAAAACCACCGGTATGGTGGGGTGGGTGGCCAATGTAGATGATCACTGGGGCGCCTATGTAGATTCTTCGGCCCTTGTTCCGCATATTTCCTACCGGAAGATCAGAGAGGGGAAATACAAAAAAGATGAGATAGTACGCTTCGACCACCGGGTCAATCTCATTGAAGCCAAGGTAAAGAACAAAAAGACGGGAGAATATAAAGAGCCCAAGGTATATGTCGCTCCCAAAGACATAAGGGATATGCTCGCCGGGTATCTGTACCTGCGAACTACGGATTTCTCCAAAATGAAGAAAGGGGAGATATTTCGGATCAGTGGCTTCTTTGAAGATGAATTCTATGAGCTGGATATCAGGTTCAGAGGCAGGGAAAAGATAAAGACGAAGGCAGGAAAATTCAGGGCAATAAAACTGGAACCCATTATGCCTGATAACAAGCTATTCGATGGGGAGGACTCCATTCTGGCCTGGGTATCCGATGACGAGAACAAGATACCCCTGAAAGTGCAGGCCAAAATGTTCATAGGCAATGCCGGTGTGGAGCTGAAAAGTTACCGGAATATTAAAAACCCGTTAAACATGATCAATTAGTGCGGCTATTGGTTATTGAGTCAATAAAGTCCGTATTTTTGAAAACCGGTCAATCCACTCGACAATTCCTTTTGAACAAAATTTCATAATGGCACCATCCAGCAACTCACCGGTCTACCGAAGTCCCGATGTTTATCAGGATGCAGAAGGAGTGGCCCGTAACTGTTTTTACTGTAAAAAAAAGTCAGGCATGATAAGGTATTTGATTGGAGCAGCTTTACTCCCCCTGGTACATACTGTCAATAAAGCGGAAACTATTTATTTTCCATCTTCCGATGGCGTGCAGATAGCAGCTGAACTCTACATGGTCCATGCAAAAACAGCCCCCTTCATCGTGCTGTTCCACCAGGCCAACTGGAGCAGGGGGGAGTATAGTGAAATAGCTCCAAAACTGAATGAGCTCGGATACAACTGTATGGCAGTAGATCTGAGGTCAGGAGGGCGCATCAATGATGTACAGAACATTACCCGTCAAAACGCCCTGAAGGCAATGAAAGACACCCAGTATATTCATTCACTGCCTGATATGAAGGCAGCAGTGACCTATGCCACGAAAAACCTGTCACAGGGCAAAGTGATCATCTGGGGAAGCTCCTATTCATCCGCACTGGCACTCAAACTGGCTGGTGATATGCCTGAGCAGGTGGATGCGGTGCTGGCCTTCTCTCCGGGAGAGTACTTTACTTCACAGGGTAAGCCCAGAAATTTCATAGCCTCCGGCGCAATGAAGATCAGCCAGCCAGCCTTTGTGACTTCTGCACGTGACGAGAAGAACAACTGGTGGGGGATCTACGTGGCCATCCCCTCGGATAAAAAGAGATACTTCCTGCCGAAAACGGCTGGTAATCACGGAGCCCGGGCATTGTGGTCAAAATTCTCTGATTCGCGGGACTACTGGGATGCCGTTGAAGAATTTTTGAAATCAATTTGATAAATAATTGTATATCTTTGCAACCAAGTGGCATACCCCATTATGCCACTTTTTTTAGTCAAAAACCTTAAGGATGAAGAGAATAGTTGCATTAGTGGTTATCGCAGGGTTCATGTCCTGTAAAAATGAAAATTCAGAGCTGGGAGATCAGTACTACAGGGCGGGTGATTACCAAAAAGCGGTAGATGCTTATACAGAATATCTTCGCATGCAGCCCCGGGATATAAAGTCTATTTACAACAGAGGCAGGGCATATGAAGAACTTGGGCAGCATGAAGAAGCCCTGGCTGACTTCAGAAAGGTAATAAAGGAAGATCCGCTCAATGTGAGCGGGCATCTGAGTATTGCCAATGATTACTATTACCGGCTGAAGGATTATGAAAATACCATTTTCTTTTGTGAAAAGGTACTGGGCCTTGACGAGAACAACGCTTTTGCGCATACCCTGAAAGGAAAGGCACATCAAAAGCTGGGACAACTCGAAGAAGCTTTATCTTCATACAATGCAGCCATCAGTATCAACGGGGAGTTTACAGATGCCTATCTTTCAAGAGGCTCTTTACGTGTATATCTCAAACAGACCTCCAGAGCATGCGCTGACTTTAAAATGGCGAAGTCCCTCGGGTCCGATCAAACAAACGGACTTATCGAAAAATACTGCCGGTAAGCAGCTGCATGTCTGACATCTCTATTTCTGAAGCACTTCTTTATGATGCTGTGATACCTGTTTTTCTTTGACATAAGGCGTCAGATCTGTAACAAACTTCAGCACTCCTATGGGATTTTCATTGCTATCCCTTAGCACGGAATAAGCCCCGTAAAGGTATACCTCCTGTCCAAGCTTATTGTAGCGTTTGTATTCCCCATGATGCATGATCCCTTTTGAGAAGTCCTTCCAGAATTTCTCATACTCTTTGCTTTGAGCATATTCAGGATCTACAAATATCCTGTGGTGGTATCCTTTCAGCTCTTCTTTAGAGTATTTCATCAGCTTACAAAAAGCGTCATTGGCATCCACAATGATCCCGTTGATATCAAATTCCACAGATCCTATGCCACTATTGTTGATGGCACCCAGCCTCCTTTCAAATTCCCGGGCATTCCGTTCCACCTCTTCCTGTATGCTTGACAGCTCTTCCATACTCTGCCGCATTTCTTCTTCCTGGGCTCTCATTTGTTCTGTCTGCTCCTGTGATTGCTCGTACAGCAGCATGGTTTTGGCGTTTACTTTGGCCGAATTGATCGTGGCCGTTATATTGCTGCTTACCCTTTTCAGCAGTTCAATTTCATGTTCACTGAATTCATTAAATGAAGCAATTTCCAATACACCCTGAATATTTTGATCATTCATAAGAGGAATGATGATCAGATTATCCGGTGTGGCTTCACCCAGTCCTGAGGTGATCGTTGTGTAATGTTGAGGTACCTTTTTTAAATGGATAGTATCCTTTTCCAGATAGCACTGACCTACGAGACCCTGCCCCGGGGCAATTCTCTTTTCCGTGAATTTCTTCCGGTTGTAGGCATAGCACCCCTTTAACTCCAGGTATGGCTCGCTTCCCTCATCCATCAATATAAAAATACCTCCCTGGTTGGCCTGGAGATATTTGGTGAGGTAGGCTATTACTTCATAGGCCAGCTGGTCCAGGTGCTCTGAATGATTTTTTATGATCTCACTTATCTCCGTAATACCCACATTAATGAACTTTTCCTGACGCTCTCTTGCTGTGCTCTGTTGCAGGCTATCTCTCATATTGAGCAGGGCATATCCCATTTTATCTCCCTTTCTCAACTCGTAAGTGGTGGAGAAGTCACCCTGTGCCATATCATTGGCCAGATTAATATTCACAAGGGTCCTTTCTTCGCTTTCTTTGAGCTTTATGATATTTCCTGCATTTCTAATGGTGTTTTGTTCCAGATTATGGGCGTAGATGGCTGCCAAAGCCACACCGGCAGCGTATAAACCGGCATGAAAAAGGAATGTCTGGAAGTCCATGTATTCCAACTGCGTGAAATAGATCTGTCTGTAGGCTTCATTGCCATTGACCACCCCCGAGTATTGAATGTAGGCAAACAAAGCATGATGGATGACCACAAATAACAGCTGAGGGATGAAGGCGTACTTATTCTGATAGGTGATCAGGGCAATGATGGCGATAAATGCGGTAAAATGCATTTCAAAAAGGCCATGCATCTGATAAATAAACTGCGCCATAAAAATACCAAAAACCAGACTGGCCATATACTGATGAGCTCTTCCTTCTTTGAAAAAAAGCTTTGTGCCAAAGTATAAAGCCAGACATGAAAGGCCGACTCCCACACCTACCATATAGGTGTCATAGAAAAAGGAAAGAAAAATACCGAATACAAAATATCCGAAAATGAGAGGTTCTATGACCTGAGCAGATTGGGAATATATCTTTTTAAAAAATGGTTTTAGTTGTTCTTGTGTAGCCATATCCATTACGTTAAAAAAAGTTAAGGAAGTCAGTCTTTTTGGTTGAATTGGAAGGGAGCTCACAGCCATATGCTATTTCCGCTACAGGGGGAAATACAGGAGCAGATTCATTATTGATAAGCGCCTCCAGAGCCAGTTCCGCAAACCGGGTGTTTCTGGACAGGCAGAACCTCGCCCTGTTGTAGTTGCCTTTGTAAAATATGGTATCGTTTTTCAGGATAACCGCCTGAGGGGTGCTGTATACTCCCAGAGCCTTTGCGATCTCTCCCTTGCTATCGGATATCACCTCTATCCCCATATCATATTTTCTTCTGAATCTTTGTACTTCATCAGCATCCTGTCCTTCCGTTTGCAATACTGCTATGAAATTGACCTTGCCTGAGTACCTTCTCACCATGGACTGAAATTCCTTTATGTTGAACCGGGAACAAGGACAATGGAAGTTATAGAAATGTATGAAGGTGTTTTTTTTATCACCTGAAAATGGAAGATTTACCTGGTCTCCCCGGCTGACCTCCTTTAAATTGTCAGGCCTTGGGGTAGGGGTCATGTACCGGTATTCCTGCTTCCAGAATATAATAGCAATACAAGCAATGATGCTGGTGATGAATATGATATATGCCAACAGCTTTAATTTCATCCCGTCCCCCTTGGCAGTACCGATAGTATATTTATAATAAGTTAAAATATCCTTATTCCAACGGTGAACGTCCGGGACGCCATATTGTTAATGAGATTTAAAAAAAAAGAGAGAAATCCGGTGCATTTGTAAATATTCCACTCCGCAAAATCAATAATACTAATATTGTTAAATAATACTAATATTTTTAGTAATATTGTATCGTGGATCACCGGTCAATTCTTCATCTGGATCTGGACACCTTTTTTGTGTCCTGTGAGCGTTTGCTGGACAGCAGACTTATCGGGAAGCCTATACTTATCGGAGGTATTACGGACAGGGGAGTAGTGGCGTCCTGTAGCTATGAGGCGAGGGTATTTGGAATACATTCCGCCATGCCTATGAAAATGGCCAAACAGCTTTGTCCGGAGGCGATTCAGATCAGAGGGAACTCAGGTATTTACAGCAAGAAATCGGAAGAGGTGACGGAGATCATAAAAGAGAATGTGCCTGTGTATGAGAAAACCTCCATCGATGAATTTTATGTGGACCTTTCCGGGATGGACCGGTTTTTCAACAGCTACAGGATTGCTTCCGAACTCAGGAAATCGATCAGGGAAAATACCGGTTTGCCCATTTCATTTGGTTTATCGGTCAACAAAACGGTATCAAAAGTAGCTACCGGAGAGGCCAAGCCCAATAATCAGCTCAAGATCGATTATGGAGTGGAAAAGCCATTTCTTGCACCTCTTTCCGTGAAGAAGATACCCATGATCGGAGAGAAGACATGGCACACACTGTGCAGCCTGGGGATCAAAAAGATCAAAACCATTCAGGAAATGCCGCTGGAGCTGATGGAAAAGGTACTTGGAAAGAACGGCATTACCATATGGAACAAGGCCAATGGTATAGACAATACCCCTGTGGTGCCCTATTCGGAGCGTAAGTCTATTTCCACAGAGCGTACCTTCGACAAGGATACCACAGATGTGATGAAGCTCAAGGGCATTATGCTGGCTATGGCCGAAAACCTTGCTTTCCAGTTACGGAGAGGATTAAAGCTTACTGCCTGTATTACCGTAAAGGTGAGGTATTCGGATTTTAATACCTACACATTACAATCAAGGATACCCTATTCCTCAGCGGACCATATACTGATACCCAAAGTGATGGAGCTTTTTGATAAGCTTTACAACAAGCGGCTGCTCGTCAGGCTCATTGGAGTACGCTTCAGTCATTTGGTAAACGGTGGCCACCAGATCAATTTGTTTGAAGACTCTCTGGATATGATCAATCTGTACCACGCCATGGACTGGGTAAGGGACAGGCATGGTGACAGAAGTGTACTCCGGGCAGCCGGCATGGAAGCAAAGACCATCAGCCGGTTCAACCCCTTTACCGGAGAGCCGCCACCATTACTGGCCAATCGCAGGTCCTGAAGATCATTGATCCGTAAGTATCCTGCTTTATTGTTCACACAAATACCAATAACAACACACTTAAACTTTTCATGAGACTAACAACCCCCACCTCCACCCGATCGAAGCTTCAGAGGTTTTCCTCTGGAGCTTTCCAGTCTATCGGGCACCATTCGTCGGATGACTTCCCTGTCATCCGGCGAATCATTTATATGGACCATTCACTTTTTTGCAATAAAGGAGTTTTCATGCAGCAGTAAGCGTCATGAGCTATCCCGGCCTCTATGCGCCATGCTCTTAGCCCTATGCATCACTGCTCTCAGCGTGATTTATTCAGGGATCATTGGGATTTAACGATGCAGGAGGTATCTTGGTGGATAGGACGGATTTTCAATGGCCTTCCGGATTTAAAAAGGGTTAACCCAATGCATTAAGATATGGGCTGGGATGCATACGACATACTCACTCTGTTTTTTAGCATTTCATACCTCATCACTATCCTGTTCACCACCTTCGTGATCATTTTAGAGGATAACAATCCTATAAAAACCATTTCATGGATCATAGTTGTCATATTGCTGCCGGTGCTGGGCATGATCCTGTATCTGAACTTTGGACGGAACTTTCGAAAGGAAAAACTCTTCTCACGGAAAGGATTGACGGATTATCAAAGTATCAAGACCTTCGAACCCTACCAGATCGAAAACCTGGACCACGATCTTATCCGGAGGAATCCGAAGCTGTATGACAAAAAGCATATCATGAAGCTGTTGCTCAATAACAGCAAGGCCCTCCTTACTCAGCGGAATAAAATACAGATCCTGAATAATGGAGAGCTTACCTTTCAGTCAATACTGGAAGCGATCAGATCTGCCAGGGATCATATTCATCTTGAATACTATATTTATGAGGATGATGGAATTGGCAATGAAATAGCCGACATACTCATAGAGAAGGCCAGGGGTGGAGTAGAAGTGAGGTTCATTTATGACGATGTGGGAAGCTGGGGATTGGGTAAAAAATTTATCAGCCGGTTGAAGGAAGCCGGTATTGAAATATATCCCTTCATGCCGGTGAGACTTCCTATGTTCACCCACCGTATCAATTACAGAAATCACCGGAAAGTGCTGGTGGTGGATGGCACCACGGGATATGTCGGTGGGATCAACGTAGCGGATAAGTACATCCATGGAGAGGAGGAGATCGGCTTCTGGCGGGATACCCATGTTAAGCTGGAAGGAGATTCCGTGCACAGTCTGCAGGCAGTATTTCTCACCGATTGGTATTTCGTAAGTCAGCAATCCGTTAATGCCCCCCGTTATTTTCCCCAACATCCCGTTACAGAGGAGCACCTGGTCCAGATCACGGCCAGTGGGCCTGACTCGGATTGGGCCAGCATTATGCAGGCCTATTTTTTGGCCATTGGTACAGCAGATCATCATATTTATATTTCTACACCCTATTTTATTCCCAACGAAAGTATCCTCACCGCGCTGAAAACTGCTGCATTGAGCGGGATCAACGTGAGGATACTATTGCCGGGCAGGTCGGACCTTTCCTTGCATTTATGGAGCTCAATGTCTTTTGTGAGTGGCCTTTTACGGGCAGGGGTAGAGATCTACACCTATCAAAAAGGGTTCAACCATGGTAAAATACTGATGGTGGACGGAGTATTCGGTTCCGTAGGCACAGCCAATATGGATCTGCGAAGCTTTGACAAGAATTTTGAGGTGAATGCCCTCATCTATGATGAGCAGGCAGTTTCCGGACTGGAGAAGTCCTTTCTTGAAGACCTGAAACACAGCAAAAAACTGGAGCCGGAGGAATTCAGAAAAAGACCATTCAGACTAAAAATAAGGGAATCCATAGCCAGAGCGGTGAGTCCGTTGTTTTAAGAGTTCGATGTTGAAAGTTCTATGTTCAACGTTGAACTTAAAAACAATCCTGTGCCATCCCGTCAGTCGTAGCACCACTGGTGAATACCAATGAGTACAGAAATGTGCGTATTTCAGGCTCAATAGAAATGCTCTTCCTGAATTTGGGTTGGAGTGGTGCCACGACTCCTCATGGGAAAGTAGTGCTGCAATCATTCTACGTTCAACATTGAACATTGAACATTGAGCTTAAAAACAATCCTATGCCATCCCGTCAGTCGTGGCACCACTGGTGAATATCAACGAGTACGGAAATGTACGTATTTCAGGCTCAATAGAAATGCTCTTCCTGAATGCGAGTTGGAGTGGTGCCACGACTCCTCATGGGAAAGTAGTGCTGCAATTCCCTGGATTGACCTTCTGACCTATGTCATTGCTATATTCAGAAACAAGCCATTACTTCCTCTCCGGAATAAGGAACTGTACACATGGGACCTCCTGATAATGTAATCCAATGGCTTTTGGAAGAGGACAACCCTCCGGTGCGTTACCTTACGCTGACGGAACTGCTCAAAAAGCCGGAAAATTCTTCTGAAGTCAGCAACGCCAGATCCCGGCTTATGACCTATAGTGTGACGGAAGGTATCCTGAAGCATCATGTTGAATTCTGGCAGTATGATGACCGGTCCTACTGGAAGTACACCGGAAAATACTGGCAGTTGATCTTTCTGGGGCAGTTCCGGGCAGATGGCTATGATCCACGTATTGCTCAGGGGGTGGATGGTATACTCAGAAGACGTAAATGGATTAATTCTGCAGGTGGTCAGTGTCTTACGGCTAATATTCTTCGTGCGTTGATGCTGCTTGGATATGGAGATCACCCTGTAGTAATCGAAGAAACCGAAGCTCTGGCTGAGCGACTGCTGCTTGATGGAGGAATAAAATGCGAGGCTATGGGGTATAGTCTGCTTTCACGTTGTTATATGGCCTTGCCGAAACTACTGCTTTGTTTCACTCAGGTTCCTGAAAAGAAAAGATCTTCTGCAATAAATGAAGCAATGGCGTTCATTGTCCGGGAGATGTTGGAAAATGAAGTATACCAGTATGTGCCCGGTAATCGAAGGAAATGGCAAAAGGTGTTGGATCATGCTCCCAAACGGCGTGATCTGTCTGAGGGACAAACCGTAAAAAACTGGATACAGGGGGAAAAGGAAAAATTTCTGTTATTGGAGGGCATCGGGAGAAGGGAGGCTAAAAAAGGATGGCTGCAGTTTGGATTTCCGCTTCACTATAATTCTGATATTCTTGAAGCCATGTATGCATTGACGCAGGCCGGAGTGAGCAAAAGCGCCCATATGGAAAAACCCCTGCAAGTGATCCGCGATAAGATGACCAAAACGATGCAGTGGAATCTGGAGAATTCCTTAAACGGTAAAATGTGGGTGGATGTAGAGGAAAAAGGAAAGCCCAGTAAGTGGATCACGTTTTTTGCCCTGTTGGTGTTGGATCGCTATAGTGTTCTAAGTTGAAAGTTCAATGTTCAACGTTTAGTCAAACATTGAACAATAAACATTGAACTTCAAACTACTCTTTCCCAAAGGTCATGACGATCTTTTCCAACTCAACCACCCTGTTTTCCAGCAGCATCACCCTGTTTTCGATCATCTTGGGTGGGTTGAGGTAGGTGCTGTAGGTTCCTTTCACGCACCAGAGCTCAAGAATGTCATTGGCACTGAGTATCATATCCGGATAATTGGGGTCGTCACTTATGAATGTCATGTTCTTCGTGCTTACTGACTTCAGGCGACGGACGAGAATGGCCTCGGCGTGTACAATAATGTAGACCTTGCCCGGTTTTGGTTTGGCTTTGCCCGTTGGCTCCAGGAGGCAGAGCAGGATATCACCATGATGCAGACCATTCTGATTGTATTCCATTTCACTCCCATTCAATTCAAACGCTCGTGTGGTGCCCTTGAAATTGACTGGCAGCTCTATGTGCGGCAGGTTGGAAATAAAATCCTTGTTGTTTCGGTTAACAATATACTCTACCTGATTTTCTATTCTGACCAGACCAATACCCCCTTTGCGGAACGCCCGGGCCGGTGACTTTTGAAAATGGTGGGCCTCATCGAGCTTTTGATGCAACACGTCAAAATGATAGAGGTCATTCACTGTTAATTCTTTGTTAAGCAACAGGTCGATCGATAAGCTAAAATAATTGGCTATTTGTATGATCGTATCGATTTTAGGTTCTGCCCGACCTTCTTCATAGGCGCCTACACTACCTCTGGTCAGGTCGAAAACCTCTGCAAACTGGCTCTGACTCAGTTTTTTAGCTGATCGTATTCTTTTTATGTTTTTGCCTATCTGCGACATGGCTGAAAAATTAAATGGCTAAAAATATTTGCAAAACCAAAACTTTTGGTATTATTGTTCGTAAACATAACTAAATAATTCAAACAGGCAAAAAATCAGAGTAGTCATAAAGTGTTCCAATAGCTGAATAAATTGAATGCAGTGTGAAATTATGAATTGCTAAATTTTAAATTTGAAATACTTAAATAATTGAATTCTAACTAAATAAAATTTTTATCATGAACGACTATTTCCAAAAAGTAAAGGAGTATTTATTGGAACTAGGCTACAATATGACTTATGAGAGTGAAGAGGACGGAGTAATTGTCATAGAAAATGCCGCTAACGGTTTTAGCAACCTTGTCCTCGGTATTGCAGATCCTATTCTTATCATAGAGCAGTTCCTGTTTGAGATCAAGGCACCTAATGCTGAGATATACAAACAGCTGATGCAAAAAAGCCGGGATATTGTACATGGGGCATTCGTCCTTGATGAAACAGGTTCAAAGGTGATATTCAGGAACACCCATGAACTTGAAAATCTGGACCTCAACGAACTGGAAGCGACCCTGAACTCACTGGCACTTTTACTGGGTGAGTACTCTCAGCAACTCATAAAATTTTCAGAAAATTAAAATCAAAATAGATCATGAATATGTTTAAAAGACTCTTTAGAATCGGGCAGGCTGAGGCAAATTCGGCCATTGATAAGTTGGAAGATCCTATCAAGATGACGGAACAGGGGATCAGGGATCTGAAAAAGGATCTGGATAAAAGTCTGCAGGCGCTGGCAGAGGTGAAAGCCATGGCAATACGGTCCAAAAACGATGTGAGTACCTATAAAAACAAAGCAAAGGACTACGAGAACAAGGCAATGCTTCTGTTAAAAAGAGCCCAGGGCGGAGAGCTTGATGCAGCTGAGGCAGACCGGCTGGCCAGTGAGGCTTTAGTAAAAAAGGAAGAAGCTGCCGGCCAGATGAACCGTGCACAGGAGGAGCAGGACAGGTTTGAGAAAAATGTGGCACAACTGGATGCCAATGTAAAAAAGATCCGTTCCACCATCAGCACGTATGAAAATGAGCTAAAGACGCTGAAGGCAAGAGTGAAGGTGAGTACGGCTACCAAAAAACTGAACAAGCAAATGGCACAGATCGATTCATCAAGTACGGTTTCCATGCTGGAAAGAATGAAGGACAAGGTGGCTGAGGAAGAGGCGCTGGCCGAATCCTACGGCGACATTGCCAATGAAAGCAAAAGCCTTGACGAAGAAATAGACAAGGCGTTGGAAGGCGGTGCTTCCCAGGTAAAAGCTGCCGATGACCTGGCTGCCCTGAAGGCGAAGCTGGGGATGGACAAGGACAAGGATGACAAGGAGGCTTAGGCCTCCCTGTTAAAATCCGGCAATAGCTGAACATTAGGTGACGGCGGGGCTGTGGATTGCCCCGGCCATCCAGCAGGCACGGTCTCAGGCCCGTCCACTGTAAAGGTTCTGGTAGGTGAAGGTTAGGGGTGTGTGACAGGTGTGCCTGGACTTAATAACGGGTAATACAGAAAATTGAGAAGGCAAGGTAGACGCTTTACTCCTGTAGTGAAACCCAAAATTTACTCTTCCACTCAAAACTTACATGAACATGAAGGAACTGCTAGACGCATCTTTATCCGGCCTTAATATCATACCCACAGTACTCATGGCCTTCGTTTTGATCTATTGGATCATAGTGATCATAGGGGTGATTGATATCAATACGCTGGATTTCGATCTGGATGTGGAAGCAGACGTTGATGTGGATGTGGATGTAGACATGGACGGTGACGTAGAAGTAGGCGGTGAAGGACTGGCTGGCGTACTGTCATTCTTCAACATAGGGCACATGCCCTTTATGATATTCCTGAGCTTTCTGGTTTTTCCCATGTGGTTTTTATCGATACTAAGTGCTCAATACCTTGGGGACACCAATACACTGGCTAGCGCGGGAATACTGATCCTTGTCTTTATTGTAAGCCTGTTCATAGCCAAGATACTTACCACCCCTATCGCTAAATTCTATATGAAACTGAGAAAGGAGGACGAAGCGGTGGACCCCATGGGAAAACGGTGTAAAGTATTGCTTACCGTCAGGAGTGACAGTATAGGGCAGGCAGAAATTAAAGCGAACGGTACTTCTATATTGATCAGCGCAGTTACAAGGGACGGCGTTGAAATTAAAAAAGGGGAGTATGCCTTGGTAATTGATTACATAAAAGATGGAAATCACTATTTAATAGAACCAGACGAATAATCAGAAAGTAAATGCAGGAAAATTTCATTGGCGTAGTTGGTATAATATTCGGAGTAATTATACTTATAGGGATCGTCTCCTCCTTCATTAAAATGTATCGTAAGGCGGTACAGGGAGAGGCCTTGGTGCGTACGGGAATGGGGGGTACAAAAGTTTCATTCAGTGGAATGTTTGTAGTGCCCGTTTTACACAAGCTGGAGATCATGGATATCACACTTAAAACTATTGTGATATCGAGAACAGGAAAAGAAGGCCTGGTATGTAAGGACAATATGCGGGCAGATATCAAAGTAACGTTCTTTGTCCGGGTGAATCAGACCCATGAGGATGTAAAGCAGGTAGCTCAGTCCATCGGATGTTCACGGGCGTCCAACCAGGAGGCACTGGAACTCCTGTTCGATGCTAAATTCTCTGAGGCGCTCAAGACCGTGGGTAAACAATTCGAATTTGTCTCACTTTACAACAGCCGTGATGAATTCAAACGAGAGATACTGAACATCATAGGCACGGATCTGAACGGCTATGTGCTGGACGACTGCGCCATCGACTACCTTGAGCAAACCCCGATCGAGTCCATGAATGAGAACAACATTCTGGATGCTGAGGGTATCAAAAAGATCATAGACCTCACCTCACAACAAAAGATACAGGCCAATCATATCCAAAGAGAAAAGGAAAAGACCATCACAAAGCAGGATGTGGAAGCCAGGGAGACCGTACTGGAGCTGGAAAGGCAACTTGCGGAATCTGAAGCCCGGCAAAAGAAGGAAGTAGAATCCATACAGGCGCGTGAGGAGGCAGAAACCAACAAGATCAGAGAAGAAGAGCGACTGAAAGCAGAAAGGGCCCGGATAACTACGGAAGAGGAGCTGCTGGTGGCAGAAGAAAACAAACTACGTGAGGTCGTAGTGGCACAGAAGAATAAGGAGCGGGCAGAAGCAGTCGAGAACGAGAGAGTGCAGCAGGCCCAGCTACTGGAAGCCACCGAAAAAGAGCGGATCGTAGAGCTGAAGCGTATTGAAAAGGAAAAGGCTGTAGAAGAAGAAAGAAAGAACATTCAGGATGTGATCAGGGAGCGTGTGGCTATTGAAAAAACAGTGGTGGAAGAGCAGGAACGTATGGCCGATATCAAGGCCGAGGCTGGGGCGGAAAGGACCAAAAAAGTGGCGGTAACACTGGCTGAGAAAGAAGCAGAAGAGGCGCTGGTAAAAGAAATAAAGTCGGCCGAAGCCAAAAAACAGGCTGCCGAGCATATCGCCAAACAGATGATGATCGATGCTCAGGCGCAGGAGTCATCCGCCATACATAAAGCCGAGGCGAAGAAGACCCTGGCAGAGGCACAGGCGGCAGAAGCGGCAGCGCTGGGAATGGCAGAGGCCCAGGTAATGGAAGCCAAGGCAGCCGCCAGAGAAAAGCAGGGAGATGCTGAAGCTTCCGTAATAGAAGCGCAGTCAGAGGCAGAAGCCAAGGGTATCCGTATGAAGGGTGTGGCCAAAGCAGAAGCTGAAGAGAAACTGGGACTGGCAGAGGCAAAGGTGATGACGGAGAAATTCACGGCGGACGCTGAGGGCATCGAAAAGAAAGCCGAAGCTATGAAAGTACTCGATGGTGTGAGCAAGGATCATGAAGAGTTTAAGCTGAGGCTGGCCAAAGAGAAGGAGATCGAGCTTGCCCATATCAATATTCAGAAGGAAATAGCACGCGCCCAGGCTGAGGTGATCTCTGAGGCACTCAAAGCAGCAAAAATAGACATCGTGGGTGGAGAAACCATGTTCTTCGATAAGATCGTAGGCTCCATCACCAACGGTAAATCTGCCGACCGACTTATATCGAACAGTAAGGTCCTCGGCGAAGTAAAAGACACCTTCTTTTCCACTGAAACGGGTGCAGGGTTCAGGGATAAGATCCGGGAGTTCGTACACCAGTTCGGTGTTTCTTCTGAAGAACTGAGGAACCTCAGTGTGTCTGCCCTGTTGCTCAAAATGATGGGACAGGCCAGCGATGATGAATCCAAAGGCGTTCTCAGCCAGCTAAAATCACTGACAGAGACCCTCGGCATATCTGATAACAATGCCAGTAGTCTGGGACTGTAACCAGGATTTATTCATTAGAACTGCCGTACGTTTCCATGGACCCTTCCACAGGAGGGGTCTTACAAGGAAAATGATACCTATAGAGTTCTGGCGTTCCGGCCGGCTAAAACGATCGGACAAGAGCTCTGAAGGGAGAGATGTGAACCAGGATTTTTATACCGATAAATTTATAGAACACTATGGCCGGTAACGGTGAACTCAATCAACCAGAAGAGATCCGCGAAAATACCAGCCGGTTGGAAGGTGGCACATATGAAATTCTTCGCAACCGGTTAGGGAAAAGTGCCAGTGAACTGGGAGAATTGCTGAAAAAGCTGAATGAAGACAGGAAAAAGGTCTTCGGCTCTATTGAAACCAGGCTTGTTGGCACCGAGCGGGTTACTACTGATAATAATTGCATTCCATGGGATATGGAGCCTGTGAATGATTTTTTCCTCTTCGGCTACAATGTACATATGGGATTGAAAACGGAGACTCAGCTATCCGATGTTTTCAGCATTTACACCTACAGAGATCATACCTTCCATGCCGCCGGACTTGATCTTATCAGTGATAAATCCTTCATCGAGGATTTTAAAAAGCTGTACAAATATTATAAAAATACCCGCTTTGTAAAATTTTTCAGAAAAGGCGTAGACCTGCACATGGTATTCAGGATCGGTAAGGATGTTACTGATGTGAAAACCTTTAAATGGCAGGTGGTTGGCGATCATTTAAAATATATCGACAACCGGAGCGATCATGAGTTCCGGTTCCCTGAGCAGCACGATTTCACATGGGTAAAAACCAACCGCGATAATTTCAGGCAGGGCAGGTTTCCCCATGTTTCCATTGAGGATAGGGTGTTCGTGGAAACTACGGGAGGAGATCTTACCATAAAGGTAGAAGACAATACAGATGACGGGCAGGGTATTTACTCCGAGCCAGTGGATCACAAGGATCAGTCGCTGGAAGATGCGGAGATCTATTATGCCACAGTGGGCAATACTGTCATTCTTAAGGTAAGGCCCTATCAGGAGGATTACCGTTACATTGTCTATAACGCCAAGGTGAATGAAGCGCGAAGGATGGATGAACTCAGGGATTCCTGCATCCTCCTGCCGGATGATCATGGGCTGATCTTTGCCAGAGGGTACTACCTGCAGTCAGGTGAGTACAAGAAGTTTGACATTGACCTGACCTCCATGGTGTTCGAGCGACGGATCGCCTCACCCAACGGTGAAGATTACCTGTACGTATTCTACAACCGGCAAACAGGTACCTACTTGCTCATGCATTACAATCTGATAGAGCAAAAGGTTGAGAACCCCACCATCTGTCACGGCTTTTCCATCTTCGAAAATGGCGAGATGTGCCTTTTCAGAATGGATGATGAACCCAAAAAGCATCATGTGGTGCAGATATGGCAAACCCCCTATACCGGACCTGACTATAAAACGGAGGTGTCCAATGATTCCTACCTGAATAAGATCGGCAACAAGGAGGTGGTACGGGCTATGGCGGAATGCAATGAGCTGCTGAACCTCATCCATAAGGACGACTCCTACAGCGATCTCTACGTCGACCTTATCAAAATATCAACCGATATCCTTGATACCTACCACTGGCTGGATAAAAAGGACACCTTTCAACTGAACGGACCCCTCGAAGAGATCCGGAAGGTGGCTTCATCCGCGGTAGATGAGTTCGAAAAGGTGGTAAAGATACAGCAGGATACCAATGACAGGATTAATAAAGCAGCCAAAAATGCAGATGAGCTGATCAAAAGGATCAGGAAAACCACTTCCAAAAGCATAGATCAGTATGTTTTGAATCTGGCAGACCTCCGCAAAGTGCGGGGGGAGGTCATCTCATTGAAAGAGCTGCGATATGCCGACCTGGAAAAGATCAATACCTATGATGAAGAGCTGGCCGGATTTTATGAGAGGGTTTCACAGGACTGTGTCGGATTCCTGCTAAGGGACAAAGCCCTGGCGCCCTATGAGGATAGGGTGGAAGCGCTGAAGCAAAGGATAGAAGAGGTGAAAAAGGTGGTAGAAGCAGACAAGACGGAAGAGCAGATCATGCAGGTGTCCGCTGAGCTGGAAATGCTGATCGAGATAGTGAGTAACCTGGAGATAAAGGATGCTACCCAGACCACCCGTATCATCGATAACATTTCAGGCATCTACTCCCGGTTCAATCAGCTAAAGGCGGCATTGAAGCGCAAACGCAGGGAGCTTTTCAGTGTGGAAGGCAAGGCCGAATTCAATGCTCAGATGAAACTGGTGGACCAGAGTGTGATCAATTTCATCGATGTATGTGATACGCCGGAGAAGTGTGATGAATACCTTAGCAAGATCATGGTACAGCTGGAGGAACTGGAGGGTAGGTTCTCTGAATTTGATGAGTTCATGGATAAGGTGACAGTGAAACGTGAGGAGGTTTACAATGCCTTTGAGAACCGGAAGCTTAACCTTATCGAAGAGAAGAACCGGCGAGCCGGTACCTTGGCCAGATCTGCCGACCGGATATTGAAAGCTATTCAAAACCGTATTTCCCGCTTTGGGTCGGTCGTAGAGATCAACGGCTATTATGCCTCGGACATTATGATCGAAAAAGTACGTGAGATCATCACGGAGCTGGAGGAAATTGGGGATACAGTCAAGTCAGAAGATATTGTCAGCAGATTAAAGACGCTGAAGGAGGATGCTGTACGGCAGCTCAAGGACCGTTCGGAGCTGTTTGTGGATGGCGAGGACATCATCAAATTCGGAGAGCATAAGTTTACGGTCAATACCCAGCCTCTTGACCTTACGGTGGTCAATAGGGAAGGTGCATTGTATTTCCATTTGAGCGGCACCAATTTTTTCGAACGTATTGATGAGGAGATTACAGCCACCTACCAGACTGTTTTGGAGCAGGCACTGGTATCCGAATGTGATGAGGTCTATCGGGCGGAATATCTGGTGTATCAGTTGCTGGAGGACGCCCGCGGCGATAAGGAATGGTCGGTGGATACCCTGTACCAGATGTCAGACCACGAATTAAAAGATCACGTCTCCAGGTTCATGTCAGTGCGGTTTGATGAAGGCTATGTAAAAGGAGTGCACGACCATGATGCGGTGATCATACTGAGGGCATTGCTCAATCTCACTCACACAGCCGATCTGCTTCGTTATCCGGCGATATCAAGGGCCTGTGCTGCCTTGTTCTGGAAAAAGCACCTTGATCCGGAGAAAAGAGAATTTCTGAACCATCAGCTCAAGGGGGCAGGCATCATTCTGCAGGTCTTTCCCGGCACCCGTGAATTTGATCATCTTTTACGCCAGCTACGGGAAGAACTGGAGCAGTTTGTCAGTGCCACAGGACTCTTCGGGCCGGAGTTCGTTCCGGATGCAGCCGAATACCTGTTCTATGAAATATCAAGAGGAGACAGATTTGTGATTGACCGGGTGGCTGATGAGCTGCTGCATGCATTTAAGGACCATTTAAAGACCAAAAAAGCTCAAAAGCTCTTCGACGACTCCCTGAAAGGCTATGGGGATAATATACCGGAGGCGTGGCATCATGTGAAGAATTGGGTAAATTCCTTTATCCAGACCCAGGAAGCTGTCGGATACTGGCAGGATTATGTAGAAGAGGTGAGCGTGATCCTGCTGGCAGATGACTACAATAAAAACAAGGTGATCCATGCGTCATTGCATACGACACTGGAGGGATTGCAGGGCAGCCACCGGCTTATAAATGAAGGTAACTATGAGCTTCATTTCAATCACTTTATCCGCAAACTCAGAAGGTATTGTCAGGAGAGGGTGCCTCTTTTTGAGGCTTACAGTGAACTTAAAAAGGAGATGGCACATAGTTTCTCTGAGGAGCTGCGTCTTGAGGAATTCAGGCCCAAGGTGATGTCTTCTTTTGTACGGAACAGACTCATTGACGAGGTATACCTGCCGTTGATCGGCGCCAATCTGGCAAAGCAGATCGGCACGGCAGGTGAGACCAAGCGTACGGACCTGATGGGGCTTTTGCTGCTCATCTCACCACCGGGTTATGGCAAGACCACGCTGATGGAATACATTGCCAACCGGCTTGGGGTAATCTTTATGAAGATCAACGGACCGGCATTAGGCCATAATGTGGTAGCGCTGGACCCCGAGCAGGCACCCAATGCAGGCGCCCGGGAAGAGCTGAAAAAGCTGAACCTGGCCTTTGAAATGGGCGACAATGTGATGATCTATCTTGATGATATTCAGCATTGTAATCCTGAATTCCTGCAAAAGTTCATTTCCCTTTGTGATGCCCAGCGTAAGATCGAAGGGGTGTACAAGGGAAAAAGCAGGACCTATGATTTTCGGGGGAAAAGGGTATGTGTGGTCATGGCGGGTAATCCGTACACGGAGAGCGGAGAAAAGTTCAGGATACCCGATATGCTGGCCAACCGGGCGGATATCTACAATCTGGGTGATATCATTGGCGACTCTGAGGATGTCTTTAAGCTAAGTTATATAGAGAACAGCCTCACCTCCAATGCCGTGCTGGCCCGGCTGGCAGGCAAAAGCCATAAGGACGTGCTGTCCATGATAAAAATAGCCGACACCGGACAGCGGGAAGGGGTCGACTTTGAAGCCAGCCATTCATCGGAGGAGATCAATGAATATGTGGAACTGCTGAAAAAGCTGCTGGTGGTAAGGGATGTGATCCTGACGGTTAACAAGGAGTACATCTATTCCGCAGCTCAGGCTGATGAATACAGAACTGAACCTGCCTTTAAACTACAGGGCTCCTACAGGGATATGAACAAGATCGCGGAGAAAGTAGTCAGTGTGATGAATGACAAGGAGCTGGATACCCTCATCCTTTCACATTATGAAAGCGAATCCCAGACCCTCACTTCCGGGGCAGAGGCCAATCTGCTGAAATTTAAACTATTGGTGGACATGCTGTCCTCCACAGATAAGGACCGATGGGAGGATATTCTTGAAAAATTCCGGAAGAAACAGGAACTGGCTGGCTACGGCAATGGAAATCCTGCCGGCCTGGTGGTCAGGGAGATGGAAAATATTGTAAAACACCTTGACGGTATAAGAGAAGAGATGTTATTATTAAATTTAAAACGGAAACCAAAAAAGGATGAGAACAGCTGACATATTCAAGATCATGATCGTTTTGATCATACTGGTGCTGGCAGGAGGGTTCATATTCAGGATCCTGTTTAAACTGGGGTTACTGGCTTTGCTGGTGTTGGGTATATTGTACCTGTTTAATAGAGTATTTGGGAAATGACGTTAGTAGGCTCAAAGTTCGATGTTCGTTGTTTCCGGTTTCTGGTTTAAGAATATTTAAAATGTTGAGCATAAACTTGTTCATAGACAGAACTTACGACTCACTACTAAATACTAAAGACTAACTACAAAAATGGGACTATTTGATTTTTTTAAAAAGAAGGAGAAACAACCGGACTATGATGTGACCAATCTTAAGGTAACCGATCTGGATCATGGGTTTATACTGGATTATGATATGAAATCATGGGAGGTGAAGGAAGTCTATCAGTACGATTGGGGGAGTAACAACTTTTCTCATGAATATATGCTGGATTCCGGAGAGGAAGTGATCTACCTGGGCGTGGAGGATCAGGGTGAGCTGTGGATCACTGCTATGAAGAACATCAAGATCCGCAAGTTGGGAGACGATATCATCGATAAGACCATAAAAAAGGAAAGGCCCCCAAAAAAGCTGGAATATGAAGGGATCAGCTATCACCTGCATACAGACAGCGCCGGTTATTTCAACGATAAAACCAAGGGTACGGATGATTGGGAAGAACTCATCACGTGGGATTACTATGACGATGAGGAAGCCCACATTTTATCCATTACCCAGTGGGGAGAACGTGACTTTGAAGCTTCTGTGGGTAAGGTGGTGAAGGAATACGAGATATCGAATATCATTCCGGGGCAGTGAGGTGGTTTCACGCAAAGGCCGCAAAGGTTTTTGACGCAAAGCCTTAGCGCTTCTTCCATGCTTTGCGTGAACCCGCTACCTTAAAAATATGACCGAAAACGAACTTTCATACAAGATCATCGGACTGGCACTGGAACTACATAAAACTGTAGGGCCGGGGCTGCTTGAATCGGCTTATGAAAATGCGCTGGCCCATGATCTGAAAGAAGCAGGACTAAATGTCAGGCAGCAGGTACCTATGCCGTTTGTTTATAAAGAGGTCAAAATGGACGTAGGATATCGTATTGATATATTGGTTGAGAACAAGGTGATCATTGAGATTAAGTCGTTGGAAACATTGGCGCCGGTGCATTTTGCGCAATTGTTGACTTACCTGAAGCTTTCAGATAAAAAACTGGGGCTGCTGATGAATTTCAATTCGAAGGTCCTTAAAGAGGGCATTCACAGGATCGTAAATAAGCTGTGATGGCTTTCACGCAAAGGCCGCAAAGATTTTTAACGCAAAGGTCCGCAAAGTCTTGGCGCTCTTAGCGCTTCTTCTATTGCTTTGCGTGAACCCGGCTAGCTGAGATTAGAACGAAACCGACTCAAAACAAGGATATTGACCTGATGTATATACCAGGTCCCATGATTTACTATATTTGAATTTATAATTAACTGTACACGGATGAAAACCTTTAGAATTCCGCTTTTCTTTTTCCTGATGGCCACCCTTTCCGGATGTGGAGGGAAGAAGTTCCAGAAAAATCCGGTAGATATCATTGTAAAAGATATACCTACGGACCACGTATTTTCCATCATCCTGCATGATATGGATGTAGAGGGAAACTTTTTCAGCAAGTATCATCATCAGTACAGGATCATTGAAGAAAAAGAACCCGGTAAGCCCGAGGAAAGGACCACGGGCTGGTATGAGGTGGACAAGGCCTTTTTTGAAAGACATACCAATGATATGGGAATGGAGCTGGCCTCAAGAGGACAAGATGGTAAACTGATCAAGAGTGTGAGTCCCCCCGGTTACAACAATTATGTCGGGAATGAAAAATACGGATACTGGAATAACAGTGGTGGCAGCAGCTTCTGGGCCTTTTACGGACAATATGCCTTCATGAGTAGCATGTTCAATATGATGACCTATCCGGTAAGACGGTCCTACTACGACGACTACCGGGGTGGCTATTATGGGCGACGACCTTATTACGGCCCGTCCACACGAGGCAGAACCTACTACGGCACCAATAGTGACTATAACAGAAATACACGATCAGGCTCAGCCTGGAGCAGGAATACTTCCAATTTCAAACAACGCGTGTCGAACAGGACTTCCCGTTCCGGCTCGCGCTATGGTGGGTCACGCTCACGATCCAGAGGGGGAGGATTCGGTAAATAAGCCATTCATACTATAAAGCATGCCTTATGACAACAATTATTGATGGTATCATCACCACGGCCATATACCTGGCTGCCTCATTTCTACTTTTTGTAATAGGTAAGATCGTTTACCAACTCTTTCACCCCAAAGTGAAAGTGGCACACGAGCTGGTAGAAAGGGATAACTTCGCTTTTGCCTTCGCCTATGTGGGCTATTTTATTGGCCTTTTACTGGCCATAGGTAGTGCCGTAATGGGGGAGAGCAGCGGCCTTTGGGTGGATCTGATGGATATCGGTGTATACGGGCTCCTGGCCATTTTGCTGCTCAATCTGTCCATCATCATTAATGATAAAGTGATCCTGAGGCATTTTAGTACTAAAAAGGAAATACTGGAGGACCAGAACATAGGCACCGGTGTGGTAGAGGGTGCTATAGCCGTAGCCACCGGATTGATCATTTTAGGGGCTATCCACGGTGAGGGCTATGGTGATGGAGGGCCTATTGTTACCGCCATTTTGTACTGGATCCTGGGTATGGTGCTGATGTTCGTGACCTCACTGGTATACAATGCCATTACACCCTATGACATTCATGAACACATAGAGAAAGACAATATAGCCGTTGGTATTGGGTTTGCCGGCGCTATGATCGCCATTGCCAACCTGATCCGGTTTGCCCTTATGCATGACTTTGAAGACTGGCTGATCACCCTGGAAGATGTAGCTATTGATGTAGGAATAGGCCTGGTCTTCCTGCCCCTGGCGCGTTTGCTTACTGATAAGATCCTGCTGCCAGGCCAAAACCTTACCGATGAAATTATCAATCAGGAACGCCCCAATTGCGGAGCAGCCCTCGTAGAGGCCTTTGCCTACATCGGAGGATCTGTATTGATCACCTGGGCACTTTGATCACAGGACGGATACAATCTGGTACGTTATTTTGCAGTTGGCTGAAGCCTAAAACCCGAAGCAACTTCTAACTTCCAGCTTCCAACTTCCAGCTTCTAACTTCCGACTTCCAGCTTCCAGCTTCCAGCTTCAAACCCCACCCAAGGCCAGCTTCCATGAAATACCGTTCGAATGTACTAAAGCTTGCCTTATTCGCTACCGGCCTGTCCGGTATTGTAGCGGAATATATTCTGTCCACACTGGCTACCTATTTTCTGGGGGACTCCGTTTTCCAATGGACGATGATCGTTTCCATCATGCTGTTTTCCATGGGGCTTGGAAGCCGCCTGAGCAAGGGGATAGAGAGTAGCCTGCTGGAGCGTTTCATTTTCATAGAATTCACACTTTCTCTGCTGGTGGCCTTTGTTTCGGTCATTACCTACAGCGCTTCTGCGTTTTATGGGTATGTAGGATTTGTGATCTACTCGATGAGTGTGATCATTGGTCTCCTGATCGGCATGGAGATCCCCATTGTGGTCCGGCTCAATGATGAATTTGAAGAGTTGCGCATCAATGTCTCTTCGGTGCTGGAAAAGGACTACTATGGTAGTCTGCTGGGCGGCATGTTCTTTGCCTTCATAGGATTGCCCTACCTGGGGCTTACCTACACGCCGTTCATTCTGGGAGGTATCAATTTCATGGTAGCCTGCGGGTTGTTCCTGATGCTCAGATCAGCGCTGGACAAAAGGCTGGAATGGCGCCTTACTGTGGCTACATTGAGTGTGCTCGCTCTGCTGGTCATTGGAGTGTTTTTTGCTGAGCCGATCATCCGGTATGGAGAGCAGTCGCGCTACAAGGACCGGGTGGTATATGAAGAGCAAACGAAATACCAGAAGATCACGATCACCCGGTCGGACGAAGGCCACTGGCTGTTCCTGAACGGTAACCAGCAACTCAGCTCCATCGATGAAGTGATGTATCACGAGCCATTGGTACATCCTGTCATGCGATTGTCAGGGGATCCACGCAACATACTGGTGATGGGAGGGGGCGATGGTGGTGCAGCCCGTGAGATCCTGAAGTATGAGCCGGTAGAAAAGATCACTCTGGTTGATCTTGACCCCGCCATGACCAGACTTGGACAGACACATCCATGGCTGGTGGCCATGAATGATAATGCCATGAATCACGGGAAGGTCGACATTATCAACATGGACGGTTTTAATTTTCTCGAAGATGATGAGTCATTTTACGATGTCATCATCATTGATCTTCCTGACCCCAGAACTGTGGAATTGGGCAGGCTGTATTCCTTTGAATTCTACAAGCTGTGTTACAGGCGCCTGAGATCGAACGGATTGATCATCACACAGGCGGGAAGCCCTTATTACGCTGCCAGAGCGTTCAACTGTATCAACAAGACCATGCAATCTGCCGGATTTGTTACGGCGCCTCTTCATAATCAGGTGGTTACCCTCGGAGAGTGGGGCTGGGTGTTAGGCGCAAAAACCAGGCAAAGGGAAGGTCTTAAGGAAGCCTTACAGGCTTTACACTTTGATGATATTGAAACAGAGTGGATCAATCACGAGGCAATGACGCTGATCACCTCTTTTGGGAAAAGGGTTTTTCCGGGAGATACCGATAGTGTGGAGATCAACAAGATCCACAATCCGGTACTTTATAAGTATTATCTGGATGGGAAGTGGGATATTTATTGATGGATGGAGTTTGGTTGATCGTTGATTGTTCATCGGATACATAACTACCCTCCTGGACGTCATTTGGACGCTCATCTGCCTTCGTTCGTCACACGGCGGGGAATGACCCCATTTTGTTTACCGCCACTTGATGTGCTTTTGTAAAGCTTGTCTGTTTTACCTCTATACCTCAGTTCGGGATAAGAAATATTTTAATGCTCTTCCGATAGTTATCAAGGATTTTATAGGGCCATATGATTTTAATGTTATCTAACCCTGGTGGGCTTTTCCTTTCAATTTTGCGCACTATAACTAAAATAAA
>LYSV01000081.1 GCA_001657315.1 Flammeovirgaceae bacterium BBD 1991-12 | reverse complement strand
ATGGTTTTACAGTGAAGAGTACTGACTACGTTGTACTTACTACTCTGTACTGATTAAAAACGACAATGATCAGATGTAGTGTCGTGTAGTAGGAGATGTGACTCCTGCTACTTATGACTTACTGCTATCCCGATAGCTATCGGGGCTGATCAAAAAGTTCATTGACATGATGGTAAAAGAATTACGAGCACACGCTAATTGAGAAGAATTAGCGTTCGTGTGCGGTTGCAGGCGTGATTGTGATCTGTGATAGGTATTTACTTACTTATGACATATGACTAACGGCTGCAGACTGTCACACGAGTAGGTAGTAAAAGAAACTGGAGCCGGTCGGGTATGCAAAAGCGGCCGGCCCCCGATAGTTATCGGGGAACCAGAGAAAGTAGATAAGGGCGTATGGGGGATGCCTAGGCTCTCAGAGGCGAAGAAGGACGTGATAAGCTGCGCTAAGCTGCGGGGATTGGCAAATACGAGTTGATCCGCAGATTTCCGAATGGGACAACCCAGTATCTTGAAGAGATACTATTCTCCCGATGTAGATCGGGAGGAGGCAAACCCGGAGAACTGAAACATCTAAGTACCCGGAGGAAGAGAAAACAATAGTGATTCCGTGAGTAGTGGCGAGCGAAAGCGGAATAGCCCAAACCGGATCAGTTACGGCTGTTCCGGGGTTGTAGGACTACATTGTTCACTGATAACAGAACCTGAACCGGTTGGGAAGCCGGACCACAGAGGGTGAGAGTCCCGTAAGGGTAATGTTCTTAGTGATAGTAGTATCCTGAGTAGGGCGGGACAGGAGAAATCCCGTCTGAATCAGCCGGCACCATCCGGCAAGGCTAAATACTCCTGAGAGACCGATAGTGAACCAGTACCGTGAGGGAAAGGTGAAAAGTACCCTGAATAAGGGGGTGAAAGAGAACCTGAAACCATACGCTTACAAGCGGTCGGAGCCCCGACAACAGTCTGGGGTGACGGCGTGCCTTTTGCATAATGAGCCTACGAGTTACACCTCACTGGCGAGGTTAAGTATATAGATATACGTATCCGGAGCGAAAGCGAGTCTGAACAGGGCGTTACAGTCAGTGGGGGTAGACGCGAAACCTTGTGATCTACCCATGGCCAGGTTGAAGGTGCGGTAACACGCACTGGAGGACCGAACCAGTAGACGTTGAAAAGTCTTTGGATGAGCTGTGGGTAGGGGTGAAAGGCCAATCAAACTGGGAAATAGCTCGTACTCCCCGAAATGCTTTTAGGAGCAGCGTGGGGTGTTTTCTTACAGAGGTAGAGCTACCAATAGGACTAGGGGGAGTCACATCCTACCAAATCCTGATGAACTCCGAATGCTGTAAGAACAGCCCTGCAGTGAGGGCATGGGTGCTAAGGTCCATGTCCGAGAGGGAAAGAACCCGGACCTTCAGCTAAGGTCCCCAAATCTGTGCTAAGTTGAACTAAGGCGGTCCAGTTGCCGAGACAGCCAGGATGTTGGCTTGGAAGCAGCCATTCATTTAAAGAGTGCGTAACAGCTCACTGGTCGAGCGACAGGGCATCGATGATAATCGGGCATCAAGCACAGTACCGAAGCTAAGGCATCCGCCATATGGCGTGATGGGTAGGGGAGCATTCTATTGACGGCGAAGTTCCGATGTGAGTCGGGATGGAGTAAATAGAAAAGCAAATGTAGGCATAAGTAACGATAAGGCAGGTGAGAAACCTGCCCACCGATAGACTAAGGATTCCTGATCAACGCTAATCGGATCAGGGTTAGTCGGGACCTAAGGCGCACCCGAAGGGGGAAGTCGATGGGGAATCGGTTAATATTCCGATACTACCGCTGCCAGCGATGGAGTGACGGAGAAGTGAAAGTCCCGCGTACTGACGGAATAGTACGTTGAAGGGTGTAGGTATTGGTTTTACAGGCAAATCCGTAAGACCAGCTGAACCTGATAGTACCGCAATGCTTCGGCAGCGCGGATAGCGGACCTAATCCTGCTTCCGAGAAAACCTTCTAAGCATATGGTAGTGGTACCCGTACCGCAAACCGACACAGGTAGTCAAGGAGAGAATCCTGAGGTGCTCGAGTGATTCGTGGCTAAGGAACTAGGCAAAATAGCCCTGTAACTTCGGGAGAAGGGGCGCCTCTCCACGCCTTGGCGTGGAAGGCCGCAGTGAAAAGATCCAGGCGACTGTTTAGCAAAAACACATGGCTTTGCGAAATCGAGAGATGAAGTATAAGGCCTGACACCTGCCCGGTGCCGGAAGGTTAAGGGGGGATGTTACCCCGGATTTATTCCGGGGGAAGCATTGAACTGAAGCCCCGGTAAACGGCGGCCGTAACTATAACGGTCCTAAGGTAGCGAAATTCCTTGTCGGGTAAGTTCCGACCTGCACGAATGGTGCAACGATCTGGATACTGTCTCGGCCACGAGCTCGGTGAAATTGTAGTCGCGGTGAAGATGCCGCGTACCCGCAACGGGACGGAAAGACCCCATGAACCTTTACTACAGCTTCACATTGACATTGTGTAAATGATGTGTAGGATAGGTGGGAGACTACGAAGTGGCGTCGCCAGGCGTTGTGGAGTCGTTGTTGAAATACCACCCTTTATTTACGTGATGCCTAATCCCGCTGAGCGGGAGACAGTGTGTGGTGGGTAGTTTGACTGGGGTGGTCGCCTCCAAAAGTGTAACGGAGGCTTCCAAAGGTTCCCTCAGTACGGTTGGTAATCGTACGCAGAGCGCAATAGCAAAAGGGAGCTTGACTGTGAGGCACACAGGCCGATCAGGGACGAAAGTCGGGTATAGTGATCCGGTGGTTCCGCATGGAAGGGCCATCGCTCAAAGGATAAAAGGTACTCTGGGGATAACAGGCTGATCTCCCCCAAGAGCTCACATCGACGGGGAGGTTTGGCACCTCGATGTCGGCTCGTCACATCCTGGGGCTGGAGAAGGTCCCAAGGGTTGGGCTGTTCGCCCATTAAAGTGGCACGCGAGCTGGGTTCAGAACGTCGTGAGACAGTTCGGTCCCTATCTGTTGTGGGCGTAAGAAGTTTGCGAGGCTCTGACCTTAGTACGAGAGGACCGGGTTGGACTAACCACTGGTGTACCGGTTGTGGTGCCAGCTGCACCGCCGGGTAGCTATGTTAGGCAGGGATAAGCGCTGAAAGCATCTAAGCGCGAAACCCCCCTCAAGATGAGACTTCTTTAAAAGGGACGTCAGAGACGATGACGTTGATAGGCTGCAGGTGTAAAGACAGAGATGTCAAAGCTGAGCAGTACTAATTACCCGTAAGCTTTCTCCGGGGGCAGTTGCCCCCGCAGGTTACTGCCGGACTCATAATTCTTTTATCTTCATTCATGTCAACGATATTGTGTGGTGTGGTACCTGGGGACTTATGACTCAGGACTTACGCCTAAGATTTTATGGTGACTATAGCGATGGGGTCCCCTCTTACCATTCCGAACAGAGCAGTTAAGCCCATCAGCGCCAATGGTACTGCGGTAACACGTGGGAGAGTAGGTCGTTGCCAGTTTTTATCAAAACCAATAAGCCCCGGATTGTTTCCCGGGGCTTTTTTTGTATCCTTATCACAGGAAAAAAATGAAGCTACAAGGCTTTGTACATAATGTGCGTGTCCACAAAACCTAAACGGGAGTGCCGGAAGCCGCCTGGCGTGGTACCAATAATTCTGAAACCTAATTTTTCCCATAAGGCAATTGCTACCTTGTTGGTGCTAACTACATAGTTGAATTGCATTCCCTTGAATCCCATTGCTTTGGCTTCTTCCAGTGAATGCTTACACAGGAGTTTCCCAATCCCCCTGTTTCGCGCTTCAGGTGATACCATATATCCGCAATTTGCAATATGGGCTCCCAAACCAGGCTGATTGGGCTTCATGAAGTAGGTTCCCAATATTTTGCCCCCTTCGTCTGCTACGTACGTTTTCATGGATGGAGTAAACCAGTAGGTGGACAGATCTCCTTTATTGGCATCAGGTGGGAAAGCATAGGTGTCACCTGCGCTGACCACATTTCTGTAGATGTCCCAGATTTGATCGTGATCGGAAGTATTGGCTATGCGAATGACCATGAGTAATCTGCGAATAGATGGAAATAATACCAGAGCCCGGTACCGGGTCTCAAAAGGTGGTAATAAACCGATTTATTTTATGTCAGCATACCACCGTCTACCTGTATCACCTGACCTGTAATATACGACGACATGTCTGAACCAAGGAATACACAGGCATCAGCCACATCTTCCGTTGAGCCACCTCTTTTCAACGGAATGGCATCCCGCCAGCTTTGCACTGTTTTTTCGTCCAGTGCTTCAGTCATTTCGGTTTCAATAAAGCCAGGGGCGATAGCGTTGGAACGGATACCCCGTGAGCCTAATTCAAGAGCCACGGACTTTGTAAAGCCTATAATGCCTGCTTTGGATGCCGCATAGTTGGTCTGTCCTGCGTTGCCCTTTAACCCTACTACGGATGTCATGTTTATGATCGATCCTGCTCTTTGTTTCATCATGGTCTTTGTTACCGCCTTGACGGTGTTGAAACAGGATTTGAGATTTACATTGATCACTGAATCCCAGTCCTCTTCATTAATGCGTAACAGTAAATTATCTTTTGTAATGCCTGCATTGTTGACCAGGATATCAAGAGATCCAAAATCAGAAACTACCTCATTGATCAATTGTTCCGCAGCCTGGAAATCAGAAGCATCTGAACGATACCCTTTGGCTTTAACCCCCTTCGCCTGCAGCTCTTTTTCGAGAGCTTCACCTTTTTCTACACTCGATAAATAGGTAAAAGCTATATTAGCGCCGTGTTCGGCAAATTTTAAAGCGATGGCTTTCCCAATTCCCTTGGAGGCGCCTGTAACCAGGGTGTTTTTTCCGTCGAGTAGTTTCATATTTATTTTGTTTGTACTTTTTTGAATCGTCGGTTAAAAATTATGATCCATACCAAATGGCTTACAAATATATATTCTTCCAGCTACTTTCTACCGGACTCCTGATTTATTCCATCTGGTGTGGGTTGGGTCTTACCTATGATTCAAGGGCTTATATTGAAATCAGCAATGATATAATTAAGCATGGTTGGGAGGGCCTTGAAAACTCCCCCTTTTTAAAGGCGAAACCCCCTTTGTTCCCCCTTGTTATCTCTCTCTTTTCACCGGAAGGTATGATCTGGGTGAATGTATTTTGTTTCACACTGTATCTGGGCCTTTTGGCCAGGGTAGTTCTAATGGAATCTGGCGGGAAAAATGATGGAATACTGCTTTTTCTCTTCATTTGCATGGCCACGCCACTGTATGAGTTTCATGGTTTTCTTTGGACAGAGCCCATAGCAAACCCAATAGTTCTGGCATTGTTTCTGGGAGTAAAGAACTACCTTGATCACCAGAAAAGTACGGGTTTACTCCCAATACTTCTTTTGTCAAACGCATTGATTTTAATAAGACATGCAGGGCTCTTTATCGTTCTCGGGATTTTTGTGGCGCTTTTTTTTATTTCTTCTGATGGGGAACGTAGAAAAAGAGTCATCCTATCCGCCCCTTTTGCTTTTTTGACTTCATTGATTTGGCACATTTTTAAACCGGAATCGTTCGTTTTGAGATTTGGTGAAATCAGCCAGTCAGATTGGTCTGTAAAGATTGACAAGTATTACAATAACATGATAGTGCTAACGGATGCTCTTACCAGTTATTTCCTTCCAATTATGATCCCCTATCATTTACGTATTTCCTTACTGATAATCTGTGTGATAGCGGTTGTCGTCCTGTACTATAGGAAGATACCTCATGAAAAATACCATTTGGCATGGACTCTGGTAATTGTGATATACATTCTATGTATGCATATTGTGGTTCCAATTATCCCAGGTGATGGAGAAAGATACCTTAGTCCGATATACCCTATGTTGTTTATTTTGCTTTATGCGGCTGTAAAAACCTTCGTTTCATCGCTGCGTCGGAACTGGCAAAAAAGGATAGCATTACTACTGGTAGCTATTGCATTGGGATATCCCGTGATTCGAACCATAAAAAATGTCCGTTTCTGGCATACTGTCAGATGCCAGGAAAAGACCCGGATCATCAGCAAGGAACAGCAAAGTTATACCCACTTTCCTTCAGTTTTTTAGTCTGACCTTTTCGTCTAAATTTGCAGTCCTACAAATTAAGACTATAAACGAACAGGTATGGCTAAAAAATATGATCTGATAGTACTGGGCACGGGTCCCGGTGGATATGTAGCTGCTATTAGGGCCTCCCAGCTTGGATTGAAAGTGGCGGTGGTAGAAAAGGAATCATTGGGTGGTATCTGTCTGAACTGGGGATGTATTCCTACCAAGGCTCTCCTGAAAAGTGCCAATGTTTTTGAATACATCTCCCACGCACAGGATTACGGTATTACGGTAAAAGATGCTGCTGTGGATTTTGACGGTATGGTGAAAAGAAGCCGCTCCGTAGCGGATGGTATGAGCAAGGGCGTTCAGTTTTTAATGAAAAAGAACAAGATCGATGTGATCATGGGCTTTGGTAAGCTAAAAGCAGGAAAGAAGCTGGAGGTGACTGCAGAGGATGGGAAAGCGGAAACCTATGAAGCAGATCATATCATAGTCGCCACAGGAGGCAGATCAAGAGAATTACCCTCTATGCCTATTGATGATAAGAAGATCATAGGTTACAGAAAAGCTATGGTGCTGGACAAGATCCCAAAGAAAATGGTGATCGTGGGTTCCGGAGCCATTGGTGTAGAGTTTGCCTATTTCTATAGTACCATCGGGGTAGAAGTGACTGTCGTGGAGTTTTTACCAAGGATTGTCCCTGTGGAAGACGAAGAGGTGTCAAAGGCGCTGGAAAGAAACTTCAAGAAGGCCGGCATGAAAATCATGACCAGCTCAGAAGTGACCAAAGTAGATACCAAGGGAAAAGGGTGTAAGGTTACCGTTAAAACGGCTAAAGGAGAAGAGGTACTGGATTGTGATATTGTACTTTCCGCTGTGGGTATTGCCACCAATATAGAAGGTATAGGCTTGGAAGAAGTAGGAGTAGCTACAGATAAAGGCAAAGTGGTGGTGGATGATTTTTACAAAACCAACATACCCGGTATCTACGCCATTGGTGACATCGTTCATGGACCTGCTTTGGCACATGTGGCCTCAGCCGAGGGCATTATATGTGTAGAAAAAATCGCTGGTCAAAATCCGGAGCCGTTGGATTACAACAACGTGCCGGGCTGCACCTACTGCAGCCCTGAAATAGCATCTGTGGGGTATACCGAAGCACAGGCCAAAGAGGCAGGATATGATGTTAAAGTAGGTAAATTTCCGTTCTCGGCGTCTGGTAAGGCCAGTGCTGCCGGTGCAAAGGATGGTTTCGTAAAAGTGATCTTTGACGCTAAATACGGAGAATGGCTTGGCGCTCACATGATAGGCTACAATGTAACTGAAATGATCGCAGAGGTAGTTTCCGCCAGGAAACTGGAGACCACCGGTCATGAGATCATTAAATCCGTTCATCCCCACCCTACCATGTCAGAGGCTGTAATGGAAGCCGCTGCCGCCGCGTACGATGAGGTGATCCATATATAGTACAACATTAAAATAAGGCTTCCGGATTTCTGGTCCGGAAGCCTCACTTCGTTTTCTGTCACCCAAGTGTAATTGTATTCAAAAACCTGGAATGCCCGGGTTCCGGTTGACTTTCCCTTTCTATTGAAGTGATCATACAATAGCTTCCCGGTCACGTTCAGTTGGTTGAAATATTCTGACGGATTGATCCAGTGCCCATGCCAGCCTATGGCAGAATTCAGAAAGTTAACGGCGTCATTGCTTACCCTTACCATCAGATCAGATATTGCCAGTACAAATAACAGCGCTATCAGTATGACATATATTTCCTCTTTCCTCCATTAACCTGTGGATGTAATACCATACTGGAATTAAGGAAAAGTCAATCCTTACCGGACAGAATAAAAGCGGGTTAATAATTTTGATAAAACTGAGTTTGCCCCGGCATAACGATGGACTTGGATGGGGCCGTATTTACAATTCTCTTCGACAGAGTATAGATAGAGGATGAAGCCTTAATTCAGATATGCATATGCTGTGTTAAACCATCATATGAGTCCCTGCTGTTTTGCGAGGTAAAGCGAGCAGCTGGATATGATGCAAGTGATGGATGAAAAGTAATGCTTCAAACAAATATTGATCAAAATTTATAACTTTACTATAGTCAATTTTTTAAGCTATTATGGAAAAGATATTTAACTTCCTTTTCATTTTTTTAATTTCAGGACTATCTGCCTTGTATGGTCAGGAGGAAGATCCACTACTGGCTACCTACAAAAAAGCCAATGAAAAACTGGAAAGTGGTGAATACAAGAACGCTATCCTGGACTATGGACAACTCATCAACTCCAAATTCGACAACAAGGAAGTATATCTCAAAAGAGGCATAGCCTATTTCAAAACCAAGGCATGGGAGGAGGCCCGGTCCGATTTTGATGCGGCTGTGAAAGCCCGGATCGATAATGCAGAGCTGTTTGGCTATCGGGGACTCACCAAATACGAACTGAAGGACTATAAAGGAGCATCCACTGATCTGGAGAAAGCTGTGGGTATGGGCTTTAATGAATCTGAAGGGTTTTTTCATCTGGCCAATTCAAAGTTCAGGCTTGAGAGCTATAAGGATGCCATTACCTGGTATGACAAGGCAGAGTCATCAGGCTTTACCAGCCCTTCCCTTTTCAATAACAGAGGCAAGGCAAAGTACAATCTAAAGGATCTCAAGGGGGCAGTTGGTGATTATGACAAGGCACTTGCTGAAGATAATACGTACATAAGGGCTCTGGAAAATCGTGCACAGGCCAGTTATGAAATGGAAAGCTGGGAGGCGTCAGCCGCTGATTATGAACAGCTCATCAAAGAGGGGAAAGTGACCGCCGAAAACTATGAGAGAAAGGCCATATCCATCTACAAACTGGGAAAACCCGACGAAGCGATCAAAGACATGGAAGGGGCCATTCAAAGAGGTAGCAAAAATCACCTGCTGAAACTTTACCTTGGCAATGCCTGGTACCAGCAGGAAGATATGAAAAAGGCTGCACTGTATTATGAACAAGCTCAAAGAGCCGGCGTGGAAGACGAGCAGCTGCTGATCAACCTTGGTAAGGTGTACTTCCAAAACAAGAATTATGCAGCCGTGGAGACCACACTCTCTGAGGCACTCAACAAAGGCAATAATCACAATGATATATATCTTTACAGAGGGTTGGCGCGGTATGAACTGAAAAATGAAGATGAAGCCTTGCCTGACCTCCAGAGGGCGGCAGAAAGCGGAGTCGCCAACTATGAAGCCTACAGCTATCTGGCCAATCTCCTTTTTAAGAAGGAGGAGTACGACAAAGCGGTAGAGAACTATGACAAAGCCCTTGGACTAAAGGCTGATGATCCCATAGTCTTCAACAACCGTGGTAAGGCGAAATATAACCTCAATAAGTCAAAAGAGGCCGTTGAGGATTACACAAAAGCATTGGAGCTAAAGGCTGACTACAAAAAGGCACTGGCAAACCGCGCAGAGGCCTATTATTCCCTCGGGAACTGGGAAGGTGTGAAGGGAGACCTGAAAGCGTTGCAGGGTAATTCCCCTTTGGAGGCACAGGATTACGAAAGACTGGGGTTGGCCCACTATAATCTGAAAGAATATGAAGCAGCCATTAAGGAACTGCGGTCGGCGATCCAGAGAGGATCAGAGAATAAAGAGCTGAGCGAACCGCTCGGTGTCTCGTTGTATACGACCGGGAATTATAAAGATGCTTTCAATTACCTTCAGAAGGCGGAAGCAGCCGGGTCTGTTTTTAAAGAGCTTAACATTATGCTGGGTACCTCAGCGTACGAGACTAAAAATTACGGAGCTGCCGGTGACTACCTTACCAAAGCCATTGAAGGAGAAGGAAGTGGTGGCGGAAAGCTCCATTTTATGCGAGGCATGGCCCGCTATAGCACCAATGATCAGGAAGGAGCATTTGAAGATCTCAAACAGGCCGTAGCATCAGGAGTATCTGACTATTCCGCCTTCAAAATACTGGGAGATGTCTACTTCCGTAATCAGGACTACCCCAACTCCATTCAGTCCTATGACAAGGCCGTTGCCTTACAGGCTGATGATCATATTATCTTTAACAACCGGGGAAAAGCCAAAGTATTATCGGATGATAATCAGGGTGCCCTTGCAGATTATGACAAAGCACTGGAGCTGAAGCCGGACTATGGCAAGGCATTACTTAACAGAGGTGAATTAAAATTTGATTTAAAGGATTATGCAGGCGCAGCCTCCGATCTGGACAAGGCAAAAGAGGCCTCCGGCATGACCAAACCGATCATAAAAATGCTGGCCCTTTCCTATTACAATCTTGGAGAAACGGATAAGGCAAAAACCTATCTCGATCGCGCTATCAAGGAAGACATTAAGGTAGGTGACATATACCTCTATCGCGGGTTTATCAGTTATGACGAGAAGGATTTCAAAGGCACCGCCGGCTATTTGGATAAAGCCGAAACATATGGAGTGAAGTCCAGTGAGGTTTTTGAAAAAAGAGGACTGTCTAAGTATGAGCTGAAAAACTATAAGGGAGCACTGGAAGACCTTACCCGCGTAAATGCTTCCGGAACCGGCTCTGCAGAAATACTTTCCAAAATAGGTATATCACACTATGAGTTGAAAGCATATGAGCCTGCAGCAGATTTTCTTAAGCAAGCAGTGGACAAGGGGGCGGGTGATCAGCTTGTATTTTATAACCTGGGTAATGCCCAGTTCAGACTGGAGGACTATGATGCAGCCATCGGATCCTATAATTCGGCCATTTCCGCTGGAGCGAATGATGAGATCGTATACAACAATCGTGGAAAAGCCAGGGCGCTTCGCAATGATATGGAAGGAGCTGTGGCTGACTACAACAAGGCCCTGGAGGTCAAACCTGACTACCCTGTGGCCTTGCGTAACAGGGGTGCGGCAAACTACGAACTTAAAAACTATCAGGCAGCGATCGATGATCTCAGTAAGGTAGTTGCAGCAGGCAAAGGGGCTAAAGAAGAACATCTGTACCTGGGAGTTTCCCGATTCAGGACCGGAGACCACCCAGGAGCATTGGCAGATCTTACGAAAGCGCGTTCATTAGGCTCGAATGACGATCTGCTTTACTATGGGGCCGGCAACGCACTGTACCTAACCGGAGATTATGAGAATGCCATCCCGGACCTCGAAAAGGCAGCAAAATCCAGCCTGGCAGATGATGAAACACTGAAACATCTGGGTAATGCGAAATATAGCCTTGAAAACTATGCAGGCGCATTGAATGATCTGAAACGGGCCATCGACATGGGAGTAAATGACGCCGAGACCCTGCACAATCTGGGACATGCCATGTATGAGGGAAAGGATTTTGAAGGAGCTGTTTCCGTTTTGAACAGGGCTATACAGGCAAATGCGGATTATGGCTCTGCTTATTACCATCGTGGCAATGCAAAGTTCAGGCTGAAGAATTATGAAAGCGCCATAAATGACTACGACCAGGCGGTTTCCAGGGGTATTGGCACAGCTATTATCTACAATAACCGGGGAAAGGCCCGGCAGCTTCTGGAGCAGTATGATCAGGCCATTGCAGACTTTGACAAGGCCATTGATACGGACGATACCTATACCAAAGCATGGCAAAACCGGGGTGAGACCTATTACAGAATGGGGAATTACGAAAAGGCGATCGAAAGCCTGAGCAGGTTTGAGAAAATGGAAGAAGAGAAGGATCCGGAAGTAACCTTTTATCTGGGAGAATCCTACTTTGCCCTGGAGGATTACGTTAGGGCGCTGAGCTATTATGATAAGGCCATAGAGCTTGGCAAAAAAGGTGTGGACCTGTATCAGCATCGCGCAAGGTCATTGATAGAGAATGAAGATTACGAAGCTGCCATTAAGGACATTGATAAGGTATTGAGGGAAGGCAGTACAACAGCTTCGCTGTATGTGGACCGTTCGCGGGCTAATCTCTACCTTGGCAACTCACGGGCGGCGCTTGGCGATCTGGATAAGGCCATACAGGTAGAACCAAACAATCCCAATGCCTACTACAACAGGGCCTATCTTAAAGAAGAAGCTGAAGACTATGAAGGAGCCATTTCGGACTACCGGAAGGTAATACAGCTAAAACCGGACGATGCCCAGGCCCACTATGATCTTGCTAATGTAAGAATGGCTGTGGGTGACATCGGCGGTGCGCTGGAACCTATTCAAAAGGCGATAGAGCTGGAGAATTCCAATGCATCCTTCTATAAAATGCTGGGCAATATCCATTACCGGCTGGACCAGACCACACCGGCCTGTGAAAGCTGGCAAAAGGCGCTGGAACTTGGGGACGCGAAAACCTCCTATTTCCTGGATCAGTATTGCAAATAAGGGTGCCTTCCTATGGTTTTTGGATAATTATTGGTTAAACTCACTATTAACCAATCACCCTCGACGAACAACAATTAACCTCCGTCGTTTTTCGCAAAAACCTTACATGTGTGGTTTCTTTTAGGGTATGATCAGGTATACACTTGAAAAGTGTGTGTCTATGAAAGCGGTTTATATAGTTGGCTTATTGCTGAGCATACCTGCTCTGCATGCCCAGGAATTCTCCTCCAGAATCATTAATGTTATTGACGGCAATACCTTTGAAATAGTCGATCCGGACAAGGAAATTGTAAAGGTGATGTTAAGTGATGTGGACGCTCCCGAACTGGCTCAGGAGCACGGTGAGGAGGCAAGGAAATTCTCCGAAAAGTTACTCCTGAAGAAGAAAGTGACAGTAGAATTCAGGGGAAAGGACTTTTTTGGGAACAAACTTGCTGAGATCAATTTAAAAAATGGTGAGCCGGTTGACAAACTCCTGCTGGAAAATGGATGGGCCATGGTAAAAGAACGCAAAAAGGATCCTGTGCTTGTTTCTATCCAGGCCAGGGCTAAAAGAGCCAAAAAGGGCCTCTGGATATCGGAAAATCCTACCACACCATGGGTTTTCAGAAGACAGCAGACTATGCTGCAGGCCAAATCGCGTTGATCAGGAGGTGGAGGCGAACAAAGCAGCCTGATCTTTTGAAATACCGGACATATAATCAAACTCCTTAAGGTCAGTTCCTTAGCTGTGGCTGAGTTAAGTCTGTTCCAAAGACAATTTTTAGCGTACTTTTGAGTTAAATAGAAAAAGTGCTATGCGATTATTGATCCTGATAGGCTCGGTTCTTGTCTTTGCCTCCTCCTCAGCCTTTGCACAATCTGAAAAGGAAAAAGGTGCTCAGCGTTCCAATGCATTCGAACCCTACACTGCGAAGGAAGAGAAGGCCCAGGTAAAGCAGTTAAAAAAGAGTAAGAAAAAATCCTTCAATGCCAGATTCAATCGAAAGCTGGACAGAAAGATGAAGGAATTTGAAAAACGTATGCAGGCCAATGCAAAAGAAGACAGAAAAATGGCCAGGGCAATGTTAAAACCACAGTACTCCGATCCTTCCTACTTTGGTCACAAACGAAAACCTAAAAAGCGGCCTGTAGGCAAACGCAAGTTCTGTAAGGAATGTGGAATTGTTCATTGATGCTGCTTCGTTAACCTGGCCAAGGAGTATTGAGCGTTATATCTTCATTTTATCTTTCATATGCTTTGATACAATCCGGCTGATCGGCTATATTCAGGCATGCGGCATATCAACAGGTTTATAGAGCATACACACCTGAAACCCACGATCACTGGTAAGGACGTTGACCTTCTGGTGAGACAAGGTGTGAAACATCAGTTTGCAGGAGTATGTATACCCCCCTTCTGGGCAAAACGCGCTAAACGTGAAATTGCTGAAGCCGATGTTCAGCTGGTAACGGTAATCGGTTTTCCTCTGGGATACCAGATGACCGAAACTAAAATGGAAGAGATCAGACTGGCGCTGCGTGACGGGGCTGATGAACTGGATCTGGTGCTCAATGTGTCAGCGTTTAAGGATGGGATGAACTGGCCCAAAATAGAGGTGGCGAAATGCAGCAAGCTGGTACACGATCATTATAAGCTGATCAAGGTGATCATTGAAACGGCCTACCTCGGGGAGGAAGAGATCAGGCAGCTCTGCCGGATATGCGCTGATGCCGGGGTGGATTATGTCAAGACCTCTACGGGGTTTGCGTCTTCCGGAGCTCAGGTTGATGATATCAGGCTAATGCGTGAGGTGCTTCCTTCCAATGTCGGTATAAAAGCTTCAGGAGGCATCAAAACCTATGAGCAGGCTATGGAAATGATCAATGCCGGAGCCGACAGAATAGGTACCTCCAATGGAGTAGGGATCATGGAGCAGGCCAATGATCAGACACTATAACATAACAGTCACGGGCAGGGTGCAGGGGGTATTTTATCGCGCCTCTACCCGGGAAAAAGCGCGTGAGCTGGGCGTGACAGGATTTGTTAAAAATCAGCGGAACGGGTCAGTTTATATGGAGGCAGAAGGGACCACCGAACAATTGGACGCCCTCGTGGACTGGTGCAGGCAGGGACCGCCACAGTCGGTAGTGGAAAAGGTGCATGTCGAAAATGGTGATGTTATCGGCTTTGACCAGTTCCGGATAAAGCATTGATTACCAGTCAGCCTTGGCAGGGTCAAAATAAAAATTCAAAATTGACGGCCGGATTATCTTGAAATCATTCCAATCCTCCATACCACTCTTTCGGTCCATTGAAGAGTACAACTTCAGGATCAACATACCTACGCCCAGGTACACAGATTTCGATGTTCGTGACTTTGAAAACAACATGAAGACCGTGAAGCTGAAAATGGATCCTTTCCGTATTCCTTTTTTTCAGATCGCATTACTTGAATCGGGAGGGGGAAGGGTGAATTCTGATGGTAAAGACCATAACCTGGATAATTTTACACTGTTTTTCAATCTGCCGGGTCAGATCATTTACTGGGATGTACCACAGAACTGGAAGGGGTTTTACATCTGTGTTGATGAAAGTTTTTATACTGTTCGTGTAGATGGCTGCAACCGTCTCCGCGACTTACCCTATTTCCAGGCCTATACTCCGGCGATCAGATTGCAAAAAGAGGAAGCAGAAATGATACTGGATATTATGAAGCGTATGGAACATGAGTATACACATCCTACTCCATACAACAAACCTATCGTCAAATCCTATCTGAATAATATCCTCGCCTTTTGCGTGCAGTTTTACCACAGGGAGATAGCCGATCGTAGCAAAATCGAAAAGAATTCCTCCCTGAGCGAGAGGTTTCAGGAACTCGTACATAATCAGCTGTCCGCCATGGTTTTAAATATCAGCCACGAACCACTATCGGTGAGTGGGTGTGCGGACAAACTTTTTATTACTCCAAAGCATCTGGCGGATACCATAAGAAAGGATCTGGGTATGACACCTACAGAATATATCAACTCACAACTCATCAAGGAAGCTCAAAAACTGCTCAGATCCACGGGTCTTCAGATCAAGGAAATAGCTTGGCAACTGGGATTTCAGGATGTCTCTTATTTCAATCGCCTTTTTAAGAAGATTACAGGGGTTTCACCTGCGGCTTACCGTAAATCAAGGTAATAGAGATCAGTCTGGGGCCTTCACACCAACCAGACTTTGTTCCACTCACCCCCTTTTGCCCCATCAACTAATTACCATCAACCATCAACTACCCCACAAGTTCCCGAAATCTGTCCTGGTAAACCGGAAATGAGTCCAATTCTGCAGAGCCGTGATCACCGTTCTTTGTATTGTAATCAAAAAACACCGGATCATGAAAACATTACACATCATACTATTTACCCTGCTGGCCTTTTCACAAGGTTGGGCACAACAAAAATCAAAGGATATGAAAACACTCGTTGCAGAAAAACAGGCGGTTCAGGAAGTAGTCACCAGCATTTTTGTAGGTACGGATGAGCGGGACTGGCAAGTGGTGGAGAATGCTTTTGCCGGACAGGTACTGCTGGATTACACCTCCATGGCCGGAGGTGAACCCTCTACTCTTTCGCCGAAACAGATCACAGAGAGTTGGAAAGCCATTCTGCCAGGCTTTCAATTCACCCAACATGCCATCAGTAACTTCAGAGTATCGATCCATGGCAGGGAAGCGACTGTACATCATTATGGCACTGCTCAGCACTATCTCGACGTAGAGGACGGGGAGGATCTTTGGACGGTCGTAGGTACCTATGAGCACCATTTGATCCAAACCAACAATGGGTGGAAGACGGACCGTATGAAGTTCAACCTAAAGTATATGGACGGTAATATGGACCTTCCAAGAAAAGCGCAGGAAAATGTTAAAAACACGCGAACAAAATGATCATGAAAACTATTGGACTAATAACAATGGCAGTTACCTTGGTAACATTGGCTCTGGCACAACCGCAGGAGAATATCAGAAAACAAAATGTGGAGGTCGTAGATCAGTTCTTTGTGAAGCTGGAACAACTGAACATTGAGGAGTGGATCACTCTTTGGGCGGAAGATGGGAAACAGATCATGCCTTTTTCTCCGGTGGGTTTCCCTAAAGAGCTGACCGGCAGAGACGCTATTTACAACCAGTATAAGGGGTTGCCGGATAATTATACCAGCATGCGTTTTCCCAGGAAGATCCTCCCTATGCATGATCCTGATAAAGTACTGGTGCAGTATGAAGGCATCATTTCACTGGAAGGTGGAGGAGAGTACAACAATACCTACATCGGACTTTTTGAGCTGGAGAATGGCAAGATCAGGACATTCACAGAGTACTTCAATCCTATCATACTTCAGGAAGCCTTTGGAAAAGCGTTACAGGAAAATTTCAATGTCAACAAAAACTGAATAAAAAACTTAAGATCATGAAAAAGATAATCTTAACCTTACTTTCAGCCACTCTTATGGCCAGCTGTAACCTGAAAACTGAAAATCAGGGATCGGTAGCTGAAAACGATGGAACTCCCGAGGGGCCGCAGTTTCGACCAGGCCAAAACAACATTACTTTTGCAAGTGCGGGAGAAAAGCTGGTAGGTCATCTCTATTTGCCGGATTCCTACAAGGAAGGCGATAAACTTCCGGGCATCATTGTAGGAGGAAGCTGGACCACAGTAAAAGAGCAAATGGCTGGTCTGTATGCTGAAAGGCTGGCAAAAGAAGGCTTTGCCGCCCTGGCATTCGACCATCGTTTCTATGGTGAAAGTAGTGGAGAACCCCGCTTCGTGGAAATTCCGGAGGCCAAAACCATAGACTTTATGAATGCCATGAAATACCTGCAGTCCTTGCCTATGATCGATGGGGGGAAAACCGGCGGAATGGCAGTATGTGCCAGTGGAGGCTACATGGCTGAAGCAATAGCGAAGGACAACAACTTCAGGTCTTTCGCGGCGGTAGTACCATGGTTCAATACCGATGAAGTGGTGAACGCCTTTTATGGTGGTGCGGAAGGTATTGACGACAGGATCAGTAAGAGTCGTACAGCCAGTCAAAAGTATGAAACAGAAGGTGTTATGTCCTATATTCCGGCCATCAGCGATACGGATCCCTCTGCCGCCATGTATGGACCGTTTGCGTATTATCTCGATGAGAACCTGGGTAAGGTGCCGAATTGGTCCCATGACAAATTTGCGCTGACCAGCTGGGAACCGTGGCTGACCTACCGGCCGGTGAGCGCCGCGGAGCAGATCACGATCCCGACACTGATCATTACATCGAAAAACGCGGCTACTCCTGCTGCAGGAGAGGAATTCTATACAAAACTTCAGGGTGAGAAGGAGCTGGTATGGTTGGAAGGAGGCCAGTTGGATTTCTACTATCAGCCGGAGCAGGTGAGTCAATCCATAGCGCTAATGGCTACACACTTCAACAAGACCCTGCAATAAAATTCCAAATAAAATCAGTCAACATCTAAACCAACATTAAAATGTCACTAAACGAATATTACACACTCGGGAGATCAGGGCTCAGAGTGAGCCGACTGGCCCTGGGTGCCATGACCTTCGGCTCGGAATGGGGCTGGGGAGCTGAAAAAGCCGGAGCCAGGGAACTTTTTGATCACTATGTGGATGCTGGTGGTAACTTCATTGATACTGCTGATATGTACACCAACGGGACCAGTGAAAAATGGCTGGGTGAGTTTGTCAGAGAAAGGGGGCTCAGGGATAAAATAGTGATCGCTACCAAATTCAGTTTTAATGCGGAGCCCGGTAATCCCAATGCAGGAGGAAATGGTCGTAAAAATATCCTCAGGGCCGTTGAAGGCTCCCTTGAAAGACTGGGTACGGACTACATCGATCTCTATTTTCTACACGCATGGGACTCTCTCACCCGGCCGGAAGAAGTTATGCGTACGCTGGATGATCTGGTCACTGCCGGTAAGATCAGGCATGTAGGACTCTCGGATGTACCGGCGTGGTATGCTTCCAGAGCCCAGACGTTGGCCGAATGGAGAAATTACGAGCCCGTTTCAGCACTGCAAATGGAGTATTCTCTTGCAGAAAGGAACATTGAAAAGGAATACATTGATCTGGGACAGACGACCGGCATGGGTGTCATGGTGTGGAGCCCGCTGGCCAGTGGGCTGCTATCCGGGAAATACAAACCCTCCGAAAACAAAGTAGAAGGAGAGGGCCGTCTGGCGGCGCTGGCGGATTCAGGTAACCCTGCATTTGCCAAGTTTACCGACAGGAACTGGAAAATAGTAAGTGCCCTCGAAGCAGTGGCGAATGAAATTGAGCAGCCCATGGCTTCCGTGGCGATCAACTGGGTGGCCAATCGTCCGGGTGTTGCAAGCGTGATCCTTGGAGCAACCAAACTGTCTCAACTCGAGCAAACTACGCGGGCACTTGATTTTGAGATCCCGTCGGAATTGATGCTGAAACTGGACGAAGTAAGTGCGCCTGACCTGGAGTTTCCCTACACATTTTTCATACCGGGCATGCAGTCGATGCTTACAGGTGGGGCGAAGGTAGGGCTGAAGCCGGAATCCTATCCCAAGGCTAGTTTTAGTGATGCACCGCCGGCAGGTGTGGAATAGGATCTGAATAGCGGCCATCCCTTTTCTTCATAGAACAAAGATCGGGATGGCCGCTAACGCACGAACGGAATCCCAATGGTTCTGTTTTTATGGAAATTACCATGCTGATGGATGGTAATTATTTGTTTTTGTAGGTAATAGCCAGTTGATAAGGGATAAGATCAGACAAAACGTCTTCTAACTATAGAAAAGTTATATCATGACAGTAAGAAGAAAATTTCTCAAAAAAACAGCTGCTACGGTCACAACCATGGCTGCCCTACCGGCCATGGCAGGCAACCGCTTCCTGTCTCAGGTTGATCCTGCGAAGAAGCGTCAGGCAAAAGATGCATTATCTTATATAAGTGTGAAGGATGTAGAACTCGTCAGGCTCAGGTTCGAAAAAAAAACGCCCCTTACATGGAATGCCATAAAAAGATCAGGGGGAGGATACCCCTCTACCACCTTTTTAAAAATCACCACCAATGAGGGGATAACGGGATATTCAGTCACCAAGGGAGCGGATAAGGACGTGCTGGCTTTTGTACAAAAGATCCGTGGGATGAATCTCATGAATACGGAACAGATATGGCATCATATGTTTTTCCATAACCGGAAGCCAGTGGCTAAAGGCAAGGAGATCCATGCCATAGGCAGTGTGGACCTTTGTGTTTGGGATATTGTGGGGAAGGCGCTGCAATTACCTGTGCACAAGGTATTGGGAACGTATAGGGAAACCATACCCGTTTATGCCGCAGGAGGATACTATGCAGAGGGCAAGGGTATTCCCGAGCTGGTAAAAGAGATGGAAGATTACGTAAAGGAAGGATACAAAGTGGTCAAAATGAAGATCGGTTATCTTGATGCCAGAGCGGATGCCGAACGTACAAGAGCAGTAGTGAATGCCCTCGGCAAGGATGCAAGGGTAATGGTGGATGCCAATAACGGCTACAGTTCAGCTTATGAGGCCATCCGTTTTGGGCGTATGGTAGAAGATCTGGACCTCTACTGGTTTGAGGAACCGGTGGCGCCGGATGACTGGCGTGGAAATGCAGAAGTACGTGAGGAGTTGGATATTCCCATTGTAGCCGGCGAAAATGAATATACACGCTGGGGTGCGCGTGACCTGGTGGAGAACCATTCCTGCGATATTGTCAATATTGATTCCATCAAGGGGGGCGGACTGACGGAAATGAGGAAGATAGCTGCTTTATGTTCAGCATTCCACATTCAGATAGCGCCTCATGGCTATGCCCATATGAACATTCATGCGCTAGCCTCTATTCCCAACTCACTGATACTGGAAACTTATCCCGCCAAGGCGCGTGACTTTAATCCCGCACTGGCAGCATTCCCTATGAAAGACGGCTATGTAGACAGTCCGAAGGAGGTTGGGCTGGGAATGGACCCCGATCCGAAACTTGTCAAAAAGTACAAAGCCTAGCATCAGATGAAAATCAGATGCGGTACTAAGGTCAAAATACGATGACAAGACATTGAAAATGCTGCCGGTATATAACTCTCTGCAGACCGAGAGGCAGAAATTTCGTGAGTATTAAATTTGGCAAATTTATGATGATGCATCAGCAACTTGAAGGACAGCATGTAGTAATTGCAGGAGGCAGTAGCGGCATGGGATATGGCGCTGCTGAAGAAGCGCTTCGATGTGGCGCACAGGTGACCATAGTCGGCTCTACGAAGGAAAAGACGGACAGAGCGGTTGCTTCCCTGGGAGGTACGTCTTTCGGAGCAGTTGCTGATATCCTCAATGAACAATCCCTGCGCAACCTGGCAGATCAATTGGATACCATTGATCATTTGTTTATTACAGCATCACCGGGAGGTACCAATCGGCTAACAGATCTGGATTTTGATATTAAAAAGTCCTATCTGTATGGCAAAGTATGGAGTTCGCTGATGACGGTGAAGATACTCTTGCCTAAAATATCCACATCGGGCTCGGTGACCTTTCTTACAGGAGGGTTCGCCGTAAAGCCTGATGGTAAAGCTACACTGGTTACAGGTGCCTATGCTGCTTTGGAAGGCCTGACCGAAGCTCTGGCTCTTGAACTGGCACCCATCCGGGTGAACAATATCCGGCCCGGCATGATCGACAGTCCGCTTTGGGACTTTATGGATGAAAAAGAGCGGGAGGATCTGTTTGCCGCAGAGAAGAATAAGAATCCCTTGCACAGGATAGGTACAATTAGTGATATAGGTCGTGCGGCTGTTTTTTTGATGGCCAATGACTATATTACCGGAGATACCCTTGACATAAGTGGAGGACGGAATATTACCTGAAATATGGTAAAGAGAGATTTCCGGAAATTGTCAGGAACATAATTAAGATCAATTCAATTATAGTTCTATGTCGGACAGGAAATTCAAAATTGGTATTATTGGATCAGGTAATATCGGTGGTACCCTAGGCAGGCATTTTGCCCGGGCCGGTCATGAGGTGATGTTCAGTTCGCGTCATCCCGAACAGCTCAGGGACCTTGTCGCCAACGCGGGTGATCTTGCACAGGCAGGTACGGTAGGTGAGGCCGCGCAATTCGGGGAAGTCATTTTATTGTCCATCCCTTTTGGTAAAACTCCTGAGCTAAAGGAGAACACAGGCGATCTCCACGGTAAAGTGCTGATCGATACCAACAACTATTATCCGGGCAGGGATGGGGATCAGCCGGGTAGAGAAATGGCAGAGCTGGGCCTGCTGGAAACAGAGTGGACAGCCAGTCATTTCAATACGGATTCGGTTGTTAAGGCCTTCAATACCATCTATTATGTCACTCTGGGGAAACGGGCCTTTGCCGGAGAAAATAAAATGGCCATACCATTTGCGGCGAGCAATGAAACTGCCCGCGCAACCATAGAGGGATTGCTGGATGACACAGGATTTGACGCCGTGTTCATAGGTGATCTTTCAGGAACAAGGATCATGCAGCCTGATGAAAAACTGTATACGAGGGAACTTTCGGCGGAGGAACTGCTCAAACTTTTATAAGCGGCCGAGGTCACACCATCTTTCCAAACTGTAGCTATCCATGGACCTGCATATTTTACTGAATATATTCATTCTTTTCGGAGTCACCGTGCTGGTGATCATTTTGTGTAATTTCTTTAAGATACCTCACCTTATCGGGTATTTACTTACGGGGATCCTGCTGAGTCCCAATACCACCTCTATTCTCAGCGAGGCACATGAGGTGGAGGTTTATGCAGAAATTGGAGTGATCCTGCTACTGTTTACCGTTGGGCTTGAATTCTCTTTTACCAATCTAAAAAAGATAAAGAAGTATGTATTGCTTGGGGGCGCCCTTCAGGTATTACTCACCATTTTTCTGACGGCCTTTTTAATGTTCTGTATGGGTAGAAGCATTCCGGAAAGTGTATTCTGGGGTTTTGTGATCGCCTTGAGCAGTACGGCTATTGTCATCAAGACATTGCAGGATCGGGTGAAGCTGAATACCAACTACGGTAAGGTAGTGCTGGCTGTTTTGCTTTTTCAGGATATTGTGATCGTTCCGCTTATGCTTTTTACACCCATTCTGGCCGGTGAAGGAGAAAATCCCTTGTTGCAGATAGGACTACTGATATTAAAGCTGGCCGGGATTGGTGTTTTTGCATGGGTACTGGCACGCTGGGTTATCCCTAAATTTCTGTACCAGATCATGAAAATACAAAGCCAGGAAGTTTTTCTGCTTACCACTATTTTCATTGTTACGGGCATAGCCCTGCTTACCTCATGGCTGGGGCTTTCGCTTGCGCTGGGAGCATTTATAGCCGGGCTTATCATAGCGGAAACCGATTATAATCGCCTGGCTATTTCATGTTTCTTACCCTTCCGCTACGTTTTTATCAGCTTCTTCTTTATCTCCATGGGTATGCTTTTGGATTATCGCATATTCATTGACGAATTTTTTATGGTGATTTTCTGGTTTGTCTTTATCCTGTTTGTGAAAATAGCAACAGGTACATTAGCCACACTGGCTCTGAAATTGCCTGCCAAAACAGCGCTGACGGTTGGCCTGGCCCTTGCCCAGATCGGGGAGTTTTCATTCCTGCTTTCAAAATACGGAATGGACTATAAACTCATTTCTGAGCTTAACTATCAGATATTCCTGTCAGTTTCCATTCTTACTATGGCCCTTACCCCGTTTTTGCTGAATAATCTGGAACAGATAGCCCCTATAGCGAACAAACTGAAACGAAAAATATGGAAGGAAGCGATCTAGCTCTTTACGGTACGGACTGGTGCCTGAAGTCTTCGGCCTTAAAAAACGGTCTGCAGTCTGCATGGGTGGATTTTGAATATTTCAATGTAGAGACCGATGAGCAGGCGGCAGAGGAAATTAAAGCACAGTATAACGGAGAACTGAAATTTCCTGTTGTGAAGCTCGCGGGTAAATATCTTAAAAACCCCTCATGGGGGCAATTACGTGAAGAGCTGAAGAAAAATGACCTCTTGTAAAAAAATACAGTAATACTTCAGGCCGGATACTGCAGGATTGAGGGAAAAGAAGGTAATTAGTGCTGGAATTAATGATACCAGGATGAAAGCAGTATCTACGATATGTTTGCTGGGCTTTAGTGCACTGATTGCCTGTGCGCAGCATCAGAAAGGAGCCAAAACGAACACCCCGGAATTGGTAACACCGGAAAAGGTCAACTATACAAGTGAAGTAGTAGTTCCGGACCTGAGTATTCCCTGGGGTATGGCATTTCTGCCTGATGGCAGTATACTGGTCTCAGAAAAAACGGGTGAGCTGATCCATTTCAGGAATGGGGTAAAAACGAATATCAGTGATCCGCCGGAGGTTTATGTGAGGGGGCAAGGTGGCCTTATGGATCTGGAATTGCATCCGGATTATGAGAACAACGGCTGGATCTACCTGTCCTATTCTTCACAGGAGGGAGAAGGCAGCGGTGGCAATACAGCTATTATACGCGCCCGGCTGGAGGGTGACCGACTGGCAGATCAGGAGCTTTTGTACAAAGCAGTTCCCAATACAACACGTGGGGCCCATTTTGGCTCACGTATGGAGTTCGATGAACAAGGCATGCTATACTTCTCCATCGGTGATCGCTATAACCGTGATGTTAATCCACAGGATATAACCCGTGATGGGGGTAAGATCTACCGGATACATGATGACGGTACCATACCCGATGATAATCCCTTTGTCAATGAACCCAATGCCAAAAAAGCTATATTCAGCTATGGCCACAGAAATCCACAGGGTATGGCAAGACATCCTGACACGGGACAAATATGGGTACATGAACATGGACCACGAGGGGGTGATGAGATCAATGTCATAGCAGAAGGTAAAAACTATGGCTGGCCCAGGATCACCTACGGTATCAATTACAGTGGGACCAGTATCACAGAGCACACAGCAAAGCCCGGAATGGAGCAACCGTTTTACTATTGGGTTCCTTCCATAGCTCCCAGTGGTATGACTTTTGTCACTTCTGACCTTTACCCGGACTGGAAAGGTAATCTGCTGGTAGGGTCACTGGTATTCCAGTACCTTGAACGTTGTGTCATCGAGAATGACCAGGTGGTCTACCGTGAAAAGCTCCTTCCGGATATTGGCAGAGTACGCAATGTACGGCAGGGCCCGGATGGATATATTTATGTAGCCGTGGAAGGCAAGGGTATTGTTAAGATCATTCCAAAATCATGAAGAGACCTACTTTCATTTTAATATGCATGCTCATTTTGTTCGGCAGCATGCTGCTATTGCAAGGCTTTAAACCCCAAACGAAACGATTGAATGGCGGCTCTGCTCAGCCTTCTGCTTTGGAAGAAAGTATCCGGCGGGGAGATATTATTTACGAGGACTTCTGTACAAGGTGTCATTTACCCTCTGGTGAGGGAGTAAAATCCGCTTTTCCGCCTCTGGCCGGCTCGGACTACCTCATGCAGAACAGGGAAGCCAGTATAAGGGCCGTTAAGTACGGGCAAACCGGAGAGGTAGTGGTGAACGGTGTTACCTATAACAGTATCATGTCACCCATGGGCCTGACCGATGAGGAAGTGGCAGATGTAATGAATTTTATCCTCAATTCATGGGGTAACAGCAGTGATGCTATGGTCACCGTGAAAGAAGTAGCTGCGATAAAAAAGTAGGCTTTAGTGCACATCCACTAAAAATCTATCACCAATCCAAGGACGGGTAGCACACTGCTGTTATCTATGTTTTCGATCTGTGTCAGAGTTCTTGGCTCGGTAATATTACCGTTGTCATCCCGTACCAGTCCAAATTCAGGCTCCTGAGGGATCTCCTGAGCCAATACGTTCTGTAATTCAAGAAAAACATCCAATGTGAAGCCTTTTAGATTCCACTTTTTATCGATCCTCAGATCGGTTTGATTGAAAGGGTCCAGCTTGACAGTGCCGAGCTGTGAGAAATCGCGGATAATAGCCGGATAATTGGCCAGTGTAGCTTCCTGATCCACCGGAGCGAACGGGGTTTCCCCCAGATACCTTACCCTGGCGCTCACTTCCCAGTTATCACCGAATTTATAGCCACCGGTGAAGGTGATCAGGGTACGGTTATCCCAGGTGGAGGCGATGTATTCCTCTTCATCAAATCCGGTAAACTCGCTTCGGTAGAAAGTGCAGGCGAGGATACCATAAAAATTACGCGTCAGTTTTTTCTGGAATAAAAACTCCACCCCGTAGGTTCTTCCCAAACCTACGCTGGCTACGGGTTCGTTACCCAGTACGGAAAAATCCCCACCCAGATTGGCCAGTGAGACACTGTCAGTAATGGAAACGGGATAATCGCTGTATCGTTTGTAAAAGCCCTCCACGGTAATCCGGGTAGTGGGAGTAAGGAGATGTTCAAGGCCTGCTACGAGGTGATCGCTCCTTATGTATTCAGCATCCTGATTGGTGAAGTTACCTTCGTTATCCGTGAAGCCCAGAATAGTGTAGGGCGGTATTTTGAAATATCTTCCTACAGAGGCATTTGCGGTCCATTTTCCGGCTTTGTCCAGTTTATAGGACAGTGCCAGCCTGGGACTAAACGTCCTGTAGATATTGTTTCCATTCTCTGTGAATGAATTACCGTCAAACCGGATACCTGCGGAAAGGCCCATCTTTTCACCAAAAAAGCTGCGTGAGGTCTGGGCAAATATTCCATATCGCCAGAAATTGATCGAATTGTCAAATTGAAAATTGTTGACAAGATCCTCGGTTTCGTTGGAGTAGTCGGCGTTTTGCACCACACCTCCTGTGGTCAGCACCCAGTCTTTCAGGAATTTGGTGTAGGCATAGCGCACCTTCGTTTCCTGCTCCTGTGAAATATTGCTGAGAAAAAGGCCGGATTCGTTCACATTGTCTTCATACTGCCTGAAATCATTGTTAAGAATATTGGTGCTCAGTGCTGTGGTCATGAACCCTGAGCCGTCTTTCAGCCTTCTTTTCCAGCTTATGCCCGCCGTGGTATTCCACTGAGTGATCACAGGTACCTGATCCAGAGTAGCCTGCTGCTCTTCGTCCAGCTCGTCCGGTACATTGATGGAAAAATTGTCGACAGCGCCCACCCCTGTGATGGTGATATCGTTATAATCGTCTATTTTGTGAGATATTTTGTACTGATAGTCCCAGTAATCGGGCAGGAAGGGCAGGTCAAGGACCTGAAAAAGGAGCTGGAGATAAGAACGCCGTACGGAGGCAATGAAAGAAGTGTTTGAGGCCTCTTGTTCTTTTTTGAAAAGCGGACCCTCTACTGTAAAAGCGGCCTCACTACTACTGAGCCGGATATTGGTCTGGAAATTCCGGTTGTTACCATTGCGCTGATCGAATTGCAGTACGCCTGACAGTACGTTGTCATACTGAGCGCCAAAGGAACTGGAGGAAAGTGTGACCCCTTCAAAAAAAGAGACATTCAGTAGGCCTACAGGACCTCCGGCACTGCCCTGTGTGGCAAAGTGATTGATATTGGGGATCTCAATACCGTCAAGATAATATACATTTTCGTTGGGTGCTCCTCCGCGGATGATGATATCATTCCGGAATCCTCCTACGGAACCAGACACTCCGGGGAGGGATTGCACTACACGTGCAATATCGTTATTGCCTCCGGGATAGGTGGCGATCTCCTCCGATGAAAGTTGCTGGATGGACAACGGAGTTTCCTGCAATTTTTCAAAAGGATTGGCCATGACCACCACGCCCTCAAGCTCGCTGGCCTCTTCCCTGAGATCAAAATTTACATCAGGATTACCCCCTGACCGAACCACTACATTGTATCTTGTCTCTGCCTGATAGCCGATGTATGATGCCTGCACCGTATAGGTTTTGGCAGGAATATTCTGGATCCGGTAGAAGCCATCCGTATCTGTGACGGCACCCAATTGCGTATCAGTCAGCTGTACCGTAGCACCAATCAGTGGTTCACCCGTTTTGGCGTCTTTCACATAACCTGATAGTTGCCCGTAGTTCTGAAATCCCATAATGTGGTCGGAGGAAAACAGAGTCAGACATAAAAAACAAATCCGTAGCATTTTTTTTATTATCTTGTAGTTTTAGGTGAACTATATATCGAACGCTTTTATTTTAAAATTGTTTGAATATTATTACAACAATTTATTAACGGATTGGGATGGATAAAGTCATCAAGCTGCTGGAGTACTTTAAAAAGTATCAGGAAAAGGGAATGGGTGCTGATCTGGCTCGATTTGGCATGTGGCTGAACAAAGAGATCAATGGAGAAAGAATTGTTGAAGTGCCGGTTGAGTATCAGCTATCGGACGATGTGACCATAGGTTTTCTGATGGGGAGATTGCTGGGCTATGGTGATGTCTGGACCCGGATGGCATTTCGGGACCTTCCCATACAACATTTTTATGATTACGGTATTCTTAAACATACGGAGCAGGCAAAAAATCCTACGAAAAAGGAGATAGCAGATCAGAGCCTGTTGGAACAAAGCACATGTTTTGAAGCTATAAAACGGCTGGTAAAACACAAGGTACTGACGGAGGAGACGGATATGGACGATCGTCGAGTGAAACGTGTACGGCTCACCAGCTTTGGGAAAAAGGTGACTGAAGTGGCTACTCAGCAGGCCTTCCGGTTATCCAATCTGCTGGTGGGTGACCTTACGGATAAAGAAAAAAAAGATTTAATAAGGATACTCAGAAAGCTGGATCATTTTCATGAAGATCTGTATCGAAAGGTAGAGAGGAACAGGATCATTGAAAACTATAATCTCTGATCATATGTGTTTCAGCTCATTCCTGTTTTTTTCAAGGTAGAGGGAGCATACTCAAAGTATTCCTTAAAAGCTCTGGAAAAATGTGAGTAGTTTGTATAATATAAAGGGAGCACCAAAAGACAATGGCGACCTTAGGGCTTACTTTGATTACGTGAGTGTAGAGCCAACACCGGTGAAAAAAGAGCTGCCAATAGCCAATTGGGTGGGAGAACAGGTGCTTACTGAGGTTAGAAATTCTGAAAACTGAGTACCAGCTATCTTTATCAGGCAATTTTCATTTTCCTGATGCCTCTGTACTTATACACCTTGAGGTCAAAGTGCTGGTGCATGAAAACCTTCATACGGTTCTCCGCCAGCTCTGACTTTCTTCCTTGCGGATAGAATACAGTCAGTTCAAGGACGGCCTTTATAAAATTGGGCCGTTCGCAAAATGCAAGCAGCCATTCCCTGTATCTGGCTTTCCACTCCTGTGCATACTTTTGATAATGATCCTGACCGTCAAAGAGCAGGTCAAGCTGATTTTGTCCATACTTGTAGCGATAAATTCCTGCAAGATTTCTGTAGAATCCACTGAGTCCTGGTGTATAGCAGGTTTTGTGCTCCCGGATGCTGCGTATAGTAGCATCTTCCAGCCCCAGAGGGTTACAGTTGGCCTGGTAGTAAGCCTTTACAAAATTGATCAGGTAAACAATAAGTGCATGTTCATGATCCAGCTGAGCCTTTTCCAGGATATAGTTCTTATCAAATGGAAAATATTTTTGGATCACTGCTTTTTTCGGAGTTTTACAAATATAGTAATCTTATGGTAAAGGTGAATCCGCTTCTTTGGCCATTACGTTATATACCATTTTGTCCATAAAACCGGGAAACCACTTGTTCAAAAATACGGTAAGCTTACCCTGAGTAGTAAGTATGAGATACTTTTTGCGTTTCAGTGTGGCTTTGTATATGTGTCTGGCGCATTCTTCGGCGGTCATCATTTTTTCTTCGGCCCGGGGCGATTCACCCTGTACTGAACCGTCCGCGGTTAATGATCTTTTGCGGATATTGGATGCCGTAAATCCGGGACAGGCCGTAAGCACATGCACTCCTGTTTTGAGCATTTCCGTCCGTAGTACTTCTAGAAAGCCCTGCAAGGCAAATTTCGATGCCGAATACCCGATACGTCCCGGGAGTCCTCTGAAACCGGCTATGGAGGAAACACCAATAACAGAGCCCCTGTTCCTGGTGATGGATGGCAGGCAGTATTTAGTGGCATACAAGACACCATAAAAATTGATATCCATAACTTTTTTTACCACATCAAGATCTACTTCGCTGAAGATCGCCCGCATGGAGATGCCGGCGTTGTTGATAAGTATATCAATTTTGCCAAATTCCCCGATGGCCTGCTCTGCCATTCTTTTGTTATCTTCTTCTACACTTACATCGGCAGTCATGCCGGCAGCGGTAATGCCGTTTTTTCTTAGTCCGGCTATTGTTTCATCCAGTGCCTCCTGATTTCTGCCGGTGATGAATATACTGGAGCCCCTGCTGCCAAATTCATGTGCCAGTGCCTTACCGATACCCGAGGTACCTCCGGTGATAACTACTACCTTGTCTTTCATATTCAGGTTTTTCTTTGGGCCCGCTAAAATAGTGGAATTGAAGCCCGGAAGAAAATCCGGGATGAATGGATTTAAAGTATAAAACAGCAATACTCCATCAGATGTGCCTGTTCGGACCCTGTCCTGAGATGAAACCTGAGATGACAATTCCCTAAAAAGATCATTATCGTCACTGCAGGAACCTTTGCAAAGCATGGGTGACGTGGTGCGCACGGCCAGTGAATCTCCATAGATTCTCTTCAGCAAGCAGTGCATCACATTTCCTTGTAGCCTTGCACAAGATATCGTCAAGTTAAGTACCAGAAAAGGATGTCATTCCCCGAAAGGGGAATCTTTGAAGAAAGAAAAGTAAGCAGTAATTATTGCAGAGACTCCCTTCGGGAGTGACAACCTTAACTTAACGACATTGGCTCGCCCTGCTGACTTGATTAAGGTTAACGAATGGTAAGGTAAAACAACCCCCTAACCCCCTTTGATAAGAGGGAATAATTAGCCTTTGTTGGTGTTGTCACCTTTGAGTTTGTTGGTCACAAGACCAACGGGGGCGGAAATTGTTATAAAAGAATAGTTACGGTACCCCTGTAGGTATGCGTTCCGTTTTGGATCGCATATAAGTAGGATCCGGTGGGCAGTGAACCTCCACGATAGGTGCCATCCCAGGGACGGGTATATCCATCATCGGACCTGAAAAGGGTGGTGCCGTGTCGGTCATAGATCCTGACGGATGCATCCTCGGAAAGATTATCGATGATCCAGCGATCATTTGCACCGTCACCATTAGGGGTAAAAGCCGTAGGGATCATAGGGGAGAGGGATCCTTGCGATGGAGTTTCAAATGGGTCGTCCATCACGGTCACCGTCCAGCTTGTTTCACTGGCGTTGCTCTCGCTATCGGTAGCAGTGATGGATACTTCATAGACATTATCAGCATTGGCATCTGCAGGTGCTTCGAAGTCCCTGGCGATCATGGTGACCACACCCGTCGAACCATCGATGGAGAAAGCTTCTGCATCTGTGCCACCCAGTGTCCATG
>LYSV01000080.1 GCA_001657315.1 Flammeovirgaceae bacterium BBD 1991-12 | reverse complement strand
TGATGGACAGCCGGCGGTGCCCCAGCGCTACAGTCTGATCATTATAGATATTCTGGAAGTCTGGTCCCCGGCTCTCCAATGCCATGGTAGCGCTGGCAATGTTAACCATGCTCACCTGACCCACCAGGTTAAAGGCGTATACACCGGTTATTCCGCACATGGGGTCAGATTCATAGTGTTGTTGGATTTACACGTTTTTAGTTGCATGCTTTTAACCGGACTTTTGTTATAAACAAGAAGCAAATTAAGAACATTTTGTATAGGTGCAGGGCGAAGTTTGAGGTATGTTTTCTTATCCATATTGGAATTCAAAGACTGTATTCACTGACGAAATGATCAATATACTCAGGAAGTTTTGTGGCCAGATAATAGGGCAGATTCATTAAAAGGTAAGATACTCCCCCTGGGGTGGTGTGCTTTTCTACGCTGTATTTTCCGGCATACATGCGTATAGCGTAAGGATGGTCCGTTCTTTCCATGAACTGGTGAAGTGACCTTAGCTTACCCTGCTTGCCTGATTTGACCTCAACCGGAATGATGTATTTACCTTTGTGATATACAAGGTCTAATTCTGAGCTGCTTTCTTTTTCTTCTCGTACCCAAAAGTGTGGTTTGAAGGCTGTTTTTTCATGGATAGAGATCAACTCCTGTGCTACGATGTGTTGAATGATCTTTCCTCTTTGAAGATCGTTCAGATCCTGAAGGGCGAGCATTTCACTCTGAAGCTGAAGTGTATGATTTATCAATCCGGTATCCAGGAATTGTAGCCTCGGTCTTTTTTTAAAGTCAGTTGTAATGGGAGGCTCTACGTTGGTAGTGGGATAGATCAATCTGATAATGCCGGCCAGATCAAGGGTACGCATAGCCTCCCCAACTTCTCTGGAGCGATAGTTCGATTTACCAAACTTTTCAAACTTTATCCGATCTGTTTCAGCAGGTGCCACATCAATGATGTGTCCGATCACATTTCTTTCTGTAGCATTTGAGGCATATTTTTCTACATCATCTTTGTAAGCCTGCCATAGTTGATTATAAATATCTGCCAATAATGTGATATTTCTTTCCTTGATGTAGGTATCGACGATCTCCGGCATGCCTCCTATTATCGAATATTCATGAAAAAGGTCAATCAGAGTGCTGTGGGCATGTTCAGGAAATGGTATGCCATGGATGGCTTCGAGTGCAGGACGCTGATCAATGGCCTGAAGATATTCAATGAAGTTTAACGGATAGAGATACAAATATTCTATTCGGCCTACGGGAAAGCCGGGTACTTCCTTTAAGGCAAATTCAAGCAATGATCCGGCAGCAATAACATACATGTCAGGCCTGTACTCATAAAAATAGCGCAGTTGCTTGATAGCCTTTGGCTCTTCCTGTATCTCATCGATAAAGAAGAGGGTGGGTTTTCCGTCCTGAACAATACCTCTGGCCAGACAGGCAGCATCAATGACCTTATTGATATCATCTATGTCAAAAAGTTCTTTGTCTACCTTTTTTTCGAGATTCAGTTCTATGAAATGATCAAATTCCGAGGCAAACTGTCTTACCAGTGTGGTTTTTCCTACTTGCCTGGCTCCACGTAAAAGCAAGGGCTTTCGGGATACACTGTTTCTCCAATTCAGTAAGGCTTGGTATGTGTTTCTGTACATGTTTGTAACAAAGAAGGGGTAATTTTAGTGATTTTTTGTAACAAAGTATAGGTAATTTTATCAATATTTTGTAATAAAGAGGGGGTAATTTTCCTTTTGGTCGTCATTCCTGAATTTTCGCGGTGTAGTGTAGACAAATATCAGCCCATAGGACTCCGTGAGGAATCTAATGTTCGTTGAGGTGATACCGATTGTATAGAAGTTTAGTTTTACGACTTAATAGATTCCTCACGGAGTCCTGTGGGCTTATCTCCTCCGCTATGCTGTGTAAGGAATGACGATTAAAAATGTAAAAAAGGCGCTACAATAATGTGTAGAGTCATCCTTCTACACCAAAGCCTCATAAAGTATCTCCACCGGGTGCCGTGCTATTCTGCCGGTGCCGTCCTTGATCTGATGACGGCAGCTTGTGCCAGGGGCGGCAATGATTACGTCATTCGACTGCTTACGTATGGTGGGGAAAAGCACCAGCTCGCCGATCTTTATGGAGACATCATAGTGCTCTTTTTCATATCCGAAGGAACCTGCCATGCCGCAGCAACCTGAAGGAATGAGCTGCACCTCATAGTTTTTGGGCAGCGACAACAGCTTTTTGGTGGGAACCAGAGAGGATATTGATTTTTGATGACAATGCCCGTGGAGCTTGATCAATCGTTTTTCTTTGGTGAACAGAGAGGCGCCCTTGGCCGCAAGTTGTCTGGCCAGAAACTCCTCTATAGTAAAGGTGTTCTCTGCCAGCGTTTTCGCTGTTTCAATCTGATCCCTTTCCACCAGATCCGGGTATTCATCCCTGAAGGTCAGTATGGCTGAGGGCTCTACGCCAACAAGGGCGGTTTCTTCATTGATCAGGGGTGCAAACAGACCAACGTTGTGTTCAGCTATCTTTTTGGCAGGCTTCAATAGCCCCTTGGACAGATAAGTGCGCCCGCTTTCCTTGTGATCGATCAGTTTTACCCGGTACCCCAGTTTATTCAACAGCTTAATAGCCGTGATACCAATGTTGCCATCGTTGTAGTCGGTGAACTCATCGCAGAAAAAGTATACAGTTCCCTTTTGATGTGCCGGCTTACGCATGCGCCGGTAGTTTTCGTCATACCACTGCCTTACCGTTATCCGGGATAGTGGAGGCATACTTCTTTTGGTATGAAAGCCTATCATAGCCTTTGCTATACTGGCAAGGGGAGTATTGAAGGTGAGGTGGTAGAGCCACGGCACCTTCATGGCCATTTTATTCAGCCGTGTAAAATTGGCGATCATCCGGGTCCTAAGGGGTATGCCATAAGTCTTGTGATACTGATGCTGGAATTCAGCCTTGAGCTTGCCTACATCCACATTGGAGGGGCATTCTGATTTACAGCCCTTGCAGGAGAGGCACAGATCCATCACCTCCTTTATTTCCGCACTGTCAAAGGGATTTTTCTTTTCAGAATTGGTCAGGATCTCGCGTAATATATTGGCCCGCGCCCGTGTGGTGTCCTTTTCATCTTTGGTGGCCATATAGGAAGGACACATCGTACCTCCTGAGAGGTGGGTCTTGCGGCAGTCCCCGGAGCCGTTGCATTGTTCAGCAGCGCGAAGGATACCCTGGTTAGCATCAAAGTTTAACACGGTATCCAACTCCCGCGTCGCCTGACTAGGTTTGTAACGCAGGAAGGTATTCATGGCCGGCGTATCCACGATCTTACCCGGATTGAACAGGTTATTCGGGTCCCATGCCTTTTTTATTTCCTTTAGCAGCATGTAATTCTGCTCCCCTATCATAAAGGGGATGAACTCCCCTCTCAGCCTGCCATCACCATGCTCCCCGCTCAGTGATCCTTTGTATTTCTTCACCAGGTGGGCGATCTCCTCCAGGACGGTGCGGAACAGTTTGTGCCCTTCTTTGGTCTTCAGGTCGATGATGGGCCTCAGGTGGATCTCCCCCGACCCGGCATGGGCATAGTGTACACAATACAGATTGTACTTTTTCAGTGTCTCATTGAACTCATTGATGTATTCCGGCAGGTCCTGTACGTCAACAGCGGTGTCTTCAATGACCGGTACGGCCTTCGCATCACCGGGAATATTGCCCAACAGGCCCAGGCCGGCTTTTCGTAGCGCCCACACCCGGTTTGTATCTTCACCGGTGATGAAAGGATAGTGATAGCCCAGATTGGCGGCTTTTAGCTCTGCGGTGAGCTCGTCGGCCATTCTGTGAAGTTCGTCGTCATCCTCTGCCCGGAGCTCTACTACCAGCAATGCTTTGGGGTCTCCTTTCAGGAAAAAGCGATTTTTGCTCTGGCTGATGTTGCTCTTGGTACAGTCGAGGATGTAATGGTCGATCAACTCGGAAGCATAAGGCTTGTACTTCAGTGCGATGAGGTTGCCCTGTAGGGATTTGTAAATGGAATCAAAATGAATACAGAGCAGACCGTTGAATTTGGGAGGCAACGGATCAATGGCCAGTTTAGCCTCCGTAATGAAGGCCAGCGTACCTTCCGACCCGGCGATGAGCCGGCAGAAGTTAAACCGGCCGTCCCGTCCAAAAGGCTCAGAATCCTTCAGCAGGTCTATGGCATAGCCCGTGTTCCTGCGGTTGATGGATTTTTTGGGAAACTCGCGGTCTATCCGCTCTTGGTTGGCAGTGTCCGACAGAATATCACGGATATTCCGGTAAATATTGCCTTCCAGCGATTCCAGCCCACATTTGGCATCGAATTCCTGACGGGTCAACTCCCCGAACTCCACCTTCGATCCGTCGCTCAAAAATCCTTTTACTGAGATCAAGTGATCCCTGGTACTGCCATATACGACTGAGTTGGACCCGCAGGAATTATTGCCGATCATACCACCGATCATGGCGCGGTTGGCCGTGGAAGTTTCCGGGCCAAAAAGGAAGCCATGGGGCTTAAGGAACATGTTTAGCTCATCGCGGATCACCCCGGGCTGTACCCGCACCCATTTTTCCTCCGTATTCACTTCGGGGATAGCCGTAAAGTATTTTGACACATCTACGATCACGCCTTTCCCCACCACCTGACCGGCCAGAGAGCGTACGGGGGATAAGAGGCGTTTGATGCTCGTTGGCAAAGGTGATGAGCTTTTTCAGGTCTGCTTCATTTTGAGGGACTGCCACAGCAAGGGGCAGCTCGCGATACGCTGATGCATCCGTGGCATAAAGCCGGCGCATGGTGTCGTCAAAATACAATTGTCCCTGCAATTGCTCGTTTAATTTTTGAAAGGAACCTGTAGTCACCAATTTTTTTGGGATAAAATTTGCAGGAAAATTAAAATGTTTTTCCTTTTGTATAAAGGATTAGCCCATATATCGTCCTTTCATTTTTTTAACTAAACCCTTAACCGGATGAGATCAGTACGGTTTTTATTTTTTTGTGTGGTGGTGAGTCTGCTGGTATCGTGTGGGGCTTCCAGAAAAGCGAGGATCAGAGAAGCCAGGATCAATACGGTGATCAATACGGCCAGGAGCTACATTGGCACACCTTACAAATGGGGTGGTACCACCCGCAGAGGGATGGATTGCTCGGGTCTTCTGATCAATTCCTTTCAGGCGGTGGATTACAATCTTCCACGCATGTCCAAAGCGCAAAGCAAGGTAGGTAAGAAGATCAAGCGCGATAAGGTAAAACCTGGTGATCTGGTCTTTTTTGCCACGACCAAAAAGAAGCGCAAGGTGACCCATGTCGGTCTGGTGACTTCCGTAAGGGGTGGTAAGGTCACAGCTCCTCTTCGCTGGGGGTGGTGGAAAGCGATATGAACTCGAAATATTACAGGAAGAGGTTTCGGGGGGCTAGGAGGGCTTTTTAAAACCCTTTATAGCATGTTAATGATTTAAATGAACAAGTCACAACCTAACATCAAGATAGTTTGGTAAGTATTTGTATGTCTTGAGATATTTCTTGTACTCATTTGTTTCAATAACACCTGCATGCAGAATACCTAGATGGTTTCCCAAGTTTCTATTAATGTAATCTATTTCTTTTAAGGTTAATAGAGGAACATTTAGACGGTATGGTTCTTCATTGAGTTTTACGAAGTCAAAATTGGATAAATTCAAATCATTTATATCAAAACCTTGTGATTCAATGATTCCTCCAAATGTGTACATTTTCGCGCCTCCGCGCTCTTGATAAAGGAAATTGTAGAGCTGAAAAAAAGACAAGTTTTCCTCTCCTCTACTTCTATCGTTAAGGACAGATATAATAAGGTTTAAGAGCATTGATCTGATGGTCTTGAAGTTGTTTTCCCCATTTAAGTCTTTATTTTTCAGCTCAAACGGCACATAATCTCCAAACCTTTGTTTAAAAGTGTCTTTATCATAAGGACTACCTTTCTCTTTGTCTTTCAATTGTCGATTGCAAGTCATTATATATACACTTCCAACAGGCAACCTTCTAAAAAGAATTTCCAAATCCTCAAACATAAAATCCGAAAGATCATCATCGTAATCAAGCCAAATAATTGATTTTTTAGATAAATCAATATCAAGTAATTGTGAAGTAGACAACCCAAATTTTAACTTGATGAAAGAATATGGACAGTTAAAAGTTACTCTCTCTTTAGAAATACTTTCTCCGCCTTCAATGCTAAACATTTCATCTATATGCAACTCTTTATGGAACAACTTGAAATCTGTAAAAGAAACCCCTCCGAAACCAATGTATTGGTGTCCGGGCCCATATTTTTTACAGATATTCAAAAGGCTCGCGAGCAACATCTTACGTTCTGCAAACTTTGCAGGACGGATATCATAATTTAATATATTAGGGCTATTCATATGTCGAGTTCTTCCATTGTGACATAATACTCAAAAAGACTTTCACCTAACTGAGTGTAACTTTTTGAGCCTTCATAGTCCTTTACAAACTCTGCTCTTTTGCGATTGGCAATAAAGGAAATTCGAACAGTATCTTTTTTTACCGCCAGTTTTTCATAGTCTAAAGGAGGGGGTACGAAGGTTCTTAAATTTTCAAAGACCCTATTTTTCATTTCCACTACACCCATTTGCTCTTCTTGCTGCTCGCCCAATGCCTTTCGATATTCTTGAGGGTCATCAAGTTTGCGTACACTTTTAAGGAATGTGATAACACTTTGCATACCTTCTTTCATAATATTTAGCACAAAGCGATAAACCTCCGAGGTTGTGTCAACTCCCTTTTTTGTTGTAGTCAATGGCAGGTTGATTGGATCATCAGAATCAAGGAACACTATACCTCTGAACATGGCATAGTCATTGTTAAATTGGGGGATACTACCGGTGCCCCAACCAGTAATATCATTCGTATTTGCCTCAAGGACCAAACGATCATTGCAATAAACATTCCACCCAGAGACTTTTGGTTCACCTGTTTTACCAAGACCTGCAAGAACCTTATAATTTACACTATCTTTGGAACCAGTGGCCACAAACGGCTCATTATCTTCCGAAAAGATCAATACCTCCTTTTTGGAAAGCTGTTTGTCATTAAATTTTATTTCTATACCTTTTTCTAAACTAAAGTTTAGTAGTTTTTCTATATCATTCTCTAAGGCATTTAAAAAGGCATTGTCTCTAAATGATTCTGCAACTTCAGGATATAAGTTCGTGACTCTTATATATGTACCCGATGATTTCAAATTAGCTGTTTTGTCTGTAATATTCTCATATTGGAAATCCCAGCTTTCAATGGTTTCTTTTGTACCATCACTTCTTTCTACCTCTTCCACCGCAGCTTTCCATACATTGACATCCACATCAATTTGAAAATGATCATTATCAGTTTGTGATTCTACCTCAAACTGAATTCCCATTTTAAAAAGAGCCCTCTTCATTCCAACACCAAAGCGCCCAATAGTACCTCCCAGAGAGTCTGCTTCTTCAGGGCGACCAAACCGAAAAGCATATTTCTTGGCTATATCTAGGGAGAAACCCCCACAATTATCTTCTATGATCATCTCATTTTCGTTGAGGGTAATTTTGATCCAAAGGCCTGTGTAGTCATTTTTGTTAATCCTACTGGCGCCATCAATAGAGTTATCCAGAAGGTCTAGAATGGCGTCACGAGTAGAGATGTCTCGTGTAATCATTTTAATGAAAAATAATTTGGTTGGATTGCCATTAATTCGTCCAGACATATCTTATGATTTTAATTATCCTTAAATTGTTTCAACTCAAACAACTGCCCCATTTCATACTCTTTGATATTAGAAATAGCCTGCCCCTTTTGAATGCCTTCCATACTGCGTGCTACTTTACGGCCTTCAGCGTCACCCAATCCAAGGAATTTGTTGATCATCTTTACATTACCTTTGTTCTTGATGTCCAACAAAAAAGCGATTTCACACATAGTCGAAAAGTCAAAGCTCGGCTGGTTAAACTCTTCGATTCCTTGGGAGAGTAAAACTACTGAGACTCCTTTAGACCGAATTTCTCTGAGTATTTTTTCGAGGAGGTCCTGGGATTTCTTTTCTTTAAAAATCACATGTGCCTCATCAATCAATAACACATAGCGAATCCCCTGAAAACCATTTTCCACGGGGGTGTTTTCCATGTTCATGAAAGTATTGTATATGTAGTTGATGATAAGGAAAATAGAAGTGAAGCGAACCGAATTTGGTAAATCTCCGGAAAGGGACAGGTAATAATTTTTATTAAGAAAACTACCCTTTGGTTTCTTGTCAAACACATCCAATTCACTTAGCCCCTCCATCACTTCGGTAAGGGTATCTTTCTTGTCTCCATAGATTTCCAGAAGCTTTTCATTTACATCATTTACGGTAGGGTATTCTCCGCTTTTCTTTTCAAGAAAGGCTTCCTTAGTTGCATCCTTCAGGCTTTGTTCCTGCTTTTTGCCAATGTTGGCGTATTTGGCAATGATATCAACGAATTTGTTAATACCCATGATCTTGTTTTTCTCGTTCACATTATCAATGAACGTGAGTGGATTCAACGGGAAGGGCGTTTGTGGTGCATCTATGAATGTAGACCTGGCGCTTTTGAAAAAGGGCTCATAGTAGGTTAGATCATCATCTTTTAAGCCCTTAAAATCGAGATAAATGAAATTAACCTGGCCATTGGATTTTTTAGTGAATTGCGATAACAACTCCAGAGCAAATTGTGTCTTTCCAGTGCCCGAATTGCCTGCAACGGCTATGTGACAATTATTATACTTTTTTACATCATTAGGAGTAAGATGAATTGTAGATTTTTCATTCTCTATTTCATGCCCGACTTGAATTTCAATGGCAGAAGCAAAGAAGCCTTTCTGTATTTTCTGACTGTTGTTTTTGACTGGACCAAGACTCACCTCCACATTTTCCAAATGTGCTATTCCCCTTTCGAGGTGATCTGTTAGGAAATCGAAAATAGTATATTTTGGGTTGTCCTCAAAAAGCTGATTGATGGCTTCTAGGCCATGGTCAATGTGCAACTTAATGTATTTGGGAATGTTATCATTGGTCTTGTGAATTTCATAGTGCTGGCAAATCAAAGCAATGAAATAATACCGGTATTGAGCCTCAAAGAGCACATGATCTTTATATTCTTTTCCTTTGGAATCATATTTCTTATCAGTAAACTCTGCTGTTGTAAACTTTTTCCCGCTTTGCAATGAATAGCCTAAAGCGATACGCGCAATTACATTTTCAGAAGCTCCGCCCAAAATTTTACGCGATAGTTTCTGAACCACTTCTTTGTTGGCCTCAGTGGTTTTGATGTTAATTTGATGCCATGTAGAGTTCGTCATATTTCTGAATCAACAATTCGGGTGCTACTTCTAAAAAGGCTGAACTGTCCTTGGTTAAGTTGTCAATCAGGAAACTACGGTTTACCCGCTCTTTCAGTACTTTATACTCATCTTGTGTGAGTTCTTTATGAATTAATGGGAAAAGAACCACCTGATCTGAAACAGTTGGGTAAAAATGGCGGATGATGTTTTCGGCATGCTCCTGATCAAACTTTTGCATCGGGCTATCGATGAATACCGGAAAGTCAATATTAGATTCGTCTACCAATGCACTCAGCAGTGCGGAAGAATACATTTGACGTTCTCCATTGAAAGGGAGCCTTTATCCAGTTTTTGTTCCTGGCTACTGACCTTAGTGTAAAGGCTGATCTCTACATCTTCGCCCGATATACTGATATCTACCTCCACGCGATGAATAAAGTCTTTTTTATGCATCAATGTATTTAGCCCGGTCTTTATCTTCTGTTCCAGCGATTTCTTCTTGGCTTCCTTGAACTCAAGTATGAATTCTTTCAGGCGCTTGATTTCTGTTTCTATCACATCGCTTTTTAACTTGTTTTCATCAGAAACATCAATTCTCTTTCTTAGTTCCTCCTGTTTTTGTTTGTAGGCCTTTAACTCATTTCTGATTTCGCCCAGTTTCTGGTTCAATTCGTCCAGTTGAAATTCGGTATCGCTCAGTTGTGTATCTATTGTCTTTTTCTTGTCTCTCTGATCAGCTATGTATGAGTCATCTGCATGTCTCTCTGCTTCTCGTAGTTGCCTACGTACACCTTCCAATTCAGATTTTACATTGGCATAGTGCTGATTGATTCGTTTAAAATTATCCTTAAACGAGTGTCGCAAATTATCAATGATTCCATTCAGCTCATTGGTCTGTAATTCAGAAAAATCATGCAAAGGCTCAAAATCTGTTGGCAAGTTGGTAATATCAGCAAAAAAATGTTTTCGGATCAAGTCCCGGATTTTGTCTTCATAGAATCGTCTTACTTTAGTATCGACTACAATGTTCGATTCATTCTTTACACGATCCAGGTCGTTCAAAAATAAGTCTGTTTTGTTTTCCACATCGCCTTCCCTATATTCGTTTTGAGAGTGGATACGCTCATTTGAGAGTTGTTTGGACAGTTCCATCATTGTACCACCTGCTAAGCCAAAGGGGATCAAATTAAACAATTCCTTCAATCCGTTTTGCAACTTTCCAATTTCGCCTTCCAATTCAGCTTCTTTTGCCTGAAGTTGTTCTACCTGTTCTGAAGTCATGTGATCACCCGCACTGATGAGTATGCGTTGAATTTGATCTGACTCGTACTTCAGCTCGCTCTTTTTCTCCCTGAGTACGGAAATCTTTCCCAGGTTATCTTCAATATCAATATTCAGTTGCTCAATATGGCTTTCATTGCTCACAAACGCCTTTCTATCTGCAGGCTTCGCAGCATTCTTTCGGTAGTCATCCTGAATGTTCAGTAACTGTTCCTTTAGCTCTTCATACTTGTGGATGCCCAACACTTGTGAATATGCTATGCCCAACGCCCTGCGTTGTTCAGAAGAATTCACTTCAGCCAGCGATACAATTTTTTCTGCATCGAAAAAGAAAAATTTTGCTATTTCCAGTGGCAAAATGAATTCCCTAATGAAAATCTCCCCCCCGTCTTGATTGTTTTGAGATAAGTCTTGTATGATCTGATTTTGCTGGTTATCTATCAGAATTTCAAGTTCATCTTTGGTGCCGGTTTTGGTGTCGAACGAGCGTCTGATAGTCACTTCATTGCAAGTGATATCAGGAATCTTTACGTCAGTGAATGTCACCGACACTGAAAACCTTGTTTTACCGTCCGCTTCAGCCAGCCTGTTCAGGCTATTACCAATATACTTGCCATAGTTTCCCTTATCCTCAATTTCTTTCTTGTAAAGTTCATCTACCTTGTCCATCTGGCGGCCATAAAGACACCATACCAGCGACATCAAAAAAGTAGTTTTCCCAAAGCCGTTTTTACCACTAACTACAATAATATTTCGCTCACCATCCGGTAATAGTTCGACCCTGTTTTGTCCCTTGTAAATTCTGAAATTGTCAAGTACGATTTCTTTAATGAACATGCCTAGTCTTGCTGGTTGATATATTGTTCAATCCGTCTTTCCAGGTCCTCTCTCAGTCCTCGTTTTCTTGTTAATAGCGCCTTATTTTTAATTAAGGCCAGATGGTCTTGAATCAAATCAAACTCCTTCTCTTTTTCGCACACTTTTTTGAGTAATTCTTCTTCTTTTCGGAAATTCTCATCATGATTTTTCATATCGAAATCTTTGTGATAGACGGAATTGTAGATGTGAGACACTTTCTGTTTGAACAAGGCATCACGATACCAAATTACCTGAATAGCAACCAGTTCCTGGTTGGTAATTAGTTCCAGTTCAGGAAAGGTTTCCTGGATCTCGCGCTGCGTTTCCAACAATCTTTTCAATAACTCTGCCCGATAGTGTGGTTCATAAGTACCTTTGCCCTTCTCGACTTTCTGACCATTTCGCCTCTCATCCATGCGGTTTCCCACCTTGTTTCGGCCTTCAACCACCTCGTTTCTGTACCTCAGCAATGGAGCTAACCAGGTAATTCCATTGTCAATCAATGCCGACATGGACTTGTCTTCCTTCACCACCGTGCATACCCAGCATCCAAAGCGACTTTGTCCGCAAGAAGAGTGATTTTTGTTTGTCACCATTGTGGGGCACTCATAATCATCTGCACTGGCATCTGCGTAAATCTGAAACAACTCCTCATTGTCAGCTCCCCATGGAGAAGGCATGGTATTAATAATGTACCAAACTTCTTCCATCGTCAGATGCTTAATGGGAGCATAAATAAAGGTGTTTTGATGGTTTGGATGCTTTGTAATTCGTTTACCTCGAACAGCGTGTTTTTTAATCGACTTAGCGCGTGTAGCGCTCTCATCCGACCGTGTTCCCAATAAAATGATAGCTTCACCTGTAATATCCAGTTGCTCAAGGATAAAGCGTGAAGTAGGTCTCACCTTCAATCGCTCCGTACACCAGCGAAATGAATTGTTCGGAGCCGGGTAGCCTCGGCCAATTAGATTTACCCAAAACGAATCTTCCAGCCTTGGTTGGGTTTTTTTTACATAAATTGGCATGTCCTGATCACGGGCAGCCACGTCAATTTTATCAAGAACCTTATTTACATAGTTGGTGATGATGGGGTTTTCCACCATTGTATCGTTACACACCACATGAACCGGTCTTGCAAAACCCGACAACTCCTTTACTTGCTCAATTGCCTTCCAAACCAATTGCAACAACACTGTAGAGTCCTTACCGCCACTAAAACCTATGATCCATGGTCTGTCAGTTTCATCTGCATACAAATACTGGTCAATTATTTCATCTACGATGTGGTTAATTTTTCTTGACATTAGTGTTTTATTAAATGTTCAGCCGCCAGAGACTTGAACTTCAAAATCATTGACTCAACTCCTTTAACTCTGGCAGGTGACAAATACATTACTAGACCTGTCTTATGATGAAAGCTTACATCTGCTTTCACAATAGTCTCTGGCTTTTGCCCTGAAAGAATCTTTGCCAACACAGCTACAATTCCTTTAGGAATTGGTGCATCACTATCGCTTCGATACCACACTCGTTCATCGTGAAACTCACTTACCAGCCAAACCCTCGACTGGCAACCTCTGACCAGGTTATTTTCTGACTTTTCGGCTTCAGTCAGAAGTTCTGTTCCCTTACTGAATTCCAAAAGATATTCATATTTATCATCCCATTCCTCAAATAATTGGAAATTTTCAATTATTTCCTTTTGAACGGTTATTATGTCTTCCATAATCTCTTATTTATGATAGTTGCCGAAGTGTCCGAACCTATTTCTCAAGCAGCTTTATATCTCTGTAGATTTCTTTGAGTACCTCACAAGGATCAACATCTATAGCCAGAGCAATAAGATAGAGTTCCTTAGCGCGGAGATGAGTCGAGGGATTTAGGGTCAACTCACTAAGGCGAGACCTGCTGATCCCTGTTCTGTTTGAAACAGCTGCCTTACTGATAGACTTTTTAACAAAGTACAATCCCAATTCGGTCATATCCATTTTGTTTTTCGAGCATAAATTTAGAAGAATCGTATTATAATTTAGAAAATCTTGATCTTTTCTTTGTGAATTAACTGATAATCTATATCATTGCCCTATAAAAGTTCATTAATACAGAAATTCTAAATTTATTATAAAATGAGAAGATACACCAAAGCCGACCTCGAAGAAATAGTCTGCGTTCAACTCGAAAACCTGAACGCCATGCACGACCTGCTTAAAATCATGAAAACACAGAATGAGCTTTTAGAGAATGCCAATAAAAAGCTCACGGACGAAGTGCATGACTTTAAAGTCCGGTATTACAGAACAGGGGAGACAGGAAGGCCGTAAGTTTTAAAGAGGGAATCTCGATGAGTGGAGCAGAACATTTATTTCTTCCTTTCATCCGGTATACGGTACTGCAACCGCTTTTACCGTTTGGTGGAGAATACCGGATTCGAACCGGTGACCGTCCCGACATACCGTCGGGACGCGCTGGCCTAACGTGCCACCCTGGATCAAATATTCAAGGTAACGGCGACTCTTCTTTTTTTAAGCCTGAGTTCGAATAAGAAATGTTGAAATGTGTCTTAAATCATCAAAATCAACGTTATCGCGAACGCGTAGTATGATTTCAGCCAGGCGCGAAGCGATCCCCTGTCGAGAAACGCGAATGGAGTACATTCGATCATACACAAGATGGGACAGCTTCGTAACCTGCCCGCTAGCTACGCCAGCCTCGCTGTGACGATAAATAAAAAAGCACCATTTCAGGTGCTTCAATAGTCGTGGAGAATACCGGATTCGAACCGGTGACCTCTACACTGCCAGTGTAGCGCTCTAGCCAACTGAGCTAATTCCCCTTTCTTATCTTTCTTGGGCGAAATTTCCAGTGACCTTCCTGACCGTTGTCGGGACGCTCTGGTCAACTGAACTCGTTCCCCATGTCTTTCTGCTGTGAAGCTATTTCTATCCTTTTGATACACTTAGCTTCAACAAGACCGCAAATATAAAAAAATAATTGACTAACCGGTGTGATGCGGCAATTGTATTTTTCCGGATTTAACTCCGTGTGTTCCGGGCAGTAGTACTGGCAGCGAATATGGCCACAAAGACACTAAGCCACTAAGTTGTACGAAGTAAAATCAAGATCAGGGCCGCATTATTGATGGTTTGAGAGTATTCGAAAAATGTCAAGGACGATTGGAGTAGTATACATAAGGTCTACATCAGTCTGATCTGACTTGCCTGGTCCCTTCACCCATCGGATAAATGCCTGAAAATCACTAATTTTATCTATACCATGGCTGTGCTCAATTTCTATGAGATCATAAAGAACGGACTGCATTTCAATAAATTTGAAATAGAGCAGACCATTTGTGTCGAATATAACTGCCCGCTGGAAAATGAGCAGGCATGGATCTGCTCTCAGTCAGACTACATACTACACGTGCTCAGTGGCAGAAAAACATGGCGTACAATTGACGGTGAGTGGGTGATGGAAGCCGGAGATACATTGTACGTAAAAAAGGGGGTTACGGTAGTTCATCAGTTTTTTGAGGATGAATTTTGCATGCTGGGCTTTTTTGTTTCCGATGATCTGATCCGCGAATCTGTTAAAGAGGTTATGCCAGGAGTGCCGTCTGATACGGATGAGGAAGAGCCTCAATTCACGGCTGCTGAATTAAGCTCAAACCAATACCTTGAAGGGTTTTTTCAGTCTATGCTTACCTACTTCAGAGGTGAGCAGCAGCCGGAAGAATATATCCTCAAACTAAAATTGAAGGAACTGGTGGCCAACATTTGTTGTGGCAGTGAGAATACAGCGCTCATTTCCTATCTGAGGTCTGTGGCCACGCAGAGCAGACCGTCCCTTGCCCGCATTATGGAGTCCAGCTATTGCTGTAATCTCAGTCTCAGTGAGTTTGCCAAACTGTGCCACCGCAGCCTTTCCAGCTTTAAGCGTGATTTTCAGGTGCATTACAACACCACGCCCGGTAAGTGGCTCCTTTCCAAAAGACTGGATCACGCCGCAGGTTTGCTGTTCAATCACAATTCTAATATCGCAGAAGTGGCCTTTGACAGCGGATTTGAAGATGCCTCACATTTCAGTCGTGCGTTCAGGCAGAAATTCGGCGTTCCTCCCAGCCAATATCGAAAAGTGACAGCCTGACACCTCTTTACATCTGACTCTCTGGATCTTTCAGTCAGGTCATTGACCTTTTCAGCAAAGGCCAGACTGAAAAACACACAGAACTTTGTATCAAAATGATCAAAAACAAACAACACTATGGATCAATTACAAACAACAATTACCGACTGGGAAGCCATAACCCATGATCTGGGAAAGGATTTTGCCCGTCGTGCGGCTGATTATGACCGTGAAGGTCTATTTGTACATGAAAACTACCGCCAGTTAAAAGAAAACCGCTATTTCTCAGCCATGATACCTGAAGAGCTCGGCGGTGGTGGCATCAGCCATGCGGAGATGTGTAACGTGGTGAGGGTCCTTGCGCACTACTGTGGCTCCACGGCACTGGCCTTCTCCATGCATCAGCACTTGGTGGCAGCCGCTATCTGGAAATATAAACACAAAGGAGAAGGGGAGGCCATGCTGCGAAGGGTTGCAGAGCAACAGATAGTGCTGGTCAGCACAGGCGCAAGGGACTGGCTGGAGTCTAACGGAGAGATGAAAAAGACCGAAGGGGGCTATCTGTTTTCAGGAAAGAAGCATTTTGCCAGTCAGTCCGTAGAAGGTGATGTAGCAGTGACCAGTGCTCCGTTTCAGGATGTTGAGAATGTATGGAAGGTATTGCACTTTGCTGTACCCCTGAGCTCTGTGGGCGTATCTGTGCTGGATGACTGGGATGTGATGGGGATGCGGGCTACCGGGTCGCAGACTATTGCCTTTGATCAGGTATTCGTTCCTGACTCTGCCATCGTGTTGGAAAGACCCCGGGGAGAATTTCATCCGGTTTGGAATGTGGTACTCACCGTAGCTATGCCATTGATCATGTCCGCTTACGTGGGGATTGCGGAAAAGGCGATGGAGGTGGCTCTTTCCATCGGCAGGAAATATTCGCGTAATCAACACCATCTGCCTTACATGACTGGTAAGCTTTACAACGTGCTGCTAAGTGCTCGCACTCAGTGGAAGGCCATGTACACGCTAACCAACAACTTCGATTTTACGCCTGAAGAAAGGACCACCATCGATATCCTGAGCCTCAAGACGAATGTGGCTGAGGCAACCATACAGACGGTAAGAGAAGCTATGGAAGCTGTTGGCGGGCAAAGCTTTTACAGGAAAAATGAACTGGAGCGTCTCTTCAGGGATGTACATGCCGCGCAGTTCCACCCTTTACCAAAATGGGAGCAATATGCTTTTACTGGCGAAGGATTATTGAGGGAGTGAAAATGATCAAAAAGAATAGTATTATGTCAGGAACAAAAGAGTGGATAACCAGATTGGCGGCCCATGAACGGTGTGAAACCATACCCCCTGAAGAAGATGTCTTTGGAAGGTTCATTGGCAGATGGCAGGTACGGCTGGCTATCCATGAACCCGATGGGGTTAACCAGGCATACAATGGTGAATGGCACTTTTCCCGAATACTGAAGGGTAGAGCCGTACAGGACGTTTGGATCATTCCTTCCATGAATAAAATGACCAGTGACAATGATTATTTTCATGAATATGGAACTAGTATTCGAACCTATGATCCGGAATCAAGCAAGTGGAAAGTGGTCTGGGTTGGGCCGATTCAGCATCACTTTTTTGTTTTTGATGTATGCAGAACGGGAGAAGACATCATTTTGGAAGAGTGTAGCCAGACTAAACTTAAAATGAAATGGACCTTCTATGATATAGCTGCCAATTCCTTTCAATGGAAAAGTGAAGTTTACATCCGGAAAATGAAGGGTTGGTTTACCAACTACCATATGTCCGTAAAAAGAATGTAAAAACACCCTGACCTTGATCAGAAAATTACGATCGGCTGCAGAAACGAATCAGACCTTCTCTGTAGCGATCAAAACCATTTAATGGCCACAGACCTGGTTTGGACTGTGGCCTTATGACTGTTTTAAGTGAATACCAAAGATGGAGGACTAACGGATAGCTGGGTATGTCATTTGAATTCCTGCTCATTTAACCAGCTGTCATGCAGCCATTTTTCGGTGATACGCTTTTGTTCTTTCGTATTCCACTTTATATCTCTTTCATAGGTCACAATGGTACCGTCAAAACCCACAATTACCCATGCATAGTCATCATGCGACGAACGGTAGCATTTGTATTTCATGCCGGCAATAACTGATCTGCCGCCCGCCAGGCTGACAGATTCATCATGCCTTTTGATCCAGAGGTTTTCAAGCTCTTGGTTCAAACCGGCATCTATCTTTTTCAAAAAATCCCGGGCTACCTTTTTAGTTTCCGTACCGGTTGGCAGGTTTGTGTTGGAATACCTTCTGTCCATGAACGTGAATCCGAGAATGGCGAGTGGCTCCTCACTGATCACAAAGGAAAAATGTTCGCCGGTTAATCCATTGTTTTTGTCTTTTTCATACCTGAAAAGGACTGCATCTCTGTCGTTCACCACCACCTTTTTTGCCTGCTGTAAGTGATAATTTTCAGGGATCGCTATCCCGTCCTGAAAAAAAGCCAGATGCTTCTCAAACTCCACAGGTACTTCCTGGGCCATAATGTTTGTCATTGCCATAGTCATTGGGATTAAAAATTTAACAGCATTTTTCATCATTTAATGTTTTTTATCTACAATTATTGTAAATAATTTACAATTGCTAATAACGATCATTTATTTTATGTTTACAACATTAATTGTAAATAATTTACAAAATGAGCCATCCACAGGAGAACGGTGATCTCTCGTTCGACTTTAATTTTTTGAACAGACTCATCGTAGGCATAGGTGAGGTATCTCAGATAACAGGCATCGCCACACGCCAGATCAGGTATTGGGAGGATAAGGGAATTATCGTAAGCCTTACCGAAGAGGAAGGTAAAAACCGCCGCTACGACTATAAAAACATAAAAAAAATACTTCTGATCAAGGAATTACTGGATGAAGGGTATACACTCGATGCTTCAGCGGAGAAAGTGAAAAAACGGCTGGAGCTTATTGAAGAGACATTAAAAAGATTAAGCAACAATCAGAAGGAGGGTAATTGAGTTATTAGGTTATTCAGGGTTCTAAAGACCAATAACGAATAACTCAGTAACCTAATAATCCTTCCCCCATATCAGCTCATCTGATCTATCGGCGATACATCAGCAATATCTTGTAGCCCCAAACAGGAATGCTTAAATTGTTGGATTAAATACTTTTTAAACACGGTTTGATATGAAGGCATTTTTTAAAAGCATAACGCTGTTGGCTCTTATCTGGTTAGGCGTTACCAACATGATCGGTTGTGGTGACGATGATGATGGAGCAGAGACCTTTCTGGAGGCTGACCTGGTAGGCACATGGGAGCTGTCTTCCGTAGAGCTTGACTATGCTATCGGTGATCGTACGCTGGTACAATTCCTGAGGGATGAACTTGGCATATCGGAAGTGGCAGCCCTGCTCCTGATCGAGGGATTTGAGCAACAGCTCTCCGATGGATTTGAAACAGGCGGTACAATCACGTTCGATGCAGACAATACCTATGAAGCAGACCTCGATGGGGATATGGAGACAGGTTCATGGTCACTGGCTGCGAACGGGGTGACGATCATGCTGGATCCTGATAACTCGCCTGAGGATGTAGAACTAACCATTACCACACTAACGGATACCCGTCTTATAATGGTCCTCAATGAGATGGAAGAATTCGATGCCGATAGTGACGGACAGGCGGACGAGATAAGCATAGAGGCCACACTGGATCTTACCCGTCAGTAAACAAATACCTGAAGAGATTGGCGGGAGGAAAAATGATTCCCGCCGTCTCTTTTGTAGACGAGCCAAAAGGAACGCCAATTACAAAATCTCAGTGACATCCCTGACGCTTGCCTCGGTGAAATAACGTAGAACATGCTACATTCTATTACTGATTTTTCCCATCAATTCAAATGAGTGCTTGCGTCCGAATCAAATTAGGTCGATCTTTACCTAAAACCTCCTGAAAAACTGGCACATAGAACCGGGACGGTTCAGCCGGTCTGTCGAAAACCACACAACCCGAATCAGGCTCTCATGGGCCAGACCAAAAAGACATGATGAAGGAAGTATTATTGGTAGAAGATGATTTCGTGGACGCCCAGACGGTACGCCGGGCAGTGAAAGATCTTAACCTTGCATATAATATTGTGCACAGGAAAAATGGTCAGGAGGCTTTGGACTACCTGGCCGAGGAAAATGTAAAATACCCTCATTTCATATTGCTGGACATTAACATGCCGGTAATGAATGGTATTGAGTTCCTTGAGGCCAGGAAAAAAATAGATATCGTCAATACAATCCCGGTTATTGTACTTACTACCTCCCAATATGAGACGGACAGACTTACCTGCTTTCAATCCAATATTTCTGGCTACATGGTGAAGCCGGTGGACTATCAGGACTTTATTGAAGTGGTCAAAGCCATTGATCAGTACTGGACGTTAAGCGAGTATCCGCACTGAACACCTGCTTCGATTCAAGGATAATTTTTTCTGCTTTACCGGATATCCTTTGAGACCATCACGTTAACGGGGTGAGATTTTCATTGACCTGTTTTTTCTGTCCCATATTTTAAAATCTTTTTTTAATTTTAGTGATGGCCAATGTGAAATTTACTCCCAATCTTAAACGATTTTATCCTGATCTGGATACAGGACAATTTGAAGGCAAAACTGTGGCTGAGCTGCTCGAGCAGATCGACCAGCGATATCGGGGTATCAGGGACTACATAGTGAATGAGCAGGGGGAGCTACGCAAACATGTCAATATCTTCATTGGCAATGAAATGGTCAGGGATAAAGCAAAGTTAAGTGACCAACTCGCTGATAATGATGAGGTCTATATTATACAGGCGCTGTCTGGAGGCTAAGGGTACATGACCGACCCTGTGGTGGTTTGGCTTCTCAATTCGAAGTTTAGTTGGTGATTAGGCAGGCCTTCTGTGTTGGGTTTTTGTTTACCCGGTAATTGGCATGTATTCCTACGTCAACTTAAAAGATACATCAGGACAATACGATGATCAAGGTATAATTCACTCATTCACTCATTCAAAAAATTCACTCATTTAAAAAGAAAGGTCATGGGTTCAAAAAAACAACTACTGCTGGGCACACGCAAAGGATTGGTCACCTACCATAGGAATGGCGCCAGATGGAAGGTAGATAATGTATCATTTATGGGACAACCCGTCTCACTCACCTATGTAGATCAGAGAAGTAATACGTGGTGGGCCTGCCTTGATCATGGACATTGGGGCTGTAAGCTCCACCGCTCTTTGGATGAAGGAAAGTCCTGGGCTGAGGTGTCAGCTCCGAAGTACCCCGATGGGGAGGAGGTTAAGGACGGAGTGACGGCATCTGTTCGTTATCTCTGGGCCATGGCGCATGGTGGCACGGACCGCGCTGGTCAGCTATGGTTGGGTACCGAGCCCGGTGGTTTGTTCGCAAGTCAGAATAACGGAGATTCATTTGATCTGAACCGTGCGCTTTGGGACCGCCCGGAACGAAAAGAGCATTGGTTTGGCGGGGGCCGTGACTATGCAGGCATTCACTCCATTGTTGTAGATCCACGGGACAGTGATCATATCTATGTAGGGGTAAGCGTGGCCGGCGTGTTTGAAACCAGAGATGGTGGTAACACCTGGGAAGCACGGAACAAAGGACTAAAAGCAGATTTCCTGCCCGATCCCGACGCAGAAGTAGGGCAGGACCCTCATTTGCTGGTAGCCTGTCCCGCTCAGCCCGATGCACTGTGGCAGCAAAACCACTGTGGCATCTTTCACTCTACCGATGGTGGGGCGAACTGGGAGGATGTCTCTCAAACGGAAGGACCTGCTAAATTTGGTTTTGCCATAGCCGTGGATCATAAAGATCCTGAAGTGGCATGGGTAGTACCTGCCGTGAAAGATGAAATGCGTGTGCCGGTAGACAATGCCCTCTGTGTTTGCCGTACAGATGATGGCGGCAGGACCTGGCAGGATTTCAGAAAAGGACTACCCCAGCAGGACTCATTCGATATTGTATTTCGTCATGCGCTGGATGTGGATGAAGATACCCTGGTGTTCGGCACTACCACTGGTAATCTTTACCTTTCGAATGACAGAGGAGAAAGCTGGGAAATTCTCAGCAATAATCTGGCGATGATCTATAGTGTGGAGTTTATAGAATAGAGCCACAATTAATAGAAGATTTGTTTGGGTAGGATTTCTGATGGCAGACCCGCTTTATCGGCCCCGAAGATACGATGTATTCCTGTTTTCTGCTGGCCAGATCCATGGATAACGCAGATAAATTAGTTCTATGTTCAAAGTTCAATGTTCGACGTTGAACTTTGAACCTACAACTTCGAACTCTCCGTCCGTGTGTGATGATTTACAAACCTTACCAGACTTTCCTTTACAGTTTCGCGGTTGTTCCAGAATTCACGGCTGAAAACACCGGTAAAATTCCAGCTCTTTTTACTCAACGTAAATGGAGTGTACACGTGGGCATCTTTAACCGACTGACTTTGATAATAGAGGTCATCATCTGTAAGGATGAGTCCAATATAACCCTCGCTGTTTTTAATAGTAATGTCGGAAAAAGGTAGTTCCTCAATAAAGGTGAACGCATCAAAGTGATCTGCTGACCAATGCTGGAGCTGGTTTTTAAGATACCAGTCGGCGTGATGCTTCGCAGGTGTGGCCGGGCAGGGCTTAAATCTTCCTTTTGATACCTCCAGTGCATATTCCAGGTACTTTTTCAATAGACGTGGCCCTTCATTTTTAGATTCTTCTACTTTTAGCTCCTGTGGTTTGATACTGGTGATCAGTATGATCTTCTCACGGGCACGTGTTACCGCTACATTTAACCTGTTCTCACCATTTGCAGCATTCAGGCTGCCGAACTGCATGATCATTTTTCCCTTTGGATCCGGAGCGTAGGCTGTAGAAAATATGATAATATCCTTTTCATCTCCCTGTACGTTTTCAATGTTTTTTACAAACCAGTTGTCAGGCAGGATCCGACCTGATGCCATGATCTCTTCATCAAGCAGGTCGAGAATGTGCTGTTGTTGGCGGGCGTTGAAAGTTACCACGCCTACTTCCTTGCCGGGCTCCCTGTCCAGGATATCCATCATCAGGCTTACCACCTTTTGAGCCTCTTTTTTATTGATATTGTTTTCCCATACACCGTTAACCTTTAGGTACTCGATGGCTGGTTCAGCATTGTTGACCACTTCATAGTCCGGTAAAAGCCTGAGGTTACCTTCATAAAAATGTTGATTGGAGAAATCGATCAGGTCCAGCGATTTGCTCCTGTAGTGCCCCTTGAGCTGTACGGACATCAGATGCTGATGGGCCAGCTCCAGTAAGGAGTCCAGCTCCAGGGCAGGAATATCCTTGTCTGCTTCATCGTCAAACCGCACCTGGTAAAGGTCGCTTGGCCTGAGCTGCTTGTCGTCTCCCGCTACCAGCAGTTGCCTGCCGCGGTACATGGCAGGGATCCCCCTTTCCACGAAACATTGTGAGGCCTCATCAAAGATCACAAGATCAAACATGGTTTGCATCGGGAATATGGCAGATACGGACTCAGGCGAGGCCATCCAGCAGGGCATAAGGTCAAACAGCTCCTCATAGTGCGCTGCTATCAGTTTGCGCAAAGGCCAGACGCGTTTCTTTTTGGTAGTCTGATGATACAGATCACGGTAGGTCACCATATTGTTCAGCCTGTTGTATTCGGCGTTCTCATAGGTTCTCTCACGGGCCCTCAGCAGAAGCATCTCGTTGCTGATCTGCATCTTTTCACGTACACAGTTCTGTAACTCTACCACGGTTTTCATGAACTTGTTGGAAGAAACTGACCTGAGTATCGGATATTTTGTTTCGATATGTTCTATCCATGCCAGTCTCAGACTATTCTGAAAAAGTTCTTCCACCTTGTCCGGTGTGGCGTCCGGCAGCTCATCCAGTACCTTGTCCGCGGCCTGCAGCTCGTGAGCCAGCATCTCTTCCTGTAGCTTGTCATATTCACAGAGTGATTCAAAATCTCTCCTCAGCGTACTCTTCATCTCATCCAGCCTGCCTGGGTTTTCGATCAGCTTGGCGATCTGCCCTTCGGTAAGATAGATCAGCCATTGGTTCTTGCGGTCGGGAATATCCTTGATGAGCATATAAATGTGCTCCAGCTTATCCCTGAACTCAATAAAAGTCAGCTTTTGCACATTGAAGAACTCCCTGAAATTGCGAAGAGCGTTAAAGATGAGCTTGGCCTTTACGGACAGCTTCATAATGTAGAACCAGTTTTGGAAGTGCACCTTTTCGTAGCGTTCAGGTATCTCAGTGATCCAGTCTATGCTGCGTAGCTTGGTGACGTTGTGTTCAAGGTTCAGGCGGTTGTCTATTTTTTCCACCATCACATTCAGCCCCTCACGATTTTTCTTGAGCTGATTGTCTGCCAGAACCCGGCGCATGAACAGCTTATCCTTTGAGAACAGCTTCCAGTGGAGTAGTTTCAGTATGCTACGGCGGGCGTTCATACTACGCTGCAGGGTCTCCTGGAATTTGCCCAGCATGTCAGAAGGAAGGGTAAGTTCCGGTCCGGCCCCTTTGTAACATTCCATCAGCACGCGCTCCATATTGGCCAGCCACAATACACTCGTATCACTGTCCGGATAGGAAACCATATGCTGAAAAAGCCGGTAGGCCTGCTCATTTCTCAGAATACCGAGCATCTCAATGATAAAGTCACGGCGGCTGAGAAAGTACTCACAGTCAGACAGCGAAAGCCTTTCACCGATCTGATCTTCAAGCCGGTCCCCGATCTCGTTTTGGTAGGCTGGTATGTCTTCCAGCGTTTCAAGAATGGCCCTTTCTTCCGTTACTCCGTGATTGGTAAAGGAACGCCTTTCCTTCCAGGGGTAGTCCGGAGCACTGTGTTGTAAGGTATATTCAGTATAGTCCCTGAGCCTTCGGATGAATACATCAGGATCTTCAAAACGGAACCGGGGGTGCTCCTGTTTGAAATTGATGGCAGGAGCTTCAGGATCTGAAGTAAGGTAAAGCTCCTTGGCCGACAGTCCGCATTCCGACTCATCAAACAAGGCAAACTTGAATTCCTCCAGCTCCGTGGTCATTTGATCTATTCTGCGGCTGGTCTGCAAAAACTTTCTTTCCAGTTGGATGCTGTCCAGCCCATTGTTTTTCATCTTATATTCGTCGATCCGGTCAATCTGACGGGCAATCTTTTTGTATATATCCTTCCTGTCATTTCTGAAATCATGGACCAGCCCCACAAAATCAGTCATATCGATCTCATGCATCCGGTTGTAAACCACATCCAGGGCTGCCCTTTTTTGGCATACCACCAGTACCTTTTTGCCCAGGGCCACGTGGTCTGAGATCAGATTACAGATAAGCTGGGATTTGCCTGTGCCCGGTGGGCCCTGTACCACAAGTGAATTCCCTTTTGTAATGGCCTTTAACGCATTTTCCTGATGCGCATCCATTTTGAAGGGTGTGATCATCTTTTCCTCGTCCACAGTGTCCAGAAAGGAGAACTTCCTCAGACCGGAATGGTCCTCAGGTTCGGTCAGTGTTCGTGCGGCGAAGAAATCGTCAATATCCTGAATGCTTTTATCCTCTATGAGCCGGATGTAATCAGGCACCAGCTGTGAACCTGCCTGAGGGAATATGCCCAAAACCGCTTCAGGGAACATTTTGAGCTCGCCATTGGCATGAGCATCTTCAAACTCAGCCTTTTTGTATTCCCGGAAGGGGTGAAGATCATCCTGAAAGTTTTCCTGGTTGAAATTGATCTCTACAGGGCTTTCCTTGAGCAGTTGATACAGGCTGGTACGGAACACCGTACTGTCGTCATCAAAATCTTCAAAGGTACGGTCCAGAAAGTCATCGGTCAGCGCAATGCCATTGTAATGGGAATAAGCCAGGAAGAATGACTTATTGAAAGTGACCCCCTCCTCCACACGGGGAACCAGCATCCAGTGATCCTTTTTTAGCTCGAGGGTTACCGGAAAAAAGAGTACCGGACAGCGGGCCGGGGTACCATCGCTGAACTTACCCTTTACGAAAGGCCAGCCCACATAAAGATCTTTGGATCCCCGCTCTTCCTGTATGAACCTGTCCACCCGTTGTAGTTTTTTTAATTTACGGCTGACCACATTGGTATCTTCATGGCGGCTGTCCATGAGTGGGCATAACACTTTCTTTCGTCCGCCTATGAGATGCTCCAGAATATCGAACGCCCCGGATTCTGTGATGAAGTTGAGGGCGTACAGGTCAAGGAACTGGTCAGCGCTCAGCCTACGTAACATCAGTGAGCGGTTGTTCCCGGACAGATTGGTCAGCCTTTTAAGATATGATTTAAGCACTTCGTGCATAAGAGCGGTTAGGTCAGTGGATCAATAAGTAAGTCACAATTACGTCAAATATCGTGAATCAGAACCTGATGTACGGTTTAATACGTGCCAAAGTTAACGAGTCGATCACGTGTAAAGTATGAAGATCATCAATACTTATAAAATTACCGTGCTGAAACCGGTAAGTAGTAATAGACTGTGCTGTTCTTCTGTTGATATAGGGGTGCCTTTTCAATTCATATTCACTGGCATCGTTGATCTCTATGTATCTGGGGATAAAATCAGCCGCCACAAACACCAGTGAGTCCAGTTGCAGGATCACAGAATCCTGTAGACCGTAAACTTCCTTTAACTGCTCTTTGGACACAAATCCACCGAGGATATCACGGTACTTGACAATCCTTCTGGACAGTACGGTGCCTATGCCTCTCAGCTTTTTTAATTGTATAGTATCCGCCTTGTTAATATCAAATTCAGCTATGGCAGAATGAAAAGAAAAACTGTCCTTCTTCCTCTCCTTTTGCATATTTGGACGAACGCCATCAGCTTTTGGCCTTTTTGTTTCCCGCCGTTGGGCGTAGGTATACCTGGGTTCATCCACTGTTGCTACGCTGTCATAGGCAGCATTAGCCTCAATCTCTGCCAGGAGACTTTCCAGCGCCAGTTGATCCATAATTTCGGTATTTCGGTGGGGACTAACGTATTTCAGCACAAAAATGCCGGACAGAATAAACATCAATACAGACAATAGCATAACAAAGCCATTTGCTTCTGTAGTTGAGAGATTCAATGCGTTTTTAAGCCAAAAATAGAACCTGTTCATTCAAAGTGTAATTGTATCAATGATAAGTCGCATTTAACAAACTTTCAACATACCTGTCATAATTCTTGCCTTGCCTGTACTTTCTGCAGAGTAGGGAAGCTTACATGATTTTGATCATCCCACACATGCCCGGAGCATTAATCTGACGGATATGAAATGATTTTGATGCCAGCAAAAGCAACTTTTTGGCAGCGGTTCTACGTATTACTTCTGACAGGTATCATTAGTGATACTGACTTTTGTCAGTTCGTGCCGCAGGGGCTCTGTTTAGTTTTGACGGTATGGTTTTTTCCTTAGCGCCAAATCGGTAGAATCACTGAAGAAAAAGTCAGGGAAAGGAGCTATATTTCAGCAGCTATAACAATGCTGAAGTACAGAATGATTATAAATAATAAATCTGTTTTTAAAGAAATCCTGTAGTCATTAACTTTGGGGGCGAATTTCGATAGTATGGTAAATTCATTTAAATCATTAGGTATCTCATATAAGGACTCTCCTCTTAAAATACGTGAGCAATTGGCGTTGGATGAGAGCCTTACCAAAAAATTGCTGGTTTTTATCCGGGATTTTACAAAGGCCACGGACGTGTTGGTGCTGAGTACCTGTAACCGTACTGAAATTTACTATAACCATCATGATGATCTCACGGATGATATGCTAAAAGGTCTGTGCCTCATACGCGGCGTGGAATATCAGGAAGTGGTGAGCTACTTCAGATCATACACAAAAGCTGAAGAAGCCGTGGAGCGTCTGTTCAGTGTTTCGCTGGGGCTGGAGTCGCAGGTGGTGGGAGACCTCCAGATCATCAATCAGGTCAAGAATGCCTATCAGTGGAGTGCTGATGAAGATATGGCAGGCCCTTTCCTGCACCGTCTGATGCATACTATCTTCTTTACCAATAAAAGAGTAGTGCAGGAAACCCCGTTCAGAGACGGCGCAGCGTCAGTTTCCTATGCCACCAAGGAGTTGGTAGAAGAGATCGTGACGGATATTGCAGACCCTAAAATCCTTATCCTTGGTCTTGGAGAGATAGGGTATGACGTTTGCAAAAATCTGGCTGATTCATCTTTTGATGTAACCATCACCAACAGAACCCTTTCAAAGGCTGAAGCTATAGCCAGTGAATGTGGATTTAAGGTGGTGCCATTTGATACTGCTGTAGAACAGATGGATAAGGTGAACGTGGTAATCTCCTCCATAGCGATGGATACACCGTTCATCACTAAGGAGACAGTGGCAGGTCTTGATATGCATTCCTTCAAATTTTTTATCGATCTGTCCGTGCCCAGAAGTGTGGAACTTGCGGTAGAAGAGGTCCACGGAGCATTGGTTTATAATATTGACAATATTCAGAATAAGGCATCAGAAGCGCTGGACAAGAGGATAGCTGCCATTCCTGATGTAAAGGGTATCATCAATGAGGCCATGGCTGACTTTCAGGACTGGTCGAGGGAAATGATCGTTTCGCCTACTATCAAAAAGCTCAAAGGCGCTCTGGAAGAGATCCGCAAGGAGGAGCTGGCCCGGTACCTCAAGGATGCCAGTGAAGAGGAAGCCGAAATGGCTGAGAAGGTTACCCGGAGTATGATGCAAAAGGTTATGAAGTTACCTGTACTGCAACTGAAGGCAGCCTGTAAGCGCGGCGAGGCAGAAACACTGATTGACGTCCTGAATGATCTGTTCGATCTCGAAAAACAACCTTCCTACGTTAAAAAATAGATCGCAGACTACCGTTGCTGTAGTTTTATACAAATTTAACAGGCTTTTATTGCTCCTGAGTTGCTTAATACTTTTCATTGCAGCTAAATGATCCGCTTATGACGAGCAAATTAGGTTGCATTGTTTTTTTCCTTCTCTCTTTTCCGGGTTTGTGTTGGGGGCCTACGGGCCATCGTGTTACAGGAAAAATAGCTGAATCCTACCTGTCCAAAAAGGCCAGGAAGAAATTGAGGCAGATACTAAAGCATGAGTCTTTGGCAGAAGTAAGTACATGGATGGACGAGATCCGGTCAGATGACCGGTACGATCATACCTATGATTGGCACTGGGTAACGGTACCCGATGGTATGACCTATGAACAAACGAATAAAAACCCAAAAGGTGATGTTATTGCCACTATTGAAACCATTATTTCAGAGCTGGAGACCGGGGGGTTTGCTCAGGAGAAAGAGGTGGAACACATTAAAATGCTGGTCCATCTTGTGGGAGACATCCACCAGCCCCTGCATGTAGGTACCGGAGAGGACAGAGGAGGTAATGATGTGAAGGTGACATGGTTCCGTTCTGAATCCAACCTTCATCGTGTGTGGGACAGCGGCATGATCGACCAGAAGAAGTACAGTTACACCGAACTGGCAGAGATCATTGATCACACTACCAAAGAGCAGATTGAAAAATGGCAGGCTAGCTCGGTTAGAGACTGGGCCAATGAGTCGAAAGCGCTAAGAGAGCAGGTATATGAGTTGCCGGAGGATAAAAACATCAGCTACCGGTACATGTACCATAACTGGGATACCGTTGAGCTGAGGTTACTACAGGCCGGCGTCCGGCTTGCCGGTGTATTGAACAGAATTTATGGGTGATGGATTAGTGTTTTACATAAGTCATTGGTTAATAGGCTTTTTTTGATCACGTTCTAAAGAATAGAGATTTGCCTATTTGAATTAGTTTTATGCAATCATTTCTTTTTGGGGTTTAGTGTAAGATTATTTAAAGGGAGAATGAAATTATCCGTGTCTCTTTTTCGTTAAACAGTAAATCACCCGGATGCAAAGAGGTCTTATGTTAATTAAACCCTGCATAGCAGCTATTGTAGTTTTATTTTTTGTATCCCCCGCCATATCTCAAAGAGAGGCCAATGTATGGTATTTTGGTAATCATGCGGGGTTTGATTTCAATAATGGTGATCCCATTCCTTTGGATAATGGCGCCCTCGAAACCCGTGGGGTTTCAGCAGTTGCTAATCATCCCAAGACGGGTGCACTGTTATTTTATACAGATGCTGAAAACGTTTGGGATAGGGAGCATCGGATAATGCCTAACGGGACGGACCTGCTAGGAGGAGGAGCCACACAATCCGCTTTGATTGTTCCTGTACCAAGGGCAGATGGAAGCTTTTATTTATTTACCCTTTGCCGTGATGCCTCTTCATTTCACGCAAATCTCTACTACCATGTCATCGACATGGAGTTGAACAATGGGCTTGGCGATGTGGCTGAGACAAGAAAAAACCGATTCCTGTTAACGAATTTAACAGGCAAACTTACGGCTGTCCCCCATAGCAATGGTAGGGATTTTTGGTTGATCACCCATGAATATGGAACCGATGTTTTTTATATATCCCTAATCAACGAAGATGGTTTATCCTCTTTTAATGCACAGGCCATCGGACCTCGTCATTACCCAGTAGACAGTAGCAATAGAGATGTATGGGATTTTTTTGATTTTGGCCGAGGGTATTTAAAATTCTCGCCGGATGGTAAACGGTTAGCGTCTGCCATCAATGCCACACGTTTCGACCAGGGATTGAACTTGTTTGACTTTGATGCAGAAAGTGGTTTAATTTCTAACTATCGGTCACTAGACATTGAAGGGGGTAGATCATTTGGGTTATCCTTCTCCTCCGATAATACCAAATTGTACGTTTCAACTTCTACTTCTGGGGATGTACTGTTGGATGCGATTGTTCAATATGATCTGGGCTATGAGACCGTGGAAGAAATCAATAATTCAAGGATAGGTTTGTTTACCGGTAATCCTTTTGATAACATTGATTTTGACGGACAGCGTGGAGGGTCTGCAAATTTTGCCCTACAATTAGGTCCTGATGGCAGGATTTATAGTGGGGACAATTGGGTCGCTGGACTGAGAGAAAAAAATCATGATTTAGTTGTCATAAATCAACCTAATGAAAAGGGTTTTGATGCGAGTCCAAGACTTGTTCGTTTCGCCTTTAACAAGGCTGAAGCGGGCCCATTGTTACCTAATTTTATAGAGAGTACTTTTAATGGCCTGTCTCCACGGGATAACCCCAATGTACCTTGTGAGGTTTTTGATAACTTCAGTATTTTTCCGAATCCTACTAACCGTCTCATCCAAGTTGATGTCGCGGAAGAGTGTTTTTCTCCATATCGGTTAGAGATTTATAATGCTCAAGGAATAATGATGAATAAAGCTATAGTTACGAATCCTATGAGTGACGAGATAGATCTTGGACGATTAGCCGATGGTCTTTATTTGATCATATTAGAACCGCTGGCCCCTAATGATGGTCCCAGGTTCCCAAGGAGGGTAATACAAAAAATTATAAAGGTTTAGGCACGGGATAACTTGTTTTTAGAGAGATTTATTTCATTACTTAGTACTTATAATTTGTAGATATAAAAGCAATGACGAAGGATTTCGATATTGATGATCAAATTCTTTCCCTTTTGAAAGATAACAAAACAGAAGCTTTGAATTTGATGTATGATCTTTATTATTATCCTGTGATTAAAATAGCTTTTAAAATTACCCATGACCACGATGCGGCCAAGGATATCGCCCAAGAGTTGTTTCTAAACATATGGCTAAAGCGTCATCAATTATCTATTCAAAAACCTGTAAAGTTTTATCTTATTAGATCAGTTATTAACAGGTGCATGAATTATCTGCGCGATCATTGTAAGACTAACAGATCTCCAATAGGTATTACTGCAAGAGTCAATGATAACTGGGGTGAGGAGTCTCTCAGGCACGAAGATTTAAAGCGCTTGGTAGAAGCTTCCTTGGATATGTTACCTCCTAGGTGTAAGTTGATTTTTGGCCTTAGTAGGTGGCAAGGGATGAACAATGCCGAAATATCATTATACCTGGGGATTTCTATAAAAGCTGTAGAAAAGCAAATAACAAAAGCTTTAAAGCATCTCAGGAGTAATCTTAAGCCTTACTTAAGCTCATTGTTTTATTTATTAGTATCGTGATAGACATTTTTTTAATAAAAAAATAAGGCGATATTCCATTAATCAAACTTGTATTTTGGGTAATAAAGTGTGCCATCAATAACTTGTACCCTCACGTGTTGAGCACTTGGTTAGTCTCTAAGAAAACTAATAAAAGCTCTAAAACCTCCTCAAAATTCAAGGGCTGTTTCCTTATGGCCCCCAGTTTTATTGATTTTTAGGCTTGAGAAGGCCCCGGCCAAGACAATGTGAGGTTTTTTAAAGATACTAGTTAACAAAGTGTCATTACATACTTAAAAGAGCTTTTACCTTCTTATATAAAATGCACTGCTAATCAGCTTATAACCAGTGTCATAAATTTAGTATCTACTCTCAATGGCTCCAATCCCAAAACTCTTGGTCTTTCTATTCGTCATTTTCTTCTTCCCTGAGGTAGGGTACGGGCAATTCTTTTGTGTTTCTACGATAAGAAAGACCCAAAAATAGTATAAAAAAGATTTGAGTTTAGTAGAAAAATGCTACCTGTTAGATAGCATTTTTCAAATGTACCAACTGTATTAGCAAGTTGGACTTTCGAGTATGTTAATTAAATGTATTTCAAAGATGAAAAAATTATTTAAAACATTCATGGCCCTCTTGGTATTCTTCCTATTGACTCATGGACCGGTTTTTGCCCAAGTTGAATGTCGTGGCACTTTCCCTGATGGTAGTCCAAGGCCATTACCATCTCCACCCACTCCAATTCAAGCCTTTAATGTACAACTCAGGACGATGAGCGGTGGAGCAGTAGGCCAAATACTACCCAACACGCAGTATCGGTTAAGTATAACACAACCTTCAAGCAGTGATAATTCTTTTTGGTCTATTCCTGCAGGTGAATCCTTCGGTATTGCTTTATTCGCAAATAACAGTGATCCACAAATTCAAGGTTATGCTTTGGACGCAGGCCCAGGGCAAACAAGAACATTCACAATAACGACAGATGCCTTAGGGGGAATAATAGTCTTTGATCTACGTGGAGGTAGCGGTGGTGGCTTTTTCCAAACATGTCGCTCGGATAGAACAAGAATTTCCTTTTAAGCCGGTCAGTCTTAGTTGAATCTTAAATACATGGTAATCTTTTTCACTGGATAAGGATTACTTACAGCATTTAAGATAGTTGAATTGTGAAATAAACTTTGTGCAAAGTATGATGAAAGAGTGAACTGTAATCATCGGAACATGCTATCTAAGAGAAAGTATTTTCCAAGTGTCCAACTGGCTAAACAAGT
>LYSV01000079.1:28179-30690 GCA_001657315.1 Flammeovirgaceae bacterium BBD 1991-12 | reverse complement strand
TGGTATGCCGTGATGTTGGGCGTCAGAAAAATCGAGGGTAAACGTATCATGGGCCGTGAGACATTTTTGACCTCCTTTGTTTGGGAAGACGGGTGGCCAAAATTCAATCCGGATGGAGGAGGCAAAGTGCTACCGTTGGATAAGCGCCCCAATTTACCCTGGTCTCCCCTGGCGAAAGAGAAAAAGAAGCCGGTGAGGGATGATTTTAACCACCAAAACCTTCACCCGGTATGGCATTTTTATCATACTCCGCATGAAAAATGGTGGGATTTGGAGGCAGAAAAAGGTGTTTTGAGCATTCAACTGCAGCCAACCAATACAACAGAGCAGAAAAACATCCCGGTCATTGCCCGGAAAATCACCCAGGCTGATTTTGAAGCAACGACCGAACTCATTTTTGATCCGGCAAATGAGCATGAGTCTGCCGGCTTGATTGCTATGATGAATCAAAATGGGCAATATCGATTGCAAGTAACAAAAAAGCAAGGAGAGAAAGTTTTGCAATTGGTAAGGTACAGTTATAACAGAAAACAAAAGCACAAGATCGATACGGTATTGATGGAACGGGTAGTCCAGGGGCAGCGTCTGACCCTGGCGCTGCATACAAAAGGATTGGAATATCAATTCAAAACAGGAGAAGATGGAAATGCACTTAAAAACTTTGGTCCGCCGGTGGATGGATCCGTGATCAGTGTAGAAATGGCGGGAGGCTATAGTGGTGCATATGTAGGTATGTTTGGGACCTCCAATGGGACGAGATCCGGCAATCAAGCGGACTTTGACTGGTTTGAGTACAAAGTGATGAAAAACAGATTGGTTGACAACTAATATGGAATTTTTGCCAAGACCAATGCGCGTATTTTTTGAGAAATGTAAAAGCCTGGGTTCGATCTAAAATATGCGGGTTCAAACAAGAAAGGAAATACCCTTGTGCTTTAGTGCCTGGTGGGCACGAATGCTTCGCCACCAGGCATTAAAGCACAAAGGTTCACTAAGTGTGACAGATAAAGCTACCCTGGATATTCTCAAAGCCGGGAATGATTATTGAGCTTAGGTTAAAAAAAACCGAAGAGAGCTCAAAGGCACGGATTTTCCCGTAGTTTCTATTTTAGTCGGATACCAGGATCTCACACCTGTAATTTTGGGGGAGTCGTTGAGCACATTTTTTAGTTTAAATGACTGGTTATCAACATGGATTTAAGAAAGGTATGTATTCTGTTCTTATATTTTGTTGCCCTGTATCCCTATTCTGCATGGAGCCAAAATGGCCAAAATGAAAGATGGGTATTCAAAAAGGTCAGGGAACATGACGGCTTGTTGCATGATGCAGTCTACAGTATTCTCGAGGACAAACATCGATACATGTGGTTTGCTACAAGAAGCGGACTCCAGCGGTTTGATGGTCATCAATTAAAAGCGATTGAACCCCCGGGAGATCTACCGGGAACCTCCGTTATTGTAGGCCTGGCACAGCTGGAAGGATCTGTTCTGTTTAGCCAATCTGGTGAGTTATACCGGGTTGACCCGTTGGAATTATTCCCCAGGAAGATCTTGCTGGATTTTGAAACTCCCCGGCCGGGTGAACCCTTAAAGATCCATTCACTGCATACCTCACCACAAGGTATGGTCGTGATCAACGCCAGGGGGCGGTCATACTTTGGGAAAATTGCGGACGACACGCTAAGGTTGAAGTCTATAAATAAGACGGTTGAATCACTTTTTGGTAATAGGGATTTCCGTATTAAGCATACCCGGTATGTTGCAGGAAAACTACTGGTTTTCATGAACAGGAGCGTGCTTAAGGTTCCAACCAGGCCTGACGGGTTACCCGACTTTGACCGGTATAGTAAATACCAGGATGCATTGCGCGGAAGGATCGTTTATTCGCACGTCAGCAACCGACATTTGGTGTTGCTGCTATCACATAGGGTGATCATTTATTCTTTGGATGATCTTGATTTCAAAAAACCAGAAAGGATCATTCTATTGGATACCTCTTTTAGTTACAACTGTATAGTCGAAGACAACAATGAAAACCTTTGGATCACTACGACAAACGGGCTCTTAAAGATCAGTCCCTCCGGCAGGAAGTCATGGTCTTATCATGATAGCCAGCAACCTAATTCGATATCGAGCAACCAGCTTACCTGTAGTTTCCTGGACTCGAGAAATATTCTTTGGATTGGTTCCCTGCGGGGCGGTGTAAATTTTATGAATACGCGGTTTCGTGGCCTGTCACATTTCCGGGTTTCAAAATATACAGGTCACGAATTCCCGGTAAGAAGCATACAGGTCACCGGTGAAAATATATGGCTTGGGTCGTTAGGCGGCGAGATCCTGCGCATAGGACAAGACCGGCAAGTTCAATTGATCTCCACCACTTCCGGGTATGCCCCAATAAAAAAGTTAAAGGCATTTGGCGAACACAAAATACTTTCTATTGCCAATACCGCTAATTCAGTATTTGATACCCGGGATAACACTTTGACGCCATTTGCCATCACCCGTTCA
>LYSV01000079.1:0-28143 GCA_001657315.1 Flammeovirgaceae bacterium BBD 1991-12 | reverse complement strand
CTACAGCCAGGCTTTGGATAAGTGCCAGGGTCAGTGGGACACAGCTTTTAAAATTCGAGAATAACTCCTTTTTGGAGATCTCTTTAGGAGATATGGCTTCTTTGCTGGAAAAAATTGAGGCTAACGTAATTTATGCCGATCCTCTCGACCGGGGTTTACTCATAGCAGATGATCGATTCTTATATATACTGACCTGCGATGCCCAGGGACTCCCTGTAGCTACCAGGAAATTGAACCTGTCAAGGATTTCGGGAATTTCCATGGTCAATAAGCGCCTTTATGCCATCGCAACGTTGAACGAAGGAGTCAAACTTATTACAGCTGACAATGTTTGGTCAGGTTTTGCAGATCCTGTTACCTCTATTATGACCAGTGACGGGCTGTCTGATAACCGGGTCAATGACGTATTGCCGGCCGGTCCGGATCAGCTCATTCTTAATGGCAGGGAGGTCCAACTATTGGATCTTGCCACGTATAGGCTTACACACCTGGACCTGGCTATTGACTGGGTGAACAACCCGATCATCAGGGGTTCGGGATATTTATTTCAAGACCAGCTCTACTTCGGGCTCCAGGACGGTTTTGTTTCTATCGACCTGGATAAAATACAACCACGCATGCCATTAAAAGACTGCCAAATAACCGGGATAGAAGTTAATAGCGGACCTTCTGAAAAAAGGACTCTGCAAATACCGGCCAACAGAAATGATTCGGTCACCTGTCAGGTACACCTGGACCATAAAGAGAACAATCCGAAAATCTATTTTACTGATTTTGATTATACCCGGAGCCATGAGAAGATATATCATTATCGAATTAAGGAGGAAGGAGAGCAATGGCATACTACTTCAAGCTATTGGGTTAATTTCAGTCATTTAAGCCCTGGAACCTACACCTTCGAGGTTTGTACGGACCCGGCAGACTCCAACCTGGACTCTATTGAAATCGTAATAGATCCTCCTTTTTATTGGACACCCCTGGCCAGAGTATTTTACACGGCAATCCTGCTTGTAGTGATAGCTACAATCGGATACCACAAGCGAAACTGGGACAGGCTGAGGATGGCCTTGAGGACAAATGAAAAAATTCATCAATTCAAAAGTGATTTTTTTAACCAGGTAGCCCATGAGATCCGTACCCCCTTGTCCCTGGTCACTTCACCGTTGAAGGAACTAATGCATTCCGAAGTATTCGCAGGAGATGAAAAAGAAAAACTGCAGGTTGCGCAAAAGAATACCAATAGACTTGAAGGCCTGGTGGACCGTCTCGTCCATCAAAATTTTGATATCCTGGACTACTCAAAGCTCAAAATTGAATATTTGGATATAAACAAAATAATCGGAGACATATTGAAATGGTATGCTTTAAACCTGGAGAACAAGAACATAAAGGTAAATTTCAAACCATCGCCAGGGGCGGATCACACCTGGGGCGATAAGCATGTATTGAGAACAGCCATTTGCAACATTCTGGATAATGCCATCAAATACTCTGATCCGGCCGGTAACATTGACATTAGAATTGTATCCTGCCAAAAATGGATGGACATGGAAAAAGCATATTTTTTGACCCGGCATGTTCCTCATGAACTTATGGGTATCGAAATACAAGACCATGGCAAAGGCATTGATCCCTCGAAGATCAAGAGGATATTTAACAGGTTCTTTCAAATCAATACGATAACGGATAACGGACCAGGTATGGGACTTTCAATAGCCAGGGACCTGGTCCATCTAAGCCATGGAGCCATAGCCGTAAGATCAGGTAAGAACTTAGGTTCCAGCTTCATAATCCTGGTCCCGTATAAAAAGGAAGCCTATAAGACCGATCAAATTGTAATCGATAGTTCACCACTTTTAAATTCGTTTAATACTGCAAAACAAGTTCATCAACCTGCGATTTTGCTCGTGCAGCCTGATCTGGAATTGAAAACATACCTGATAGATCAGTTATCTTCCGAACATGTCGTAACGGCGGTCGACGATTGCGAAGCGGCAGTAGAAATACTTGAACTCCGCACCTTTGACCTTATTATTTCAGAGTATTATCTCCCCAATAGAAATGGAATGACTTTATGTGAATGGATCCGCAATAACCAGGATTTGCAGCTTGTGCCTTTCATTCTTATTTCCTCCCGGGAAATAGACTACACCAGGTACAAGAATACCTACGTAGACAGGCATTTGGGGAAGCCACTGGATATTGAACTGTTAAAAGTCAACATCCGGTCACTTACCGACAAGCAAAAATTCAGATCCAAGGGTCAACTAGTGGATTCTGCTCTTAAAGCAAGTATCCGGGACGACGAGCGCGAGCTGGCCCGGCAGATCATTACACTGCTGATCAACAATCTAAGTGACTCTTCTTTCGGGGTAGATGCATTAAGCAAAAGTTTGGGCATCTCAAACAGGAGCTTACAGCTTAAAATGAAAAAGTGGTTTAAAAAAAGCCCAAAAGAATTTATAAATGCCTACCGGTTGGAATACGCGGCGGACCTGTTGAGATCCAAAAAATTTAAGATCAACGAAGTCGCCTATTCGTCCGGTTTCAACACACCCGCACATTTCAGCAAAATATTCAAGGATAAATATGGAGTAAACCCCTCGGAAATCAACGATTTGATATAGCTGACCCCGTCCATTTGCTCCATTGTACATAGATAGGTCTTAAAACGATCATTTCGCATTAGCTTTATTCATTTTCGCATTTACGATAGTGTTCCCGTCCAGGAATCCTGATTCTTGCCTGTATAATTTCATTGTATCCTCAACCTAAATTATACAAATATGCTTACGAAACTATTTTACAAATGTGTCCTTTTATTTGGGCTGATTGTTTTTATCACGTCTTGTGTTGAAGAGAATCTGCAAGAGTTCAATGAAAGTGAGTCTGCACTCCCGGTATTCCAGATCCCGTCAGATTTTACAGAATATTTCATAACCGCAGAAGGTATTTATGAGATCAGTGGAACCGTCAGGGGGGAAGTCATTAATCTCAATAACGTTCCAAATGGATCCACCGTTATCATTAGGGGCGTTGGCAATAATCCTCTTTTCGAAGCCAGGCCTTATACCGGACCAAGGGCCAACGATGCACGATCGAAAAGTCATATCCGTGGTGGATTTGATGGCGGGTCTTTAACCATTGAAGACTTTGCTTTTTTCGGTCGTGTGAAGCATAACTTCATGAGCCTGCCGGGCAACAGCAACAAAATAATTCAGGACCTGTTTGTGACCAACGACACCAAAGATGGGGCCGGGGGCATCAACCCGGGGACCAATAGCCTGGTGAGAAGATGTACGGTCCGTCCACATGATGATGCCATCAAGCCTACAGAGCCTAACGCAAGGGCTGAAAATTGTACGTTGATCATGGGGGGTAATGGCGCTGCCCTGCAGCTGGGATGGGGTCAGCGGGCTGGTGGAGCTATTCACTACGCCACTGATATTACTATCCGTGGATATTTAACGCGGAACAAACAAACAGATACTGACAGTAACCCGGGAAGGGCGGTTATCGGTGGTATATACGAAAATAACGGTAGCGACGTGCAGTTTACAGGGCTTGACATTGACATGGACAGCAACCACACCGGTCACTACGTAAAATTGAAGGCAGACGGTGCTACCCTTAGTGATGTGACCATTACCGGTATGATCCATAACACTGTTAATGTAGATCCGGCGATTCATGCGGTCGCTTTGAATACCACGAATGGCGGGCAAATCCAAAACATGGTATTAGACCTTGGTCCTGCACTTACAAATAGTGATATTTTCAAAACCAATAACGTTGACCTGACCTTCACAAGAAATGGTAGTGGGGGAGGGAGCTCATGTGCCGGAGACCCTGCGCCGTCAGGTTCTATTTTATCCTCTAACCTGAATGCCAGCGGTGATGGACGTGTAAATGTGGCTGCATCTGATAATGGCCAAATCACAAGAGTAGAAGTCTTTGAAGGTGCCCAAAGCAGGGGGTTCCTCACTGCACCTAATGCAGGGGCTAACTACAGGATCGTTTCAACTGATTTGGATGCCGGGGACTCATACACTGTGGTGATCACAGATGATTGCAGCAATACCACCAATCTCAATGGTACCATCAATGGAGGTTCGGGTGATCCATGTGCGGGCGATCCCGGTCCTACAGCTTCTATTGTCAACACAAATTACAATGCCGGGGGAGATGGCAGGGTGGTTGTAGCGGCATCTGATAACGGATCCGTGGTTTCTGTAGAAGTGTTTAAAGGGTCTACTAGCATGGGCGTTGTAACCGCTCCCAATGCTGGTGTCAATTACAGGGTGGTGAATAGTGATCTTAATCCAGGAGACAGTTTTACAGTAGAAGTAACCGACGACTGTGGAAATGTGACAACCCTAAACGGCACGATGCCTTAAAATATCTATTTCGATAAGGTCGATCCTGACAAAAAAGACCACCGGGAATGGAGTGGTCTTTTTTGTATTTTGGAACCATGATACGATTTCTTTTTATTCTCAGCCTGTTCGCTTTAACCGGGTGTAACGCTGAATATTCTCTTGATGACCAGCTGGAGTTGGAATTATTTATTCATCACCTGGGGGATAAAGGGCTGACGGCAGATATGCTAAACACCATAGAGAACGCCGAAGAAAAAGCGATCGGGAAATTGGTAAAGTCTGTCATCGAAGAAAACCTTGAGCTGAAGCAAAGATCTCAACACCTTGCCTTTATCCGGGTTATTTCGGAAAAGCTTAAAAGTACCAACCCAGGGCTTGTGCTGGAACTGATCTCCAAACAAGAAACGTATATTCAAGACCTGTATGAAACGTACATCGGCGCCTTTGAAAATTGGCTGACTAACGACGAGTTATCTGCTATCCGGGAGTTTGTCCTGGATAGATCCATGACCTGGTCGGGACCTGCCGCTAGTATGTCGGAGCAATTGAGGGTTTCCTGGATGCGTCATATGATTGGATCAGGTTCGTTAAAAGAAGCAATGGAACAGGTAGATGAGGTGCGTGTAGAACCGCAGGCATTAATGTTGTGCCGGTCATTATATAGCCTGGTCTATATCACCCCTGGTATTAATGAGTACGCAGAATGGCTGGCACCCAGGACGGCCGATCCTATTTACAGGGACCTGGCGGCAACAACGGCTACCGGGCTTTTTAGGCAGGGAGGACTGGAGTATGCCATAAATTGGTGTAAGGATCTACCCGACGGATCAGGCAGGTACAACGCCTTTTTAAAGACTTTTGAAACTTGTGCGATCGAAAAACCAGCGGAAGGAATTGCCTGGTTCTCTTCAAATGACTATCCTTTTGAACTAAAGACCAGGTACCTTGAGCTTTCAGGACAAAAGCTCTCGGAAGATATTGCATCCCGCTTTGTTTATGGCTTGATCCAAAACAGGGAGACCGGTATGCATCCGACAGAGTGGATCAAAAAAGTGCCGGGTCCGTATCGCAACCTCTTGATAAATGAAGGTAAAGCTCAGTTGAGGAGGTATGATCCTCAAATACTATTAAACCCAGGCTACCAATTGCAGGTTGAAGAGTATTAGTATTTTACCGTTGATCATTGGCCTGGCCATTACCACAGGTAGCAAATGCCAGGAGAGCCGTTCCTATTTTATCCAGGCCAATACGGGTATGGAATCCATACAAATACGCAACACTTTCGCCACACCTTACCATTACACAGGGCTGGGTTGGTATAGCGGCCTGCTTTTCGGCATTGAAAATAAATGGAATAAGCGCTTTAAAATAGGAGTAGGGTTGGGCCGGGCCTCATCGGATGAAGCGGCGGATTTGTTTGCTGACAACCGGCTGGATTTCAGGAAATTGTATTTATCGTTCACTCTCAGCAGGCCTGTGGTGAATACCGGCAGGATTACGGTTGAAATGGGACCGGCGCTAACCCTTCACGCTCAATGGATGGATCTTGAGGTAGAAAATGTACTACGCCCCGTTCAGTTGAATGAAAAGCAGGATTTCGCCTTCATCGGGGTAGGTGTCTTTTTAACAAGTGCTTACCAGTTGCTTCCTTCCCTGCAGCTTGGAATTAGTTTAGTCACTGTCCCCGTAGGATTCATCAATTATCCTTCGCCAACCAACCCGGACCTTGCGTTGAAAAACAGGTCTAAGGTCCTGGGAATGGATGATAACTACAATTTCACAGTTGCAGGGAACCTGGCATATGATTTTGCTGGAAAATGGTCCCTGGTCTATTCATCCGGATATGAAAAGAGGCAATTTTTCGATGCTTACGAGCTTAGTTCAACGGGTTGGTTGAATAATATTGGAATAAGGTACCACTTACGATGAAAGAACACTTTTGCAAATTACGGTTTACTTGCCTGTGTCTTCTCCTTTTCGTCCGTTGCGAGGAAAGCATTGATACTGAAGGCAGAACAGGAATATTTGATGAAGTCTACCGGGAAATGCAGAAGAATTACGCCTATTTCGAATTGTACCCGTTTTCAGTGGATAGCCAGTTTGAAGCGTTTCGGAAGCAGATCGGACCGGCAACCGATGATGAGCAGCTATTTGGGATCATCGCTGGTTTTCTTAGAACTTTCGAAGACGGACATCTGAATATTTACACACCCTATGGCACCAGTACGTTTCAATTTTGGCCTGAAAATTATGTGTCTACCCATCTGCACGATCTTTACCTGGATGAACTGATCTTTGCCAGCCCAGGCGTCCAGTATGGATACATTTCAAATTCGTCGCTGGGATTTATTAAGATCCCGGATTTTGCGCAGGATGCCCCTGCATATGAAGTGATCCGACCCGTTATGGCTGAGTTTAGAAGGAGGGAAGTAACAGGATTGGTTATTGACATTCGGGACAATATTGGTGGCAATTCTGCCAATGCCGAGATCATTGCCAGGGAATTTATTTCGAGTGATAAACCTACCTTTAGAACACGTTACAGGAACAACTCGGAAAGATCTTCTTTCACCGATTGGGTGGATCACAAGATTACAGGTACTGAATCTCCATTCTCCTTACCGGTGGCCATACTTACCAATCGGTTAACGTACAGTGCGGCAGAGACATTTCTGCTCATGGTCCGGAACCAGGATCATGTGAAGGTCATAGGAGATGTGACGGGCGGAGGAGCCGGAAATACGATCTCAAGATACCTCTCGAACGGATGGGTGTTAAGGATGTCCAATAGCCAAAAACGAATGCTTGAGGAAGGCCTTGATTTTCAGAAAATTGGTATTGGCCCGGACATCCTTATTCGAGCTACAAGTGAGAATGCGGGCTTGAATATTGATGAGATACTTGAGCGTGCTATCGCGGAACTCAGGGGTAATTAGATTCGAGTCGAAGGAACTTTGATCTTGGTTAAATGACGATGCATTACCTTGCCAGAATTCTTTCCTACCGGATCAGTTCTTTAAGATCGTCACATACCAGGAGCCAGCTATTTATTGCTTAAAGCGCCTACGATTGTAGCAGCCCTTAAGTCAGGTAACACAAAATGACTTAGTTTATAATATACCACTGAAATTTGCTTACAGCTTAGTTTGCCCATTGAACTTAGCATTTGTTGCGGATCATTCATCCTATTGTTAAATTCACTCGTTTCCCAAGCCCGACTTCAAAGAGTTTGTAAAGAGTTGAAAGTTGAATGTCACTATGTCCGTTTTCAATTCTTGAGATAAAGCTTTTTTTGGTTCCGGTTCTTTCAGCAAGTTGTTCTTGAGTTAAATGGGCTTCTTTTCTTGCTTCTCGGATGATTTCACCAATGGCAAATGCCTTTGCTTTGATTTCAAAGTTGGCTCGCTGTTCAGTTCCAATTTGACCATGTCGGCTATCGAGGTGTTCGTCAAATGTTGTTAAATGCTCTTTCATTTTGATCGTTTTTTAAGTTCAAAATATTCATCTTTTATTTTCAATGCTTTATCAATCTCCTTTTTGGGAATTTTCTGTGATTTCTTCTGAAATCCATTAAATAGAACCACCAAATTTCCTTCATCGAAACAACAAAAAATTCTATAGATGTTATTTTGAAATTCAATCCGAATCTCAAACAGTCCATCTGTCCCAGTTAAGTGTTTGAAGAACTTGGTTGGAATTCGTTCTGCAATTCGGACCATAAACAATACCTGGTCAATCTTATCCTTTAATTTGTCATTCAAGGGTTCGAAAAATTCCTTGAAGTAATGCTTAAAAAAGACAAGTTGTCTTTGATGTTTCATTCATCAAAGTTAACTAATAATGGAACATGAAAAAGCATTCGAAGGTTTCAATATCCTTTGCTATTTACGTATATGTGCCACAACTATTTCATATTATATGGATAGTCAGAGAGTAATAATAGGTCTTATTCCTAACAATCCAGTAGTCAACATTCCAGCAATAAAGCTCGAAAAGAATTTTCAAAGGAAACTTATCTTACCATGAAAACGATCCTCCTATAATCGTACATAGAAACAATTTTATTATCGTCATTTACCTCCAGTATCAAATGAATTTCTTTTCCCTTTGCGTCTTTGGGAATCAAAACTTCGCAAACGGGGTTGGAAGGATCGGGTATGGAAAGTTCGCCATCATAGGTGCCGGCTTCCGGGTATTGCCACCATTTGAAATTCAGTTTGTCTCCATCCGGGTCAGTGGATGCGGAGGCATCCAGCACCACACTTGCGCCTTTTTTGGTTTCGTAGATATGGATTTTTTCCGAGGCGTCATCGTTAATGGAAATTTTCGGCGGATGATTGGCCTGGTCAAACTCATTTTTGCACCAATCCATTCTTCCCTTAAAGTCATTGAAGAAAGCTCTTCGCCATCGCCAAACCGGCGCGTATATACTTTTATTATAGGCTTCTCCTGACCTGGGGTTCGTCCAGCTATCTGGAGCTTCTGTATACAGCGCAAACGGTGTGTAGTTCTTTTCATCTTTGTTCACACTGTTGTGTTTAGACCATACATTTTTTGCCTTTTCCCTGGTAAACCGACCGCTCCATCCACCCCAGTGAGGATTGTCGATATCAGACAGTCCCTGGTGAATAAGACAAAGCCATGGGATAGTGCCGCCCCCTTCAAGGAAACCGATACCGCCTTTAGGGAACTGCCTAAGAGGGTATTTCACCCCTAACGTGCCATGGTTGCCAATGATATGTTCTAACGCCCACTGGTGTTGACCTATGCTCGAGTATGCATAAGGTTCCCAGGTATGTGGCCCCAGGTTTTTTCTATCTCCTTTATTGTTGGCTCCCCCGTCTCCACCCGGTCCTGCATAACAATAGGTTTGGTAGTTGCTCCTTACCCAGTGGATAGCTGGAAATTGATGGCAGATCCATGCGCCGGCATCGTCTTGTGCTCCATTCTCATATACCCTGATTTTTGCTACAACAGCGTCTACTTCAGCCTGGGAGTGAGAAGCCCGATAGTCAATTAATGTTTGGGCCAATGTATTCGACCCGGCATTCACTACAATGTACAAGGGCCGGGGATCATCCTTGTTGAGTAATTCAAGTAAGTGCCTGGATCCTCCTGAAGACATTCCTTTCCCTGTGTCGGCAACGCCATAACCTTTCTGACCTTCGAAAACAATGGAATGCAGGTAGCCTGGTTCCGGCCAGTCCTCTGCGTGCTTTTTCAAATTGTCAACTACTAATGAGTAACCATCAATTATACTGTGAAAAAGCTCCGGGTGAAGCATTTGTTTATAAGGATCTTTCGATTCCGGTCGTAGAAATTTGCCGGTAACGGCTATAAGGCCTTCCAGGTCAAATTCATTGAGATAGAGCATTAAATGGGTGATCTGTTGCTCTTCGTCTTTTTCATTTCCCATATCTGCCAGCACAACCAATCGCGGCTTCCCTGCCTGCGAAAAACCTGTGTAAAAAGTGCAGGTCAATAACGCGATAAGAATTATCCTGGTGCGCCTGTTCATAAGTATCATTTTAAAGTAAAGGTCTCTTCCAAAACAATATCCCGGGAAGATTTCCCGATCATCAATCGAAACTCCCCGGGCTCTGCCACAGGCTTCATGTCTAATCCGGTGAAGGCCAGTTGATCGGCGTGTAAAGTGAAGCTTACCTGTTTTTCTTCCCCAGGCTCCAGGCTTATCTTTTGAAAACCTACCAATTGTTTGATGGGGCGTGTGACTGATGCTACCAGGTCCCTGGCGTATACCTGTATTACTTCTTTACCAGGGACCCCACTTGTGTTCCTGATCGCCACAGAAAAATGAAGTGGCTCATCAATACGCATTGTTTTTGTGTTGAGCGTCAGTGACGTGTACTCAAACTCCGAATAGCTCAGCCCATACCCAAATGGATAGAGTGGCGCATTTAACCCATCGATATAATGCTTAAAGAATCCGCTGGGTTTCTGGCTGTAATAAACAGGGAGCTGCCCGACCGACCTGGGATAAGAGATACTTAGCCTGCCACTCGGGTTTACTTTTCCAAAAAGCACATCCGCAGTGGTGGTCCCTATTGATTGCCCGGGGTAGAAGATATCCAGGATGGCAACAGGCAGCTGATCCATTTCTGTTAAGACCAAAGGCCTGCCATGCATCAGTACGACAATGGTGGGTGTCCCGGTTTCCACAACGCTCCTGAGCAATTCCATTTGATTGCCGATCAGGTTGAGTGTGCTGCGATCGGCAGTGTGGCCTTTAGCGTAGTAAGCTTCCTGGCTGAATTGTACTTCACTGCCCAGGCATACGATGGCTACATCACTCGTTTTGGCCAGGGCCACTGCTTTATTGATGCCAGGCAGCTCTTCTTTCAATGATCTCTCAACCAATGTTTTGACCCCGTCAATTCGTGCTGAAGTACCCACAATACAACCTTGCTCGTAATTCACTTCTGCATCATTCCCGGCTAACCTGGAGATGCCTTCCAGGATGGTGACCGTGCTGTCATTGGCGCTGGCATAAACCCCGTGCGCTTTTGAAGTAGCCTTCGGGCCGATCACCGCTATCTTTTGAGGTTTTTTCAAAGACAATGGCAGCATTCCATTTGGGTTTTTCAACAAAACAACGGATTCATCGGCCAGGGATTTGGCGATTGCCCTATGTTGAGCGCAATTCACTATTTCATCTGCTTTTTTAGGGTCAGCATAAGGGTTTTCAAAAAGGCCCAGTTTGAACTTGAGTGTCAGTATGCGTGCTACGCTTTGATCTACCCGTTTCATGAGCCCGGGCTTTTCCTTCACCAGTTCATCCAAATGCCGGTAAGCTTTGGCTACAGGGATATCCAGGTCCACACCCGCAGCAAGGGCCAATTCTGCCGCTTCTTTCGGAGTTTCTACTACATGATGGAATTCTTCCAGCCGGGTGATGTCATTGTAGTCAGAGACCACTATGCCCGTAAATCCCCATTTTTGACGCAGTATGTCTTCAAGTAGAAATGTACTGGCATGAGCGGGTATTCCATCTATTTCACAGTGTGATGCCATGATGCCTAATCCGTGCGATTTGGTAATGGCGTATTCGAAGGGTTTTAATATTTCATCCAAAAGCACACGTTTAGTGATGTTGGTAGGGGCAAAATTTCTCCCGCCGTCCACTTGTCCATACCCCGCAAAATGTTTGGCGCTGGAAACAATATGTGTGGTACCAGGCTCACCTTCAGTTCCGCCCTGCAACCCGGAAACGGATGCCAGTGCCATTTGGGAGGTAAGGTAAACATCCTCGCCAAACGTTTCTTCAATACGGCCCCATCGTGGGTCTCTCCCCAGGTCCAGCACCGGGGTATGCGCCTCATGGGACCCCCTGAGGCGGGCTTCCCGTCCTGCAACATCAAAAGCCTTATTCACCAGGTCCGTATTCCAACTGCAAGCCATGGCGAGAGGGACAGGAAAAGAGGTAGCGTTAAAGGCATGATGTCCATGCAGGCATTCGCTGTTGACCAGGGCGGGAATGCCCAGCCTGGTCTGCTCCACAAGAAATTTTTGCAATTCATTTGTTCTTTCTGCACTTTTTCCCGGGGTATTCTTATCGCCTATGTTCTCAATGGCTCCAATACCATGTTGCATTTTATTTTGAAGGCTTCCTTCTTCGCCTGTAATTCCTTCATTCTTTGAGATCGCCCGGTTACCGTGTAACGCTTTGAGCTGGGCGAGTTTTTCTTCAACCGTCATTTGAGCCAGCAGGGCATCCACACGCTTTTCGATAGGCAGGTCAGCGTTTCTGAAATCAATTCTTTTTGGATCGTTACAGCCTTTAATCACTGGAAAGAGAAGTAAAATGAAGGTGTGCAGTCTATATCTCATCTTGAATGAACCAGAAAAGTTTCACCGTTGAATTTCAGGAAAATCTCCATACTTCCACACCGTCAATCAGCAGATAGCATGTGCGAGCAAAAAATCGGAACACCGCCGTTAGGTCTTCCGGGTGAGAAGCCATAAAATAGCTTCATGGAAAACACACTTCGTTTGCTGGTTACTACGTTATTCACGTGCACCCTTTTGAATATCCAGGCACAGCCTGCACAGGATACCTTTAAGAATCCCATTATCAGCGGTTTTCACCCCGACCCTTCCATTGTCCGGGTGGATGAGGATTATTACCTGGTAAATTCGTCATTCGAATGGTTCCCCGGCATCCCGATCTTTCATAGCAGAGACCTTGTCAACTGGGAACAAATAGGCTATGTTTTGGATCGACCTTCACAGTTGAGGATGGAAAATAACAGGGCCTCTTCCGGGGTTTGGGCTCCCACCATCCGTTACCATGAAGGACTTTTTTATGTATCTGTCACGTGTAAACATTGTAAAAACGATTGTAATTGTGGGGATAACTTTTTTGTAACAGCAGAAGACCCCGAGGGACCCTGGTCAGAACCTGTATGGATCGATGGCAGTCAAAAAAGCATAGATCCGACCCTGGTCTTCGATGAAGGGAAAGTATGGTATTTAGGCAATCGACACCACTTACCAGACGAGAGATGGAAAACGGAGCATCGGATTTTTGTCCAGGAAATGGACCTGTCTACCGGTAAACTGTTAGGTGAGCCGGTCTACCTGACTTCCGGTCATGCCACTAATGCAAAAGCTGCGGAAGGTCCGCACATTTATAAAAGAAATGGCCAGTACCTGCTCATGATTTCCGAAGGGGGCACATGGAATAACCATGCCATTACTACCTTCACCAGTGATCGCATCACCGGGCCGTATGAGCCTACCCAGGTCAATCCTGCGCTTACTCACAGGCATCTTGGTAATAACTATCCTATTACTACCATCGGGCATGCAGACCTAGTAGAAGATACCAACGGTCAATGGTGGTCAGTGATGCTGGGGGTCAGGCCCCAGGATGGGTTCAATATCCTGGGTCGTGAGACCTTTCTTACGCCAGTGAGCTTCCAGGGGATGCAGCCTATTTTCAATATAGGGAAAGGAAAAGTACTTGAGGTAGACAAAAGACCTGCATTAAAATGGTCACCTTTCGAGGAAAAGCCGAAGCGCGACGATTTCGATAACGCGGAACTTGGAATGGACTGGAATTTCCTGCGAACTCCTAAAGAAATGCCGTTCCATAAACTTGCGAATGGCCAACTAAGCTTATCACTCCAGCCGGAAAAACTAACGGAAGTAACGCATCCGGCACTTATTGCCCGGCGGATGGAGCACTACTCCTATAAGGTCAGCACCCGGCTTTCCTTTGCCCCCAAAGCGGGTGAAGAGGCAGGGCTGGTGCTGATGCAAAACGACAGGTTTCATTACAGGCTCGTACTAAAAGGAAAAGGGAGAGGCTCTTCTGTCGCTTTGATCAAGGCCTTTAATACCGAACGTAAAGTCTTGAAAGAGGAGGTGGTAGCGGAAGTTCCTTTTCAAGGGAATGAAGTTGTTCTTTCAGCTATTCAGAATCGTTTGGATCTTAAATTTTTGTTTGGTAAAAGTTTGGAAGACCTGCGATCCATCGGGGATAACCAAAATGCAAACGTGATCAGTTCCAATAAGGCAGGAGGGTTCACCGGGCCTTATGCCGGGATGTATGCTTCAGGCAATGGAGCAAAAAGTAAGGGCAAAGCAGTCTTTGATTGGTTTGAGTATGAGTCATTGGAAGAGCAGGTCTTTGAGGAACAGGATGGAAAACTCTATGTAGAGGCTGAGCACTACCATAGCCAGTCTGCCAATGAAAGACGGCATTGGTTTATTATGAATGCTTCCAATGAAAGTGAGCTTACGGATAACGAACAACTGCGCTCGGCAGGAGCGTCACAAAATGCTTACCTGGAAATAGCTCCCGACACGCGTACCCGTCACAAAGAAAAACTGATCAAAGGGCTGAATTTTTCAAATCAACCCGGTAAGCTGGGCATATTGAATTACAAGGTGAAAATCAATACCCCGGGACGGTATTATGTATGGGTAAGGGCTTATTCCACAGGTTCGGAAGATAATGGGATCCATGTAGGGTTAGATGGAGAATGGCCGGCGTCCGGTCAGCGCATGCAATGGTGCGAAGGTAAAAACCGATGGACCTGGGAAAGTAAGCAGCGTACCCGGGAAAACCACTGTGGTGAGCCTGAAAAGATCTTTTTGGATATAGAGCAGCCGGGCATTCACACCATCTCCTTTTCCATGCGTGAGGATGGATTTGAATTTGATGCCTGGGCAATAACTAAGGAATACAAGAAACCGGGGAAAGATTATTGAGGATTGACCCGCCTCTAGTTCTACTTGTCAGGTTCAATTATTTGATAGTCCGGGATTCAACTAAGCCAAGGGTTGAGGGATCCCGAAAGGACCCTGGGGAGGGCTAGTGCGACCATGTTTTGGTCTTGGGGCATAAAAGAGAACACCCGGATCACGGGGTCCTCGTAGCCGCGATACGTATGCATTACGCTACGCTCAATGCGTAATAGGGCGCCTCCCCGGGACGAAGCATTTCCCCACCTTTTACCTTCGTTTCCTCATCGTACACCTTCATTTCCCGGCTGTTCACGGTCATTTCTTCACCAACTGATCTTATTTCTTTACTGCAGATTATATTTTCTAAATATGAAATTATAATTTCTTTATATTCAATTTGAAATTCCTATGTTGTGATGTAAATTTCCTAATATCAAACCCCTATTTCTGCGCTTTGAATTAAATTTTATTGAGATTAAACAAAGTTGATTTGTCTTTTCATTAAACTTTACAATTATTTTTTATTCTTTTTTCATTATCTGGGCTTCTGCAATGGGTACTTTTTACATAAGCATAACCAGCCCACCTTCAAACTACTACACCACACCACTGTCCCTCTTCAACGAATTCAGTCGACATCGTTTTCCGTCCTGCGCATTTGCAATGCGCCTCGAAACATTCACTTTAAAACAGCCAATACATTTGGGGTGGTACGCGTTGGATGTTTCCTGTCTTCTAAAAGGAATCCCTGGAAGGGTTAGTGGGGTCTTACTTTGGTCATAGGCTGTAAACGAGAATACCCGGATCACAGATCCTATGCCACGAAACGTACGCATTACGCTACGCTAAATGCGCACTAGTGTAGGTTTTTATTTTCAAACCTAGTGCCAGCGAGTTGCAAAGGATGGGTGATCCACATCCTATTCTAAATCCATCCAAAACCCATACCTAAGAACGTCATTCCCTTGCCGCCTGTGCGTTGGGCTAGGCGTGACAAGCCCCAACGGGATCACTACGTGGGAATCTGCGAAGTCGTGAAACGAAAACCCAGTACACTTAAAAGAAGATTCACGTTCAACGACACAGCAGATTCCTCACGGAGTCCTGTGGACTGCTCTCTCGCATCGCTCACCCTGCAAGGCCGGCAGCCCACCGGACCCTGCGGGTCCACTGGACTCTGCGAGGAATGACGATAAAGAAGGTTTTTTTCGTTTTTGATGAGGATATCCCACGGGCTCTTTTATTGTTAAATTATTGATTATCAATAATTTAAATATGAAAAGTAGGACTAGTGTTCAGTGAAGTGTAATTGGACGGTTAGTTATTTTTCCAATCCCGTTCTTAAAGTCAGCTCGCAGAGTCCAGTGGACAGTAGGCAAAGGGCAATCGGTAACCCTATATTTTTTTGCCTACTGTCCACCGGACTCCGTGAGCTCTTTACTGATTGTCCACGGGACTCTGCGAGCCTACTGATCGAGAACCTTCCAATACCTAAAATATACGAGCCCTCTACCCGCTACGTCATTTGAGGTTTAACTTAACCCCAGGCCGTTCCGGGCGAAACAATAACAATTAATAGCTTTAAACTCGAGTTCGATATAAATAGGGCTAGATTAAATCGCAAAGAAGATCCCTTTGTGATTCTTTGAGCTTTGGTGCCTTGGTGGCGAAGCTTCCCCAGCCACCAAGGCGCCAAAGCACTAAGGTGCACCAAGCTTACTCGCCAAAACTACCCTGGATAACATTAAAGTGATGAATAGTTATCGAGTCCAGGTTTTAACGTTAAAGGTCGAAGGTGGTAGTGCACCCGTCACGGTCATCGCCATTGAATAAAGCCATTTGAAATGATTGCACCTAAAAGTCTTATCATTCAACGGCTTGGCGGCAAAATTGGCCCCAGGTGAAGAGACAGGAGGAAAGCGGGTCGAAATGGCGGTCATCTATTTTATTCACGACCTTACTTTTTATTGCACTCTTGTTTCCACGTAAATGATCAGCTCATAACACTGGATCTTTTTTAGAAAATATATCCATTTAGTACCCTGCCTTATTTCCCGGTCTGCACGATTGAGCAATCAAAAAAGGCATACGAGCAAATGATTTCTTTACTACTGCGGTAGGTTTGATATATAGATTTCTTTGAAGGAGAATAAAATTAAAATATTGTTTTTTTTATGAAAATTTATTTCCTGGTCATAGGCATTACCTGTTCATTGCTTTCTGCATGCGGGCCCCGTCAGGATCTAGAAGAAAATGAGACCCGGGATGAGCCAAATCCAAACATCATTTTCATATTGGCCGATGATATGGGATTTGGAGACCTGGGTTCATACGGACAGTCTACCTTGACCACTCCAAACATAGACCGCCTCGCCTCGCAAGGGATCAAGTTCACTAATTTTTATACAGGTTCTACCGTTTGTGCGCCCTCGAGAGCTTCACTGCTCACTGGTTTGCATACAGGGCATGTATCTGTAAGGGGAAATCAACCGGATCAGCTGCTGACAGAACCTATGACGATCGCCCATTTGCTTAAAGGAGAGGGATATCGGACCGGTGTCATTGGTAAGTGGGGAGTAGGTCATCCACCGGCACCCAATGATCCCCAGAGAAATGGCTTTGATTATTCCTATGGATATATCAACATGTGGCATGCCCATAATTTCTACCCGGAATTCCTTTATCGAAATGGCCAAAGGGAAGACCTGCCCGAAAATAAACTCATAAGGAATGCTGACGGCACAAGAAAATATGCTGAAACAGCCCCGGAAGGTACCGGGGTAGCGGAGGTAAGAGGACAGCATACCCACGAATTATTTGAGCAAGATGCACTTAAGTTCATTAAAGACAATAAGGACAACAATTTCTTCTTGTACCTGGCGCTGAATATGCCCCATGCCAACAATGAGCATCCTACCAACGGAATGGAGGTACCCGGTTACGGGGATTTTGAGGATAAAGACTGGCCGGACCCGGAAAAGGGCTTTGCCATGATGATGACCATGGTGGATCAAACCGTAGGAAGAATTGACTCTGCGCTTATAGCCATGGGAATTAGCGAAAACACCCTGTTGGTGTTTTGCAGCGATAATGGCCCGCACCAGGAAGGATTCCATGAGATGGAGTTTTTCAATAGCAATGGCTCATTAAGAGGGCTGAAAAGGGACTTTTACGACGGCGGGATCAAAACACCCTTCATAGCTAAGTGGCCCGGAAAGATCAAGGCGGGAACTTCTTCCGGTCATTTATCCGCTTTTTGGGATATCCTGCCCACCATCGCCGATGCAGTTGGCAGGGATAAAGCAGGTTTTAGCACAGATGGCATTTCATTTTTACCCACGCTGTTAGGCCAGGGATCTCAACAAGAAACCCATGATTATCTCTACTGGGAGTTTTATGAATTTGGAGGCAGGCAAGCCATCTTGAAAGACAATTTTAAAGCAGTGAAACTGGATGTGAGAACAGGAAACCCGAAACCTATTGAACTCTATGATCTCTCCAACGATCCCGGTGAACTCAACGATATAGCGGCAAATCATCCCGAGATAGTGGAAGCTATGCAACGAAGGATGGATCAATCACATACACCACTAAGTTTTATGTCATTATTTGAAATGGATGTAAGCGCTGACACCCCCTTTTAGAAATTTATTTTTAAAGATGAACGATGAAAAACATTGGAATACTAGCAATTTTCGCCTTTATCCTGATTGCGGGCTATGCTTTGATCAATGGCCGGGATGCAGGCAAAAAAAGCTTTGATATAAACAATTTTGCTCCAAGACCTCCCATGGGTTGGAACAGCTTTGATGCCTGGGATTGTAGGATTGACGAAGAGACATTCAAGAAAACAGTGGATGTTATCGATGAAAAATTAAAGCCTTACGGTTGGGAATATGTAGTCATTGATTATATCTGGTGGCACCCGGACCCTGGTCATTGGAATACGGCAGAAAATCATTTTCGAAGAATTGGTCACCCCAACATCAGGTATAATGAGGATGGTACCCTGTTAAATCCTGCGAACACGCGAATGGATGAATACGGGAGGCTTATTCCTGCCATCGAGCGATTCCCAAGCTCAAAAAACAATAGTGGCTTTAAAAGTATCGGGGACTATGTTCATTCCAAAGGGTTAAAGTTTGGTATACATATTATGAGGGGGATACACACCGCGGCAGTGATAAACAAATTGCCAATTAAAGGCACAAAGTTTACCGCCGACCAAATTGCTGAACCCTGGGATACCTGCCGGTGGAACAATCATATGTACGGAGTAGATCCAACCAGGCCCGGTGCACAAGAATACTATAATTCATTGTTCGAGATGTATGCGGAATGGGGGGTTGACTATGTAAAGGCAGATGATGTACTGTATCCCCCTTTTCATGAAGGAGAGGTAACGTTGATGAAGAATGCCATTGAGCATTGTGGAAGGCCGATCATACTGAGCCTCTCTCCCGGGGAGGCCCACCTGGGGAAAGCTGAATTCTTGAAGGAGAACGCTAATTTATGGCGGATATCCGCTGACTTTTGGGATGAGTGGGAACATCTGAAGAAGAATTTTGAGTTACTGAATTCATGGTCACCCCATACCGGTAATGGAAGCTGGCCAGATGCGGATATGATCCCTTTTGGGCGTATCTCCCTGGAGGATAGGCCGCATGGCCCGGAAAGGATGTCCCTGTTCAGTGTAAATGAACATTATACATTGATGTCCTTATGGTCAATTGCCAGGTCTCCCCTGATGATCGGTTCAGATCTCTTAAGTACCCCTGATTCTATTCTCAGTTTTTTTATGAACGAGGAAATTCTCTATGTTAACCAGTATTCTGAGAATGGGCGGCAAGCCGTGAATGAAGATGGAAAAATTATTTGGATAGCGCATGATCAAAATTCGGACGATGTATTTGTTGGCCTGTTCAATACCACGGATGAAGCACAGGAGATCTCCTTTGACCTGGAGTGGGAGATGTTAAGAGGCACATACAGCGTACGCGATCTTTGGGAGAAGAAGGATATTGAAAAGACAAAAGGACATTTTAAACAGGAGCTGGGGCCACACCTGGGCAGGTTGTACAGATTACGCAGCCTGGAGGCTAATAAATTATGACCTGGATGTCTGCTGCAAATTGAAGAATGATTATCTTATGGATATGAAAACAAAACTCCGGGTATCACTGGCTTTGTTCATTGTAGCTTTTTCCTCGTCCGGCGTCCCTGGGGCAGATATCAATTACTTTTTCAGGCATTTTACCGTGGAAGATGGTCTTGCCCATACAGATGCTACCAGTATTGTGCAAGATAACCAGGGGTTTATGTGGTTTGGCACAAATGGTGGATTACAACGATTTGATGGAAACAAGGTGACTCTCTTTTGGAATGACGAGACACAGTTGGATGCGGTGTACAATAACCGTATCAAATCCCTTGAGATAGGCCCTGCAGGATCGTTGTGGGTAGGAACAGAAGGAGGACTAAAACTTTTTAATACGCACCTGAACAAGTTTTTGGATATAACTCCTTTAAGTGATGAAGATGCTGTTGTTTTATCCAGGCCGGTAACGAAAGCAAAGTCGATTTCCGCGGACGAAGTGATCTTACTCAATGAAATGGGATTGTTTCGCTTTGAGATCGTCATGGGAAAAGTGGTCAGCTATAATGTTTTGTACATACTTGACCTGGACCAGGGATTTCCCGGGGACATATTGATACATCATGAGAATGTATGGGCGGTTTATGGACGAAACGCCATATTCGTTCCTTCTAAAAGGATCAAAGAACGAAACGGGGGAAGAAGTATTCCGGTTAAAGATCAAAATGATAACGTTTTTAATCTTCTCCAGTCATTGGCACTGATGGATGATGACAGGCTGCTTATTGGAAGCCAGAACGGATTCATTGAAGTGAAAATTGACAATGACCTGGCTGAACAAGCTTTGACGGGTGTTTTTCATGATTTGCCCAAGACCTTCAATGAAGGATCCATCGGCGATGTTAATATCGTTCAAGTTGAAGTCGATCAAAATAATAATGCCTGGCTGGGAACAACAGAAGGCCTGGTAAGCGCAAAAAGGAAAAATGGCACTTACAGGTACAAAGTATACCAGCATAGTGAGTTTGATGCCAATTCCCTTACCTCGAATCATATCAGCTCCATATGCAGAGACAGGTCTGAGAATCTCTGGATCGGTACATACAGCGGTGGTATCAATTATATTGATTTGAACCAGAGGCAGTTCTCATTAATAAGGAGAAATCCTGAAAACGCTGCCAATACCCTCTCGGAGAATTTTGTACGGGCCATATGCAGTGACCAAAACAGGAATTTATGGTTAGGCACCTGGTCAAAAGGGCTCAATAAATACAATCCAGGGACCGGCAAATTTGTTTCATATACAAGGGATTCGCACCAGTTATCCCAGGATAAGGTAAGGTCCGTAACGGTAGATAACTCAAACCGCGTTTGGATAGGTTTTCATGCTGGCCTGGATGTTTACGACCAATCATCAGGTCGTTTTAGAGCGGTAGAAGATGAGCGGTTATTGTTAAGAAATGCCTCGATATACGCATTGGCTGTCGATTACTACGGTAATGTTTGGGCGGGAGCCTGGAACAATTTGGGGTTGTTTAATATCCGGGAGAAGGATGGAGGGTATAAAGTCGATCAGTTCACTAAAGAAACGATCAGCCTTTGTTCAAACAAAGTCACGTTCATATATGCCGACCCTGGTAAACCCCAGCTATTTATCGGGACCAATAAAGGTCTGAATCATATCTTGTTAGATGCCCAGGGTAACCCTGGAAGAGTTTTCCAATATAAAGGCTATGAGAATGATCCGTCTTCATTGGCATCCAATTTTATCTGGCCGATAGCAAAAGAAAATGATTCTACTCTTTGGGTGGGCACATTGGGCGGTGGGCTCAATAAATTAATATATTATGGAGATGGACGCTATGCCGCTAAACATTATGGTTTTGAGCATGGAGCACCCTCCAATGACATAGAATCCCTCGAAATTGACGATGAAGGAAATATTTGGATTGGATCCAAAGGGTTATCCATGTTTAATCCAAAAACGGAGAAATTTGTCAACTATGATTACCATGATGGGCTACAAGGCAATAGCTTTAAGATCGGTTCTTCTCATAAGGACCAGGATGGCAAGATGTATTTTGGGGGGATCAATGGCGTAAATTCTTTCAGGCCCTCCAATATTACGAAGAGTACTGCTTTCGGCACAGTGGCATTGACCGAACTTCATATTAACAACGAGCAGGTGAGACCGATGGAGTTATATGGAGGTACTGTGATCCTGGAAAAAAATGTCAACCTGTCGCCGGAAATAATACTCAATTATGATCAAAATGACATTAACCTCTCTTTTGCTGCCTTAAACTATTCGAATCCTCAAAAGATCAGGTATAGATACAAACTGGGCGGAATTGAAGATAAATGGAATGAGATTGATGAATCCGGGGAGGGATTCGCTTCATACCTTAACCTTCCTCATGGAGAATATGAATTTATGGTGGAAAGCTCTATTGGGAGTGGGATATGGTCAGAAGATAGAAAAACACTTTCTATCATAGTCAGGCCCCCGTTTTGGAGTACATGGTTTGCGAAGGTATTGTATTTTTTATTGGGGGTTCTCCTGCTTGGTGTGGTTTTCTACAGCCAAAAACGGTGGTTTGCACTTAAAAAGGATCTTGAAATTACCATTTTGGAAGAAACCAAAATGGAAGAGCTCCACCAAATGAGGCTGAAATTTTTCACTAATATTTCACATGAGTTCAAGACGCCACTTACCTTGATTATCAGTCCAATTGAGAGGTTATTGTCTACAAAACTGGATGCATTTGAAAAGGAGAAACTCTATAAAATAATCCATAACAATGCCAGCAGGCTTTTGAACCTGATAAATGAGCTGATGGATTTCAGGAAGGTTGAGACCGGTTCTGTGGAGTTGCGGGTGCAGGAAGGTGACATAGATGAAAAATTCAAAGCGCTTACACTTGGGTTTGAGGACCTGGCTGATCGGAAAGGCATAAAATTAGTTTCGAAAACAGACCTGGTTGGGCTGAAAGACTTTTGGTATGACGATAGTGTGGTTGAAAAAATTGTTCTTAACCTTTTGTCCAACGCATTTAATTATACCGAACACGGGTCAGTTAAAGTGGAGATAAGCACTGATCCGGCGGTATTAAGATCCACACTTTCCAATTCCCATGAAGTCCTTCATGAAGAAAAATTTGAAAAATACCTGTACATAAAAGTTAAAGATAGTGGCATAGGTATTACGCAAGCTTCAATCAACCATATTTTTGACAGGTATTACCGTATTTCTGATGATAGAAAAAGACATCTGGGGTCAGGGGTGGGACTCGCGCTTGTCAGAAGCCTGGTCATGCTTCATAAAGGGCAGGTCTATGTACGAAGTGAAAGGAGGTTGGGGAGCGAATTTATCATTGCTTTGCCAATAGGAAAAGAGGTTTACCATAAAGAGGAGAAAACTCAAAGCCTGGATGTTGAACAAGGAGCAGTTAACCTTGACCAGGTCCTCTCTTCAGAAGGTCAATGGATAGAGGAATCCGCATCAACTGAGCGTTTAGACCCGACACTTTCCACGATCCTGTTGGTGGAGGATAACCATGAATTACTTTCCTTTCTTAAGGATTCTATGAGCGAAACCTACAATGTATTGGAAGCCCGCAATGGAGAAGAAGCGTTGCAGGTTGTTTACAAACAAGCGCCTGATCTCATCATCAGTGATATCATGATGCCTGTAATGGACGGGATGGAGTTATGTAAAAATATAAAGTCAGACATGAGTTACTCCCACATTCCATTTATCCTTTTAACGGCCAAAGATGGTGATGAGAGTAGAATAACAGGAACATCTTATGGTGCTGATGCGTACTTTTCCAAACCCTTTAACCTGACCCTTTTGCAAGGTTCGATAGAGAATATCCTCGAGAGCAGAAGGCTGCTGAAAGAGAGATATAAGAATGATACTTTCGTGGAAGAGAGGGAAATGGTAAGTAACAAGAAGGATAAGGAGTTTATTGATCATTTGATAGATATCGTCAATCAACACATGGATGATCCTGCTTTCGATATTGACCATCTTTGTATGGAAATGGGTAATAGCAGGACAAAGCTTTACAATAAGATCAAAAGCCTGACCGGCCTGTCTGTCGGAGAGTTTATTCGAAGGATGCGTATGAAAAGATCTGCTGAAATATTGCTTAAAGATGATGTGTCGGTTTATGAAGTGATGATAAGAGTTGGAATACAGAGCCAGTCCTATTTCACTAAAACATTCAAAAAAGAGTTCGGTGTAACGCCTGCTCAATATAAGAATAAGGTGCTCGAGGAGACTGACTAACCTAAAGGTCTAGAATGTCGGGAATTGCTGTACAGCTTCCAACAGACCTCACCTGCCGGAACGCTAACCCCGCAATATCTGGCCGGCATAAATTTGCTGGGGGTAAGTGATGGGCTTGCAGTCGTTTTTTGAGATTTTTTACGTTCATGGATTGAACATAAGGGAAGGATGACTTATTGACATAAAACAGTGGCTATTCTGATCTCCAATCCTCAATGGTTAGATCAGATAGTCGGCTGAATTCCTTTTCATTGGAAGTGACTAATTTGAGATCAAAAGCAAGGGCAGTGGCAGCAATGAGAACATCATACGGTCCGATGGGTTTGCCTTGAATTCTCAGGGTATTTCTGATTTCAGCGGCTCGTGTAGCTTCCTTTGATCCAAAATTCAATATGCTGATTTCAGATAAAATGGCTTCTACTATACTTTTGGATCTGCTTTTAAGTTTTGAAGCCTGTGCTAATCCGTACCTCAACTCAAATTCACTAATGCTTGAGATCATAACCTGATCAGGTGATTTGGATTTCATTATTTGAATTGTATTTGCATCTCCTTTAATAATGTCAATGATAACACAAGTGTCCAGCAGGTAGCTCATACTAAAAAATGTTCTCCTTCGGTGGTTTTAAGTCTCTTCTAATCTCTTCAATATCCGGGAATCCAGCATCTGGCTCTAGTTGATTGACCCAGTCTCCCCACTTCTTGTTGGAATCATTCTTTAGCAGCAATTCTATTGCTTTTCGGATAGCAGCATTTTGTGTAATGCCATTATTTCTGATATAGACATCAAAACGTCTTTTGAGATGGTTTGGTAGGTAAACGGAGATATTCATTGTTTTAGTTTATAATATATTATAACATATTATAAATATATAAAATTCTTTCTTGGTTTAAAACCTAATGTAAAAGAGTAAGTCAGGTTCTATTTAAGGTTTATACAATGTAATATAACTATTTCATTGATGTACCCTTGAAAAATTATATCTAACTTTCAATTACACTAATACAGCGGCCGGTATTGTGGCTATTGGCTGATAGATTAAAAGTTTTTTAAGAGTAGTTTTTGGGCTACAGTACATGATGTCTTTTGTCAGGAATGCACATTATAAAGATTGATGGATTTCATAAAGGCAAGGGTTATGTTGTGTCTGCTTTGTTGGTCAGGCATTTTACAAATATTTTGAACATAAACTTTTCTCTCCAAATTTGATCAAAAGCCTCATCTCAAACCGATAAGTCCGCATGTAGTTAAAGGTTGCTCGGGATAGCTAACTACTTCCCGATACAAAACTTCGAAAAAATATTCTGCAGTAGGTCATCCGTGGTGATCTCCCCGGTGATCTCACCCAGATAGTGCAGTGCCTGGCGAATGTCCATAGCGAGGAAATCCCCGGTGATGTTGCCCTCCAGGCCATTGAGCACATCCTTTAGTGCATTCCTTGTCTTGAGCAGGTTATCATGGTGTCGCAGGTTGGTAACGATGGTGTCGCCGGTTTTGAAATTGTCAAGATGTACCACCTCCAGCACCCGGTCTTTCAGCGCTTCCAGGTTCTCTTTTTTATCCGCTGAGATCAGTACTGAACCCTGTATGCTTTCCACCTGATGCCTGAGTTCTTCCTGTGCCTGGTCTGTCTTGTTGCCTACCACAATGAACGGTATCCCCATGTTTTCAAGCTTGTTGATATCCCGGTGCAGCTCCACCACCGTATCGGCAGACAGGTCAATGAGGTATATGATCAGTGAAGCCTTTTTCATTTGCTCCTGTGTCCGTTCTACGCCTATGGCCTCTATTTTATCTGTCGTGTCCCGCAGACCAGCGGTATCGATGAACCGGAAGGTGACACCCCCTATATTGATCTCATCCTCTATAAAATCACGCGTGGTACCGGCGATATCGGAAACAATGGCTTTCTCCTCGTTGAGCAGGGCATTCAGCAGGGTAGACTTGCCCGCATTGGGCTTGCCGGCGATCACGGTAGGCACCCCATTCTTGATCACATTACCAAGGTCAAAGCTGGAGATCAGCGCATTAATTACTTTCAGCAGGTCATCGATGAGCTTCTTCAGGTCAGCACGGTCGGCAAACTCCACATCCTCTTCTCCAAAGTCCAGCTCCAGCTCTATCATGGAGGCAAAGTGTATCAGCTCTTCGCGAAGTTGTTTGATCTGTGCGGAAAACCCGCCGCGCATCTGGTTTATGGCCGCTTCGTGGGAGGCCGCCGAATCGGAGTTGATCAGGTCCGCCACTGCCTCGGCCTGGGCCAGGTCAAACTGGCCATTGAGGAACGCGCGCTGGGTGAACTCACCGGGCTTTGCCAGCCGTGCTCCCTGGTGCAGCAATGCCTTGATGATCTCCTTCACAATGTACGGAGAGCCATGGCAGGAGATCTCCACCACATCCTCTTTTGTGAATGACCGTGGAGCACGGAAAAGGGAAACCAGCACCTCGTCAATGACTCTGTCTCCTTCACGCAGCGTACCAAAATGAATAGTATGGCTGGCTTGTCGTGTCAGGTCTTTTCCATGGAAAATGCTGTTGGCGGTGTGTATAGCCTCCGGCCCGGAGAGCCGGATAACCGCGATAGCTCCTACTCCCTGAGGGGTGGATAACGCTACGATGGTATCATTGAATTCCTGCTGCATAAATGTTGTATCCGCTGATCTTTGTCAGTGATTGGTCTGATAATAGTCTGTTGGGCAAATCTTCGCGACCCTTAATTTGGCAAATTTACACTAAACAAAAATGTAGTTGAAATGATGAAAGAAGACACCCTCAGGATCGTTAAGAACAGTTACGGGCGCTGCCTCACCGACGGAAATATGATAGAGACGTTCTATGAAAAGTTTCTGGCCAGCAGCCCGGAGGTAGCTGAGAAATTCAGAAATACGGATTTTAGTGAGCAGAATAAGCTGCTTAAGCACGGTCTGAATTTAATGATCATGCACTATTCAGGTAGTGTAGCCGGCCAGAGTGGGTTAAAAAGAATAAAAGATACCCATAGCAGAGTGAAACTGAACATTGAACCACGGTTCTACCATTTGTGGAAAACAGCTCTGTTACATACCATACCGCTGTATGATAAGCAATATGATGAAAGTGTAAGAGAAGCATGGAATGAGGTACTGGAAAGTGGTATTGAGTTTATTAAACAAGGGTATTGACCGGTGAATACTCTGTTTTGATTTTTTACGGGAACGTGATTAAAAAACCGAGGCTGACTCAAAAGGGTCAGCCTCTTTATATTCTTTTTAATGAAGGTTGAAAGGCTCCGGTTTACCTGCTCCCTATCACCGGCTGATCCACTTCGGTTGATGTGGCTAACCGTGGTCCGGGGTCACACAGGTCCCTGTCCTCGGGCGTAATGTCCGGGGAGGTGGTGAGGCTGGCAACGCAGTTGATAGTGACATTCAGCGTAGCGTAGTAGTAGGTACCGTTGGCGGTATACTCATAAAGGATGAAACCATCACCGGCTGACCAGCCAATAAGTGCGTAGGTGCTGCCTGAGGTATAAACTGTTCCCGAATATACTGTCCAGTTAACTATTCCCCCGGCAGGCGGAGAGGCGGGAGAACCCGCATACTCCCATACCGGTGTATAGGAGTGGGTACTGCCCGGACATACAACCTCGGGTCCGGAGATGGAAAGAATGTAACCGTTCTGACCAAAAGCCGGAATAACCATTACTCCGGTGATCAGGAAAAGAGTTGTGAAAAACTTACACATAGATGAGGGATTTAAATAAATAAAGAACGAAAGCTCAGGATATCAGGGCTCTGTCATTGATAGAACCATATCCATCGGGTACCTGTCTGTTAACAGGTGCTGTAATGCTGGTGATCTGTGGTGCAGATATACCGTTGTCTCCCTGCAAAATTACGAAAAACCATCCAACTGAATGGAGTTGTTTGATGAAGTAGTCCTCCTGACCGGCACAGGTTTGCAACTTATGATCTCAAAGGTATAACCTGGCCCACCGTCGCCCTGTCATTCGATAAATGCTGTGCATAATCCCTGAAGGCTATCGAGAAGAACGGGCCTGATCCACAAGATAGACACCTTTAAATCTTTCTTCAAAATTCCTTCTGATTTTAGCCTGAGCGGTCTTTTTTGATGAAACTGCGTAGGGATGACGTGCGCAATTTTACCTAATTAAAATACAAAA
>LYSV01000078.1 GCA_001657315.1 Flammeovirgaceae bacterium BBD 1991-12 | reverse complement strand
TCACGAAGCTCTTTGAGATTGGGCTTAAAAAGAGTTACTCCATGATAGTTGAGGAAATTTCGCTTTTTAGGGTCCACCACTATGGGTATCTTATGGCTGACAGCCAGCGCAACTGTTTTTTCAATGAGTCTTTTTGAAATGACACCTTTGTCATAATCTTCAAAGATCACCACATCGGCACCGGGTAATATTGGTGCTATGCGCTTCCAAAGCTCACTTTCTTCGTGCTCAGATAACAGTTCGTCTGTCTCCTCATCCACCCTGACCACGTGCTGGTGCCCACTGATCACCCGGGTTTTGACTGTTGTAGGCCTCTGATCACTGACCACTATACCTGCTCCAGAGATATGTCTTTGTTCCAACCTTTCGGTAAAGTGCTTCCCAGGGGTGTCGTTACCGATCACGGCGCACAGGAGTGGTTCTGCACCCAGTGCCTGAACGTTCAGCGCTACATTGGCGGCACCTCCCAGACGATAATCCCGCTTTTGGACTCTCACTACCGGCACAGGAGCCTCCGGGGAAATACGCTCCACATCTCCCCGGATGTAGGCATCCATCATCACATCGCCGATGATCAGTGCTTTTAATCTGCCAAAGGATGCGAATATCTCCTCGATTGTCACTGGATGGCCTATGACAACTCGGATAATACGGTTTTGATCCGTTTTACGGCCTCTTTCAGATCCTCCTCAGAAGCGGCATAGGAAAGCCTTATGCAGTTGGGATCACCAAAAGCAGCACCCGGCACCAGCGAAACGTGGGCTTTCTCAAGAATATACATACAGAAGTCATTCGAGTCGCTGATCGTTGTTTCACCATTCGACTTACCAAAATAGCTGCTTACATCGGGGAAAAAATAAAAGGCGCCTTGAGGAAGATTAACCCTTACTCCGGGGATCTGCTGCAACAACTCATAGACCATACCCCTCCGGCTCCTGTAGGCTTTTGCCATTTCATACGTAGGAGTAAGATCAGAAGTAATAGCGGTTAATGCTGCTCTCTGGGCGATGGAGCAGTTGGCTGAGGTAAACTGTCCCTGTATTTTGGTACATGCTTTCGCCAGCCATTCGGGAGCGGCTATGTAGCCAACCCTCCAGCCGGTCATAGCAAATCCTTTGGCAAAACCATTGACTGTGATTGTCTTTTCCAGCATACCGGGAAGTGATGCCAGGCTCACGCTCTCTCCGGTGTAGTTTATGTGCTCATAGATCTCATCGGCAATGATCATAACATTGTCCTGCGCCTTGATCACTTCTGCTATAGCTTCCAGCTCTTCCTTCAGAAAGACGGAGCCGGTGGGATTACATGGAGAAGAAAAGATCACTGCTTTGGTTTTGGAAGTAATCGCCTCTGCCAGTTGCTTTGCGGTGGCCTTAAAATCATTATCGATGGATCCTTCTACAAATACCGGTGTACCTCCTGCCAATTCTACAAGAGCCGTATAGCTCACCCAATAGGGAGAAAAGACCACTACTTCATCTCCCGGATTGATCAGCGCCTGCATCACATTGGCTATGGACTGCTTTGCGCCGTTGGAGACCACAATGTGGGCTGCCTCACAGGGGATATTGTTTTCCTCCCTTAGCTTTTTGGCTATGGCTTCCCTGAAATCCTGATAACCGGGAACGGGCGGGTAGGCGAAGTATTTACCTTCATCAATAGCCTTTTTGGCACCTTCCTGAATATGTTCAGGTGTCTTAAAATCGGGTTCGCCCAGGCTCAGGCTGATCACATCGATGCCTCTGGATTTGAATTCTCTTGCTTTTGCCGCCATGGCCAGTGTTGCAGATTCAGCCATGCTGGTCACTCTTTCAGAAAGAGGGAAGGTCAGTGTTTCGTTCATTTTAATGTTGTTATTCATTCAAAATTAGATATTTTCAATAACTACAAGCAATCGTCTTGTAATTAAATGTCGAAACGGGAGGTGGAAATGTAATCCCGGGATGGGATGTTTGGTAGTGAGTCCTGAGTAATGAGTAGTAAGTCCTGAGAATTTTATGTGTCATCCCCAAATCTATAAATCCCTCATTCCTTGTCTTCTTCACCCAAAAACTCGTCCGTAAAGTGCTCTTTGTGTTTTTCGCGGGAGAATTTCTCCTTATTGAATGTCTGCGATCCTCCTTTCGGAATGGACAGGCTGCGCCAGGCTGACGCCCGGATCATCCGGCCTATATAAACGAGCTGACCTACGTGATAGGAATAATGCGCAAGCTGACGATTAATGGCTTCCACTACAGTATGCCCCTGATTGCGGATATATACTTCCGTATTAAAATTATCCCGGTTAACCAAGTCCAATGCTTCGAACAGACATTGCCAGCCTTCATTCCATCTTTTCAAAAGTTCATCTTTGGATCTGATCACCGCTTCAAACTCCTGATCCCTGTTACGCCATTCCTTCTCTCCGTCAGAGGTCAGGAAGTCTGTCCATCGTGATCTCATGTTCCCTGACAGGTGATTCACAATAATGGCTATCGAATTGCTTTCCGGATTGTACTGCCAGAATAGTTCTGCCTCCGTAAGCTGATCGAAAGTCTTCTCCCCGAGGAGTTTGTAATATTGGAATTGTTTTTTGACGCTCTCCAGATAGTTCTCTTCCATGATTTTTTTGTTTACAATACCTGACCAGTAACAGCTTTTCCTGTATAACACGCTTTCTCTCCGCGGGATGATGCTCCGGGCATGGTTGATTCATCTTCTCACTCGACTGAATACTTCAGCCTCCTGCCTGATCATTTTATTCTTTTCACCCGGGTGAGCTCTTTTTGCTCCCACGTTTTACCTGCGTTATGCGAATGCTCCTCAATAACATCGTACCTATCTGTAGTAATATTGGTTAGCCTTAGCTGATGCATATATTCTATCTTTCGTGTGCCGCCCGTTCTGCGCATCAATACATCTCCTCCTTCTATTAGCCATTGATACCTGGAAATACTTCCATTGCTAAACACGTAGGTTTCCTCCCAGATCTGAGAAGAGGGTTCTATATATCCGAAGGAAAGATAGAAAAAAGAGGAGTCGTGACTCACAAACCTCTGGGAAATGGTGCATCCGCCCAGGTCGACCGTGGATTGAAGGGTACCTATAAGTTTCTCATCATTGTTGGTAACCGTATATTCTTTCCACGCTCCCAGAAAGGGTTTGACAATCTCAAAACTTCCTCCCTTACAGGCACCGTCGGTCTGAGACTGCACTGGATTTACAAAAGGGAAAAAGACTGGGATCAGCAGTATCCGGTACATAGTGACTTATTTTTTGTTTTATGAATAAAGCCGGGGAACAAGCCTTTCAACAGCCCTGTAGATTACCAGGAACCGGTAACGTAACTTAAACAAAATATTTGGTTTTACCGCCGCTTTTTACTAGCTATGGGTCCGCAGACCGGATAGAGGAGAAAAGTGGAACCCGTTTTATATTATTCTCTTACGTAATTAAAAATTTAACATGTTGATTTAAATTGACCCCGGTAGAGAAACCCACTATTAATGGGAGACATAATATCACCTATGAAACGGATCCTGAAGTATTTTCTGCTCATCATCTCAGTAGCTCTATTACTTGCTATTGTGCTGGTGATAACCGTACTGTTGCAACATGTGGATCCGGAACAAAAACGGCCGGATATTGAACCCTATGCCTTCGCTGATACACTTGCCAATGGTGAGTACGACCTGGACAGCCTGAAAGCTATCATTGGTGACAACAAGGGCCTTCCTAAAGGATTTGAGGTAGCAGCAGCCATTGCATACACCGCTTTTCCACAGCTCAAAGACGTGCACATCGATATGGTACTGACGAATGATGGTGTTCCCATGGAGTCCAACTTTGATATATGGTCGCTGTTCGGCCCCGGAAAAAACCGCCGCTACCGCATTTTGCTGAACGACAACAGGAATTCCACTAATCCCATTTTGCTACGTGCTCTTCCATTTGATGCTCAGGTGGGTATTCTGGCACATGAGCTGGGCCATGTGGTCTACTATCATCAACTCAACCTTTTCCAGATCGGGAAATGGGGTCTGAACTACCTGAGAAATGATGCCTTTCAGGCTACCCACGAGCGCAGTACTGATCTGATGCCCGTATATCACGGATTGGGAAGTCAGATATATCAGTATGCATACTATGTACGCTATGACCCGAGCTGCCGGGCTTTCTACGAAAGGCACGGACACTGGATGGATAAGTACTACATGACGGATCAGGAGTTGCTGGAGGCTATGGAAAGATACTAAATATAAGTTCAATGTTCAATGTTTAAATATTGAGCTTTCAGCTATCAATCGTACCAACTGCTCAAATTCTTTAGCACTCACAGGAGTTCTTTGCTCTGCAGGTACTTCCGTCATGGTCTTATGAGCAATTACCGTATCCCATTCAGGAATGACCAGGATTCTCTGCCCCCATGCTCCGGTGGCCAGATAACTGCCTTTCGGGAGACCCCCTGCATAGCTTTCCAAAGGTATCCACCAAAGATAACCATGGCCATACCTTTCGTTGCCCGGTCTTCCTGTTACTGTAAAATCTGAAGTTATCCTTCTAATCCATTCTCTGGGGATCAATTGATGTTCGTTCCAGGTACCCTCATTAAGAAAAAGCTGACCAAACTTTGCCATATCTCTTGTCGACAGTCTGAATCCTGCTTTGGCGTGTTGGGAAAGTGTGGTATCTGCACGATAGATCACCTCAGAACCGTCCATATTCAGAGGTGTGGCAATACCTTTCTCAAAAGCCTCTGAAGTGGTCATACCTGTTTCCTGTTCCAGTATGGTAGTTAACACATTATAATCCCAGTTATTGTAGGCCCATTTGCTACCCGGAAGATTGGGTTCCGTACCAAGCAAACGGTCCCTGTCTGCCTGCATAGAACCAATTTGCGAGCCGGTGGGATGATTGATACCTGAAGTGCTTTTCAGCAAGTGGATCACCTTTGCCGTTCTCTGCAGATCCGTCAGGGGAATCGGTGAATCCTGAATATTCAGGTCTTTGAGAGTCGCATTGGGATCTATTTTATCCAGATGCTGAAATATCAACGCACTCAGAATAGCTTTTCGGATGGAATGCACTCGGCTAACCCTGTCAATATCACCATACGAGGTAACAATTTCCCCATGGGTTTTAATGATGAGGGCATACGTTCCTGCTTCCTGTGCATAGCTGACGGCCTTATCTAGTTTAGTCCGATCCCATGCCTCCTGTTTTTTATGGCAGCTGAAAAGCGAGAAAGAAGTCAGACAAATGAAAACCAGACGGTTCATACTGATAAAGATAACCTAAACAGGCTAACGGTGGATAACTTATCACACACGAGATCCTTTTCTACTTACCGGATCAATGGTGAAACTGACCTTAAATGTCACCGCAGAGACGCTAAGACGCAAGGGAGTTAATTATCGGATTCGCTCTTTTTAAAAGCACAATTTCTCTGCACCTAAAGCATCTTTGTGGCAACTTCTCACCCTGTAAAGAAAGGTTGGGTTATTAATAAATCAGGCATTCCCTGACCTTCTACAGCCTGCTTACAGGTATCCACCTCCCACAGCCTTAATCCCTAAGCACCTTTCCTATAGACTCTGGCTCAAATAATCTCTTCTTCATTTTATATTTCACCCAAAACCAGGCATATACACTGACTATCAGCACCAGTACGCCGGCATTCACATAAACCTGTATGGTCATTTCCGGCGATGGCGAATTATGGATGACCATAAATACCATACTGATGATGCCGATTACCTGTGGGAATGGATACCACGGCGACCTGAAAGGGCGGGTTAAGACCGGGTATCTTCTTCTAAGTATCATGAGGTCAACATGTGCGACAATATAAGCCAAAAGCCAGATGGTGGCCGCTGATATCATCAGGGTCAGTATGATATCCTGAGAATCTCTGAACAGCAAGGCAGGAACAAGGATGAGCAAAGTAACCAGAAAGATCCCTGCCTGCGGCGTCTTCGTACGCGGATGGACCTGTCTGAAAAGTTTTGGTACCTGTCCGTTATGGGCCATGCCCAACAACATCCGCGGCAGGGTGGCCAGTACCGTGTTGATGGTGCTGCATGTAGCGGTGATCGCGAGAACAGCTACCATCTGCTTGCCGGCATCCCCAAAAAGGGTCTGTACCAGCCTATAATGAGGAATATCCGAGCCGGCCAATTCTTCCGCAGGCACTACCAAATAGCCAGCCATTGCCACGAGCAAATAAATGATCAAAAGGGCCACGGCAGCTATGATCATGGAACGAGGAATATTTTTCTCAGGATCTTTGGTCTCCTCTATCAACGGGCATACAAATTCAAGCGCCATGAAGGACCAGAGCGCCAGTACGACAAGGGTTCCGGCGCTTATATCCAGTTGCTGGAGTTCTTCTGCAAGAGCGGGCATTGATCCTCCTGACTGGTCCGGATGGATCAAACCTGTAACGCCTGTCACCAGCAAGGCTACGACCATGGTGCAGGCAAGCAGATTCTGCATTTTGGAGAAGATATCAACACCGAGCAGGTTCAGAACAGCCAGTCCCATTAGCAGGATCAGACCTATGTGATCAAACGAACCCGGATAAAGGGTATCAAGAACAGATTCCAGTAGGAACAATTCAGCCGGCAAGGCAAACATGGCAGGAGCAAAATACCCCGCCACAGTGGCTATGATTGCCATGAAATGTCCCATGGAAACCTCGGTATAGGTACTGATACTCCCGGCTTTTGGTAGCATGAGCGCCAGCTCGGAAAATGTAAAGACATAGAAAAGCGTAAGAACGAATGCGATGATCAGAGCTACCAGAAAGCCAGCCCCACCTATACCTACTCCCTGAAGAATGCCGACAAACACTACCTGAGCCACCACCACTCCTACGGCCACGGCTATCAAAGAGGGTAATGTTAAAACCCTCTTTAGCTGATCCTTTGAATTTCCTGAAGGCTTCATCATCGTAGTTTCATGGTATAGATCATCACTCCGCTGTCTTTCCCGGCAATAAAGCCGTCTTGCGAGTACGGTTCATTTTCTGCGGCTTCGTACTCCGTGGCTATTCTTTTCAGGTTCCTGAAGGGAGAAAAATAAACACGCACACCGCTCAGCACTTCACAGGCCGCACCGGTCCATTGGTTGGTAGCCGAAATGATAATGTACTCATATCCCTGCTCTCTGAAATGCTCACATGAAGTAGCAAAAAGCCCGAAGGTGTGCTCTGATGACAATTCATTGGACCTGGCGATCATATAAATACTACCGACCTTTCCCAGTTTAAGGGCTTTCCGAAAGGCAGGGTATTTTTTCTTCAGCGCATCCATGGCCTTCTGTTCTGCCATTTGAAGAAAGTTCACGATCGGGCCGTAATGTGAAAATATGGCCTCAAGAAAAGGGTCCTTTTCCCTCGGAGCTTCATCTTCGTACGGTAGGGTTATGTTAAAGCAACCTCCTGTGATACGACCATCGTTAACCATGGCAAAGGAATGGTCAAGCAAGTCTTCATTCCTGTCTATTCTGTCCAATGGATCAGAAGGATTGCCCAGAAGGAGCAGGCGTACGAACCAAAAAAAGATATTTTCGGTAGTCCAGGGACCAAAAGGGTCATTTCCCCATGCATCCCGGTATGTTACTTTGGTGATGCTTTCCGGTACCTGTTTCGAAGGCCGGATGTGTCTGTTCATGGGCTCATTAATGGCAAAGGATCTGGCCACGACCCGGGCTGTTTCCAGGGTCTGAGTGGTATCCAGTGTTCGGACCCGCACCGGTTTGAAGCGGTCATTGCGATATTCAGAACCAGAAGTAAAATCCACTACCGGCAGATCTTCGGTGAGATCAAATAATCCATGCAGCGTGGTATCTGCAGACGTAGGATACTCACACCATGGCAATTTTAAAGTCATGTTCATATTTTTTGTCTATTTGAAAGAATACAGGTATTGATTGCGCCCGGGAAAAAGGCACAGCGATGCAGGAGGGTGGTGTCCTGACTTACCTCCTTAGCTCAGTTCGTAATGATCAATTATTGTTTATCAGTCGCTCAAGGCAGGCTGTTGCATGGTGATACAATGGATTCCGCCGCCACCCAGGTTTACAGCCATGGCATCCAACAGGATCACTTTACGATGAGGGAATACGGATCGTAGTATGGCGGCCGCTTTTTTGTCCCTGAACTTTATTTCTTCACTTAGTCCGTCGCGCCAGTATTTCTGACCAATGACGACAGAATCTGTAATGAGGAAATTCAGATAGCTGCCTGCCGCCACTACTGTGATGGTATCTCCTTCAGGGAAAGTGCTACCATCCTTGTAATCCAGGGTTTTAATATATTCGTACACCGGATCACCAGGGGCCATAGTGGTGAGCATGGTCTTCGGTAACGGCATTCTCACGATATGCAGGGATCTGCCGTCCTGGTCAGTAGCACGCTGTAATATCTGGTAGTTTTCCTCCATTCGCCGGTGGTTTTCCATTGCTATGGGATCGTCAAGGTCACTGCTGTCTACTGCTGCCAGCAACACGGTAGAGTCGTTCACAAAACGTGCAAATTCATCGATATGACCGTTGGTGGTCACCACTGTGTATGCCTTTACACCTTCCGAAGTCTCCAGGGGGCCAAGGAATGTATGATCATCCTCCTGAAGCCCCTGTTTCAGCCAGATGGTTTTTCTGACCCCCAGCAGCCGTTGATATTCCTTTTCCATGGCCGCTCTGGACATACCCGGATTTCTCCCCTCCTCTACGGATGCGGTGACCATGAGTGTCCCTTTCCCGTTCACCTCGCGGTTACCCCCTTCGCTTATCATCGGACTGGAAACAACGGGCAGCCTCAAAAGCTTCGCTACCCTCACATCATACATTTCTTCCGTTTTGGTATCAGCATCCAGGGTGTCTGAATAGCCCCATGCATCAAAGTTGAAGTCGGCAACAGCCTGTTTTCCATCGCTCGTTTCCACAAAGACCGGCCCCATGTCCCTTGTCCATATCTCCACTGAAGGTACTTTCCATATCGTAAGGTTTTGTGCCTCCGGAAACCTGGCGTTCAGTACCTGCGTGGCCTGGCCGTGAAGTTTTTCAGTGGCACAGGTAACAATTACATTCAGGTCATCTATGAGCGCATCAATGATGGATATGGTTACCTCCTGCACAGATTCACCGCGTTTATGATCCGCAGGAGGCCATATAACCCATATTGCCTGCTGAGACTCAAACTCTGCCGGCTGACGCAGTATCTGCCTGGTACTCCGTTCCGGAGATAAGGAACAGGAAACGGTCAGTAGTTGGATAATAATTATGATGAAGGTTGATATTTTCATGGCAATGTATTGTACCTGTTAGGTGTATTAAATTATTGGATGCATTAAGTTCACCCGTACCTGAGTTTTTGCTGTTCAGGCAATAGTTAATTTGAGCTATTGGTGGTTAACTGTTATCTGTTGACAATCAATGCCTTTTTACCATCAACAGTTAACCCGTAACCATCCGTTGTTTGTATTCCGTTTTGGTCAATCTGTATTGCACCAGACTAAAGTATTTTCCGTCCTTTTTGAGATGCTCCACTAGATCTGCTTCTCTGATCATCCCGTTTTTTAGCATGACCTTCCCGGAAGCGGGATTGTCCACAAGGTGAGTTGCAAATATTTTATTGAGTTCCTGTGTTTCAAAACCATATTTCAGCACCATGCTTACGGCCTCTGTCGCAAAACCTCTGTTCCAGAAGGGTTCAGCTATCCAGTATCCCAGCTCTCCCCTGTCAAACTGTGACTCTATCCTTAACCCCACCCCTCCCATGAACTCATTGTTTTCCTTCAATCCGATCCTGAAGTTGATCTGGGTATTGTTTGCAAATCCCTGATTGGATGCATTGATCCAGAAAATAGCGTCCTTTTCTTCATAGGGATGTGGGATGTTCAAGGTCATATCAGCAATTCTCCGGTTGCCGGCATATTGAATGATCCTGGGAATATCTCTGGCTTGCAGTTGTCCCAGTATCAGCCTTGCCGAGGTCATTTCGGGAAACGGGTTCATGTTACTCTGTTTTGAACGAGTATCTAATCTAACGGATTTTCCCTTATCCGAGCAGGATGTTTCCTTCTCATGAGCACTATACCCCAGATCTTCCATTAGCCTGGCCCTGATAACACTCGCCCAAAGTCGGTACCCCTTTTTGCTCAGGTGTACTCCATCCCACCAGATCAGATCATCTTTTACCTTTCCTGTATCATCCAAAAAGAGCGATGTACAATCAATGAAGGTAACGTTCGTAGAAGACTGAGCATACTTCCGGATGAGACGGTTAGCCCGGTTTGCCTCTGGCCAGACTTCCGGTCGTGCCACAGATGGTGTTATGGGAATGTAGTAGACGGCTACCCAAGGCATCTCCTGTTGAATTTTCACTACCAATTCGCTAAAGTCCCGTGCCACCTGCCATGCTGTCTTGTCATTGGGCCGTCCTGTGATATCATTGGTACCTGCAAACAATACTACAGCCCGGGGGCGGTAGGGAAATATGATCCTGTCAGTATAATGGATCACATCTCTCAGCTTGGCGCCACCAAAACCGCGGCGAATCACCGGGATTGGCGCCATGTCCTCTTTCAATGTCCACCAGAACCTGATGCTTGAGCTGCCTGCAAATACTACAGCTTTTTTAGGGGAACCATTGATTTTATCCTCTTGCTCGAATTCCCGGATGACAGATTCCCACACCACAGGGTCATCACTTTCCAGTTTAGCAAATTCGTTGTGTACAAATGAGGCCAACCATCCTGCAGAGGCCAGTAAGACCAGAACAATTCCCACAATAATTTTCAGCCATTTCTTCTTCATCGCAATCACTTAAGTTGTTTATGATCGGATCCTGTATTTTTTAAGGGAAACCGGAGTATTCCGCCGGCTGCAAAGCCACGGACAATGATCCCAATGCCCGTCCACTACTGGCTTTTCTGACCGGCGGAAGTTCCTCTAATTGCCGCAGAACACAGTTAAGATCAAATTCAGAACAATAAGGCTATCTGTTTACGGTCATACCATAGGTACAATCAAAAGCGACACTACCAAGGGCCAGCCCGGTGATATCCAGGGTAGCCTCCAGAGTGGAACCGCCGGTAACACCGGCAAACCTGCCCGTTCCTCCAATGATGTTGGAAATGGTGTTTTTGGGTTGGATCACCGCTGCCAGCGTGACCTCGTTCACAGGTGTCATGTCTATGAAGTTGTGCAGCACCAGGGTACTGTTGTCATCGGAAAAGGTGAATATGGTGTAATTCTCACCTTTCATACTTCCATCGTCAAATACCTCGGTATCCACATTGATATCCTTAACACTTCCCAGAAATTCTCCGGTTTGGTAGTCAAAAAGGTTCAGATGGAAGGCATTACCTGAGACCTTTATCCCGACTCCTTCAATGGTAGTTTCAATCGGCTGACCTACTACGGCTCCTACCGCACGCAACGTCAGTAATTCCTTTGAATCATCGTCATCATTGCAGCCTGTTACACTGGCAAATAAAAAAAGGAACAAAACAGTTTTCACAATTACAGTTTTCATATCGCAGAAATTTTAAGGTTTTTAAAAAATGATGGTAATGGGTTTGGATCATTCCTGTCTGGAACAGAAATAGTAGTTGTTTAGCGGGTCGTGTTCATAGGTTTTTACCTCCGAAAGTTCGAAACCAGCCTCCATGAGCATTTCCGATGCCTTTTCCACACCCCAGACTGTACCTAGTCCCATGCCACCCTGGGCGAGTGAAACCGTCATACAATGCAATGTGGAGGCAGTGTAGAGGAAGGGTGCAAAAGGATGCTCTAGATTGTTTTCCAGATGGCTGGAGGCATTCACGTCCATCATAAGGAACTCACCATCGTCCTTGAGCCACTGGTGGCATCGGCTCAATACCTTGTCAGGAAAGGCCAGATCATGTATTACATCAAAAGCTGTGATCAGATCAAACCGGTCCACAGGCTGGTAGCTCAGCAGGTCTGCGTTCTCAAAGCGGACATTATCCAAAGCCTGATGTCCGGCCTGTTGCCTGGCAGTGCTGACCGGACCTTCGCAGAGCTCCACCCCGATGAACAGGCTGCCCGGGAATCTTTCGGCCAGCTTTAAGAGCACCTGACCATCCCCGCATCCTATGTCCAGCACCCTTATCCCCTTTTCCAGTTTGTCCAGCAAACCGGGTCTGTCCGGAAGGATGTTATCCACCAGGTTGCAGCCGACATTTGCATGGCTGATCTCACCCATTACTTCATGAAACCGACCATATTCATCGTAGCCTACACCACCACCATGCTTAAAGCATTCTACTATTCTGTCTTCGACACGTGACCATACAGGAAGCATGGAAGCTATGGCCGCCATATTTTTTTCCCGGGACCTTCGTGTCAGGAAGATCGCATTTTCCGAAGGCAGGTGATAGGTCCTTGCTGAAGGATCATATTCAATGATCTTTCCACTTACCATGGCACCTAGCCATTCCTTTACGTAACGTTCGTTGAGACTGGCACCCTTTGCAATCTCTTCTAAAGTAGCCGTGCCCACACTGTCCAATGCATCAAACAGTCCTGTTCTATGGCCAATGGAGATCATGGTACTTAGGGAGCCTGAATTCAGGATATTGATCATCTGGCTGGCAAAAGCTTCTGCTTTCGCCATGTCTGCCGGTATCCTGGGCATACAAGAATTACACATATTACCGATAGGTTAAATTGACTAAAACATTTTCAGGGAGATTGGATCGTACGAGTACATCCCCTGTCATCTCGCATATACAATACGCCAACCTGACAGGCGCAGACCTATGGAAAATGGATTAGAATGTATGGGAAAGGTATTAACTAGCTAAGGCTATGTACGCCAGGCAACCTTCTCACATGCGGGAGGCATGCAGTGAGGGTTCCTTAAGCTTTGATGAATGTCTCTACCGGTCTTCTTGGAGAAACGGGTGGCGGATACTTTTTCAGATAGCCCACGCGTAGTATAAACTGGATATGGTGACCGACCTTTATGAAACGGTGAGCAGACTGATGAAGGGCAGGCTCCTCCAGTATCTGGGTCATGGGGTGCATGGCTATCCCTTTTTCTCTTACCTTAAGGAAAAGCCTTTGCATCCGCATACCGGCCTCCAACAGTTTTTTTACGGATTCGTCCGTGCTGGTGATCAGCATCCAGCCTCCTGAATGTGAAACCTGATCACTGACCTTATCAATGCTTTTTTCTGCGAAACTGCTCTTCAGCACATCGGCCTTGTCTAAAAAATGCCGGGCATACCAGCCTTCAAACCCGTTGATCTCCATACTATCAACAGTAAAACCGTCATGATGCCTTTCGATCTCTTTTGAGGAGAATCTCACCCACGCTGACAGCTCTTCCATGATCGGACCTCTGAGCATCTGAATCCGATTGGCTTCAAGGGTATAGCGCTCAAGCCATTTGTACTCCCGGCTACCGCATGGTATAAAATGAACGAAGGCTTTTTCTCCATTGATCAGGTAATTGACATCTGCTTTCCTCAACGGATCATCCAAATACCCGGAGCGTACTGTTCTTCTGTTTTTTATTCCGGAGATATCATATGAAGTGAGGTTGGCAGTTGGCTTGAGCTGAACAATAGCTATGTTTTCGTCCTGATTGGAACGGGCGGACAGATCCATCGCACACGAATAGCCAAAATGCCGGGCGGCATACCTCAGGTTTTGGAGGAACGCTCCGATGGATAAAATCGTTTCCCTCTGGTTCGGATCCAGCACCGGCAACCATCTGGTTCTGTCACTGCATACGATCCAGTGGAAAGGTTCTATGTATTTCACAAACCATGGTTGTGTATTGTGTCCGCTGGGTGCCAACGAGGCCAGATACAATATCTCTCTTTCCACGGGCCTGAGCACGGCTCCCGGCAGGTAAACAGGAACGGCATCACTTCTTAACATATCCCTTCAGGTATTAATGGCATTGATACCAGCAATCTACGTTCAGAAGTTGAATAGTACATTGATCCTCATCACTCCGGGGGATGATCTTATCAAACGTTCCTACATCACTGACCAGTTGTGTGGGGTGAGACAGCAAAATGACAGCTTTAATTGAAATGAAGGATAGAGGAAAACAAGAGTGGTGCCAGGACTCTGAAATCTATGCCTTTTTCACTATGACGATCTGGTCATCGTATTGTATAACAACAGATTTTAGTATATTAAACCTTTGATGACCGGCGCATACGGTGTCTGTTCTTTTCTTCAGTATTTCCGTAACCATCATACAAACTCAAAGTATTCCTGTAAACGCTACCCTATGCTACGCAATTATCTTCTGACAGCTTTCCGCAACCTTGTCAAAAACCCGTTGTACGCGATTATCAATATCTTCAGCCTTGCCATCGGTATGGCGGCCTGCATGGTTATTTACCTGTTTGTGACTGACGAGCTGAGTTTTGACGGTTTTCATACCCAAAAAGCTCAGATCTACCGCCTCGATGAAGTGCAGAACTTCAGTGGTACCAAAGAACAGAAGGTGGCGCTATCCATGCCCGGTATGGGGCCTGCTATGCTTAATGATTTTCCGGAAGTGATCAACTTTACACGATTCTGGAGTCGTGGCAAGCGGTTGTTCACCAAAGAGGAAAAGCAGCTGATCGTAGAGGATCTATTCATGGTTGACAGTACCTTTTTGGAAATGTTTGACTTTGCGTTGCTACAGGGTGATCGTGAGACAGCGCTGGATGAACCCAATAGCATACTGCTCACCGAGGAAACAGCGCTTCGTTTTTTTGATGCCCCGGAAGATGCCTATGGGAATACAATAACCATAGGTGACCGCTCGCTGAAGATCACGGGTGTGCTGGAAGATGTGCCGGAGGGCTCGCACCTGCAGTTTAACGGACTTTTCTCCATGGCAGATGTCACGCGTGAAAATCCTGAGTTCAATGACAGGTGGGGTTCCAACTTCCTGAATACCTATTTACTGCTGGAAAGGGGCGTGGATGTAGGTGCGCTGGAAGCAAAGTTTGACGACTTTATGATCCGTCACATGGAAGACGAAGAGGTGATAGATTACTATACATTGTTTTTGCAGGAACTGACTGACGTACACCTCGGTTCCATGGATATTGAGCACGACTATAACAACTACAGGAAATTCAACGGAAGTTATCTGGAGGTATTCACCCTGGTAGGTATCTTTATCCTGATCATAGCCAGTGTTAATTTCATGAACCTTACCACGGCACGGTCCTCCCACCGCTGGAAGGAAATAGGCGTGAGAAAAGTTGTAGGTGCGCAGAAGACACAACTGTTCAATCAGTTCATTTTTGAATCCATACTGCTGGCCATTTTCGCTTTGGTGCTGGCAGTCCTGCTGAATCTGGCCTTTGTTCCGTGGCTTAATGATGTAATCGGGAGGCAACTGTCCATGCTGTACTTCATCAACCATCCTGTTTCCATCGGGCTGACCGTCCTTATTTCGCTGGCGCTGGGTCTTTTGGCCGGGCTTTACCCCTCCCTGTATATGACTGCCTTTAAGATAGTAAATGTTCTGAAGGGCAGCGGTACCGGTGGTGGCAAGTCTCTTTTTCGAAGCGGACTGGTGATCCTGCAGTTTGGGCTGGCACTGGCCATGATCGTGAGCACACTCATTGTGGTGCAGCAGTTGAACTTCATGAAAAATATGGATATAGGCTTTACCACCGACCAGATGATGCTGATCGATATGAACCGGCAGGCCAATAATAAGTTTGAAACACTGAAAACGGAGCTAAAAAGAAGCAGATTCGTAACAGGTGTGACGGCGTCAGGTCAAAGAATAGGCAACAATTTCCACCAATGGGGTTTCAAGGTAAAAACGGATACGGGGATCTATAACATGACCCCTTCCAACGTGCATGTGGATTTCGATTATCTTGAGGTCTATGACATTGAGTTGAAGGAAGGGCGTGGCTTCTCCAGGGATTACAGCACCGATGACGGACTGGCGTTTGTTATCAATGAGGCGCTGGCCAGGGAGCTTGGCCTGGAAGATCCTGTAGGAACCGCCGCTGCGCATAGCTGGTATCCGGATGATTCACTGGGAATGATCATCGGGGTAACGGAGAACTTTAACTTCAACTCCCTTCATCACCGCGTAAATACACTTTCCATGGTGGTACATTCCCAATGGGGTTATGATGAAATGTCCGTGAAGATCGCTGGCGATGACATCCCGGCGGCCGTTGCTGAGGTAAGGGAGATATGGGAGCAGCACGTGACGGAATGGCCGTTTGAATATACCTTTCTCGATGAACATTTTGCCAACCTTTATCAATCCGACAGACAGATGAGTGACGTAGTCACCATCATGGCAGTGCTGGCCATACTCATTGCCTGCATGGGCCTTTTCGGCCTGGCCTCCATCACTACCGAGCGCAAGATCAAGGAAGTGGGTATAAGAAAAGTGCTGGGAGCCTCTGTAGGTCAGATCACCTTTCTGCTTTCAAAGAATTTTACGGTGCTGATCATCATCGCCTTTATTATCGCATGCCCCGTTACATGGTTTGTGCTGGAAAGCTGGCTCGACAACTTTGCCTTTCGGATCAGTATCAACGTACTGATATTCCTGCTGGGCGGTGTTGTGACCCTCATTGTGGCATTGGTCACTGTGGGATATCACACTTTAAGGGCTTCTATGGGGAACCCTGTGAATGCTCTGAGGTACGAATAACCTACAAGGTAATTGACAGGCAGGTCCGTCTTTGCACTCGTTCTCCAACAAACGAAAATCCGTTAGTCAGTTTGGTGGGGTTTGTTGTGATAAAAAGAGCAGAAATAGGTCCAGCCTATGAATACAAACTGCAACGGTACACGGAACCACAGATAATCAGGCCCCGGACCATCGTGTGCTCCGGTCTGGTAGTTGATCTCCATTATCGTTGCATTAACATTAGCCGGCAAAACGATCAGGAAGAACAGAATAAGCAGACGTCCGGTCAGTACCCGCAGTTTTTTGATCTGCAAGCCTACAGCTGCAATAATTTCCAATATTCCCGTCAGATAAACCATTTCCTGCTTTAGCGGTACAAAAGCAGGAATCATTTTGGACATACCTTCTGCGAAAAGAAAATGACCAAGGGCTGTAAAAAGCAGCATCACAGACAGCGCTATCCGGGCCGCCGCGGCGTGATCAAATTGTTTCCTGTAAAGGCGTATGATTATCGTCAATAATATAAATGTGCCTGTTAAAACGAATAGAGGTTTCATGATACATTGGTTTATGGAGACATTTTTTTAGTCTACCGCCACAAAGGAACATGACCGGCCAATAGCCCGAAATGATGTAGGTTAGTTTCGTCCGGAGACCTTATTCCGGATCCGACTGAGGCTTTCCGGATGTATACCCAGATAGGTTGAAAGGTGTTTCACTGATATTTTGCTGACCAGATCAGGGTCCCGTTCAAAGAGTTCCGTGTATCGCTGTTCAGCGGTCATGGACAGGATACCCATCTCCTTTCGACTGCGGTTCATAAATTGTTGCTCTGCCACAATACGACCGAATCGCTCAGCACTGTGATAGTGATCATAAAGCGTGTAAATAAACCTATGATGTATTTTAAATGCCGTGCAGGCATCCAAAGCCTGGATACCAACCTGTGAAGGCATTCTGGTAATAAAAGAAGTAAATGCAGTGAATAATGAGCCAGGAAAGAAAAAGTCATATGTATATTCCTTACCCTCCCTCAGAAAATAGGATCGGGCCGTTCCCTTCACAAGAAAATACAGATAATTCTCTACCCTGCCCCGGTAGGTAAGGTGCTCATCTTTTTCAAACTTCCTGGAAACCAGATGCCGGCTGAACTCTGTCCATACCTCATCGGTCATGGTACCATAGCGCTCAAGGGCTGCTCGTATTGCGGCAAGATCTGTCATTGCAGATCAGGAAGGTTATCAGAAACAATAGTTACAATGTGCAACCCTAAAAATTCCACAGGCCCCGTGAATCTATTGATGAATTGAGTACCATAGTTATACAGGACGTGGATCATTGCTCAAGGTTCATGTCTTATCTCCCTTTTCCTCATATTCAGGACAATCCAGCCGGATTTCGCCGTCTGTGAGATCTTTTTTTAATAAATGACAGTAGTGATCCCTTCCCTTTTTTTCGTAAAATCTACAGCCATAACAAGTCCGCTGAACACTTATAATACCCGACTTGTGAAGTTTATAGATCAGTTTTGTAATGCTCTTAAGCAGATCATTCTGTTCGTCTGACTTAAAATCTAAAAGAGCCTTTTCAAGAGGCGCCGTAAATCCCTCCAATGACTGAACCAGTCGTCGCCCACTTTCAGATAAGGCAATAGAATAGCTCCTGGCATCGGATAGTCCCGGTTTTTTGGTAATGAGTTCTTTCTTTTCCAGCGCTTTAATGGCATCGCTGACCGTGGGTTTTGTCATGTTAAATTCCCGGGCGAGATGGCTGACGTTGCAAAGTGCTTCACTGTGATATCGAATAAAGATCAAAAGCTGGATCTGTATAGGACTGAGCCCATGGTGCTTGGCATGTTCCCACAAAAGAACCCGTATCGCCTCAGAGATCCTTTCCAACCCCACCACTATCTTGCTTACCGTATCCGTTTGCTGCAAGCTTGTATTAAAAACACTGTTTGCCATCACCATTTATGCATTTGTCCCATCTTTAAAGTTAGTATTCCTAATTAATTTTTCTGTGCTTTTTTTATCCTTCTTTTTATGTCATTCCGGAATTTTCATGGCCCAGGTAATTCTTAAGATTAAGAAATATCCGCTCACAGCGTCCGGCGATTCCGCTACAGAGCTATGGAAGGCGGGCAGTTTCACCCGCCTCTAAACTCTCATCGTACCGGCCATAGGATCATATCCTGAGGCACGTTAGTCACAATTTGCCAGTTCCACAACGGAGTAACCTCTTTTCCCGATATCTTCTACCACAGTCGAAGAGGCTTCCTCTACATGGCAAAAGTTACATCTTGTGGCTTTGAGCCCTTCCGTTTCAAAAGGCTTACTGTCGAGGTGCTGTCGACCATAATCGAAAATTCTCATTTTGTCGGTAACATGATCAGGCACCAGTATGTCAAAGTGCATGATCCTGCCGTCAGATCGTTTTACATAGGTATCCCAAACTGATATTTTCATTTTTTATCATTTTTTGTCCAGTAATTATTGGCCCTTGCCACCGTTTGAAAGTGGATGGATACCACCTGGGAGGCGGCAATCAGAAAGCCTGCATGGTCGTCATACTGCTTTCGTCCCTGTTTTAGCTTTTCTTCATCCGGCTGGGTATATCTTACTCCCATCCGGGCCAGTTTGATAGCCAGCTCAAAACCCGTTTGCGGGTCCGGAGTAACAAGGCTGTTTAACCATTTGTCCATTTTTAATACAGATTAACGTTATTAACAAACTACCGGCACTTCCATCAATTGGTCTGAAATGGCAGCGATAGATCATCGGAAGCCATATCATAGACCTGATAGACACCCAGCATGGGCAGAGCATCATCCGAAGTATTCACCTCCATGAATACTGTAACCGCATCGAATCGAAAACTGTCCTTGTGATTGATACGGTCCAGGGGTATTACTACCCTGATGTGCTCTCCTCTCGTCACTACTTGAAATCCGGGGGAATCAAGATATATCGGCATGTCAGGATGGGTAGGTGGCATAACGATCGAATCATCATTAGGATCAAACTGTTTTACGGAAAGTCCCCCGGCCACTCTGTTGTCATCGACCAGTAACACCCAGTGTACATGCCATACCCGTCCATCATTCAGATAGTCCTGATCCTGATTTTCATCCCAAAGAGGTGTATCGTCAAAATCAGGATGCGAAGTCAGCGCCATGGCCAGTATGCCTTCTGTCTCACCGAATCCGACATCTGCAGGTGACAAGGTAGTCGGGAACACATACCCAAGTACCGGGGCACCATCCAACTGCCCGGCGGGTGTGGGGTAGGTATTCCCAGCCCGGCCCGCTACCCGGATCGACATTACTACCTGATCCAGCTCTCTGTTTATAGTAGCTCCGGTTTCGATGATAGTGAAGTCAGCATTGGAGACAAGCTCCGGCCCTGCTTCATTGTCATCTTCTGAACAGGCATGGATACAAAAGATCCCCGATACCAGCAACAGCATCAGCGGGAACGATATGAATTGTCTCATGATCATCGAATAATGCGTTAATGAGTTACTGAGAAGGGAAGAGACAGATCTCCAGAGGCTATACTGTATACCCTGTAAACTCCGAGCAAGGGATAATCGGGCCTGGAGGTATTCACCTGCATATAGGCGGTGACTGCATCAAACCTGAAGTCGGTCTTTCCACGTATCCGGAACTTTGGGATGATCACCATGATCCTGTTTCCTTTCGTGACCACGGAATAACCGGGAGAATCCATGTACATGGGCATGCCCGGATTGGTCGGAGGAAGCACCACACTCTCATCGTCAGTATTAAACTGTTTAACCGCCAGCCCTCCGGCAATGGTCTCATTACCGGTGAGAACTACCCAATGGGCATGCCAGACCACACCGTCATTGGCATAATCCCTGTCATTATTCTCATCCCATAGAGGCGTATCGTCAAAGTCGGGATGTGAGGTCAGTGCCATGGCCACGATGCCCTCGGTGTCATTAAAGCCAACATCGGTCGACTTCAGTGTAGTGGGGAACACGTAACCCAGCACCGGTGCACCATCCATCTGTCCGGCGGCCTTCGGAATGGACGATCCTGCCTCGCCTTTAACAGTAATAGTAAACACAAGCTGTTCCAGTTCGCTATCGTACGTGACAGAAGTACTCTCAATCATCAGGTCCGGAGATCCGGCAAATGATGGGTCTTCATTCTCTCCCTGAGCGAATGAAGTGGTAGCCATTGTGATGGCTACCATTTGAATAAACAGGTTTTTCATTTTCATAAAGTAAGGATTCCTAACAATTAACATTAAAAATTTTTTATGCTTTCACATCTTCCATAGAGGCTCCAAAATTGATATGCAATACATTTCCACCAGGGGTGACGAGTGCAGGAACGGATTTAACCCCTATTTCCTCCGCTGAGGCTATTTTGGCCTTTTGCTCTCCCAGATGGATCACTTCTACGTTCGAAGCTCCGATGAGATCGATGATGTCCTGCTCAGCGCTCACGCAAACAGGACATCCTGCATGATAAAAAACTGACTTTTTCATTTGTTTTTAATTTGATTTTGTGATTGTGATTTAATTTCAAGACAAATATAGTAAGGATTCCTAACTTTACAATGGATCAGGAGAATTTTCTTTACGGATCCCGGATTCTATTGTCATTTCGTGTACACATTTTGGATGATGTCTGCATTGGAGACTGGGTCCGTCAACTCACCCTCGTTCAAACCTGCGTTTGAACATTTCCCTCTCTAAGCTTAGGAGGGAAATGTTCTACCCAAGGGTAGAATGGAGTGGATAGAAATGGATGCAGCACGTCATCTTTGCTTCAGTTCCTCTTCCAGCCTGAGGGTTTTGGGAAACAGAATGTTATTTTCCAGATGAACGTGAAGATGCAGGTCTTCCTCAAACTCCTTTAGCGCCTGATAGGTCAGCTGGAAGGTAACACAGGCATCTTCCGGCGGAGTGTACCCATTGCTTAGCCGGCTGATCTTGCGGAACCTTTCTCCCTCATTGTCATGCTCATGGATCATGGTTTGCAAAGGGTTTTGCACTTCTCCGAAAAATGGTGTAGTAAGTGCCTCACCAACAGCTTTGGCATTCATCATTTTACGAATAAAGGGAAACAGTACAAGCTCTTCCTTTTTCATATGCTTCGCCAGTTCGCCACCAGCGGTATTGAACAGTTTGGTTATTTCCAGCAATTCGGGATGGTTTTCTCCGTGCACTTCACAGATCTTTTCGAGCAGTTGCCTGATCTCGGGAATCTTTTCCTCCACATACCGGTGATGTTTTTTCTCAATATAGTCCGCCAGCAGATCGATGGGCCACGACTGATAGTCCATATCCGTTGATACGGCCCTGGTTTTCATTTCCTCTATCTCGGCTACCACCGTTTCGGGTTCAACGTTCTTATTTTGACAGGCCTGTGCCAGCGGTATGTTACCATTGCAACAGTAATCTATGCCATGGGACCTGAATATTTCGGCCAGACGGTAATCATCAGCCACAATTTCTCCTACGCTTTTATTGATCATATTTTTCATTATTGTTTTTTAAAGAGGGTTATACCAAAAATGAGCAGGCAACTGACTTTAACCATTTCCACGCCTACATAATAGAAATGGCTACTGGAGGGAGATACAGCCTCTCCCCGTATATGCAACTCCGCCCGGGCATCCAGTACGGGAAGCAACCACACCGACTGAATCAGAAGTATACCGAGCGCTACGAAGTATAGCCGATTCCTGGGGGAAAACGTATTACCCACAGAGAGTATGAGGTCCATCAAAATCGCTGTTGCAAGCACCCATTCCACCCTGTTCAATGTATGGAACACCAGCCGGCCAATGGCCAGCCCTACGGGTAGTGTGACGCCCGGCGCCCTGAACTTTAACCACGCTTCCATAAAGCTGATGGCCGCTACAAAACCGATCCAAAGAAACACGGCCACCATGGATACCGGATGTTTTACCGTCAAAGTCACAGCAACGGAGGAATAGGGTTCTTTCTGGAATATTCTATCTTCAACTGGAACATTTCCGCCATTTTGTATGCCCTCCATTTTGCCTCCCGGGCTTTCTCACCCTTAAAATGGGTATTTACCGTTTCGCAAAACAACTCGAGCCAACGATCAAAATGTTTTTTTTCTACGGGCAGCCGGGCATGGGGTAAAAAAGGACTTCCGTAATAGGTGCGTTCTTTCAGCAATATCGTTTGCCAGAAACGGTACATCTTTTCCAGATGTTCCGGCCAGTTATCCTGAATAACAGTATTGAAAACATCCGCCAGCAGGTCATCATTTCTCACCTTCCCATAGAAGGTATCCACCAGATGTTTGATATCGGTAGTGTCTTTAATTGTTCGCATAATTAAAAAAAGGATTGATAAAGGTCGGGGGTCCAGTACATGATCAAATAGAACATGCCGAAGGCAATGAATGAGATCAGCAGCGCCCATACCCACGCTGCCACGGCCTTGGGCGTTTCAGAGCCTCTGATCACAAAATGATCATCCGTTTCACTTCCATAGGCATTTATGGTGAGGGGTACCCGTGTATCCACCACCTCGTTCTCCTTCATACCCACCACCGAGATCTCCGGCCCGTTCCGTACCTCAAAGGGGATGACCTTTATACCTTCCACTCCTTTGGAGGACCTGGCTACGATCTTCAACCGGTGCTTTCCATCGGGTATTCTGGTGGTATCCAGGACGAACTTCACCGGTGGAGTAAACTCACCGAACGGATGGTTCTCATCATCCAGGAATACTTTGATGATGCGTCGGTCTTTTGCATTTTCAGAGGCTATCATTCAGTATAATGTTTTTGATATGATCTGCATTGCTTTCCCGGGGTTTCACCAGGTATTTTATACTTAGAAAAAGGGTTACTCCCACAATGATCACAGCGGACCATGAGATAATGTAGTCTATGGTTCCTTCAGGACCGGCACCATGGGTTATTCCCTCAAGTCCTGCCGGCTGATTTTTTTTACATACCGCGCAGGAAAACACATTTTGCACAGCAATAAGTATCAGCAGGCCGGTTAACGTCATTATTCTCTTCATTTTCTTGATCTATTCGGTGGTTTCCTTTGCCACCCATTCTCTTATTTCCCTCACCATCTCTTCCGAAACAGCAGGAGCACTATTGCCCCAGCTTGTTCTTTCATGATTGGCAATAGCAGCTACCTCTTCGTCACTCAGTTGATCTGCAAATCCCGGCATTTGCCCATATTCACTCCTTGCATCATATCCCTGCAAAATGATCCTTATCAATATTTCCGGGTCTTTGTCATTGATTACTGTGCTACCGGCCAGGGAAGGGAATGCCCCTTCCACACCCTTGCCGTCAGACTGATGGCATGCTGAACAGGTATTCAGATAGAGTGCTTCTCCATCAGGCAGCATTGCTCCCTCGTCGTTGTCCTGTTCGTGGGATTCCTTTCTTACCGAGGGTATGAAACCCGTTGATACCTCAGGTGATAGTGACGTTTGCCTGAGCGATTGCAGGTAAGCCACCAACTGAAGGGCCTCAGGTTTTGCCACTACCTTTTTATCCCGTTTGTCAAAAGATTTTTTCGTCACCTGGACAATTACGTCTTCGTCTGCTATGCCACTGGCAGCTTTTTCTTCAAATAGCCATGGATAAGCTGGCATGATGGACTCACCCACCACTGATCTTGGGTTGTAGAGATGTAAAAGATGCCACTCCCTGCCGGGTTGCCTGTTGCCAACATTGGTCAGGTCAGGCCCTGTCCGTTCACTACCCAAAATGGAAGGCGACTGGCGCCAGAAATCCATCCGTTGCTTACTGTAGTAGTAATCCGATGGCATGGACGGACGGTCTCCCCATATCTTGTCCATTTCAATACTCCTTACCTGTTGCGTATGGCAGGCTACACAACCTTCAGCAATATACACACTAAGCCCTGCCAGCTCAGCATCCGAAAATGCCAGCTGACCGGGAAGTGGTTTCACGCCCTGCATCTGATAAGCCGGAAGTACCGCGATCACTATGCTAAGCAAGGTAAACCCTGTGAATGCCGTACCGATCAGGCTCCTATGATCCTTATGAAAGTTGAACACTGCGTTGTCTTTTTATGGTTGCATCCTTTGAAGAGGGGGGCACAACCGTTAATGGTCTCTCTTTTCTTACCATGGTATAAAAGTTTATCGCAAACAGGAGATGGGATATGAACATCAGAGAACCTCCAATGGCCCGCCAGACCCAATACGGCTGCATCAGTATTACGGAGTTGATGAAGGAGTAACCATCTATCCAGTTCAGGCCCTTAAGCGTTCCTCCTGCCATCATGGAGATCATATAGGTGAACAACCCCAGAAAGGCCGTCCAGAAATGGGCTCCTACCAGCACCTGAGAGGGTTCCCTACCGGTTAGTTTAGGTAAAAGGGTGTAAATGCAGGCCCAAAGTATGAAGGTGATGATACCATACATGGTCATGTGCGAATGTGCCACGTTGAAATCCGTGAAATGCCAGATGTAGTTGGTAAAACGAAATACCTGAAAGCTTCCCTGAGTAGAGCCGACAAAGTAAAACACCACTCCTACCAGGAAAAACGGCAACACATAGCTTTTGGAAATATGGCTCCAGCTGCCCTTCATGGTCATGAGAAAATTTGTAGTACCGGCTATTACCGGAATGAACATACCTGCACTAAATACAATTGCCACAGTCTGCAGCCACCACGGCAAGGGGCTGAAAACAAAGTGATGTGTGCCAATAAGCGTATAAAACAGCATTTGTGTCCAGAAAGCCAGCACTCCCAGTGAGTAGGAGTAAATAGGCTTGTTCAGGGAAGAAGGCAGATAGTAGTAGATCAGGCCCAGGGTGAAGGTCATGAACCACATACCCACCGCCTGATGCATATAATAGCCCTGTACGACAGTCTCTCCAAGGCCGTCCTGAAAATTGGGCAAATAGCCAATAATAGCCAGCACAATGGTCCAAAGCAAGGCCGCCAGTATAAACCAGTTGGAAATATAGATCTCGGAGATCCGGCGCCGGGCCACAGTCCTGTAAAAATTGCTAAAGGTAATGATCAGCCCCAGAGCAAACAGCATCATAACAGGCCAGATGTACTCCCTGTACTCTCCCCCACCGTTATTGACCCCGGCCATTAAAAGTATATTCCCCAACAGCACGGACAGGTTGATCAGCACCCAGGCATACCAGGCCCGCCGGTAGCTGAAAAGCTCAACGTTGGAAGTGCGTGTGATCACAAAACCGGCAAGCCCTATCATGGCCATGGAGGCCCACCCCCAAAACACGGTGTTGGTATGTACCGGTCGTAGCCGTCCGAATGAGAGCCATGAAAGGCTGTCCATGTCCGGCCAGACAAACTTCATCCCCACGTACTGCCCTACCAGTGTACCGAACACCAACCAAAACACTGCTGCACCGAGGTACCAGGTAATCACTTTTTTCAGCGGATGGGGCGTATCAAGGCTCAGGTCCGTCCGCTTTTTCTCGTCAAAAAAAGGATTGGCGATTTCCCTGGTCACCTTATGGATCAGCCCTTTTTCATCCACAACAAGCCCCTCACCACTCAATTCATCTCCCTCTAGTTTGTACTGCAGCGCCGTCTTTCTCCGTTCCAGGATCTTGTCAATTTCTTCCTTGCGCAGTGTTATCAGCTCTTCCTGGAAAGCCATGTTATCTCTTATGGTCTGCTTTCTATGCAGGGCTCCCAGGTAGCTGTTCAGTCTTGCCACAACGATGAGGACAGCAACCGTTGTAACAATCAGGGTAAGAATGATGGTCCCTACCACTCCTGGGCGGGTAAGCCAGCCGGATGTACTCAGGCTCTCGTCATGAGCTATTGCCACGGTCGGCACCAATAGCAGGAGGAGCAGGGTTTTTAAAAGAAGTTTTTTCATTTTACGATTTTAAGACCTTTTTATCCTAAATAAGTTCAAATTTTTTCATCTTTTCAGGTATGTTAGTCCTACTTCCAGTCCCGTGGCCAGCTCATACAGGCTGGTGGTTTCCAGCATCTGTTTCAGATCATCACGGATCGTTACAAACTTATCATGAACGGGACAAGGTTGCTTTTCATTGCATTCTCTGAGGCCTAATCCACACCCCCTGTAGATCGAGTCGCCGTCAATGGCGTCAACGACATCGCTTAACATGACGCTCTCCATCCGCCGCCTGTCCAGCTCAAAACCTCCGTACGGACCCTTGGTGGAAGTAACCACCTGGTTTCTGGCCAACTGTTGCAGGATCTTGGCGGTAAATGCTTCAGGAGAATCAATCTCACGCGCAATATCCTTCAGGCTCACTCTGTTGTTCTCCAGGGACTTCTGGGCGATGTAGAGCGCCGCTCTGATACCGTATTCGCAGGCTTTTGAAAACATTACCGGTGGTTATCTTCGGGACAAAGATAGAGGAAAAACTATTTCGGACAAATTTATCCGAAAAAGATTTGAGGAAATAGCCGTTTATCGAACGGGTTAGAGTTGTGGAACCACTCCTGATTCCTATTTGGTTTTGCACATTGAAATTTATGGCACATGCCTGCCGTAAGCTTAATTACATTATTGTGTGCCAGCTCATCACTGGCTCAGTCTAATTTGTTTGGCTTTTTCGTCGATCATAGAATGGTATTCATCTTTCATTTTCGAAGGAAGAAAACTTATCTCTATGAAATCATGCCATTCAGGGAGAGCTTTCCTGAAGCGACTGAATATGTTATCAAATGCTCTTTGATCTATTTCGAAACGGTCCATTGTATTTTCAAAGTCTTCACGCTTTATTTTCTTTTTCTTCCCATTCAGGTTTAATGCCAACTCTTCATCATCTCCTTCTACAACCAGTTCTGAGGCTACCATATCATAAGATGGGCTAAGTTTATACCCTGTCTTAGGATCTTTGAAAAGAGAGAAATTTTTCAGGTGCATATCATTATTTCCGGTGAGGAAACTAAAAACGACTTGTTCAAAAAAGTTGATAATATCAAGTCCCGGGTTAGTGGAATGTTGGATAATGGCTTTGCCGATCTGTTCATAGGAACCATGATACTTGGCTTCTGTAAGCCTTTCCGTAAGCTGACACATATCTTCCATATGGAATTTTTGCTTTCCTTTTCTATCAATACGTCGGGTCAGGTAGGACAATTCTCCCGATGTCAGCCTGATCAATGAATGTGGTACGGTCTCCATTCCGGCAATTTCTGCAAGATGCATTGTCAGATCTTCCAATTCCGGCAGGTTAGGATAGTATTCACTGGGTGGTTTCAATATGTATCCACCCCAAACTCCCATTATTGTTAATTTTTGTGGAATATCTTTTTCTGAAAGGTTGATTAAACCTAGAGATATCTTGGCCTGCACTCCTGTAATGGTAGACTGGCTTTGTATCACTTTCTCTGCCAATTCAAGCATTTGGTCACTTGTATACTCCAATATGGGCGGAATTGAGGTGCCAAATATTTTTTTACTACAGTGCTGATGAAATTCGGTTCCATCTCCGGGTAGTTCGTTATAACAGTAAAGGCACCGATTTTTATGCATTGGTTCTCTCTTCAATTGGTACAATACTTACAGCCCCGATACAATCATGACAAGTCTTTAACAACAGTCCCATTCTATCCCTTACATTTAATTTCCAGTTTCTCTCCGCAATATCAAGTAGCCAGCCTTCCGGGATCAGTCCGTCAAAAAAAGGAAATAGCACGCGGTCGTGAAACGATTGTTTCTGTAACGGGAGTGTTAAGCTGATGGGTTCGGGTTCTTCACTATTCAGGTAGTCAATTCTGTATTGGAAATGGTAACCCTCTTCATCTTCAGTCAAATTACCTGCCCAATCATTATGCATAAAGACCTTAGCTTCTCTCATTGATCAACTTTTTACGGTTTATTGGGACGGGGCCCAGTTCATATCCGAATAACAGAAGTACCTGATTTACTTTATCCATTTGCAAGGTGGGCTTATTACGTTCAAGTTCGCGTATAAATCGTAATCCCACACCGGCTTTGTCAGCCAAAATCGGTTGCGTCAGCCCCAGTTCCTTTCTTCGCTTTCTTACAAAATCACTTAAGGAAAGCTGCGACCTTATAAGTTCCTGGTTTTCCATTGTCAAATAAATTTACCCGTTCGGGTATAAATATAATCATTAATCCCAAGTGTGTACCCTTAAGGGTACAAAAAGTTTATTTTCATCTATTTTGTACCCGATCGGGTATTTGAGCAATTGAAAGACTACATCATACCCAACAGGATGCATTGAACACCGCTTTAAAACGTGGGGCAACGATCCGGTTTAATATATGTCTACTGACTTACATGGTACTTTCGAACATATCTGTGCTACAATCTTTTCTTGTAAACAAACCCAGAAGGAACTCCCACCCTTAACAAAAGACTTTAAAAACTGCTACGGAACGCATATTCTCTGCGAGTACCATATCCAAACCTGTTCTACTCAATATTGGAAAGAACATCAATACCACTTCTTCTCATGAGTTCGCTGGCGTTGAAATCCCTGCACAGTCCATGGGCAAGCTCGTAGTTAAAAAGCATTTCCCCATCCTGAATTTCGCTGTTAAAGCTGAAGTTAGCGGCTATATTATGATTACCTGTCAGTCTGGCCAGCTCAAGATCATGGGTTGAGATCATCCCAAAAGCATTGAGCTTGCTTAGTTGCTTTATAAGCGAAAAGCCGCCAACATGCCGGTCCTTTGAATTGGTACCCTTGAACATCTCATCCAAAAGAAAGAATACAGCCTGTCCGCTTTTGATCAGCGTAAGCAATTGCTCTACCCTTTTCAGCTCGGCGTAAAAGGATGAAACACCCTCCTCCAGATTATCCTGAGTACGCATGCTGCTGAATATTTTCATGACTGACACCTGACCTGATGCTGCACAACAGGGTGCACCCATGAACGCAAGGACCATATTGATGCCTACTGTTCTCAAAAAGGTACTTTTTCCGGCCATGTTCGAACCCGTGATCATGGCAATTGCTCCTTTACCCTTTAAATCAAAGCTATTGCATACTCTGTTTTTCTTGTGGATCAGAGGATGCCCGAGAGTTTCAAAGTGCATCCTGTATGGTTCTTCCCTTATTTCAGGAAAGGTAAACGATGGATTGGAATATGAAAAGCCTGCCATGCTACTCAACACCTCAAACTCACCTACTGCAGTGGCCCAGTCCCTCAGATGGGAACGGTTTTTTTGTTTCCATTTTTCCGTCAGGATGATCCAGTATACATCAAAAAGCCAAAAAAGGTTGAAAACATGATAAAAAAAGTGGCTGCCTGTATGTTTCCCCTTTATTTTTATCCCTCTGAGCTGAAATACTTCCAGTATCCTTTTCAATCTGCCTATCTCGCTTACCGCGGAATAGCCGTCCTCACTGAAAGCCGACCGGAGCCGGCTAAGCTTATCCGCCTGAAATGTACCGGATTCGATCCTGGTAATCAGCGATCGATAGCCTCCCAGTATTTTGGTATTGTCCTGTGAGTTTTCCAGAATATCGTCAGCGATAGGTCTCAATCTTCTTAAGACAAGGAAATTGACCACCAGGATCAGGATCAGGCGAATCAAATGGACGTACCACTCCTCGGTTAAAAGATGGAAGAAGTATGAAAATGCCGCCAGGGTAGACAGAGTCACCAGCAGAATACATATGAAAAGGTACCTTTTATGCCTCGGAAATAATCGTGCAGGCTTTTCTACCCAGGTCAGTAGTTTATCATAGTCACTTCCGGGATTAGCAAATGGCATGCCCGCCGCCTGAAAATCCTGTCTCCAATCCAGTTTTGGAGTCAGCTCCTTAACAGCCTCCTGTCTTTTAGAGATCGCCGCCTTGAGTACAGGCCCGGATAACCATTCTGCCAGCTTCAGCCGGCCTGACTCTGTAGTGGTTCTGTTTAGCAATTGAAAGAGTGAATGTGCACCGAAAACATCCAGATCGGCGACATAGGGATGATCGCGGTTAACAAATGTCTCCCCATCTGCAAACCCTGTCAGCTTATTCTCCAACCGCAGGATCTCCGCCTCATTGATCTCTTTCAAAAAGGTAGTGTGCTGCTTGACGCTGTTAATTTTTCTGTGGCGGCTAACCACAAAGCCAAAACCCAGCATACAAATTGGCGTGACTATCAAAAGGGGGATCAATAGCCTTTCATTGGCCAGAATTGTGATCAGGATAATTGAAAACAGAAAAGTAACCAACCTGAGTATGGAAAGCCGCTTTAAAACTTTTGTCAGTTCACGGATCTCTGCTTCATATTTCCGAATGTTGTCCTGGTAGATTTGCACGACAGGGGTTTATATGATCTGATGCTTTTTGAGAAGTGATATAGTGCAAATGTAGTGGTTTACACTTTTTGCATCCACTCTTTTGAACTGCTCTGACTTTTCGAAGAGGATTCAAAAGCCAATGTTTATTAAAATCATGCCACGTTTCCCTTTCCCGTGCCCTTTTGTTACTACACTACAAAAGAAATCAGCACACACCCTGGAACGCAATTCGGCCAGCTAAGAATCCATAGGAAGTCAGCGACATTAGCCAACTGCTTCACTGTTTCGAAAACCTTACATTTCTCACCCTGCGAGAGTTTAGCTCAAACCCGGTGATCTTTTTATCCTTATCCCGCTCAAAGAAAAACGTTCCAAAGGAGCCCCCGGACAGTACATCGGTTGTGACAGCAGTCAATGGAGCGATCTTTTTGTGGTTCACGATAAGTAAAAGATCACTTTCATCCATTTTCAATTCGTAGGTACTCTCAATATCAGCACAGTAATACTTCCCTTCAAAAAGGGCCAGCTCTTCATTGGTATATTTTTCAGGACGGTATCTATGTAGTGTTGATCTGTATATGTCATTTGCGTAATAGGACAGAGTAGTAACGCCATTTTTATCTTTACCAAATTTCACAACGGTTTTGGAGGGTAGGTCAATCAGTTGGAATTCATTCTCACCAATCGCGCTTAGTTTATCCTTACGGGAGGCTCTTCTGTAGTAATAGGGTGTGCCATTTTCAACAATAATTTTCCTGATGATACCACTCTTCCTGTTTATATAATCACCTACTATTTCACTTAATTCTTCCTGACCGACCTGCTGAAAAGTTTGATCCGCTATGGTCTTACTCTGTTCAGCTATATACAGATCGCTCAGGAACAGGTCAGCCACCTGGTAGGCCCTTGTATCTACATTGGCGTCGGAGCGGTTGGCCAGAATGACCACAGAAAAATTCTGCTCGGGGAATCTCAATAACTGGGCCTTAAACCCACCGTGGGAACCACCATGAAGTATCTGTCTTAATCCCTTGTATTTGCCCATTACCAGTCCCGTGGCACTTCCTGTTTTCGTGCCATTGTTAAGATATCCGCTGGAATACATTTCGTTTACAATGGACTGACCACCTTTGCCTAGCTTGTTGTTATAGAAATTCTGATCCCACAGGTACAGATCTTCAATGCTGCTGTAAACGCCTCCCGAGCCCACCAGCTCAAACCGTCTTATCAGGTTATTAAAACCTCCTTTATCATTCTTCTCGTAGCCGAACACCCGGTTTTTTATAATATCCCGGTTATCATCGAGGAAAAGGGTGTGATCCATACTCAGTGGTTTAAAGATGTTTTTATACGCAAACTTCTTCAGCGACATACCGGAAGCTTTTTCGACTATTTCGGACATCAGGAAATAGCCGGAATTGTTGTACAGATACTCGTCACCTGGAGTAAAATTAAGGGCGCTTTGATTTTGCAACATCCGGTACGTTTCTTCTGCTGAAATGTGTTCGAGGTAACCTGTTCCCTGGAGGTCCCATAGAGAAGAGTAGTCCCTGATACCGCTGGTATGATCGATCAAATGACGGATGGTGATAGCGGCCCCGTACCTAGGGAAATCCGGCAGGTATTGATGGATCTCATCATCAAGATCCAGTTTCCGCCGCTCTGCCAGTAACAAAATGCAAAAAGCTGTAAACTGCTTTCCGGTAGATCCGATATAGAAAACAGAAGATGGGGTGATTGGAATATCATGTTCCAGGTCCGCCAGTCCGTACCCACGCGCAAAGATCAATTGCCCCTCTTTGATCACTCCTACAGCACCACCAGGTGTGTCCGGTTGGTCCCAATCGGAAAAGAGGCTATTAAGCTTCTTTTCGGGTACCTGTCCTGTAGAACTAATTCCAGCTCCTAAGAAAATCAGGAGCAGTATGTTGATCAGCTTATAACTTTGCGTTGTGGTTGTCATCGTGTCCTGTGCACTGCCCTTTTGCAAGTACAGGTATGAATGTACTACAGCGCATGCCTGAAGTAAAATGAGATGTAGTCAATTGTTGAATTGGTGTACTGAACTAATTAACGCATGATCTGACACCACAGCCTCTAAGCTTATACAAGTAATTCTATAATATTTTACCCGTTTTGCTAATCAGGTTATGCCGACCTCAACAATACTACTGTTTGGCTACACCAGTAAAAACGAAAAAACCTCGTTTAACGTCATTCCTGACAGCCATAGAGGGAAGGAAAGCGGAAATATCAACCTGCTTTTCTGTGAAGATCTTTTTGTTCATGGGTGTTCGTGTTGGCTTACAGGAACCGAATATACATCATTCTATTTTCAAACGCTTACGATGAAAGCTGGAAGCGGGACTACGAAGTGACTCCGCTACCTGAAGCTAAGCGTTGCTTAGGGGGACTTGGGGAAGGGAAAATTATTCCGGGTACCGGCTATTCGGTCTGTGGATTTTGCCATATGTAAGACTTCTCCATACCCACTCAAATGGTCCATACCTGAAATATTTAATCCAAATCCGGCTAAAGTGAAATTGAAGCAGCCATATTCCAAACGTGATCAACAACTGGTATACTCTCTCCACCTGGCCGAACAGTCCAATACCAAACCCGTAAAAAATTGAGGTGCAAATGAAGGACTGCATTATGTAATTGCTTAAAGCTGTTCTGCCTATTGCTGCCAGCCCTCCGGTCAGCGGCTTCAACCGACCATAGTGACAGATAAGGTTCAAACCGGAAATGTAGGCGAGTGCCATGCCCAGACTACCCCAGTAATTGTATTGACCTCCCAGGAACATAGAGTATTCCAGCGACCAGTCCGCCCTGAAATTCCTGATCACCCCAAATATGACCAAAGATATTCCTGTTAATCCCACATACACGAGCACTCGCCGGTAAACTCTGGCCTGCAATTTACCTGTTAGGAATCCGGATTTGAACAAGGCCATCCCAATGAGCATTAAACCTGAAATACGCCACAGGTAGTGGGTCAGGAAAAAAGTCGTTTGCATCATCCTGGCTATTTTTGCCCTTTGCATAAGCTGGCTGCTAAAATCGCCCAAAAAAGCGTTCACCTCCCTGTCAATTTGTTCATGGCTGGGATCCCAACTCCCGGAAAGCTTTTGAACTGCTTCCTCCGGCCAGTTAACCAGGGAAAAACCCATCCACAAATCTCCTATGCTACTTATTGAAAAGACAAAAACACCTGCAATTAGTAATTTATTCACCGCTAATTTCCTCAGCGGGTAAAGCAAGAAGGCACAAATCGCATAAGGAGTTAGTATATCGCCATGCCACACCAGGTAAGCATGAAACAATCCAATGATCAGCAACCAAAAATTCCGGGAGTAGTGAACCCTGAGGGAGGATTGATTTTTTTGTTCTGCCCCCTTTGTGATCATGATGATGGAAGCTCCAAACAACATAGAGAAAATGCTCATGAACTTCTGGTCAGCAATAACATGGCTAACGATCCAGGTCCACTTGTTCAGCCCGGTAAGATCTCCGTAAGCAGTGGGATTCATATAAGCCTGCCCTATCATTGAAAAGCTTTGGATATTCATTAACAGGATGCCCAGTATGGCAAATCCCCTGGTGACATCCAATACCATGATCCGTGATCCTGTTTTTGTATTTGAGATTGAATCTGTCATTGACTTGTTAACAAGTATTCGTACCCCACCACTAAACGTCTTGACAAACAGCACTTTTGGTATGACATGGCCTCCAGGAGGTATCAATGGGCCATAACAATCGTAAAGCCCATATTTTCGAAAAAATCATAAACACTCGTATTGACAACAGTAATAGCGTTTGTCACCTCCTTAGAATGGTCAATAATTCAGCTGACCTGGATCGGGAAACCGGGATCACATGGGAGGAATCCACCAATGACAATCTTAAGTCACGGGCATTGCCCTCCACCCTGGTGATTTTACGGATGTTAATGATATAGCTCTTATGGCAATGAAAGAACTTTTCCTTAGGCAAGAGATCAGCAACGATCTTAAGCCTGTTACGAATGAGATGCTTGCCTTCTTTACCTTTTTCATCCTTGTAAAAGACTTCAAGGTAATTGCCCGATGATCTAAAGAAGAATATTTTGTCCACCACAAGCCTGATCTCCAGCTTTCCGTTCTCCGAGTATAATGAAACAGGATCCTGATCCATTTCTAACTTCACGGCTGATTTCAATTCGTCATTGATCTGCCCGGCCCGGAATAATTGTTTCCTGAGGGCTTCATTATTCTTAAATCCAATGAGCATTACAACCGGGATAACACCAATCATTAAAGTGTGAGATTCAATACGCACAAGAAGCTCAATGAAAGATGTTCCGGATCTGCCGATTACGTATAGGAAAGTTGAGTTCCAAAAGCCGATGAGCATAACGTCATATATATTGTAAATGAATTCGCGTCCAATCGTCCATTTGGTTTCATCGATGGATTTGGGGAAAACCACCTTTGCTATCAGCAAATTAAGCGGGGCAGAAAGCGCTGTGATCACCCCAAATGGTATGGCTCTCAGAAATCTCTTCTCGTAGGACAATTCAGCAAATCCATAAGGGGCTAATACAGTGAGGATGAAGACCACAGCCAGCGCTGGAATGAGCGCATAAGCCCATCCAAAACCAATGGGATGGGGTGTATTTAAAATTTGTCTCATTACATGCAAATTTGAACTGTAGCGCTAAACCCGATAGGATCCTAATGTACCCAATACTTTTGCGCATTGCAATGACCTCTGTATGCGATAAGGTGTTTTTTGGCCAGTTTTTCCAGTGACTACTTATCCCCGGCAAGTGCTCTGGAGATAAGGAGTTGATCCGATGACATATCGTTTTGCGTTCTATTCATTTGTTCATCAAAAACTGTCCGTGCGGATTTTCAATCATCATTTCATCAACCGGTCAACAAGGGTGCAGACTACAGCAGGCAGGCTATCAACAGAAAAGGAGCATTAAAATGTTAGTTTCATTTTTCGCCCTTACCATTTTTACTTCTCAGGTTCCATTAGTTGTTTTTTTAAGTTCCTCCTGCCAGTTATCCAAAAGCTCCTCTACAATTTTGGTGAATTTACTTTTGAGCAAGGGGTGCAGCAACCAGTTCTGGAACTTTCGTTTGTATTGAAAATCGAAAAGCATAACTATCCTGGTGTTGTCATTATCGATTTCCTCCACCAGCCATGTTCCTTTAAGGCTTTTGAATGGGTACGGGTAGTCGGGTGCCGATGTGTTGATCTCGAACGAATACACTCTTTCCTCTTCCCATACGGAACAGGTTTCTGTCCAGCTGTCTTTTCCATGACTGCATCTACGAACCATGCCTTTACCCTCGCCCGAAATTATTTTTACATCATCAATATTTGGCGCTACTCTATGGTAGTTGGCAACATCTGATATGACCCTCCAAACCTCTGGCTTTGTTGCGTTTACGATCCTGTCGAATCTAAACTGCTTCATCCCCTTTTGCAGGCCGGTATCAATTTGAGCCAACGCCTTCGATTGATTAATACCCATTAATAAAACAACAAAAGCCACGAGCATGATTATGATGTTGCCCGTATTTGAAATTCCAAAGAGTCTGAATATTACAAGGATTGTACTTCCCAGCACCCAAAGAAAATCCTGAATAATGATCCACCATACTGCCAAAGGCCGCTGCTTAAAAATTTCATAGACTATAGTGCCGGTAAAGAAGACCAGTACAATGCCAATGATCTTAAAAACCATTGGATTATTGGTGTTAAATAATTCATCGACCCGTTGATTAAAAATAAGCAAAGTACTACCCGATATACCGGAAAATACAGCGTTGATGAGGAGCGAATTTTGTAACTGATTCATAGACCTGAGCTTGATTTTCTACAAAACTCATCACCCTCAGGCACTTCTCTCTTGATAAATGTTAAGAAGTTGAATTGACCAGGTTTTTTCTCAATCTGCTCAATGATTCCGGTGTGATCCCCAGCATTGATGCTATGTATTGAAGGGGCACATTGTTGAAAAGTGCCGGTTCATCATTAAGTAAGGCTTCAAACCGCTGCTGTGCAGTGGTATGCAATTGGGTGAACATACTGCGTTCCAGCAGAGCGAAGGCGTGCGCCAATATCAGGTTATCAAATTCAAGCCATTTGGGTTGTATGCGGCATAGCTCAAAATGCTTTTCTCTGTCTATTACGAGGAGCCTGCAGTCCGTCACTGCCTGAATGTTCCAAAAGTTAGTGGTCTGAAAAACAAAGCTGGACAATGAGGTGATGAACTTTCCGCTGGTACCGATCCAGAAGGTAATTTCTTTTCCATCGGCAATGTCATACATCCTCAAATAACCGACATCGATAAAGGCCATTTTATTACATATACTTCCGGACCTGAGAAAGTATTGCCCTTTTTTGATTTCAACGGGTTTAAAGGCGGATGTAATGCTCTCCAAAGCAACTCTATTGATCATGATCTGATCTGAGATACACTTTTTTAATGCTTCCATTTTCTGATTGTCTCCGGGAATGGCACTGTTTAACCGATTTTGGATCAAAGATAACGGATCGAAGTTATACCGGCTTTTAGCCTTATTGACCTGGGGCATGGATTTACCAATAGAATGTAAAAACATGAGTAAAAGTTTTCTCACGGAGTTGGTTGTTCTGATTCAGGCGGTAGGGTCACTATACTAACCTACCACATCCTGTGCCCACTTCAGTTCTCCCTCAATGATTACAGATGAACTCCCCCCAATTTCCACCCCGTTTTGTAAGGCTCGAATAAAGACCTTTCCCCCTCTTGGAGAAGCCTGCCAGGCAATCAGATCGTCCTTTTGGGTTATGTCTTTCCAGAAGTGGCCCAATACCGAATGTACAGAACCGGTAACCGGGTCTTCATCAATGCCTATCCATGGACAAAAGGAGCGCAGCACAAAATCATAGTGCTGACCATCTGATCTGCTCATTATTACCACTTCCTTCACTTTGCCGGTGCTTTGGGTCAGTCTGTTGAAATCAGGTTGTACCTGGCTGACTTCACGTTCGTCGTTTAATTCAATAAACAATGATTCCAATTCCCTACAAAAGAAGTGTGTTTTACTATTCTCTATGCCCAATGCCTCCAGCAACTCCATCGGGATATCAAAATCAGTCCGTTCAAATTTGGGATACCCGATATATGTGATGTCGCCTTCTTTTCTTGCCTTAAGCCGGATCTTTTCTTTGGTTTCAAATACAATATGCTTTTTCCCCAGAATATTGAACAGTACAAATGCAGCGCCTATGGTAGCATGACCGCAGGCAGGGATTTCACCGGTTACGGTAAAATATCTGATGGGAAAAGTGTGATCATCCTTAGCAGGTGCTACAAAGGCAGTCACCGGCGCAGAAAACTCTTTGGCCAGGGCACACATGGTTTGCTTATCCAATACGCCGTCCAGAAAGCAAATGGGTGTCGGATTCCCTTTAAATTTTTCTTCGGAAAATGTATCCAGCAGATAGTAAGCCGATGCCATAGCTGTTTTGATCAAAGTGTCCGTGTTGTGCGTGTTTTCTACCTATAGCGGGCCCGCAACCTTTCCCCAAGATGCTGAATATTTTTTTAAGGAGGGAGGCAAATATGTGGTCTTTTTAACACATATGCCTTTACTCGATGTCTACATCATATTCAAGACATGGAAGACTACTGCCAATGTACACCAGCAATCCCTTCAGGTTTTTTGTCAAGGGCTTTACAAAAAAAGTCAATCTATTCCCGGCAACATCAGTCCGGACTATTTCAATTTTTGGGATTCGCTGCCCAAAATCCGGGTATACATTCATTATACTGTCATAATTCACTGCTGAAACCGTAATATCCAGATGATCATATTTTGACCGGATGTCTCTTTCTATTATTGTAATATCGTATGGAGGAAATGAGCTTTTGAATTCATATGATAATTCAATTAATCCATCACTGCCGGGAGTAATCAATTTGCTCTTAGGATGATAATCCATTAACCCTTTGGCATACATGTGTGTACTTTGTGCAGGATGATTTAAAAACTGATCATAGGTGTATTCTCTTTCCAGCAATGTCCACTTTTGATCATCCGGGAAGTGATCAATAATGAGAACCTCCGGCGGGGTCAGATAATAAAGCGTGTCTAGTTTCCTTGTAAAGGAATCCTCTGACAGGCTTAAACTGCCACTGGCCCATGTAGCATCCACCAGTTGCCATTTGTTATTTAGCCTGACTGCATTCCATGCATGTGGAGACGGTTTGGTTTCAAGCGGTATTTTGGCCATTCCTGTGACCACCTCACATTGTATTCCTGAATAATCGCAAAGGGATTTGAACAGTCTGGAATATCCGTCACAAATGGCCTTCCTTTTGTTGAGAACTATTTTTGCTACTTCATCATTGTATCTTTTAAGATACCCGGCTGTGTCATAGGTAGGGGCAATGTTAAATTCAGGATATCTTCTCTCTACCTTATGGTATGTTTCTATGTCGTATTCAATATTTTCAGTGATCCAAAAGAATATGGCATCCACTTTTTCCCGTTCATTGCCGGCTTTGTGTGTCAACCACTTTGCCAAATGCTCCGGGTGATCCAGGTTGTTTTTGTCTTGTGCACCGAGGTTGGAGAAGCAGGTAATAAATAGTATAATTAAATAAAGGTATCTCACTTAGCTCAAAATGACAGAAATAGAAATCAATATGCTTAAAAGTAATGTTTAAGCGGAAGAATTGATACTATCAAAGAAGCCGTCTCACTGCCACAATCCTAGTCCAAACATTCATTTATTCAACAAAGTTGAAACTGCTTTGATAACCTTTTCAAATCCAGCAACCGATAAATCCTGACTGGAGTCTGTTCCCTCTTGTTGAGGGTCATTATTACCAAAATATTTTTCTGCCAGTTTTTCTTTGATCTCCTGTTTCTTTTCCTCCGGCAATAGCTCTATAAAAGGTTCAATAGAAGCCAACTCAAGCTCATTCCTCCTATTAAATGCCTCCAATTTTCTGTGCTTATTCGACTCTCTTGAAGCATAAGTCGCAGGATAAGAAAGTGCTGCCGCCGCAATGATTCTTATTAAAGATTTCACCCAGTCAAAATCATCACCATGACTGATATCCCATATTGTGTAAACCAATAGTCCCGAAAGTACCGTCATGAATATTATTGCGATTATCCTCCAATGATCCGCTGTCTTTTTATGATCGTTTGCTATTCTTTGAAAGTTTCCTGTCACTCCAATATTTCCGACGACACTCACAATCTTTTTGGCCTCATCCAATTTTTGCTGGAGCCTTTTTACCAAATCGGACGTATCAGTATTGATTGCTTCTTTTAAATCATCTATCTCTAATCTATATGTCTTTTTCTGTTCATCAATTTCATTTCTATATTCTTGTCTATCTTCCTCGAAAGTTTTCTCTAATTTGATGCTTATATTATCATGTTTCGTTTGGTACTCTTCTGTCAATGATTCTATATCGTTCTCTTTTTCTTCCAGCGCCTTGCTAAGAACGTTTAATTCTTCCTGTTTGGCTTCTAAATTACTTTTGAATTCATTGGTTTTGACCTTCAAATCTTCTTTAAGCTCTTCAATTTCATTTTTCAAGTTAGTATTCTCAAGGTCTATGGCTTCATACTTGCTCTTTATTAATTCTTGAAAATCTGCAATAGCTTTTGAGTAGTTGAAATCGTTCTTGGCAAAAGGAAGAGGCAGGTTTCTGGTTCGGTTTAAGGCCGAATAAAAATTGTTGTCTGCACTATTTAGATTTCCTGTATTGCGAGTTCCAATGAAATTATTAATTTGTTGTAGACCTGCTTCAATTTCATTTGACAGTAAATTCAATTCATTTTCCTGAACTAAAATAGGAATTGTTAATCTCAACCGATCAACTATATATTGATGTGCAGATTCATAAAGAGAATAGCTATCAATATCAACCTCCTCCTTAATCTCATCCTCATTTAGCCGTTGAGACAATTGTTGTAATTTATCATGTACCGGATGTTCTTTGAAGTCTTCTGGAATCATAAGAATCCTTTTTCGTTTGGCTTACAATAATTACAGCGATGTATGATGTCGAAGACTGCAAATCCTTGCAATTAACATACAACTACTTAATTTAAAGTTACTACAATCTTCCAAAAACCCGGCCCCACCACACAAGGGCCAGGTCCTTCAAACTCCCTACCCCGGCTGTACCACACCAAGCACCTCCAGATACTGAGGCTGCCCTTCCAGGGCGATACGGGCCACGGCTATAAAGTCGCTCATCCACTCCTGCAGGGCGTCAAAGGCTTCGTCGCGCTCCTGGGTGGCGGCCTGGGCCTCGCCTTTTTCCTGCAGCTGGCGGTTTAGGGCCTGCTCTACTCCGGATACCTCCTGCTGTACGGCCGTTAGCTTCTCCGAAGTGATGCCAAATCTACCCAAAGCGGCAAGCACCTCATCGCTGGCCAGTGCGTTGGCATAAAAGGCCCTGGACTGCTTGAGCCAGCCGGACAGGGTGCGCTTGCGGTCACCACGAAGCTGAAGACTTTCTTCCGCGCCGCGGTCCTTTGACAGGGCTATGCGGGCCAGCTTCAGGTGGTTGACATACTGCCGGTTAGCCGAGGCCTTGGCGGCATTCAGTGCATCCGTGGCGGCAAACTGATCGCCATACTCCTTCTGCTGTTTTACCTGTAGCTCATTGGCCTTTTCATACAACTGCCGGCCTTCCTGCAGCCGCTTGTCCGTATAGCCAAACTCCGTCAGCAAGTTTTTCACCTCGGTGTAGTTGATGGCATTGGTGATTGCATTTTGTGCAAAGAGTAGTCGTCCTTCTAATGTGTTGTTCATAATTGATTGTTTGTTTATGGTTTGTTGTTTATTGTTTCCTGTTTTTCTTTCTGATTTTCTTTAAGATTTGCCGATTGCCGACCCAAACGCACATATCCCTCATCCCTTCATGCTGCAAAGCGATTTCCGGGTGCTGCATTGTGAAATAATTATGCCTCTCCGGGGTTTCTTTCAGCCACAAAATGATATTCCCATCCTGCAGCGTGATATTCTGATGCGTACCTGCCATTCCTTCATGCTGCACTGTGGTATTCCAGTGCCGCAGTATGATCTTTTCATGCCTCCTGGTCATTTTTCTGTGGCGCAAAATGATTCTGTACCACTACTTAGTGATCCTGTACAAGGAATGTAGGTTTCTGTATTATTTTTGGGTAATTCCGAATTGAATAAGTTATATTTTTTCATGGGTTCTGATGATCCGGGTTCAGTATAAAGTATTGTAAAAGCTACCTTGCGGTATGGGCAAGGGGTAATAGCAAGTACTGTGGAGAGTGGCGGGCGTGCGCTGTGCGTTCGCACAGGGACGCTTTACCTCAAATCTGCCTTATGTATACATGTGTATTGGGGGTTTGTTGTGCGGTTATTCATTTTCTCAAAGGTTTTCGGGTAGTTACAGGTCAGGTTAAATATGTGTTGATTCTGTGCGATAAATATATTAAGTTTTCAATGTTCTGCCAACATCGAGGCTTTTTTTGCAAATGAACCAAAACAGAGCAACCCTATTTGCGGACACTCCATAATGTCTTTGGCATTCTTAATGATCAATTATAATGATCTTTATGTTTAAGTGGTCAATCGTTGTCGACACCCTTCAGTAATTCACTCAGACTGACATTCAATGTTTTCGCTATTCTGTACAAAGTGTATAATTCAGGGTACCTTAGTCCTCTTTCAATTTTGGAAAGCATCTGTCTTTCTATGCCAAATTCCAAAAACTCAAAGTCCTTTTGTGATATACCTTTACTTTCTCTAACCTCCCTAATCTTTTGGCCTATTCTGTTTTTAAATTCCTCTCTATCTAACATGGAAGCAATCAACGAGAATTTTTAATACAAAGGGTAGTCTATATAGACTACCCTTTGTATATTTACCTATCATTTTTAAAAAAATCCCCATGAACCACCCAAATATCACAGAACAAGAACCCGACCAGTCACCTGATTTCCGCAAACCCACCGAAGAGGTGATCAACAGCCTGGAAAGGTTATTTGATTTTCGCTGCCCGAGAGCCTATCAAAAACACCTGCATGAGGTGTGGGGCATTTACCTTATGTACATCGAGTCGACGGGCCTGCCGTATGAATTCTCTGAGATTGCGGAAAGTATGTACTTTCTGATCAAATTCTTCGAGGGGGCGCATGAGGAGATGAAGGGGAGTGGGGACGGGGCTGCATAGCGTTTAGTGCAGAGGTATCAGAACCATGCACAGAGGCGCCAGAGGGGGGATAGTTTGTTATACTTTCGTGTTTATATGTCAAGACTAAGTTTTAAATGCCCTCCGAGTCCTTCCCTGATAATTCTCATAAGCGTTGACAGTCGGATATCACTTGCGTTATTTTCAATTCTCGAGATGTAGTTTTTTGTGGTTCCAACTCTCTCGGCAAGTTCCTCCTGAGTTAGGTTTTTGCGTTTTCTTGCCTCCTGGATCAAAACACCAATTTTAAAAGCCTCAAATTCTTCCTCATATTTATCACGAGAAGGTGTTCCGGGCTTTCCATGCTTTTTATCAATATGATCATCCCATGATACCAGTTTATTTTCTTTTGTCTTCATAGTACTGTTTCTTTAAACGTTCAGCTTTTTTAATTTCATTTTTAGGGGTTTTCTGAGACTTCTTCTGAAATCCATTCAAGACAATCACTAAGTTACCCTCGTCAAAAAAGCAAAAAAACCCTGTAGATATTACTGCCTACTTTAATCCTGATCTCAAACAACCCATCAGTCCCCTCTAAATGTTTGAAAAATCGTTCAGGAATCATTTTAAGGGTTCGAATCAAGCCTATTACCCAATCTATTTTATCCTGAACCTTCTTATTTTGTGAGTTGTAAAAGTCCCAAAAATCAGTTCCATAGACATAAATATCTCTGAGGTACTTTTCTTGCATTAAGCGAAGTTACCTGATCAGACAACCAAAGTCAAAGATTAATGGTTCTACAGGGAAAATGGTGGTTGGCACAAATAGGTTATCAAAAAATATGATCTACAACATTCAACCCAGTTGCATGTCAAATACTTTCTGTTCCTTGTTCAGGGCAAATCCCATATTCTCATAGAATAAATGGCTTTCTTTTCGGATACTGTTGCACCTCACCCTCACTTTTTTACATTTACCCGATTCAGCCCATTGGATGATCCTGTCTACCAGTTTTTTCCGGTCCCCTTTTTCCGGTAGTTTTCATCTACCACCAGGCCTCCAATCTCTATAAAAGGATCTGACTCGACCTTCAATGCATAGAATCCATGGATCCAGCCCACTGTTTTTTCATTATCCTCAACTATAAAAACGCAGTGATCCCTGCTTTTTATGATTTCGGTCAGTCGGTCTTGAACCGAATGAATGTTGGATGCATAGCCTAATTGACCTGAGAGCTTCGCTATGGGTGCTGAGTCTTTGATTTCGACAGTTCGTATTGATAATTCCATTGGCTAACGGTGATGCGTGATTTATTATTGACATATCAGTTCCGGTTATCCGAATAACCTCATTTTCTTTGAATTCAATTGTCGAAATTATTGCTGAAGTCGGGTATTTATCTCTTTCAGTTGCACGGACTCAATGATATAAGGTGTGTAGTAAACCTACGTGTTTTAGATGGATATAATCCTTATTTGACATCACATGCCTTTTATCTGGCTTTCCATCTCAAGTATCAAGTCACTTAAGTCATGTGTTTTTGGGTCCATATTTTTTGCTTTCAGAAAAAATTCCATAGCCTTCTCCAATTCTCCCCTATCCTTATGATATATGCCCAGGTTTTTATATGCATACGAATTTTTATCATCCATCTCCATAGATATTTTTATATCACCCAGTCCTTCTGTTTCATTCCCCATTTTAATCTTTGACAAACCACGGTTATTGTAAGCATGTGAAGATTTTGGATCAAGTTCTATCGCTCTATTAAAGTCCTTTATTGCATTTTCGTAATGTCCAAATATATTAAGTGTGTATCCACGATTATTCAGTGCATAAAAGTTCGTTGGATCCATTTTCAAAGACTCATTGTATAACTCCAATGCTTTTGAATGATCATCAGAATGGGAATGGGCCAATGCATGCCTGCAATAATCATCAGAAGTGAGGTTGGTCATAACCTTAAGCTGATCAAACAAAGCTATGGTCTTACTGTAATTTTCATCTTCCATGTATAAGGACATACCCATACGTAGCAGATTTGGCTCCTTCTTTCTTGAATAGACATCTTCAAAAAATTCTATTCCCTTTTTTACCTGTCCGTTAGTGTGAAAATGGTTCAGTGTAACTAACTCCTTGTAGGCATTTTTATAGCTCCTGAGAAGTTTTAAAGTCTGCCCGTCATTGTAAGTCAGTGATCCATCATACAGTAATATCGGATTTTCACTGGGACGGATATTTTGAAAGAAATCCTGAAGAGATGAAAAAAGCAGGAATACCGCAATCAATTTTACAGAACCATGTGAATCCGGACTTATTAGCAAGTAAAGACAAGTAATTGCTGTAAGCAAAGATGCCAGTGGTCCGGCTAAAGTGAAAATATAGCTTCGCAGAAGTGATGTCTGTGTGGAATTGGAAACACATACACCATGATTCCATAAAAGGGGGTTATACCTGAAATGGATCTTCAATCGTCCGATGCCAAAATGTACTCCCTTTTTAGGATCACCATAGGAACCTATATAAATAGAGATTACGCCGCTTAAGAGAACCAAACCAGCCAGTGCATGCCCCATTTCATGAATTACGACGGTAACAACCCTCGTTAGAGCCATTAACAGGACAATAATTATTATGATAACGGGGAATTCCATTCTATACTAATGAAGTAAGGTATCTGGTAAGGCACGGGGATTTACCAGGGATACCACTCTTCCCTGCCAAAGTCGCCCCAATCGCTCATAAAACCAAACTGATTCTTTGATTTTACTAAATTCACAAAGCATGAAAAAGACGGCTGTAACGCGTAGTTAAAATTACTAAAGCGCAACGGTTTTAATCATGCCGCCTGAAGATGAAAAGGATTTGAAATTGTTTTCTGACCAAACAACTTGAGCAACTCGACCAGATCATTTGAGTCAATTTCACTCTTATCTAAAATCTCTTTTATAGAAGGACGACTGAGGCTTGGTATCCTCGAAGCAAAGAATGGCCATAGATCAGTAGAAGTATAAATCCTGTTCTTATCCGGAAAATCAACGATCGGTTTTAATTCGTCCTGTTTTTTGAAGTCTTCTGAATAGCTGAATTCCCATTTCCCATCTGCAACATTGAGAAACCCGATAACCAGTTTGTCATAGGTCAGTATGAATGAAGCCCTCTTATCCTTAGGTGTTACTAAGTTTTCTAACCATTCCGGAGTCGACAATATTTTTTTCAGTTTATCGAGCATAATTCAAGATACGATCTTTTCCAGTTTTCTGAAACGATTTTCCAGGCAGATCCTTATCAATTCTTTTCTTTGATCAGAAAACAGATCATTGAACTCTGTATACAAAACGTCAAAACAATTATTTAAATTCTTTTCATTAATCATCCTGAAAGTCTCCGGGTTGATTGAATAATCTTCACGGAAGATATAGATTAACTCAATTAATTTAAAATGGTTAATATCGGATTCCTGTTCCCAACCCAGTTTTGGTTTGCTATTCTCGGAATACCTTTCAACCCTGTTCAAATCGGTCGGCAAAGGTAAATTTTCTTCATTCAGATTCCAATACAGTCCTCTTGCTGTATCATAAATTGGGCTAAAACAGGGCTCATGTTTTCCTTTCACATGTCTTATTACTCCCCAGTTATAAAAATGACGATCATTATTCCCAACAATTGCATCAAACAAAACCATTTTGATAAAATCATTGAATATTTGATCGATTTGATCCTCAAAGAAGTACCTCAGAGCTCTTTTGGTAAATCTGATCGTAAAGAAGTCCCTTGACCTACCTTCTTTTTCAATCTGTTCTACGAATTTTTCATCTGACAAAAAACCAGCATATATTTCAGCACCGTGAATGAGTTGTTGATCGCGCCCAAGAAAGTATTTACTTAAAAATCTTAACTGCTCGTTACCAACAGCAAGTTTTGATTCTGCCATATTCAAACCAAAACATTCTCCTATTCTGGTCATCAAATGCTCACAAATTGATTCATTTGGATACCATTTATGCCCGGTTTTTGCAATGTATAGTGGCCAGTTTAGCTTGTTGGATTTTCTTGCTTCACCATATTCATAGAGTCTAATGAAGTCTTTTGGCGCATCCCCGGTAATCGAGTAATCATCCTCTATGAAGTAATACTTTTTCCTTAATGTCTCTATCGATCGGCTGAATTCCGGTTTAAATCCTGAATGATTGATAATCTTTACCTTGCCTAAATATTTCATGTTTCGACCAACCGAATAGCAAATCGTCAAAATACACCAAACGCTTTATATGCACGATATTTTTTCTCAAAAAAAAGCCCCAACCTCTTACAAAACCAAACCCCTCTCCTGATTTTCTCAAACCGCCAAGTCTAAAAAACCTGCTGAACACCTATTAAAACAACGTCATACGATTCACATGCATCAATCCGCGAATTTCTCCATAACTTTTTCCTTTTCGATTTTCCTCAACAGGATAAGTCCGGTGATGAGCAACGGCAGAAATATGAGTATCGGTGCGGCGGCTTCCGAAATTTGTCCGGAGAGGGTTGCTTCCGCTGTTGTATCCACCGCGGTATCCGCGTTTATCTCCAGGCCGGGGAGGGAGCTGATCAAAAAGAAAAAATTGATAAGCCCGTGGGTGATTGCCAGGGGGATCAATTTGTTGGTTTTTAACAGGGTCACTCCAAAAAAGAACCCGATGAACGTAGCATATATTACCTGGCCAATCACCTGGGGTACGTTATCATTCACGGCCAGATTGAAGAGATGCGCCAAACCAAAGGACACAGCGGGCAGCAATACTCCAAGGAAGATCCCCCGTTTATGCGTAATGTATCTTTTCAGGAATACCGGTTGCAAAAAGCCCCGGAATATGAACTCTTCCGCAAAACCCACCGTCAGGCAGGCCATAAGCAGCAGCAACAGATCATAAACATTGATCTGACTCAGGTCTTTGCTGATAAACGTAAATATACCCAGCAGGAAAAGGTAGACCGGAATAAGATTCAGGTATCTGAAAGACCATTTGTACTTTGAAGATAAGCCGGAAAACGACTTCAGTTTATAAACAGCGATCACGGCAAGGAGCAAGAGTGTTGACATCTTCAGCGTTAATCCTATATATTCAATTTGGAACTCCGAAAAGTATTCACTGGTGAGTATACCATCCAACGGAATTAACATGATGCTTCCTACTACAAGGAGCGTGATAAGAGCAATAACAAACGGAGATTGGTCCTTTACTTTAAACATATTCTGATTTTTTTGAAGGTCAAACTCTTTAACTCACCCTTCATTGGGGGTTAAAATCAGAACAAAGACGATCTGCCTGTAAAAATGTTACTGCCTGGTCGATGGTAATTCGAGGTATGAAAAAATACTGAGACAGAAACCCAGGGAAGTGGATGGTAACAACCAAGGTTGGGGTAGAAAGCCGGAGAGTACCCTATATGGCGACCTGAGTTTTTTTGGAACAGTAACAGATTGATCTCCAGGGATCATAGAGAAACTGTCCTCACCCTGGACAGACTTCTTTCAGGGCCGATGGTATCAAAGACTTTCAGGTATAGTACCCCTTCAGCCACCCATATAATACATCCCCCTCGACACTGGCAGCGTATCCCTGAACCTGAATTTTTCATACAGATAAGAAGCATCCCCATCAGCGATAAGGCTCACATAGCATGAAGCAGGCAGGTGTTTATCAATGTATTCAGTAATATTGCCCATGATCATTTTGCCGATGCCTTTTCCCTGGAATTCCGGTAATACGCAAATATCGACCACCTGGCAAAAGCAACCCCCATCACCGATGATCCGGCCCATACCGATGATCTCCTCCCCATGGACTACCATGATGGAATGGATGGAATTCCTTAAACCGATCTCTGCGGACTCATCGTCTTTGGCCGACAGCCCACACGTAACCCTTAGGGTTTGATAGACTTTTTGAGGGATTGAGCCCTCCTTGAGTTGTAGTTCCATAATTCAAAAGTTTTCTGATCATTCATGTGTCACTGTGTGACGCTGATCCCTCCACCACCACAACTACCGCAATGGGAAGCAATTGCGATGATGAATGGGACACGTCGTACATCATCTGATTTTTAGCTTGTACAGGACCTTTCCGACCTTCGTGACTTCGGGAGATAATCCTAAACTATCCCGTCAAAGCCCTTCCACAATAGCACCATTGGAAACCACGGCAGACAAACGCAAGGCTTTCAGCTCTCGGTACTCCTCAGAATAGTACCACTGTCGCGCGAGTTCCACATCCGGAAACTCGATCATGACCAGGTGTACAGGCTGCCACCGGCCTTCTACCACCTCTGTCTTTCCACCCAGTACTACATATTTCCCGTGGTATTTCTCAACGACCGGAAGCACCTTACTTTTATATTCCTCCAGTTTTTCAGGGTCATGGACCTCAAGGTTATCAAATAAACAGTATGCAGACATTTTTACCTCCTTTTTTTGTGTTGAACATCTTTTGAGGTAAAATTCAGGGGGATTTTTACCAAAAAAAATGAACCAGTTCAAGATCGTTATCTTCCGGCCATTCTTTTCCGTATCCTGCTGAGAAATTCCGGCCGTATACCCAGGTAGGAGGCTATGGTATACAGCGGGATCCTTTGCTCCAGACCGGGCCGGGTCTGTTGAAATTCCATGTAACGCTCCTGCGCCGTTTGGCGCATGGAGGAAACCACACGGTTCTGGAAAGTGATGTAGGCATTCTGCACCAATATCCGGAAATAACGCTCCATTTTAGGCACCCTTGTGTACAGTTCCTCCAGCTTCTCGTGATGGATCTGAAGGACCTCCGCGGACTCAATGGCCTCTACAAAGTATTCAGAAGGTTTTTGTGTAAGGAAGCTGTAAATATCGCCCACCCACCAGCCTTCCACCGCAATCTGAACCACGGAGGCCTTCCCGTTCTTGTCAAAGGTATGCATGGTAAAACATCCCTTTCTGACAAACGTAGCATGATGAAAAACCTGCCCCGGCCTAAGCAGGCACTCCTTTTTTACCACGGATCGCAGTTTGAAAGCAGCACAGACCAGTTCCTGCTCCTCGGGCGTCAGAGCAATGTGTTTGGAAAGGCTCTCGAGCAGGTTGGGATACATGGGTTGGCTATACTTTTTGGGTTATACCTGATAAATCTGAGTGAAAGGTAAAATTAAATATTTATCGTTAGGTAGAGCCTGAGTAACACCGGTCTTTACCAAAGTGGCCATAAGTAGGTATACTCACTTCTACCAATGGCACACTGTTTATCGCCATCGCGAACGTGTGAGTTGGCCTTAGCGGAAGCGTGAAGCTTGCCTGCACGTAGCCGCTCCGGCAAAGGCAGGCGATCTCCTTCTCGGGAACGTGAATGGAGTACATTCGGTGAACCCTGTGGGTGGGACGGCCTGTCCGATGCACAGCTATGGAAGGCTCACATTCACAGAATCCCGTGGAGAGTCCTGTGGACGGACTTCGTAACCTCCGAGAGGGCGCCGCCAGCCTACCTGCTACGTACTTTTACGATGTAACTTATGTCCAATACTTTGTGATTTTTCAGGTTTCCGGTATTTCAACTCACCCCCATTCCACCTTCGGTGGAATATCCCCTCTCTAAGCTTAGAGAGGGAAATGTTCAAACAAAGTTTGAACGAGGGTGAGTTGACACATAACATCCACCGAAATAACTCAGATAAATAAGCCCACCTCCTGCATCCTGCTGAGAATGGAAAACATCCTGTTATTATTTTCCCTGATCCATGACCGGCCTTCCATAATCACTTCCTGCGACTGAACGTAGCGGTCCTCCACCAGCTTCTCTTTCCCATGCTCCACCATGGCTTGCAGGGAGCGGTCCGTTACTTCAAAATGGAATTGCAACGCCAAAACATGATTCCCATACAGGAATGCCTGATGCCTGCATCCTTGAGATTGCAACAAATGCACTGCCTCGTCCGGCAGATCAAAGATGTCACCATGCCAGTGAAAAACCCTGAACTCACTATCGAAACCATCCAGAAGAGGATTTTCAGCTCCCCTTTCTGTCATGGAAACATTGAACCAGCCGATCTCCTTCTGTGGGTTGGGATAAACATTGGCTCCCAGGGCCTGTGCCACCAACTGAGCCCCAAAGCAAATGCCTATGACCGTCTTGCCGGCGTCAATGGCCTCACGGATCAGCGATTTTTCCGCTCTTAGCCAGCCGTATTTTTCCTCATCATGAACGCTCATAGGGCCACCCATTACGATCAGCCAGTCGATAGCATCAACATCCGGCAGCATTGGATCTTCATACCATTTTGTGATCTTCAGATCATGTCTGTTCTGAAGAGCCCAGTCAGGTATGCAACCCGGATCTTCAAAAGGGACATGCTGGAAAAAGTGAACATTCAGTACTTTCATTATACAGTTTTGTGTTCGTTCCAGTAATAGCTGTCGGCATAGGGCCTTTCTCCAAAAATGGCGGTCCCTACCCGTACTATGGTAGCGCCCTCAGCGATCGCTGTCTCCAGGTCGCCGCTCATGCCCATAGAGAGTTCTTTCATTTCTACGTTGGGAAATGCTGCGGCCTCAATACGCTGCCTGAGCCTGCCAAGCAACCGAAAGCATTGCCTAACCTTTTCCAGCTCAGCACTGAATAATCCTATTGTCATCAGGCCTTTGATCTTCAGTGTATCAAGAGTGGCAACTTGTTCGACAAACTTCATGATCTCGTTCGGATGTAAGCCAAATTTGCTTTGTTCTCCTGAGGTATTTACCTGTACCAGCACGTCAAGGCTCCTGCCCTCGAACTGTAAACGCTGATCCAGTTTTTCGGCCAGCCTCAACCGGTCCAGTGATTGCACACAGGAAACATATTTAAGCACTTCCTTTACTTTATTCGTCTGTAAATGCCCTATGAAATGCGATTCGTGGGGTACATCCCGTAAAGCATCAGACTTTTGCTTCAGCTCCTGTACCTTGTTCTCCCCGATCAGTCCTTCACCAGCCTGCAGCGCCGTTTTGATTTTGTCCACAGAAACTGTTTTTGTGGCCAGCAGAAGCCGTACCTCTCCGGGGTTGCGTTCGTTGACCTTACAGGCGTTGTTGATCCGTTTATGAATGGTCTTCAGGTTATTCAATATGCTTTGGTGCATGCTATGTGCGGTTTATGAACATATACAGATCGGTTGCAAACCTTGACATTTCAAATATAGTAAGGATTCCTAATTAATCAACAAAAAATATTCCATTTTAAAATATAGTTATCATTCCAACTGGTAGTTATGCAATGTTGAATGAAAGAGCAGCCTATTCCCCAGGTTTTTGCTGCCTGTTGTCTTGCATGGCTACAACCACTATTTCATTATTCCGGAACGAATAAAATAAGGAAGTATATCTATGCAAAACAGCTTTTCGAAGATCAGGATGCTTCCGTGAAGCGGGGTATAGCTCGGGAAACCATGAAACTGTTTGCTCGAATCCTTCCAGGAGCTTTTCAAAATTTAAAGCTTCCTTCTCAGAAAATCTGGTGATCAAATAGCTACGGATATTTTGGGCATTTCTCAGGGATCGGGTGGTCCATCGGACCGGGAGAGGTTCACTCATTACCCTTAAGTTGCTTCATGAATTCTTCAGAAGGCATGGTTCTTCCCTCGTTAAGATCCCTCAACCCCATTTGAATGTTTGTTTTTTGCTCTTCTGTAAGATCATCCCACCAATCTTTATCGGACTTGGTTCTGGACAGTTTGATTGAGTTCAGCAAGTTCAAAAGACTTGAATCATTCAATGAACTAACCCATTGCACCAACTCCTCACGTAATAAGTTAAATTCCGCTGTACTCATTTGCCTGTTTTCTATAAATATAGTAAATATTCAATAACGTCATTCCTTCAACGCAGTTGACAGATCCGCCCGGTTCAGACTCATCGCCTGGAAGCTGCACAGAAGCATAATCACCAAAATACAATAAACAAGAGGATAGAGAGGGTCGGACCAGGTAAAATCTGTGGCGTAAACAAAGTTCCTTAATAGTTCCTTCAGGATAATGTAGGTAAAGGGACCAAAGATCAGGACAGCCATGAGCAGTTGATGCGTAAATTCCCTTGCCAGCAAACGGGTGATATGAAATACGGAAGCACCACATATTTTGTGTATGGCGATCTGCCGGAGTTTGTTAGAGGGAACAGGATAATAAGGGTGGAACAGGCAAAGGCTACAGCCAGTGTAATGATCTTCAATACATAGATCTCACGGTTTTTGTAGATGATCCTAAAGAAGAGGCGCGATTGAAACAGGGGCATGGGACACTTTTAAAACATTCCTGCAAGGTTGTTTCAAGAATCCGGCCATTTCGAAAAGGGTCTGTTGGCCTGTAAAGAGTGTTTTATTTTTGAAGCTGTCGCAATACTGGACTTATCCATCCGGCAGCGAACGGGGTGGGTACAATTTGCATACTCCTCAACTACCCGAGAAGAATCAACTTAACTGGTATTCCACAAGATACCAAACACGTCAAATTTCATTTTCAAGGAGATACCGACTTCCCAACTATCAGGATTCCAGAATTGAAATCCATAGCGACCAGTCGGGTCAGCTTGTTGGCTACACCATTGCGTCAATATATTTGTCCCTTTGATCTTTGGTCAAGCCTTGCCTACAAGCTTTCGAAAGTCTCTTAATGACAAGAGATAGGGGTACAACTTTTCGAGGGTATCCGCTGGGACTGAATTCCCATGAAACTCTTCTGCTTCCTGCGTTGAATTTCCTCCGGTTATTAATTCTCGCCTTTTTATTATATCGTGAATACGGCCTCATTTTTCAAGTTGAATCATCCTCTTTAATCCGACTTGTTCTTGCTGGTTTTATGGATTCATTAGCTCTATATTAACATCCATTTCATAAAAAGGTAAGACCAATCCGCTTCCCAAGTCCCTGCTCAAAAATTCTTATCAAAGTCGATAACTGAATATTACCTTTTGCATTTTCCAGTTTGGAAATATAGCTCTTTTTGGTCCCGGCTTTCTTTGCCAGTTGTTCCTGTGTCAGATTAGCCTCTTTTCTTGCCTCTTTTAGCATTTCACTAATGATAAACATTTGCGCGGATTCTTCGTACTTGTTTCTGCTTTCAGTTCCCACTTTTCCATGTTCCAACTCGATGAGTTCATCAAACGTTTTAATGTTCTTGTAATCTTTCATGATCCTATTTTTTAGCATCAAAATATGCTTTCATCAACTTTTTTGCCTTGTCTAGTTCTGAATCAGGGGTCTTTTGCGACTTTTTATGGAAACCATTGAAAAGAACCACTAATTTTCCTTTATCAAAACAACAGAATATTCGATAAATGTTCGATTGGTATTCTACTCTGATTTCATATAATCCATTCGTTCCTTCCAGGTGTTTAAGAAACTTTTCAGGGACCCTGTCAACTTGTTTAATCAATTCCAGGACATACTGAATTTTACTTTTTACCTTTTCATTTTGCTTCTGATAAAAT
>LYSV01000077.1 GCA_001657315.1 Flammeovirgaceae bacterium BBD 1991-12 | reverse complement strand
CGGGCAATGACATCAAAATGTCCTCCAACAATGTGGGCAACAGCAATGATCATCCGAAATTGATCATCGACTATGGCTCAGGCGCCGGGTCTAGGTTAGGCGCATCCACTCTATCTGCTGCAGATGAGTTTGACGGGGTGATCATTTATCCCAATCCCAGCAACGGGCGCTTTGTGGTGATGGGGATAACCGCATTTAAGTCTGTCTATCTTTTCAATAAGCTAGGTCAGTTGATGGATCTGGAAACAAAGCTGACGGTTGAGGGTCTGGAAATCACATCTCCGAGACTTAGCCAAGGCACATACGTTCTCCAGGTCATTGATGGGATCCGGCCGGTGGTATACAAAGTCTTGATCGAATGAAGAATTCCAATCAGTCAATACACAACATCCGCTTCCGGTAGGAGGCGGGTGTTTTTCTGATTTATAATGTTTTTTAGTTTCACGATTAGATTACAAAGATGAGATCAAACAGAAGACACTTCATAAAAGGAGCTCTGGGAGTATTTCCCGCCATGGCCATTTCAGGTACATCTCTGAGTGAGGGAGTGAAAATATTAGGTGATAGTAAAGCGGAGCGAAAGAAGGAGACTCCATTGGTCAACTGTTACTATTACGCACCTCATAATCACAGTATGCTTGACCGCCACATTGCCTATGATTTGGAGAAAATGGTTTCCATTGGCACAGATATCGTTAGCTTCTGTTTGCAGGAAGAGCAAATGACCAACTGGCACCAGCAGCGCGTACACAATTTCATTGACGCTGCCCATGGCTTCGGTCTGGATGTACACGTGATCCCTAACCGCTGGTGCGGTCTTCTGGCCGGTTGGCTGGATGGGTTTTCGAACTGGACCATACGTAATACAGACGTGCTATATCCAGGATACGACTGGGGCGCATTCGCTGATGTTACCCATGAAAAAGTCATCTCCCACTATAAGGAGAACATTAAACGATTACTCACCGATTTTCAGGTAGAAGGGATCATCTGGGACGAACCACGGCCTGCGGATAAGAAAGAAGTGTTTACCTTTCTGGATGAGATGAGTGCCTATGCCAAATCCCTGAAATCCGATCTGATCACGAGTATATTTGCCGAATCTTCCAAACTACACCTGGTAGACTGGTTCATTGAATTTGACCACATCGATTACCTCGGATCCGATGGTCATGTACGCAGTGAGGACCATCAGATGCACAGAATGAAAACAACTATCTTCAAGGCCCATGAGCGGTTCTATCCACGACTAAAGGCCGCCGGTAAAAAAACATTTTTTTTACTGGAAGGGCAACGGCACAGGGATGAGGACCTCGGGAACTACCTGCAAAACCTGGAACGGGCCTTCACTTTACCTATGGACCACCTCATGTTCTATTACTGTGCTCATGAAATGACACCATCCAAGGCCAGGGTAATGACTGAAGAAACCTGGAAAATGATAGCACAGCTTAAAAAACGCTGATCACAGAACCCCATGGCTAATCCCGGGTGGAGTTTCTGAGAATGAGCTTCGTGTCCACGATATAGTTTTCCGGTAACAGGGATTTATCCCTGATCCTGTCCAGTAGCAATTTAAATGCCCGTTTACCTACCTCTTTGCCTGATTGCTCCACGGTGGTGAGAGAAGGCTCTATGATTTGTGATTCCGGAGCATTACTAAAGCCAATGACGGAAATATCATCAGGGATCTTCAACCCCTTTTCCTTGATCGCTTTCATGGCTCCGATAGCCACACGATCATTAAAGGCAAGGATACCATCGGGTTTTTTTGCAGAGCCCAGGATCTCTTTCATCGTATGATACCCGTCGGCCATTTCCTGCCCCGTTTCAATGATTAGATCCTCATCTACTTTCATTTGGTAGTTTTCTACGGCGTTAACAAACCCGTTTCGCCTGTTTTGTGCCAGGGAGAGCTGCTTTGGTCCCTGAAGGTGACACAACTGCCGGCATCCTGTACGCACCAGATGTGAGGTAGCCAGTATGGCCCCTTTGTAATCATCGGAAAATACCTTTGAGGCCTCAATATCCCTTGGGATCCTGTTAAAAAAGACTATGGGGATCTTTTTGGATTGTAAGTCCTTAAAATGGTTGAGGGATTCCGTTTGTTTTGATATGGAGGCCAGTACTCCGTCTACCCGGCCAAGGAACATAGCCTTTGTATTCTCTATCTCCCTCTCGAAGGATTCCTGATTTTGACTGATCACAACCCTGTACCCCAGGTCATAGGCCAGCTCCTCAATTCCCTCAATGGCGGAAGAATAAAAGAAGTTGGCAATTTTTGGTACAATGATCCCAATGGTCTTGCTTACACTCATTCTGAGTCCTGAGGCAAGAACATTAGGCTCATAGTTCATGTGCCGTGCCATCTTTTTTACCTCCACCTTGGTGGAATCCTTAATATCCGGATGGTCCTTCAGAGCCCTGGAGACAGTTGAGGCCGAAATCCCAAGCTTCTCGGCGATGTCGAAAATGGTCACATGTTTGCTACTGCTTCCGGGCATAGCTATTGCTAATTAAATAAGCCTGATGAGGATTAGCCAGACCAGAATCGATCGGTATTTATTAAATGATAAAACGCAATCGATTGCGATCGTTCACACCTCTTAACTTCTATAACAATAATAATACAAACTTTTGATTTAAATTAAAATCCGGATGAATTAATCTTTGCCTACCTGTATGCGGATATCCCGTTAAATCGTAGCCGGGACCATGCTATTTACTTTTCCTGTCGTAGAATCGATATTTTAACCGGCTGCCTATTGATGAAGGAAGATCCCCGATCCATAAAAAGATCAGATTAATGTTTGTGAAAAATTTTTAATTCTCTGAAATTCACTTATCTTGCAATCGATTGCGAAAATTGTTAAAACAACAGCATAATCATATATCAATGACTGCGGATTTTCAATCAACAGATAAAACAGAAAACGGGGTTTGGAAGCCGGGTAAAAGGTGGCCCTGGATGGTGTGCATATTTCTTTTGTTTGCAACGGCCCTAAGCTATCTGGACCGCAACGCCTTTAGCGTGGTAGCGCCTGTTATTCAGGAAGAATTTATGTGGGATAACGCCACGATAGGAAAGGTGCTGTCATCATTTTTTATAGCCTATGGGTTGATGCACCTCGTGGTGGGATTTATACTTGACAATACGAACATCCGCTATACCTATGGGTTTTTTGTGTTCTTCTGGTCATTATCTCAAATGTTGACGAGTTTGGCGACAGGCTTTAAGAGCCTGTTCATGCTCAGATTTTCGCTGGGCTTGTTTGAGGCGGCAGGTCATCCGGGAGGTATGCGTATTATTTCAAGGATTATACCGGACAGAGACCGCACCCTGGCCAACAGCATCCTGATCAGTGGGGGGAGCCTTGGGGCCTTGATCGCTCCACCTCTGATGATATCACTCAACAACACCGTTGGCTGGCGATATGGCTTTGTGATCCTTGGCGGATTGGGGGTTGTCTGGGCGGTTGCATGGATGGTCTGGTTTCGACCTTCTGAGGAAATACTCACAGGAAAAAGGGGAGGCAAACGTATCCTCGAAGATGCAGACAAGTGGCGGGTGATTCTTGGTAATCCAAGGTTCTGGTCCTGCGCATTGGGGGCGTTACTTGTGATACCCATTATTCATGTCACTTATTCATGGGTAGCAATATACTTCGTCCAGGTCTGGGATATGCAGCTAAAGGTAGATCTGGCAGGCTACCTGCTGGTCATTGCATTGGGTTTTGAGGCAGCGTTGTACGTGTCCGGTTTTCTTGTCAGTTTTTTGTCGAGGTCAGGAATGTCCACCGGTGTGGCAAGAAAGTATGTGTTGGTAGGGGCTGCTTTGTTCATGTTACCCGTGGCTTTCATCACCTATTCCTCTACCGTACTGATGGCGGTAGCTTTCCTGTTCTGTCTCAATTTCGGTCGTGCCGCTTTTAATCCTGTATTCTACTCGTTTATTCAGGAGATCGCTCCTCAGCGTGTGGGTACAATAGGTGGTATTATGGGAGCCATCGGCGCTTTTTCAGGCAGCTTGCTGATCTATTTGTTTGGGTTGATCTCCAGAGACAATGATTTCCAGACTCCATTTATCCTGATCAGTGTGATCTCTGTCCTGGGCATTGTGCCACTACTTCTGGTCAATTGGGATTTAAAGCACCCGCAGCCTGTTTTAACTATTGAAAAACCTGAATACGACACTGTACAATGAATATCTGTCCAACGATCTTACACTTTGGCCTTTTTGGGTATGAAATTATACTCATATTATGGATTCCGTTCCCTCACGACACACCATTGCGGTCTACTGCTAACTACTGCAAACAAGCATTAAGATAAATCCATGGATCCCGGAATAGCCTTAATACATACCTCAGCAGGGGCCATTTTGCCATTGATGAGCTATTTTGCAAGAGAAGCTCCTCATTACAGGTTGACCAATTTGCTGGATGACGGATTAATGTCCTGTTTCAATGGTGAGGATCACTTGTCTGCAGTGGAAAAGCTTGGAGAGATGATCAATAGTGCCCGCAGGACATACCATAGCGAGGCTGCTATCATTACATGTTCAGCTGTAGGGCAGGCCGACCTCCTCCGGATACAAAATGAAACAGACATACCTGTTCTCAAGATAGATGTTCCTATGGCTGAATATGCCGTTGAGCATTACCGTAAAATAGGATTGGTCGCAACTTTTGCGCCTGGAGGTAAGGCCTCGATGGAATTGCTGAAACAAATTGCAAATAAGAAGGGCCACTCGCCGGTAATAGAGTTTATCCTTGTTGAAGAGGCTTATACTGCCCTGTTGAATGGAGAGGGAAAGATACATGACCGGTTGCTGATCGACCGAATGCTCAAATTCAGGGATAAAGTGGATGTGTTTGTTCTATCCCAGGTGAGTATGAGCCCTTTGAAAGCGGAAGCTGAAAGAGCGCTGGACATACCGGTGCTGTCAAGTCCGGAAGAATGTTTGAAAGCATTAAAAGAACTAACCCTATGAGTAATACCTCCTATGATATTGCAATAATCAGGGGCGACGGCATAGGTCCGGAACTTTGCGAATCAACCGTAAAAGTGGTTGAAGCCTGTGGTGTGAACATCCGGTGGCACGATGCGCCTATGGGTAAAGCGGCCACCGAAAGCCATGGACATTGTCTTCCTGTTGAGTCCCTCGAAACAGTTCGTCTCCACAGATATGCCCTGAAAGCCCCTTTGATTGCTGAAAAGATCAGTGGTGGGGTGAGGGTTGAGGATGATCAGGGTAGCAGACATTATCCCAGTGTAAACAATGCCGTCAGAAGAGAACTTCTTACCTACGCCAATGTAAGGCCGGTAGTCGGCTTCGAAGGAGTATCCGGTAAATACAGGGAAATGGATCTTGTAATTGTCAGAGAAGTGAGTGAAGGGATCTATATCGGCATGGAAGAGGAAAGAGATAAAGATACGGGATGGACGATTAAGCAGACCACCAGGAGCGGTAGTGAACGCATTGGAAGGTTTGCTTTTGACTATGCAAAACGCTCAGGCAGGAAAAAAGTAACCGCATGCCATAAGGCAAATGTCCTTCACAAAACGGATGGATTGTTCCTTTCCACCGTACGGGATATAAATTGCGAATTTCTTGCAATCGATTTCGAAGATCTAATGATCGATGCTGCCTGCTATCATCTCATTAAAAACCCGGTGAGTTTTGATGTAGCTGTTATGCCCAATCAATACGGTGATATCTTTTCCGACGTAGCCGCTGGGTTGGTAGGGAGCATGGGGCTGGCCCCCGGAGCCAATATTGGTGATGACTATGCCTTTTTTGAGGCATCCCATGGGGCGGCGCCGGATATTGCCGGTAAAGGTATTGTAAACCCGGTAAGTCTTATACTATCAGCGGCACTCCTGATGGAACATTTGGAAGAGAATGACGCGGCGCTCAGGGTCAGAAGAGCCGTAAGTGCTGCACTGGGCCAGCAGCGGTTCCATACCCCGGACCTGGGAGGCAGAGCTACTACATCGGAACTCACAGACGCAATTTGTATAAACCTCGAAGATGGAAAGTAAAGAAATATCCCTTGTGGACCGAATAGAACTGCATGTACATGTAGCACCTGATGTCAGGGAGCGCAAGACAACGGTCTGGGAGTATGTAAGAACAGCAAGTACTGCGGGTATGTCAGCTGTCGTGATAAAGAATCATTATTTCCCCACCGTGCTGCAGGCGGCCAGCGTGGCCCTCGCAGAACCCGGCATACAGGTATTTGGAGGTGTAGCGCTCAATTATTCTGTTGGCGGGCTGAACCCACAGGCTGTGGAGCGGGCGATACAGGCAGGCGCCAGAATAATCTGGATGCCAACGCATGATGCAGAGCATGAAAGGCAGTATAATAATAAACCCTCTACTGGCATTTCAATTCTGGATCATCAGGGAAAGCTCCTGGACGAGGTGAAGGAAATACTGGATAAGATCGCCGCTCATGATCGTGTGTTGGCCACCGGGCATCTGAGTTATCCTGAGATCATGGTCCTGCTACAGGCGTGTCCTCATCATGGGGTAGAAAAAAAACTCATAAACCATCCGGGCATTGTATTTCAGCGGTTTACCATCAGTCAGCAACGGGAAATGGCAGATCTTGGGGCTTTTCTGGAGCATTCGTATTGCAGGCCACCGCATACATTGAGCCCTGATGAGCTGGCTGAAAACCTCAGGGCGATCGGTCCCGATTTTGTAGTACTTGGCACTGACCTGGGACAACCCCAAAATACCGACCCGGTCTCAGGCTACAGGGAGATGCTCGGGCAATTGGCTGAGAGAGGCTTTGGCCCTGAGGCTATCGATAAAATGACCATACAAAACCCTGGCCATCTCCTGAACATAAATATTCGGTCATGAAAGCAACATTCTTACTGATAGTTATGACTGCTTCGTCGCAACTGTCAGCACAGTCGGCAGTGCCCGAACTCATTTTTTCCGATCCGCTTACTTCTGCAATGTTGGTCAGCGGGCAGATGAGTAAGGAAATGCCGGGTAAGGGTGAATTTACTCCAAACGGATGGAGAAGTTCAGGGCCTGATGGTATGTTATGTATAGCCATCGATAAGCAATGGCTGGGAGGAGTGCTGGAGGTAGATATTTCAGGTTTTGACTGGTACCGTGCCAATAGGTCTTCAGGGGAGGACAGTAAACTGCATTTTATGAACATGTTTTCTGACAAAACGGGCGATCATCATATCGAACAAGGAGGGGATGAAAATACTGCTTTATGGACCCTTCGTGCAGGCGCTGGTAAGGACGGCAAGCCACGTTACGGGAGTACTTTTAAGCTTCTTTGGTCCTCACGGGGTGTGAAAAGAGCGCCATGTAACCTCTACAGTGAAAACCAGAGACAGAACATGGCTCCTGCTACATGGGTTGGGTGGAACACTGATTCCACGTATACTTTCCGAATCGTCTGGAATACGGTTACAGAACAGTTGACGGTCTGGGTGAATGGTATAGAATTTTACAAAGTCCCATGGAAGGATCAGGTGCAGCCACTGAACTACATATTCCTGGGCAAAGCCAATGACTTCACTTCACTCCAGGGGGTATATTTCAGCAATATGAGGATATATGAAATGGTCGGAAAAAAAATCCCTGCAAAAGGGAGTAGCAACTGGTGCAATAAAGTCACCGGACCTCAAAAAAACAAACTATGATAAAACTATCATACACCTATGCAACTCCCGATACGGCATCTGAAAAAATGCTTGCCTTTCGGGGACCGATGGAAGAAACTTTCAGCATGCTCAAGGCCATGGGATACGATGGGGTAGAGCTTATGGTCAGAGACGTACGTCGGCTGGATCCTGATGAAATACAAAAATGTCTGGCAAATACCGGCCTCCGGCTCTGTGCCGTAAGTACAGGGCAGCTGAGGGCTGAAGATGGGTTAAGCCTTTCCGAACTGGATACCTCTCATCGTGAGAAGTCCGTGGAGCGCGCCAGGGAGGTGATAGATTTTGCATCAGAATTCAAGGTCCAGGTAAACATTGGTACTTTAAGGGGACAAATGCCGGACGACAGAGACCTGGCTACAGGGTATGCTAAAGACAGCCTTTCAAAGTTACTGGATCATGCCCTTCCGCTTGGGATAGATATCGCTTTGGAACCACAGAACAGGTACACGATCAACTGGCTCAATAATGTAGAAGAAGTATTGAACTTCTGTGAGGAATTTACCCGGCCCAACCTGAAGCTGGTGTTTGACGTGTATCACTGGCTCCTCGAAGAGCCATCGGTTTATGCCAGTCTCATAAAAGCGTGGGAACGGATCACACATATCCAGTTTTCCGATTCCAACCGTGCTGCGCCCGGTACCGGCCAGATTAACTTCCCTGATCTGCTCAGAGTGCTGGATGCCCTTGGCTATGAAGGTTTTGTGTCCATAGAGGCACTCCAGAAGCCATCGAGCAAGGAGGTTGCTGGTTCCTCAGCCAGCTATTTACTGCCATTGATCCGCCAAATTACAGTACTATGAAGCTCTCCTTTACTGTTGCCACACCAGATGTTCAGGATACCGGTATTCTTGCCCTTCGCGGTGACCCGGAATATAATTTGCCGATGCTGGCGGAATATGGATATAATGGTGTAGAGTTGATGGTAAGGGATGTATCACGGCTTGATACAGGTGCCCTGCGGAATCTGTGTCGTGATCATGGTCTGGATGTCTGCGCAGTAAGCTCCGGGCAACTGGCATTTGAGGAACAACTCTTCATCAGTTCACCGGATCAAAGGGTCAGGGCAGAGACCGTGAGAAGAATAAAGGAGATCATTGATTTTACACAGGCACTGAATTGCCCTGTGGTAAACGTGGGAACGATAAGGGGTGATCTGCCTGCCCAATCTAAAATACGACAGGAGTCAATACTGAATGCCACCGAATGTATGAAGGAAATACTGGACCATGCTGAAAAAAGAGCAGTGATCATTGCCGTGGAACCACAATGCCGGTATGTAGTTAACTGGCATAATACGCTCAACGATACGTTTGAGTGGATACAGGTCCTTGGTCATCCCTGTTTCAGGTTATTGCTGGATATTTATCATACCATGATTGAAGAGGCATCCATAACAGCCAGTCTTATCCGGTACTTCGACCATATAGCTCATATTCAGTTTTCTGACTCAAACAGGTTAGCTCCCGGGTCGGGTCAAATGGACTATCCGGGTCTCATCAGGGTACTGATGGCATTGAAGTACCAGGGTTACCTCTCTGTGGAGGTAGTACAGAAGCCTTCCGGTCTGGAGGCGGCCAGGAGGTCCGCCGAATATTTAATTCCCCTAATCAACGAAAATCAGTAAATCATGGAGAAACTAAGAGGAGCAATAGTGGGTTGTGGAATGATCTCGGAGTTTCATCTGAAAGCGTGGAACAGAATTCCTGAAGTAGAGATCACTGCTCTTGTTAGTCGTAATTTTGAGCATGCCCGGAAACGCCAGCAACAGTATGCACCCCAGGCAACAATATATACTAATTACCGGGAGATGCTGGAGCAGGAATGTATTGATCTGGTGGATATTCTCACTCCCCCTGAAGTGCATAGGGAATACATTCTCATGGCACAGGAAAAAAACCTTCATATTATATGTCAAAAGCCCATTTGTGATAGCATCGACAGCGCACGCGAGGTGGTATATCTCCTGAATGGGTACCCTAAACTATTTGCCATTCATGAAAATCACCGCTACAGGCCCTGGTTTCAAAAAGTGATGCAGCATCTTGAAAAGGGCACCTTCGGCAGCCCGGGTTTTGTAAAAGCCTATCAGCACAACCCTTCAACACCGAGGGAACTCTACAAGCAGAAGACCAGGCTGGGGGTATTGCTGGAACATGGCACACACCTGGTCGACATGATCCATGCGCTGCTGGGAAAGCCTTTCTCTGTTTATGCCACCTTGCACCACATAGATAGTGCTTTGGTAGGGGAGAGTCTGGCACATGTTGTTTATGACTATCAGGATACTTCAGCGATCGTTGATGTGGCCTGGAAATCAGGTGGTTCATTACATGCAGGCTTTATGTTGGTGGGTGATGAAGGTGAAGCGTACTTCGATGGATCCATGGTGCGCGGAGGAGTCAACCGGCTGGTGATTACTCATGGAGAAAAGGTGGTGACCGATGAAAGGGGGGATTCCACCCTGGACTATGAGGAAAGTTTTTACCTGCTCCAGCGCGAGTGTATAGACAGGATCATGGATGGTAATGTAGAAAGGGTCACACAGTCTGGCCAGAATAATCTCAGGTCGCTGGAAAGTACATTTGCAGCATACAATTCCGCTCGTACCGGCAGAGTGGTTTTCCTTGAAAAAGAAGCCTATGTCAGACATTAAGATCCTGATTATACCGCTGGTTTTGCTGATCATGAGTGATTGCGGCCATCGCAGGGAAATATCGGCTGATGTATCCGATCAGATCGATACCCTGATGTATTCAGCCACTGAAGACTTTATTTTGGCCAATACTGGAAATACTGCGTTTTACAGGGACAAAAGCAAAAAAGGAAACCTCGCCATTGATCCCATAAAACACAGAGACAGTGCTGCTTCGGCTTTTGTGATCTATCGTGAATCGGGTGGTATAAAACAGGTGGCCCTTCAGTCCTACTATGAATATGATGGTGAATCCCGGTATACTCTTGCGATCAACAGCGACACGGTAGCCCGTTTTGTTAACCCGGCAATCCCCGATAAAAGGAGAGAAGGCAATTATATGAATCTGTTGGGTACATTTAATCTAACCACAGGCGATACCCTATGGTTGCACGCACAATCACATTCCAACCTGAAATATCCTGAAGAAGGCGCACCCGGAGGGTTTGCATGGTCCAGAGGGAGATGGAGTGCATTGTTACTCACCGACCCATAAAGGATGAAGACATTATTTTTTTGTTTTGCAGTGTCTCTTTACTTTTCATGGTAGGTCTGCTTTGCCCAATACCTTACCTGGGCTCACGAGTCCTGCAGAATTCTTCTCAGGTAGTTTATCTGACCCAGGTGATAATTGAGATGTGAATGAAGGTGGATCAAAAAGAAACCGGTAGTAAAACGTTTCTTCCACAACTCCAGCGGGTAAAGATCCTCAAGAGATTCCGGCGATAATCCTGACAGTGTGTTGACTATGGTATCTTTTGTTACCGAGATCTGTTCTTTCAGCTCTTTTACCGTAACATCCCTCCGGGAAAATTCAAGATCCCTCTGTCGCACATATCCGGTGCTACCCAAGGTTGCTCCTATGAAGTGCTGAAGATTACCACAGAGGTGGAGAATGAGCGTGCCTGCCGGATTACTCACTCCTTCAGGAGCAGTCCAAAGCTTCTGCGGATCCTGAAAAAGCTCCAGCTCCTGGGTAAGCTTGTCAAGGTCACGGTCAAAAAGGGTTTTAAGCGAATCGATCTGAGTTGAGGCCATTTTACTTGCGCATAAAGAGGTATATCATGTATGCTATGAACGTTATAAGGTAAAGCAAAGATTCCCAGCGATCGAGTTTCTTTTTGTTGATCGTGAACATGAACAAAAGCAAGAGGAGGGTGCCGGATATCAGAATGTAGATATCCGTGTTCAGTACCGGATCATAGTCGAGGGGAGTGACTATGGTGGTTAATCCCAGCACCAAAAGAATATTGAAAATATTGGAGCCCACTACATTGCCAATGGCGATGTCTGCCTGACGTTTGTAGGCTGCCACCGCCGACGTTGTCAACTCGGGAAGTGACGTACCCGCGGCGATGATCGTTAACCCGATCAGCTTTTCGCTTACATCAAAGATCCTTGCAACCTCAATGGCATTGTCCACGACAAATTTGCCTCCAAAGCCGAGTCCCACGAGCCCAAACAGAATTCTCCACGTCATGCCAAAAGAGGAATAGACCTTAATGTTGGATTTTTCAACCGGCCGGTGATTCTTAAGGCCAATAAAAACATAACTTATGAAAATGGCGAAAAAACCTACCAGAATAATGCCATCCAGCAGAGAAGATCTGTTGAAATCCTCACCATTGAAAATAGCGTCGTTGATAAGGTAGAAAAGCAGCAGCGTAATGAACAGGGAAAATGGTAATTCACGCATTACCGTACTTCTTTGAACAGGCAGGGGATAGATAGTGCCTGCCACCCCAAGGATCAGAAAGAGATTAAAAATGTTTGATCCGATCACATTGCCAAAAACCACTTCCGGGTGGCCGTCAACACCTGACATTATGTTCACCACCAGCTCAGGAGCTGAAGTGCCCAGAGCCACGATAGTCAATCCAATGGCAAGATCTGAAACATGAAACCGCTTGGCCAGTGAAGAGGCGCCATCTACCAGAGCTCCGGCTCCTTTTATCAGAATGACAAAGCCGACAATGATCAGCAGAAAATGGATGAATAAGGTCAACTACGTGAGTTAGGTCCAGGACTTATGTCCACCGGTAAAGCTAATAACCTCAAACGAATAACCAAACTAGTTCAGTTGCAGATCATCACGGATATCTCTTATGATCCCATCCAGCCTGGTACTGATTTCCCTGAACTGGTCCCTGTGCTCCAGTGGAGCGTTCACGCTTATATAGAATTTTATTTTAGGTTCAGTACCCGATGGCCTGGCAGAGATCTTGTACCCGTCTTTGGTAAAAAACTGAAGTACGTTTGACCGGTCATAATCCAGCGCTTCTTCAGCGCCGTTCGCCAGATCTCTCGAAATACCGGCCTGATAGTCGATAAGCCGTACCACTTCTGAGCCTGCAAAGCTTTTGGGAGGGTTGGATCTGAAATCGGCCATCATTTGCACGATCTCTTCAGCTCCTTTTTTTCCTTTTTTGGTAAGAGATATCAGCGCTTCCTTGTAAAAACCAAACCTCTGATACATATCGATCATCATTTCGTAGAGCGACCAGCCTTTGGTTTTGGCGTAGGCATACATTTCTGCGATCATAGCACAGGAGGCTACTGCATCCTTGTCCCTGACAAAATCACTCACCATATAGCCATAACTTTCCTCGCCTCCTGCAAGGTATTTCTTCTTTCCTTCCAGCTCCCTGATCAGGGAAGCAATGTATTTGAAACCGGTCAGTGTGCTGTAGCAATCCACATTGTAGCTCTCCGCGATCTTCTCAATGAGATCCGTGGTGACAATGGTTTTAACCACATATTCATTGCCATGGAACTGGTCCCTTTCTTTCCATCGCTGTAAGATATAATAGATCAGCAGACTTCCTGTCTGGTTGCCGTTCAACAGCTCCAGATCCCCTTCCAGATTTCGTACAGCTATCCCTACTCTGTCGGCATCAGGATCTGTGGCCATAACGAGGTCTGCCTGCAACTTTTCCGCCTCTTCCAGTGCAATGGTAAGGGCCTCCTTCTCTTCAGGGTTGGGGTAGACCACCGTAGGGAAATTCCCGTCCGGTTGGGCCTGTTTTTCTACTACATGTACCTGGGTAAAGCCATACTCTTCCAGTGAGGGTGGTACGAGTTTCACGCCGGACCCGTGAATAGGAGAATATACGATCTTAATGTCCTTCTGCTGTGCTACGGCTTCCGGCGACAGCGCCAGTTTCTTGATTTCAGAGAGATAATCCTTATCCACTTCAGCTCCGATAGGTTGGATAAGGGCGTCGTCGGCTCCAAATTTTACCTCACTTATACCGCTAATTTTATTTACCTCGTCTATTACATTTTTATCATGAGGGGGCACCAGTTGTGCCCCGTCATTCCAATAGGCTTTGTAACCGTTGTATTCTTTTGGATTGTGAGAAGCCGTTAGTACTACACCACTTTGACAACCCAAATGGCGAATAGCGAACGACAACTCCGGCGTTGGCCGCAGGTCATCAAACAGATAAACCGTAATGCCGTTGGCTGAGAATACTCCTGCTGTGGTTTCAGCGAAAAAACGGCTTTGATTCCGGCTGTCATGTGCTATAGCCACTTTGATATCTTCATTGGGATAGCATTTCCGCAGATAGTTGGCCAGTCCCTGGGTGGCAATTCCCACCGTGTACTTGTTCATTCTGTTTGAACCTATGCCCATTATCCCCCGCAATCCACCGGTACCGAATTCAAGATCTTTGTAAAAAGCATCGGTCAACGCCTCCTCATCAGTCATCAGGGATCGTATCTCATCCCTGGATTGCTCATCAATATCACTGTCAAGCCACTTTTGTGCCTTGGCCAAAATTTCCTGGTTCATTAAATTATGGTTTGAAGAAGTTACAAATTACCCCGGAGCTCCTGCTCACGTTCTATGGCTTCAAATAAAGCCTTGAAATTACCTTTTCCAAATGATTTGGCCCCTTTTCTTTGAATAATTTCATAAAACACCGTAGGGCGGTCCTGTACAGGCCTGGTGAATATCTGCAAAAGGTAGCCTTCGTCATCCCTGTCTACCAGTATATTCAGCTCTTTCAATGGTTGCATATCCTCTTCAATTTCACCTACGCGATCAAAAAGGTCATCATAATAGTTATCAGGCACATAAAGAAATTCCACGCCTCTTCTTCTGAGCTCAGAAACCGTGTGAACAATATTGTCCGTGGCTATGGCAATATGCTGAACCCCGGGGCCATTGTAGAAATCAATGTATTCTTCTATCTGCGATTTTTTTTTGCCCTCTGCCGGCTCGTTGATGGGGAATTTGATGTATCCGTTGCCGTTGGAAACCACCTTTGACATCAGTGCAGTGTAATCTGTGGAAATGTCCTTGTCATCAAACGTTACCAGCAAGCTGAAACCCATCACTTTTTCATAGAATTCTACCCAGGTATTCATTTCACCCCAGCCAACATTACCCACGCAATGATCTACATACTTCAGGCCGATCGGTTCTGACCTGACTTCGCTCTCTTTTTTTATAAAGCCCGGAAGGAACGGGCCATTGTAGTTCTTACGTTCAACAAAAGTATGAATGGTCTCGCCATAGGTACGGATGGATGCGATCACGACTTCGCCATGCTCATCCTTCAATACCTCCGGTCCATGTACTCCCTGGGCTCCACGCTTAGTGGTTTCCTCATACGATTTGGTGGCATCGTCAACCCAGAGCGCCAGTACCTTTACCCCGTCACCATGCTTCCTGACATGCTCCGATATCGGAGATTCCTGTGTCAGGGCAGTAGTAAGGACGAGGCGGATCTTGTCCTGCTGAAGCACATAACTTGCCCTGTCCCTTATGCCGGTCTCCGGCCCTGCATAGGCGATGAGTTCAAAACCAAAGGCATACTGATAGAATAATGCCGACTGTTTGGCGTTACCCACATAAAACTCTATGTGATCTGTACCGTTGATGGGGAGGAAATCGTCATGCATAGTTTTCAATCGTTTGTGACGGGTAAAATTATTTAATACACCCTTCAATTAAAATAAATTTTGGCAGAGGGTTTTTAATTAAAAAAAATATTTTGGATGTTCGCCATGAATACGGCTTTCAGAACCTTAACATTTTAACAGGCTATGGATATTTCGACGTTGGACAGGGATCTTATCACACTGATAGAGAGGAAATCCAAATTAAGCAAGCTGGATTACAACAGCTCCCAGTATGATCAGTTGGAGGAGGAGCTGCATGAACTGGAGGATGGCTTTCTGGACAAGTACGGAGATTATCTGGAAGATGCCCTTCACGAAGTCCACGATGAGTACTGTCCGGATAATGAAGTGTTGCTTCCCATCGCCTATATCCCGAGTAAGGTTGTGGTCAGTGAAGGCGAATATGATGTACCGGGCGATCAGGGAGTGTACGTTGAAGCCGATGATTATGAGAGCAGTGAAACCAAGCTTGTATTACTTCCTTCACCCACCCGGGTGGTACTCCTGGTGAACCCTGAACAGAAGGAAGTGGTGTGGAAAGCTGAGTGAGCAGAATCTCGTCTCCCTGACATGGACAAGTGTTAATGGTTAATAATTATCAGTTAACAGTTTGAAACCATTAACTATTAACCGATAACGATTAACACCTCAATTCGATTTCCTGCCAAAAAATAGCAGAATCCAAACTATAAAGTACTAATACCCCAGCCTCGCCTTGACTTTAGCCAGTACTTCCTGTGCGATCTGTCTTGCTTTTTCCTCACCCTGTTCGAGCCGTTTATTGATCTCATCAGGGTTGTTCATATAATGATCAAAGATCTCCCGCTCGTTCTTGTAGTTGGAAATGATCAGTTCGAAGAGTTCCTGCTTGGCATGACCGTAGCCATAATTACCTCCCTGGTACTTCCCACGCATCTCTTCTGTTTGGGTCTCATCAGCAAGCAAGCTGTAGAGTGCAAATACATTGCAGGTATCAGGGTCTTTTGGCTCTTCCAGTGGAGTACTGTCCGTTACAATGGCCATCACCTGCTTCCTGAGTGGCTTATCAGGCAGGAAAATATCAATGATGTTGCCGTATGACTTGCTCATCTTTTGCCCATCCGTTCCAGGTATGGTCATGACCTGGTCATCGATCCGGGCATCAGGGATCACGAACGTCTCACCATACTGATGGTTGAAGGCATTGGCAATGTCCCGTGTTATTTCCAGGTGCTGCTTCTGGTCTTTGCCTACCGGAACAATATCTGCATCATAAAGAATAATATCTGCTGCCATAAGTACCGGATAGGTAAATAATCCTGCATTTACATCGGCCAGCCTGTCGGACTTTTCCTTAAAGGAATGAGCGTTGGCCAACATGGGAAACGGTGTAAAGCAGCTCAGGTACCAGGTAAGCTCACTCACCTCGTGTATTCTGGACTGGCGATAGAAAATATTTTCTTCCGTATCAAAACCAAAGGCAAGCCAGGCGGCTGCAGTAGCATTTACATTATCAATACGTACTTCTGCATCCTTGATAGTGGTAAGGGAATGAAGGTCAGCAATAAAAAAGAGTGACTCATTTTTTTCATCCTTTGATAATTCTATCGCCGGTATGATGGCCCCCAGTAAGTTTCCAAGATGCGGCCTTCCACTACTCTGTATACCTGTTAATATTCTAGCCATTGGTAAAAATTTTGGCAAATATACGTTCTATGTTCAAAGTTGAAAGTTCTATACTCAGCGTCGAACGTTGAACTTTCAACTTCCGACTTCACCAACTGTATAATTAATTGTTATTTTTGTAATAAAAAGAATCGTAATGAAGAATAAAGGTTTGATTTTTTCATGTACTGCATCGTTGGTTTTTGTCAGTGTACTTACCTTTGGTCAGCTTGCCCAGGAGCTTCAGTTTACAGAGACTACCTATGATTTTGGAACGGTAAAAGAAAGTGATGGTCCTGTGATACACGAATTCAAGTTTATCAACAATGGGCAGAGTCCTGTGAAGATAACCGGTGTGAGAGCATCCTGCGGATGTACCACCCCAGCCTGGACGAAAGAGCCTGTCGACCCGGGGCAGTCCGGTATTATACAGGCTCAGTATAACCCCAAAAACAGACCAGGTTCGTTCAATAAAAGTTTAACCGTATCTGTGGATGCATCCCCGGATCCCATTCGGCTGTACATCAAGGGCTATGTGGAGCCTAAACCCAGAACTCTGGAGGATGATTTTCCAACAGAGCTGGGAGGATTGAGAATGAAATACCGGTCCTTCAACCTGGGTAAGGTGCAGACAGGTCAAGAACCTGCGGTAAAGGAGTTTGACGTGTATAATGATACGGAACAGGAGATCAGCTTTCTGGACTCACTTATCGGACCCGACCACATCGCATTTGAATATGACCCTAAGGTATTGGCTCCAAAGGAACGCGGTGTTATCCGGGTCACCTACCATGCCCGGATGTTGAATGACTTTGGCTTTATGAATCATAACGTAGCCTTTTATACCAACGAATCCGGTGATCAGGCCAAAAAGAATGTCTCCGTTTATGCCACTTTAGAAGAATATTTCCCTCCTATGACGGAGGCAGAGCTGGCAGTGGCCCCGGCCCTGAAAATAGAAGAGCCGGTCTACGACTTTGGAAAAATTAAAGTTGGAGACGTTGTATCTACTGAATTTGTCCTGAGCAATACAGGGCAGAAACCTTTGGAGATACGCACCCACAAAACCAATTGTTCCTGTGTCAGTGCTGAGATATCCGGTAAAACTATTGAACAGGGTAATACGGCTACGATCAAGGTTACTTTCAATACCAGAGGGCGTAGAGGTAATCAGCAGAAATCAGTAACTGTGTACAGTAATGACCCCAGGGCCAGTGCTCAACGCGTGACCATTAAAGCTTACGTGGAGAGCGGGACCCGGTGATGAAGGGGTGCAGAATCTGATAAACTTAAAAGGATTCCAGTCTGCCGGATTGATCTTTGGCATTCGTTTGGGTTATTTTCATATCCTTCCCGAGCTCTGATGCCGGATAGGACAGAAGTCCCTGACTTTCCAGTTTGATCCTGATACTTTTGATCGTATCGTCCAGGTTGATACTGGTGATCTTCAGTTTCTTGATCACTTCCTGCCGGAAGTCATGGTCCACAGGGTAATCGAAAAACTGAAGCAGACCAATGATCGTAGCTACCGGAGCCCTCAGCTCATGTGCATTGATAAAGGCGTATTCCGCCAGAAGCTGTGTTTTTATGATGCTTTCCTGGGTTTTGTCTGTGACGTTCTTTTCCAGCTGTCTGTTGATCTCTTTCAGCGCTTCATTCAGTACAATAAGCTCTTCCGTCTGAGCTCGTATCTCCTCGTTTTGGCTGCTTATCTCCCTGTTCTGTTCCTCAATGACCCTGCGATTGTCAATATGCCGCTGATTGTACAAAAGCATGATGTAGGCCAGGGTCAGGAAATGAATGGCGGCATAGCACACACTGACAATATCCATGAGCTGGGAGGACGCTAACCTTATTTCAAAATTGTGTAACGAAAGGGACGCAATACAGGCCAGAGGGACCAACAGGAAATAATAAGGCTGTCTGAAACCTCTTATCGCAATGTAGTTGGATGCCGCGGCCACAATATAAATGGCGGAGGGAACCAACGAGAGATTGATCAGGCCAATGCCCCATCCTACTATGAACAGATCGATGATCAGGTGCTTTATTGCCGTGGTGATCTGACTTCCTCCAAGGGCGTAATCCAGAAAATAGGCGGGAGGAATGACGACCAGTACCCCAAGGGTTACATAAAAAGAGACAGGTAGCGGTATACCGGATTCAAAAAAATGGAGGAATATAACAACAACAGCAAAGAAAAAGGAAACCGAACGAAAGATGAAGGACATCTTTCCAAAATCCTTGGTGTTGGACCATATACGTTTCAACGTTGAGATCATACAGTAAAACAGGGCAAAAGGGTAATACTGTTTAACTTTTTGTTTTGGAATGCAGATTTGATTTCAACAAAGTTAGCCGAATAAGCAAAAGTCTGAATAAAAGCTGATTATTTTATGAGCTACCTTGACCAGACTGTGCCATATTCCATTTTTAAAGCCAATGGGAACAGGCATTGTGTATATCATGTTTCACATGCATAGTTACACTAAATCGTTAATATTGTAATTATAGGATCCCCAGACCACTTCATGGTTAAAAGAAGAGAGTTCATTGAAAAAAGCCTCTTGCTGGCTTTTACAAAGGCTTTAGGCATGGACATCGCCTGTGGACACCTTATGCCATCCGGTTATGTGCCATTGGAGTTGCAGGACTATCCGGATAGTCCTTTTAACAAACACAGCGACATGGTTACATTAAACGATAATCCATGGAATATAGAAGCACAGGCGCATTTACTGGATGACAGAATAACACCGGCAGAGAGGATGTTTATCCGTAACAACGGAAAAGTGCCGGAAAATACGGACATAGCCTCATGGACATTGACCATAGATGGTGAATCCGTTGTGAAGCCGCGGAGTTATACGTTCGCTGAGCTAAGGTCTGATTTTCAGCAGCATACCTATCAGTTGACCCTTGAATGCGGGGGCAATGGCAGAAGTGAGTTCGATCCTCCTGCCAGTGGCAATCAATGGACAGTAGGGGCCGTGTCCTGTGCTGAATGGACCGGAGTAAGACTGAGAGACCTACTGAACGACGTGGGTATTAAAAGCGACGCCATGTATATCGGCTACTACGGTAAGGATGTGCATCTGAGCGGAGACAGAAAAAAGGTAGTGATCTCCAGAGGTGTTCCCCTGGCCAAGGCGATGATGGATGAAACACTTATCGCTTTTAAAATGAATGGTGATGACATTCCGCTGGTTCATGGTTTTCCGCTAAGGCTTGTGGCTGGTGGGTGGCCTGCCTCTGCGTCCGGCAAATGGCTCAGCAGGTTGTCGGTAAGGAACATTGTTCATGACGGCCCTAAAATGACGGGCAATTCCTATCGTGTTCCCTGTTATCCTGTAGCGCCGGGCTCGGGAGTTAGTGATGAGGATATGTGCATCATAGAGTCCATGCCGGTGAAATCACTGATCACATGGCCGAAATCCGGTGCGGTCATTCAGCAAGGCAGAACGCTGGCTATTCGTGGGCATGCATGGGCCGGTGAAAACGAGGTGGGTGCTGTGGACTATTCCATTGACTTTGGAGCTACATGGCGACCCTGTGCACTGGAAAAGCCACGTAACCGCCTTGCGTGGCAGCATTGGAAAGCTAATGTGAACCCCCCGGAAAAAGGGTATTATGAGGTATGGGCACGGGCCACAGACAGCAACGGGACCAGTCAGCCAATGGTCGTACCCGCATGGAATCCAAAAGGGTACCTCAACAATGCCTGCCACAGGATAGCGGTGAAAGTGGTGTGATACGATGAATGAAAAAAAATTTATAACACTTGTTGGCAGGGTAGTCACTCTTATGGGAGCCTTGTTATTCCTGAGCCTTTTTTTGGGTGTAGTAGTCATTTATCTTCATCGTTTTTATGACCCAACAGATTTCAGGGAGAAAGACAATGTTGGGTCAGCGGCAATCCATGACAGGCAAGCCGTTGGAACTAAAGTAAAAGATGGCGTTCATGTAGAGACCGGATTTATCGCGGATGAAGGCTATGAACTTGTTATTGCCAATTGTACCGGGTGTCATTCGTCAAAACTGGTGATCCAGAACCGGGCAACACGAGAGGGGTGGAAAAATATGATCATATGGATGCAAACCACACAGAACCTTTGGGACCTCGGCACCAGTGAAGAGAAGATACTGACATACCTTGCAAGGCACTATGCTTCCAAAGAGCAGGGGAGAAGGAAACAACTGGCCAATATTGAATGGTATGAACTGGAAGAATAAATTGTTAATAGAAGAAGGCCGGTAGCTGATCGTTTTTCGCCAGCCATTTCAGAATTTTGAACTTTGAACATTAAACGTTGAACATTCAACCCTGAACCCTGAACACCAGACAAAGATCATGGAAGAATATACAGAAGCATTTGTACAGGCAGCACGGGGAAATGCACACTGGGTATGGCAATCGATCACCTTTCAGGTGCCCTGGTATACCAACTATTTCTGGGGTTTGATAGCGATCTCACTCGTAGTATGGGGTCTGGAACTCGCTTTCCCATGGAGAAAAGAACAAGGGGCATTCAGAAAAGACTTCTGGCTGGACGGGTTTTATATGTTTTTTAACTTTTTTATTTTCTCAATTGCCATTAGCGGTTTCTATGCACTGATCGAATCCGGATCCGCAGTTTTTGGTATATCTATGGATTCATTGACTGTCATTGATCTTTCTTCTCTTCCGGACTGGGCGCAACTGTTGGTTTTCTTTGTGGTGCTCGATTTTGTTCAGTGGTTAACGCACATAGCCCTGCATCGGTGGTCTGTGCTGTGGCAGTTTCACAAGGTCCATCATTCTGTGGAGCAAATGGGCTTCGCGGCACATTTGAGATATCACTGGATGGAAAACATACTCTATAAACCCTTGAAAACCCTGGGAATAATGATACTGGGAGGATTTGAGCCTTCACAGGCATGGATCGTTCATTTCATTGCGATCGCCATTGGCCATTTAAACCATGCCAATGTTAAGATCACCTGGGGCCTTTTTAAATACATTTTTAATAATCCGGTAATGCACCTTTGGCATCATGCCATGTACCTGCCCGGTGACAGACCAAAGGGGGTGAACTATGGGATTAGCCTTAGTCTGTGGGATTATCTCTTTAAAACAAATTACATTCCGGAAGACAGCGGTACCATAGTGCTGGGGTTCAATGGGCTGGAAGATTTTCCAAAGGATTTCTGGCATCAGATCGTTTACGGTTTTCGAAAGCAAAAGAAAACCGGCTGATGATATCCGCATTACCCGCCAGTTAAATTGATCAGCTTTTCGAGCGTCCTCAGATTTCTGGTCGTGGCTATGACCTTCAGCTTATTCTCAAAAAAATTATTATTCATTTTGGCCTTCCCGTAGGCTTTTGGTGAATAAAAGTATACGATATCATTCAGCAATGCGTACTCCTCAGGGCTGTAATCGTAGCGCTGTAGTTTTTCAACAAGCTCTGCTTCCGGCACTGAAGACAGCATTGTAAAGTACATCCTTGCCGTATCCCTTTCAGGATCATTCATAAAAGGATTGGCATCCAGAATATGGATCAGATCCGCTCTTGTTTTGATCATAACTGAGACTTCAAAACCATACTGTTCTACTATTTTCTTCTTTATGACCTGGACCAGGTCATTTTGATCCGGGTTCTTGGATGAGAAAACAACATTTCCACTTTGAATATAGGTGCACACGGACCGTAACCCACATTCCTCAAGATATCTTTTGAGATCTGTCATTTTGATGATCTTTTGTCCGCTTACATTGATGCCTCTGAAAAGCGCAATATAGGTATGCATCTGACGTTTTAGTTTGATAAAATACAACCCCAGGATAAGTATTGCCAGGGTAGATGCGGATAGCATTGGTGGACAAAGGTGATAAGTCGGAGGGAAGAATCCAACGGGTAGGATTTGTTGGAAACAATTAAGATTTTGAAATTTGAACCGGTATTGTTGAGATACTCACCACTTGATCTTTTACCAAAGAAAGCAGGACTGATGGAGCTTTGGCCAAAAAATCGTATTTTCATGAACTCAAAAGAAAATCTGACGTTTTAGTGATATGAGGTTTTTAACGATAGTACTGGTATGTGTCACGATGCTTGCCATCTCCTGTGATGAAAAATCATCGGCCGTCGACAATGACTATACCGGCCGGGAACTGATATATGACCTTTTTCAGACTTCAGATTTCCCCATTTCCGGGAATGTCACCTTCCGCGAACGAACGAGCGGTGAAGTAGAAGTGAACATCTCACTGGAGGGTACTGAAGGTGATATTTACCATCCCGTGCACCTTCATTTTGGAGATCTGGATGTGCCTGACGCAGAAATAGCCTTTCTTTTAAATGATCTGTATGGTGAAGGTGGCACCAGCTCCACGTTGGTCTCCGCACTTTCTGATGAAACTACATTCACCTTTGATCTGATCGACAAATTTGATGGTAGTGTAAAGGTTCATCTTGGAGCTACTGGTGAGGCACGTGATGTTGTACTGGCTGGCGGTAATATCGGGATCAATAAAAATATAGTGAGCACAGGGCGTAAAAAGGTAGCCATCTGTAAAAGCGAATAGACTCCTCCTTATCCTTTGAAAAAAGTTACTACTATACTATTTGTTGCAATCTACGGACTATTGTCGGTGGGGATCGTCAAGAGCGAGCATCATTGTATGGGGCATGTGAAGAGCATGGAGTATTTTTCCACCAGCTCGGAAAAATGTTTTGAAGGGGAGGATAAAAGGGATATGACAGGCTGCTGCTCCGATGAGACGGAAGTAGTGTCTCTGGAGGATGACCAGCACCAATCCCAGCCAACGACACTCGGCCATAAAGTACTTTATGCATTGAGGCCTATCATATCCGCTACTGGAACGGATGTGCTTCTCCATATAGTAGAAGAGGTGGACTATCGTGCATATGATCCTCCACCTCCGAGACCGGTACCTGTTTATATTCTTACCTCTTCCTACATCCACTACGGTTAACAATTGATCAAACATTGCGCTCAGTTTCATAGGCTGAGTCTGATTATCCATTGTTTTATCATTAATCTGTTAACCAATGAATTTATATAAGATCTTACCCATATTTATCCTGGCATCTCTCTTTTCCATGCCGGGCAAAGCTCAAAAAAAAGTTGTTCAGGACAGCATAAAAGTGTTTGGGAACTGTATTATGTGCAAAAGGCGCATTGAGGCCTCCCTGTTTGATGTAAAAGGTGTAAAAGCCGTGAACTGGAATGTAAATACAAAAAACATGTTCATTGCATGGCGTCCTGATAAGGTGTCCATACAGGAGATCCACAAGATCATAGCTGCGGTCGGTCATGACACTCAGAAGGCGAAAGCGCCGGATTCGGTGTACACAGAGTTGCCTTTCTGTTGTTTATACCGCGACCATGATCCACATACAGCCGAGGAGCGGTCTAAGCACTAATGGTCAGTGATGATACATATTGCAAAAAGGTTTTTGATCACGGCCATCTTGTGTATTCCCCTTCTTTCCACGGCCCAGGACAGGCTCATGGGGCTGGTGGTTGAGGTAGGGAAAGATGGTAAAGACGCCCCATTGCCGGGTGCCAATGTTTACTGGCTGGGGACCACCAGTGGAACCGTTACCGGCAATAACGGAGTTTTTCTGATCCCCAGAACAAAAGGGAATGAAAAACTGGTGGTAAGCTTTGTCGGCTACCGGACGGACACCATTACCGTAACCGGCCAGACCAACGTGAAGGTGACACTGGTTTCCGACAACGTGCTTCAGGAAGTAACTGTGGAAGGGTGGAAACCCAGCAGCGGACTGAATTATCTGAAGGGTATCAATGTCATAGAAATGGATGAGGATGAACTCTTCAAGGCTGCTTGTTGCAACCTTTCGGAGAGTTTTGAAACCAATCCTTCAGTGGATGTAGCATTTACAGATGCTGTTACCGGTACCCGTCAGATCCAGATGCTGGGCCTTGCCGGCGCGAATATCATGACCAATGTGGAAAATATGCCAGGGGTAAGGGGTATCGCTGCGAACTATGGTTTTGGCTATATTCCCGGTACATGGATCAATGCGATTCAGGTAACCAAGGGTATAGGCTCCGTAGTCAATGGCTACGAGAGTATTGCGGGACATATAAATGTGGAACTCAAAAAACCACAGGAAAGTGAAAAGCTGTTTCTGAACGGTTATATAAATCAGTCCGGTAGAACTGAGCTCAACCTTAATGTGACGGAAAGAATAGGAGACAAATGGGCCATGACCACTCTGTTGCACGGAGATATGCGTCCGATCGAAAATGACATGAATGATGATGGTTTTCTGGATTTTCCAGTAGCCAGTCAAATCAATGTTATTAACCGGTGGGTATTTAAGGGTAATAATGGTTGGTTGGGCCAGTTCGGTGTAAAGGCACTGCGTGATCGGAAGAGGGGAGGAGAATTGGACTATGACGAGGAAACAGACCGGAATACGACCAACAGATATGGTTTGGAGATAAATTCTGACCGTTATGAGGTATGGGGTAAGCTGGGGTATATGTTTACTGGCAAACCTTATAAAAGTATGGGCATCCAGCTTTCCGGTTTATATCATGATATGGACAGTTATTTTGGGTTTGTCGATTATGATGCACGACAGCAGTCTGTTTATGCAAACTTCATTTATCAGTCCATAATTTCTTCCACTCAGCATAAATTTAAAACGGGACTGTCCTATTTGTTGGATGACTTTGACGAATCACTTGACAATGCTGCGTTCTTACGAACTGAACATGTCACAGGGTCCTTTTTTGAGTACACCTATGAATACCTTGATAAGTTCACACTGATTGCCGGAGCAAGACTGGATTACAACAGCCTGTTTGAAGAGCTCTATTTTACACCGCGTTTGCATCTTCGGTACAGTCCTCTTGATGGGACCGTGATCAGAGGCTCAGCCGGCCAGGGACGCAGAACAGCCAATGTTATTGCTGAAAACGTTGGGGTGCTGGCCTCATCACGTCAGATACTTTTCGAAAATGCAACCTCGGACGTTGGTTATGGCTTCAGGCAGGACCGGGCCTGGAACCTTGGATTGAACGTGTCCCAGGATTTTACGCTGAACTATCGCAATGGAATAATTGCCGTGGACCTTTATCACACTGATTTTTCCGACCAGGTGATACTGGATCTTGACCGAAGTCCTCAGGAGGCTGTGTTCTCAGGTCTGACGGGGGATTCCTATTCGACCAGCTTTCAGGTGCAGGTGGATTATGAACCTGTTAAAAGGGTGGACGTACGTCTGGCATGGCGCTGGCTTGATGTTATGGTGGATTATTCTTCCGGATTGCTGAGGAAGCCACTGGTTCCGGAGAATCGGGCTTTTGTTAATGTTGCCTATAAAACGAGGAACAACTGGGATTTTGACTATACCCTGCAGTGGACCGGAGCTCAGCGAATTCCGGACACATCCGGTAATCCTGAGACCTTCAGACGGGAGGAAGAGTCCCCTGATTTCATTACCATGAATACACAGGTGACCAAAACCCTTAAAAAAGGATGGGCTGTTTATCTGGGTATTGAAAACCTGACCAATTACCGGCAGGACGATCCGATAATAGCCGCTGACGAGCCTTTCAGTCCCTGGTTTGACAGTTCCCTCGTATGGGGGCCGATCTTCGGGCGAATGACGTATCTTGGATTTCGCTACAGGATAGACTAGGATTGTAATCTCAAATGTTCTCTTGCCGGGTAGTCTTTATTTGCCAGGCAGGAGAACATATTTTTACCACATAACCTGTGGACAGATTACTGACTATTTGATAAGCACCTTATTCATGGACATAGTTCCGTTGTAGTACAACCTGAGCACATATACCCCTTCTGGAAGCTCTCCGGTTTGGACGATCAGGAGTCTGTCATTTTGCACAAGGTCAATAGGATATTGCTTTCCCTGAGGATCATGCATGGCTACTTCAAATTCTTCACTGGCTACCGGCAGCAAAATATAAACGAATTGTGATGCCGGGTTGGGCCAAACAGCCGGTTTGGAGTTAGGGGGTATAAATTCAATTGATATAGGATCAAAATACTCCCGGGTTCCATCGAGGTCTTCCTGTACAAGCCGGTAGAATGATCTACCTGTAATGGGATCATTATCAGTGATGCGGTACTGACGTATCTCAGAACTGTTGACCTGTCCCTTAACTTCGTTAATGGTTGTCCAATCCTTTGCATTGGCAGAACGCTGGACCAGGAAACGGTTATTGTTGATTTCAGAGGCTGTACGCCACGATACAATTATTGCGTTTTCCCCGGCCTGCAGATCAAAATTCAATAAAGTGACGGGAAGTGGATTGTTGGCGGTGCTTCCCAAAATAAATTCTGTACCTGTCTGGCCACCAAGAGTCAGCGTATTTAATCCTGCATCAAGGGTGGCAGATTGTTCTATCCACGATGGGTCTGCATTATCACCCCTGTTGATAAGCCTAAGCGTATTTTCATCTACAATACCACCATGTCCTGAGTAGTCATAAACTACTTCGTAGACTATTCCCGTTCCATCAAAGGATTTGACACCCCAGTACCCTTCTTCCGATAAGGCCTCTATCCCGGTAGGTGGTGCGTTATTGATCGGCTGTTCGTCTACTCTATACAGGAATATAGAGCCGCCGGAGCCTGCTGTTACATTCACCGTCATACTACCGGCAGAAGATGAGGTCAGATTCAAAACTGTAGAATTGTCCACACTAAATGAAAAATTAACTTCATCACCGACGGCAGCCCCGGAGAGGCTCCAGTTGGACGTTCCCGAAAAGGTACCAGTGTTGGAACCGGCCCAGTCGGTGATCTGTGTGCCGGAGTTTTCATCGAAGCGGTAATAGAGGGTAAGGTCACAGAACAACGGGTTACTGTCATTTATTTTCCGGCACATGTTGCTTTGGATATCACTTTGTGAGAGCGCAGTATTCCATATTCTGAGTTCGTCTATCTGCCCACCGAAGTAATGGATACTGCCAAAAGCACCGATGATCACCTCACTGGCAGATGGAGGGGTTACGAGGGTTTGCTGGTCCACCTGTGCTCCATTGATATAGAGCGTCATGGTCTGCGAGGAACTGTTGTAGGTGACGGCCACATGGGTCCACTGATTGGCACTGATGGCCTGCACGGCTTCTACCTGATCGAATGCGCCGCTGTGGCCTGCCCTGAGATCATAGCTGCCGGCGTTCAGCGCTGCAAAAAAGCCATGTCCGCTGCCGTTGCCGGAAATGATGTTGTTGATCCCTGAGGCGCCGTTGCCATCGATATTGATCCATGCCTCCTTGGTGTAGTCGGAAGGGAGGCTGGAGCTGTTGGACACGATATCGTTGGATCCGTTGAACTGCAACGTATATCCCGAGCCCGGTTCGAGATCAGGCTCAGCAGACTGGAAGCCGACGATCAGTTCCTGTTGCTGTGAAGAAAGGCATTTGGAAAGGATATTGGTAGTCGTGTTTAGCGCATTACCGGCAGATTCCCTGATCCATGTTTCCGCATTATTGTTTCTGGAGGCAAAACGGGCATTATTCTCACCGGCTACCCCATTAATATTGGTGTTGTTGGTATAATCGTAGGAAGCTGTATAGCTGACTGAGCTTCCGCCCACAACAAACAACCCAAAGTATCTTGAAGTCTCAAGGGAGGAGTACCCGGCCGGCGGTGTGGTGTTGTTTGGTGCTTCATTGACCACGTAAAGCTGTACTCCCTGCGGGCTTCCGCTGATGCTGTTCATGGTAAAAGTATCACCATCGGCATGGGCAATGGAAACAGAAGCAGGGGAGGCATAGTTGGCGGTACTTTCATCGCCTATGGCAGCCCCG
>LYSV01000076.1 GCA_001657315.1 Flammeovirgaceae bacterium BBD 1991-12 | reverse complement strand
TTTGGCAGTAAGCAAGGGTACTGTACTGACCAAAACTGGCCAGGTGGAAAACTATTTTTACTATGTACAAAAAGGGGTAGTAAGAGGCTATGCTGAAAAGGACGGTGAGGACATCAGCATCGGCTTTTCCTATAACGGTGACTATACCGGAGCCTATGATTCCTTTCTGGCCCGCACACCCTCCGAATGGTGTATTGAGGCTATTTCAGATGTCAGTCTTTTGAGGATCCATTATGATGACCTTACCCTGCTTTTCGATCGTCATAAGGTGGTAGAACGCTGGGGGCGCATGTTCAACGCAGGTATTCTCATCGGAATGTCCCGGCGGCAGCTGGAAGCCAGGTCTTTTTCAGCGGAAGAGAGGTTTGAACGCCTTATGAACCAGAGCCCGCACATATTTCAACTGGTACCACAGAAGTACATTGCTTCCTACCTCGGAATGACCCCCGAAACACTCAGCAGAATGCGCAAAAAAGTAAGGTGACGGTTACAGCGAGCGTTACACCACCATGCTCTCTGCTCGCCAACTTTTTCTTGATCTATATCAACTATCATTTAAAGCCTTCTGGCTAATTTTGAAAAAAGCAAAAGATATATGGCTACGTTCAACCACACTGATTTTTTAACCCGGCTGAGAGATGACAATGCGGAGCTGAAAAATTTCACGGAAAGTATTCTGGAGCTGCCTGCCGAATTACTGATCAAAAAACCAGCGGCCGAAAAATGGAATATAACAGAATGCTTCGATCATATGAACAAAGCCACAGAGCTGTACCTTGATCAGATCGAAGAGAAGCTACCTGCGCTCAGGCCGGCATCCAATGGCAGGTTCAGAGCCTCGTGGCTTGCATCAGTGTTTTCCAATGGCCTGGCTCCCNNNGCCAGATCCGCTACAAGGTAAAAACTCTGAAACCGTTCATTCCAAAACAGGTATCAGAAAAGGAGGGACACGATCCCATTACAAGATTCAGGGATAATCTCGACCATTATGAAAGGATCCTTGACACGCTCCCCGGCAAAGACCTTCGTTCATTTAAGGTAGTCACAGCGCTTGGGCCCATCCTTAAGTTTACCATTGGCGATGCCTTGCAATTCGCCCATGCACACAACAGACGGCATGCACAACAGGTAAAAAATATTCTGGCTTCATTGAACAACCCTGTCAGCCCATGAGTTGACAGGGGTTCGGTAAATCGGATTATCATCCGGTACTTCTCATGGCGCCGGCTATAGCATTGATCGTAGTCAACAGAGCGATAAGGGTTGTGTCTTCATCATCATCCTTTCGTCCTTCACTTCTCCACTGGTGCAGAAGAGCCACCTGCCTGGCATGCAGGTCCTTCATCGTAGATGCCCGAAGTACGTTCGAATAGTAATGCTGTGAACGTCTCTCCGCTATATTCTTCTCAAGCAGGTCATACATGATGTCCCGTGTTTTTTGAAGTTCCGACAGGAAAAGGGACAGGAATTTTTCACGTATCCCTTCATCGGTTACCAGGGAGGCATACAGCTCCATGATCTCCTCATCCGTAGCCGCCAGACTGGTATCTACATTCGTAAGGACGTAGCGAATAAAGGAATCTGTCTTTACGGCCTCTTTTAGCCTCGTAAAACCCTCAGGATCATTAGCCTTGTAGTCCGTAAGTGTAGTGCCAAGTCCGTACCAACTGGTCATGTTGAACCGTGACTGCCCCCATGAAAATACCCATGGTATAGCCCTGAGATCTGCCAGTGAGTTCATCCCCTTTCTTCGTGAGGGTCTTGAGCCGATCTTACTTCTTTCAATGGCGTCAATAGGAGTGGCCTGCCTGAAAAACGTTATAAAACCCTCTTCATTCAACAGGTTTGAATATACTTTTTTACTTTCAGCAGCCAATTGATCCATGGTATCAGCCAGTGGGTGAGGTTTTCTGGGTGTGGATCTACTGATGATCGTTTTCGCCGTAGCACTGGCCAGCAGTAGCTCCAGGTTATAGGCCGCGTTCACCTTGTTGGCGTATTTCTGCTCAATGGTTTCTCCCTGCTCAGTGAGCCGCATGTCACCATTAAGTGAAGAATGAGGCAGAGCACTTATAAAATAGTGTGTAGGGCCCGCTCCACGGCTTATGCTTCCCCCCTTACCATGGAAAAACCTGATCCGTACATTATGCTTTTCCCCTACTTCCATCAATTTAGCCTGGGCTTTGTACAGATTCCACTGGCTGGCCAGTATGCCACCGTCCTTGTTACTGTCGCTGTAGCCTACCATCACCTGCTGCACCTGTACATCTGCTTTTTTTACCTCTTTCAGATACTCCAGACTTCTTTGAGTAAAAGGATGGGACAGGAAGTCATCCAGTATCTGAGGTCCTGCTGCCAGGTCATCGATGGTTTCCAGCAAAGGAACTACAGGCACTGTGCAGACGATCCCTTTGTCTGTTTTCAGGGTGAGTCCTGCTTCCCGGGCCAGAATATACACCCCCAGGAGGTCGGACAGTGAACGGGTCATACTGACGATAAATGATCCTATGCCTTCCAGCCCGTAGCGGGAAATATGCTTTTCAGCTACCTTGTAGACGTCTACCACAGCCCGGGCGTGCTCGCCGAGCTCCATATTCGCATGGGTGAACGGCCGGTTGGAGGTCAGCTCTTCATTCAGGAATTCAAGGCGTTTCTCCTCCGGCCACTGGATGTAGTCATTTCCTCCATAGCCGGATGCTGTCATTAATTCCGTGATGGCATTGTCATGAAAATCACTGTTCTGCCGGATGTCAAGCGCTGCCAGATGGAAGCCGAATGTAGTCACGCAGCGGATGGCATGGTTCAGATCATTATATGCAATGGTAAATGCGCCGTACCTTTTCAGCTCCTCTTTCAGCAGCTCCAGATCAGACAGCAGCTCATCCTTTTCCATGTAGGCTCCTTCAAACTCAGAGATCTGAGTGGCATGGCCCCGGGCGGTATCCAAAGGCAGCCGGGAGGTCACAAGATTTACAAACTGCCGGAAGGCTTCCCCCTTGTTCCTTTCTATGGCCAGTTCTCCCATTTCTCCCATTTTTGCCTGGATCTCATTGGCTCGTTTTTGAAATTTTTCGCTCGTTTCATGGCGATGGATAGCGAAGCTGAGATTTTTCACCAGGTTGGTCAGGCTTCTTCTGATCACGACCAGGGCATTCAGCCTAAGCTGGCCCAGTGTGCTGGCTGTTACTTCCGCCGTTACCAATGGATGTCCGTCACGGTCACCACCTACCCAGTCGCCAAAAGTCACTCTCGGAAATGAGCAGCTATCCAAAACCCCTTCGGCATTATAACCTTCCTCCTCCATTGCCTGGATCATACGACGATCCATCACCTGCAGTACTTCGGGAAAAACGTTGGTCAGATAATGGATCACGTTCCTCAGCTCAGATTGGATATCAGGCTTTTCCAGAAAGATCTCACCGGTTTTCCAAAGTCGGTACAACGATAATTTGATATTGAGACGTATATTCTGGAGTTCTTTTTCCGTATACATCTCATTTTCCCGCTGTACCATGAGTACATACAGTTCCCTGTGATGTTCCAGAACGGTCGCTCTCTTTGCCTCTGTAGGGTGGGCAGTGAGTACAGGCTCCACACTGATGTGGCCCAGCCATTTCGTAAGCTCTTCATCGGTCACACCATGTTCCCTGAGTTTTCTGAAGTTATCTGCCCAAAGACCCCGAACACTACGTAGGGATTCCTCACTTTCCTGCTTTCTTCTTTGCTGTACAGCCCCGTTAACTTCTACAGTATTCACCAGCTGAAAAACAATACTGTACAACTGAATGTGTTTCAGGGTAAACTTTTCGGGATCAAAGGGAGGCAACTCATTGATCCATGGGATCTGATGGGCCATGGCCTCTTCACCATTTTCAATTAATACCTCCTTTAAGGCTTCCAGAAGAAATTCGAGATCATGGTATGGTTTTCCCAACCGCTCCTTTACTTCTTTCAGAGGACTATATTTACTTTGTACTGTTTTCATTTCAGGGTTTATTAGTATCCATATAAAAAACAAATATAGTTGAAGAAAGATGTGATTGGGAGACAAAAAATAAAATATAAAACTTCAATCGTTTGCGTTTCTTCTATCCCATTGGGATTTTCTAAATTTGCCCGCTGTGAAGGCAAGTGACCTTTTAAAGCTTTACCGATCCGACAGTATCATCCAGACCATCGCTGAAACCACGAAGGCGAATGAGGACCGGTGTATACAGGTCAAAAATACTTCAGGGAGCCTTGACGCGATCATTGTAGCTTCCGTTTATCAGATCAACCATCAGAATCACCTGATCATACTACATGATAAAGAAGAGGCAGCCTACTTTCACAATGACCTGCAAAATCTCATAGCAGGCAAGGAAGTGCTTTTTTTCCCTACCTCCTACAAGCGGCCGTATGAATTTGAAGAGACGGAGAACGCCAATGTACTGATGCGCGCTGAAATACTCAACCGGGTCAATCACAAGGCCTCCAGCGGTGAGATCATAGTCACTTATCCGGAGGCGATGACGGAAAAGGTGGTAAACAGGAAAGCGCTGCTTAAAAATACGTTTACCGCCAGAGTAGGAGAAAAAGTGGACGTCAGCTTTCTAAGTGAGCTGTTGAGCTCATACGACTTCGAAAAGGCCGATTTTGTGTATGAAGCCGGTCAGTTTGCCGTACGTGGTGGCATTATCGATGTATTTTCCTTTGCTCATGATCTTCCCTATCGCATAGAACTGTTCGGCGATGAGATAGAAAGTATCCGGACCTTTGATCCTACCACGCAGCTTTCGGAAAAGGTGGTGAAGGAGATCAATCTCATACCCAACATCCAGACCAAACTGATCATGGAGGAGCGGCAAGGCTTCCTCGACTTTATGCCGGCAAACACCAAGGTTTGGTTTAAGGATCATCAGCAGACGCTGGACATCATTGACAATTATTTTGAGAAGGCCAGCCAGAGTTTTCAGGCTATCCTGAAAGAAAGCGGCGAATCTCAGGTAGTGTTGAAACCGGAAGATCTCTTCGAGACTTCCGCCTCGTTTAAAATCCAGACCAATTCGCTGGCTAAAATAGAATTTGGTAACCGGTTCTATCTGAAAGGAACTGCTTATGAGTTGAGATCGCAACCTCAGCCGTCCTTTAACAAGAACTTTGAGCTGGTAGCTGAGACCATCCATACCAATCTTGAGCAGGGTTTCACTACGCTGATCGCGGCTGAATCCACCAGGCAACTCGAGCGCCTGCATAACATTTTTGAAGAGATTGACCCCACCTTGGAATTTCAGGACTTTAACATCAGTCTGAGACAGGGTTTTGTGGATCAGCTAATGAAGATCGCCTGTTATACGGACCATCAGATCTTTGAACGATTTCACCGGTACAAAACCAAAGACAAGCATACCAAGTCAAAGGCACTCACGCTCAAGGAACTCCGTACCCTTCAGCCCGGGGATTTTGTCACGCATATCGATTATGGTATCGGCAAGTTCGCCGGGTTGGAAAAGCAGGAGGTCAATGGCAGGGAGCAGGAATCCATCCGGCTGATATACCGGGATGATGATCTGCTGTACGTCAGTATCCATTCGCTGCATAAGATCTCAAGGTATACCGGGAAGGAAGGGGCAATTCCCGCTATCAGCAAACTGGGCTCTCCGGAGTGGGAAAACAAAAAGAAGAAGGCCAAAAAGCAGGTGGTAGATATTGCCGAGGATCTCATCAATCTGTACGCCAAGAGAAAGCAGGCGCCGGGTTATGCATTCAGCCCCGACAGCTTTTTGCAGGCTGAGCTTGAATCATCCTTTATTTATGAAGACACACCGGACCAGGCCAAAGCCACCACGGATGTAAAGGAAGATATGGAACAGCAGCATCCTATGGACCGTCTGGTGTGTGGCGATGTGGGGTTTGGTAAAACCGAAGTAGCCATACGTGCTGCTTTCAAGGCAGTAACAGACAACAAGCAGGTGGCTATACTGGTGCCCACGACCATTCTCGCTATGCAGCACCACCGTACCTTTACGGAGCGTCTGGCCAATTTTCCTGTAAAGGTGGAATACATCAACCGCTTCAGGACCACCCGGCAGATCCGGGAAACGCTGCAAAGAGTGGAATCCGGTGAAACCAATATCCTTATAGGCACCCACCGTATTGTGAGCAAGGATGTCAGGTTCAAAGAGCTGGGGCTGATGATTATAGACGAAGAGCAAAAGTTTGGGGTGAAAGTGAAGGAAAAGCTGAAGGAGATGCGGGTGAATATAGACGCTCTCACGCTGACGGCTACTCCCATTCCCCGGACATTGCACTTTTCTCTTATGGGTGCCAGAGACCTGAGCATTATTTCTACACCACCGCCTAACCGGCAGCCGGTAACCACGGAGCTTCATGTTTTTAACGAGGGGATCATGCGTGATGCCATCAGCTTTGAGCTCAGAAGAGGAGGTCAGGTATTTTTTGTGCACAACCGGATTGCAGATATTGATCAGGTAGCCGACATTATCCTGCGGCTGGTGCCGGACGCCCGCTTAGGGGTGGCCCATGGCCAGATGGACGGCGCTGTTCTGGAAAAGGTGATGATCAGGTTCATCGAAGGGGAATATGACGTACTTGTTTCCACCAATATTATTGAGTCCGGCCTTGACATCCCTAATGCCAATACCATCATTATCAACCAGGCACATATGTTCGGACTGTCCGATCTGCATCAGATGCGTGGCAGGGTGGGACGATCCAACAAAAAAGCCTTTTGCTATTTACTGTCCCCGCCGACGATCGGCCTTTCGTCTGATTCACGCAAGCGATTAAGCACGCTGGAAGAATTTTCAGACCTTGGTGATGGATTTAAGGTGGCTATGCGAGACCTCGATATCCGTGGCGCCGGCAATTTACTAGGCGCCGAGCAAAGTGGTTTTATTACAGACCTGGGCTTCGATACCTATCATAAAATACTGGATGAAGCCGTGCAGGAGCTAAAGGAAACCAAATTCAGGGACTTGTTTGAAAAAGAGTTATCGGCTACAGCCCAAGTGCTTGTCCAGGATTGTACCATTGAGACTGACCTTGAGCTGATCATACCCGAGAGTTATGTCAGCAATACCTCGGAGCGTTTAAGCCTGTATTCCAAACTGGATAACATCAGATCGGAAGATGAGCTTGTGAAATTCCAAAACTCCCTGATCGACAGGTTTGGTCCTATGAGTGAGCCTGTGAAAGACCTTATCGAAACCGTCAGGCTAAGATGGATAGCTGAACGGCTGGGCTTTGAAAAGCTCACCCTGAAGGGGGAAAAGCTAAAGGGTTATTTCGTAAGCTCTGACAGGAAAGAATATTTCAATTCAGAGATCTTTGGCAACATACTCTCCTATGTGCAGACTCATCCTAAAAACTGCAGGTTAAGAGAACATAAAAACCGATTGATCCTGACCATCGATGACGTGCTGAAGGTAGATGATGCCAAAAACCTTCTTAGCAGAATGGTCCCGGGTGAGCTATTAAAGGCCCAGATCTGAAATATCAATGAAATCGTAGTACTCCTCGAGGTCTTCAATATTGTGAAAAGCATTGATGCCCAGCACTCTACCCTCATGAGGCAGGTAGCATACCTCTACGAAGTAGTCCTGCATAGAGTAGAGATAATATTTCTTTTCTTCTTCTACCCTGTAAAGCAGATAGTCAGCAAAGACTGTGATAAAGTCACACTTTTTGTTGAAGGGTAAAATTTGAAAATCGTTCAGTGAGATCATGGTATTTAAAGTCTAAAAAGTAAAATCTGTGAACGGTACAGGTAAACATTGTGCCATAAGGAAAAATGGCTTAAACACCTGATACAGAGGGTTTCTCCTTGAAAAAAGGGTTCAAAACAAGAATGTCATTCCCAAAACGGGACTCATTCTCAGCATTTTAACGAGAAAAACTGCCTTTTGCCGATAGTTTTGGGTTGGGGTTCTTAGGTGCTGAATTGTAGTGTGGCCCGTTATCAGGCCTATCCCTTTATTTTAGCAGGGTCTTGCCTGGAATCAAAAAAATCCGTGATGTAAATAGTGTTGTTTTCAACCTTGTAAATGATCTTAACATGTCCTTCAATTATTTTGCGGTGATCTTGATCGAGGTGTTGTAAATATTCCCCACGTTGTCCTTTGTTGGGATTGAAAGTCAGGCTATCCGCCTGATCCAACGAACATTCTGTCATTAAAGGTACTTTTCTGGGGTGAGCCCTTGTTGCACAATTGAAAATTTCAACAATTCCTCAAGGCTAAAGAGCAGATTGATAGGTATAAACGACCTTCATAAATCCGGTTTTTTCCGGATTTTCACTTCAGCTTCTTTTCGGCTGTATAATTTATCTTCTTTTATGTCTTCATTAGCCCTCAATATCCTCTTAGTGAGCTTTTCCTTTAATACCGGGTCTATGTTCTGTTGTTCTTTTCTTAAAACAGATGCTAGTTTGTCAATGATTTTTTCGTTGCTTGCAGCCAGTATTTCCTGTATAAAATGAAGCTTTTTGGTCTGTAGATCCATATCTAAAAGTACAATTTTTAAGTCTTTGAAGTTCGTGTCAATAGATGAAATGTTTTTAAAAACCAGTTTATTGCGCATTTTGGCCCTTCTTACCTGGCGTTGTGTCTAAAAACTCATCAGATCCTTAAACCGCTGAGTTTGCCTTCTGGATACATCTACCTCATGACCTCCCTTCATGTAGATCTTGATACTTCCACTGAACCATGGCTCGATACGGTCCACCCATTTCAGATTGATCACCTGCTGCCGGTTAGCCCTGAAAAATGTTTTAGGGTCCAGCCTGGATTCGAGGTAGTTCAACGTGCGCGGGATCATCGGCTTCTCTTCATCAAAATAGAGTTTTGTGTAGTTGCCATCCACCTCGAAGAGCCTGACATTGGAGAGCTGGACAAACCAGCACTTTTCGCCATCCTTTACAAACACCTGATCATTTTCCGTCATCCGGTCTTCACCGGCCAGCTCTGTTTTCTCCTTCTTTTCAGTTACCTTGCTTACCGCCCCGGCCAGCCGGTCCTTCTGAACCGGTTTTTGGAGATAATCCAGTGCGTTGTATTCAAATGCCTTTATGGCGTATTCATCATACGCTGTGGTAAAGATGATATCCGGTACATATTCCAGGTCCTCGAGCAGCTCAAATCCGTTTTTTCCGGGCATCTGGATGTCAAGGAAGACAAGGTCCGGCTTGTCATTCTCAATCTTCTCCTTCGCTTCCATCGCATTTGCAGCTTCTCCGATTACTTCCACATGGTCAAATTCCTTCAGCAGGCGTTTTAATTCGTTACGGGCCAGCCTTGAATCATCTACTACAAGTGCTTTCATTTCAGACTAATTTATAGGTATGGTAAATTTAGCCAGTACATGTTGGTGATCGAGGTTCTCTATCTTAAGATCGGAGAGCTTACCAAAAAGCAGCTTCAGACGGTCAGAGGCATTCTTAAGCCCGATCCCTGTTCCACTGGTGTTTTCCTTGAGCTGGCCGCTGTTGATCACCTCCACAGCCATGACATTATTCTCAAGGTAGGATCTTACTTTGACCTGACCTCCGTTGGGTAAATTGGAAATGCCATGTTTTATAGCATTTTCTACCAGCAACTGAATTGCCATGGGTGGGATCTTCATCTCCAGTGTTTCCGGCTTGATCTCCAGCTTGTATTGTAAACGATCCTCAAACTGGATAGATTCCAGGTTGAGGTAATTTTGTACGATCTCCAGTTCGTATTCGAGGCTTACCTTCTCCTTGTTATTGAACTGAACAGAATACCTCAGCAACCCTGAGAGATGCGTGATCATATCACGGGCCCGCTCCGGATTTTCCACCACCAGCGAGCGTATATTATTCAGGCTGTTGAAAATGAAATGAGGGTTGATCTGTGACTTTAGTGCGATCAGCTCAGCATCCTTCACAGCGGCTTCCAGCTTCCATTTTTCCACTTCACTTTGCCGGAAGCTGAAAAACAACTGAAATACAAAATACAGCAACTGCCAGCCCAGGATCGTAATGGAAAGATTGACCGAAGTAAGGATCACCTCGATCAGCCAGTTGAACTCCGGCTGTCCTTCAATGACCAGCGGAAAGAATATTTTCGATATGGGGATAACAATAAGCGACCATAGCAACCCTAGAAGAATGGATGAAAACCCCACCAGCAGTACCAACCTGAATATCCCGTATTTGGACCAGTTATTTCTTTTGATGACATAACCCCTGAACAGGTGGGTCAGCGTAAAGCCCACTACAGTGGTGGTGGCATAGCTTGCGATGATCTCCCAGTAAAACCCTACAAAATACAGGACCACAGCAGTGAACAGGACATAGAAAAGCATCCAGCCTCCCACCTGGAACATCCAGTACAGTTTCGCCTTGTTGATCCTGTCTATGTCAATCATAAAAGCCGTTTAATACTTTACCCATTTAATTTCTACCGCCACCGATAGTTATCGGTGGTGGCAGGATTTCCTGGCTTCCAAACGTTATTAAGTTACTGGGTTATTAGGTCTGTAGAACTCCTTAGTAACCTAATAACCCAGTAACTTAATAACCATACCCCTTCGTCCTGTGAGCGCCCAAAAGAAAAAACAGGTATGATCCTTGTTTTTGGTTCTGGCCCGACCAGGTTAGGTAATGTAATATTAGGCCTGTTCCGTCAATTTACGAATCTTACCCTGAACTGACGGTTGATGAACAGGGGTGAAAGGCATTTCCAACCTGTGAATTTTCACAAAAACAGAGAACAGGATATAATATATCCCTACAAAAACAGTTATTCAAAAAATGGATCATAAGCAGCTAAAGAAAATGATCGTACAGAAATTTTTAAATTTTTGTGTGAAAATTGTCAAATAGAAATGTTATTTTGCCACCTTGTTGATGCAAAACTCATAAACTAACGTTGCTTTTTTAACGAGTGATTCTATTTTTTTGAATAAATACTACAGGTATGAACAGAACTGCGAGCTTAATTAAAAGTGCTTTTTTTGTTGTCGGTGGTTCAATGTTACTTACATCTTGTTTTCTTGGCGGTGGAGGCGGAAAGCCTACCAGTGTACATCCGGGAGCAGTAAGTACAGCCACAGGTTTGGTTTATAATGATGAAGACAATAATGGATTCATGGTGAATCCTTACAGCGGTCAGCCGGAAGGTCCCAACCTCGTTTTTATTGAAGGTGGCCGGGCTGTTGTGGGATCTTTTGAAGAGGATATCCTGAACAGAAGGGATAACCTGGAAAGAACCGTTTCGGTGGCTTCTTTCTACATGGATGAAACAGAGATCGCCAATATCCACTGGCTGGAGTATCTGCACTATCTCAATGTCTCCGATTCTTCAAGAGAAGTATATATCTCTGCCTTGCCGGACACTACTGTTTGGGAGGCAAGACTGGCCTACAATGATCCCTATACTGATCATTACCTGAGGTATCCTGGTTTCAGGTATTTCCCCGTAGTAGGTGTGAGCTGGGTACAGGCCAACAATTACGCTGACTGGAGAACACAGGCGGTAAATATGAAACTTCTGGAAGACTCCGGCGAAGAGCTTCCGGAAACCACAGGAGGTCGCATCCCGCTGGAGTCCGGTGTGGTACTTCCCAACTACAGGCTGCCTTCTGAGGCGGAGTGGGAATACGCAGCTACTGCATTGATTGGTACACAATGGCTGGACGAAAACCAGACGCATCAAAGACTTTACCCATGGGATGGCCATGCACTGCGAAATCCCTATGGAAAAGAGATGGGTTACTTCCTGGCCAATTTCAAGAGAGGTCGTGGTGACTACGCCGGTATAGCCGGTAAGCTGAATGACGGTGCTCTTATTACGTCTTATATCTATGAGTTCCCTCCCAACGACTTCGGCCTTTATAATATGGCAGGAAACGTTAACGAATGGGTGCTGGATGTTTACCGTCCCATGTCGTTCCAGGACTTCGATGACCTGAACCCTATCAGAAGGGATGGATATCTCGATGAAGTTAAGAACCCTAATACTGGTGAAGAATACTACAACAGTGACTACGAGAATAACCCTGAAGGATTTACTTCCATGATCACGGATGAAGCCCGTGTCTATAAAGGAGGTTCCTGGAAAGATGTGGCCTACTGGCTGTCTCCGGGAACAAGAAGATACCTTGATCAGGATTCTTCAACCTCTACCATCGGATTTCGCTGCGCCATGATCCGCGCAGGATCCAATTACTAAGTACCTGTTTATTCAAAAAATATAAAGCCCTGTGGCCGTATCCGGTCGCAGGGTTTTTTGCTTTCATCGTACTGGTCAGCATTATTCCATACGTTGACTTTTATGGTTGTGATCTTCAGCTTCTACAACTGATCAGGCGCACTGTTATTTCCGTGAAATTATAGTGCATTTCAGGGCCCGAAGTCTCTAACTGCCCACTGAAAATGCGATGACTTCAGCACCCAGGTACGTTCAACGGGATATATGGTAACTCATCTAAGAAAATCATTCCACGGTTGAGAATTCATTGACTATTCATAAAAAATGAAATAACTTTATTAGATAAATATTATTATTCACTCTAACTTATTATTATTATGTCTTTTAAAGCTTATCTAAACCTTGATGGCAAGGACTACAGGGTTTTGAAGTGCAACTATGAATTCACCCAAAAAGTGGACGCCATCGGTAAACCGTCATCGATCAACTACGGCGGCCGAATCGACATCACCATTGAGAGTACTGACAGTGATCTCATTCCCAACTGGATGATGGACAACTTCGACAGAAAATCCGGCACCATTACCTACAAAAAGGTAGACAATGACGCCAAACTGAAAGAAGTGAAGTTTGAGGATGGGTATTGCGTAAAATACAACGAAAACTTCGACGCCTACAACGACGAAACCATGACAGAGACCTTTACCATCTCTGCGAGAAAGATCAGTATTGGTACTGCAAATCATGAAAATGAGTGGGTGTAAAAGTATATCCTGACATTTAATTATCATGTATACAAAAATGCCTGCTGATGTGGGCATTTTTTCTTCCTGATCCTTTACAATAGTCAGACCCCGTGACCTTCGTGATCCATATGCAGGTACATGGGTATTCAATTCATAAAATCAAAAAAGGAACCATGCAAAATTTCCCTGACCTCCAAACCCGGGTTGAGATCTTCATTGACGGTTTGGATGAACCTGTCAAATATGCAGACCTCAACATTCATCAACCTATACACGGACACCATACCTTCCGTTTTCTTTGGAGGCTTGACCTTCAATCCGTTCTGGACATGGCAGGAAGAGAGGATATGGCCCAGAAATTTCTTGGTAAGCTGGTGCATATCAAAATGGGCGATCACTATTGCAAGTACGTCATTACCGGTACAGAGGTACAGGGGCAAAGTAATGCCTCCTCCGGACTGGTGATCTATGGTGCCTCTCCCACCGTACTCATCGATGATGTGCCCCAGAATCAGGCCTATGAAGAAGCAGACCTGAAACAGATCATCAATGAAGCACTTTCGGATGTCCCCGGCAATGTGCTGAGCGCCAATGCCAAACCCAACACCACGGATACATTTCCCTACATTGTTCAGTACCGCGAGACCGATTTCAGGTTTCTGCAGCGACTGAGTGTACGTTATGGAGAATTTATGTACTACAACGGTGAGGAGCTGGTAATAGGCCCACCCCAGTCCGACGGCCCCACCCTTGTTAACGGCGTAGACCTGAATTACATGCATCTTCACACTCAACTGCGTTCTTCTGTATATCCCTTTACCAGTTATGATCCGCTTACGGGAGAGGACAACAGGGATGAGGTGCCCCCGGCCTCAGCTCCCGGTAGTGATCTTTATCTGTCCGCAGCCGCCGATGCGTCGGCGCAGCTCTTCCGGGGCTCAGGAAACAAAATGGGATATGTTAACAACACGTCTAACAAGGCAGAGCTGGAGAAATTCAAGGAACTCAAGGAAAAGGCCTATGTGGCCGGTCTGGTAAAGTTTAAGGGACAAAGTATAAATTCAGCGCTCAAACCAGGGCTGACCTTTAATGCAGATCGTGGCCATAGCCAGGGAGAATATATTGTTACCGCCATTACGCATTATTCAGAAAGTAATGGCAGGTATGAAAATCAGTTTGAGGCTGTGCCGGCTGCCATAGAGGCCCCTCCCTATACTAATCCGGAGGTTGTACCTCTGGGGGAGACGCAGACTGCGCTGGTCACAGATAACAATGATCCTGAAGGACTGGGTCGAGTTAAGGTAGCTTTCCACTGGAACAAGGGTGTTGACAGTCCGTGGCTAAGGATCGTTTCACCTCATGGCGGAGGCGACAAGGGATTCTACTTTATTCCGGAAATTGGAGAGGAGGTACAGATCGGTTTTGAAAACAACAACGCCGAAAAGCCTTTTGTGATGGGGACAGTGTACCATGGTGCTGCCAAGCCCAACGGATGGACTACGGCCGAGAATAATGTGAAGGCTATCAGAACCAGAAGTGGGCACTCCATAGAGCTGCATGATGAACAGGGCAAGGAATACATAGTGATCTACGATGCCAGTGGCAATGTAGTACATATTGACACAGCCAATAATACCATCAGTATTTCAGCTCCTGACGTTGTCAACATCAGTTCCAAAGAGATCAACATAGCCGCTGAGGATACGGTGAACATTGGCGCAAAAGAGGTCAACATTATAGGCAAGAAAAAGGTTAGCGTGGCCAGTGATACGCAAATTGAAGAAGGGGCGCCCAAGGTTACGGTGACAGGGGAAAGCAATGTTGAAATATCGGGAAAACTGGTGGATGTGAACGGCCAGACCATGACCAATGTAAAAGGAGGGCAGCTGTTCCTGAATTAGAACAAAAGGCACCACAGCTTTTGACATCGACGTGCGAATTGAGCCTCACTGCCCGATCCAATCCCCGTTTGGGGTTTTTGAAATGTATTTATGACCACTCTGTGAACCTATGAGTAATCAGCACAATGCTATAGCACAACGCATTGATGCACTTCGCATCAAATGGCAGGAGAAATCAGGGGAGTATCCTGACTGGAAAGTGGCGCGCTGGCTCATGGAGCCCTCCGATGTCGAGCTTTATATGGGAATGCTCAAGTTGGAATCATCACCCTATGGCAGGCTACCAGAGTTATTTGTGGCTATGTTCACCCCGTTTGATGACCCTGCCACCTTTTCAAGGAAACTTACATCGGACTGGCTGGAAACATACGATAAGCAAAAGGAAAAAAATCCTGAACTGTCCTGGGACATAGCTTCTTTAAAGGATAAGCTGTCATTATCTGAAGAAGAACATCCGGGTGATGAATTGCTGCTTGAAACACTGCACAGCTTCTCACAATTCTCCGGAACCCATGAAAAACTTGTGCTTAGCCTGGTGCCAAGGCATGTGAGAAGTTTTGCGGATTATAATGACTGGCTCATCCGGTTACATAAAAAAGGGCTGCCTGACAATGTGAATCTGATGCTGCTGGACCACACCACGGACCGCCATCTGGAACGTAGCATACGGGAGACCTACCCGGAGAGTTTTACGCTGGAACCTGGTGATATGGATCTGAAGGGGGCAGTGGAAGAGCTGGCTACCAGTGGCAATCCGGCCGACCCTCAGGTACAGTTCAGAAAGTGCCTTTTTGAAATGTCGAAAGCAGTGTCCCATAACCGGCCGGATGACGTGCACCTATGGGGCGAGCGTATGCTTACCGTGACCCAGCGTACCGGTAACAAAACCTTTTTTGCTTCGGCGCACCTGGTATATGCCGGTTTCCTGATGCATTTTAAAAATGAGAAAAAGACAGTTCAGTTACTTGATCAGGGGATCAGGGTGGTAAAGCCATTGGCTTCAGACGATAGGGAAGCAGGTGCTCTTCTTCTCCAGTTTTACGCGTACCATGGCGCACAGGCCAGTATGAAAAAGGAGTACAGGGACGCTTTCAACTGGTTCATGCGGCAGGCAGAAACAGCTGAGCAAACCGGCCTGCCTGAAATGGCGATCGGCGCCTGTAAAATGGCTGTTTATACCGCGGAGAGGAAAAGCAAGCTGCAAAAAGAATACCTGATGGCTGTTCAGAAAGGCTACCAGACCGGTTTGCAAATGAGTAATGAACAACTTAAAGTGACGGAATATGCCTACCTGGCTCACCACTATCTGATCAATTTTGAAGAAAAGGAGCCTGCAAAAACAGAGGACCTGATCAAAAGAATGACCGATCTCTATGGAGAGAGGTGGAGAGAGGATATCTCACAAATACTGGAACAAGTGAAGAAGAAAAAAGAAATGCCCGTGCCCTATGCTTCTGACTAACAACCATTTCACTCCTGTGGTAGGGGTGGACATTCATTTCAATACCCTGCCACCCTTTAACCCTATCCATCCCTACATCGGTATTGTCATCGATCCGTTCGATTATATCCCTTTTGTGGGTGGCACTACCTATGTTAATAACATCATGCGTGGTGTTAGCGATACAAGTGGAAGAATAGGTACCTTCGTACACATACCTCTGTTCACCGGGCCCTTTGCAATGACCCCTATAATAGGGCACGAGTCTGTCAATTTCTTCGGCAGTCAAAATGCGTATATAGAAGGGCGGCGTATCAGCCCCAAAGGTCACATGGAAATGACCTGCAATGATATTGGTATTCCGCTCAGCCTGTCCCCGGGCAAGAAATTCATCCCTATCCCCAGCCTGTTCGCCCCCACCTCGTTCAGTTTGCCCATTCCTACGGGACCTCCGGTATACGTGGGCGCCCCCTACGTCCCTGACTGGACCGGAGCGCTTATCAATCTGGTTGCCAGCTTTGGCATGGGTGCCCTTTTCAAAAGTATGGGAAGGGCTATGACCAAACTCAATAAGCTACTTCCTGGCAACAATACATTCACCAAAGGACTGAAGAGGAACCTCTGCCGCCTCGGCTTTGAACCTGTGGACCTGGTAACGGGGCGTATGATCTACGATTATGTGGATTTCGAACTTCCGGGTCCATTACCCCTCGTATGGCAGCGGAACTACTATTCGGATTCACAGTATGAAGGCCCACTCGGTACGGGTCACCATCACAGCTACGACGTAACGCTGTCAGCTTTTGAAGAGGAGGGAGTAATCGGTGTCGTACTGCCTGACGGCCGGTATGTGGCTTTTGAATACCTCAAAAATACCAATGACTCTTCCTTCAACCGATCAGAAAGAATCCAGCTGACGAAAACTCCGGAGGGCTATTCACTTTTTAGCCTTGATGATCGTACCATGTGGCGCCTGGTCCCGGTCAACGGGGTGAACAGGATCTACAAACCTGTTCGGTTGGAAAATGAACAGGGCCATGGGGTATCCTTTGACTATGATGGTGACGTTCTTGTAGGTATGACGGATAGTTCCGGAAGGGCCCTTCACCTTAAACATGATGAGCATGGCCGGATCATTGCCATACACTTAGGTAAAGATCCGGATCCGTTGGTGAGCTATGAATATGATGCTGAGGGTCACATGACAGCCGCCTGTGATGCCATGGAGCAACCTACCCGCATGGAATACGACGAGCATCACCGCATGGTGCGCAAAACGGATCGTAACGGTGTGGCCTTCTTCTGGAAATACGATGAGCAGGGCAGGTGTGTGCATACTTCCGGTGAGGATGGTACACTTAAGGGTTCCATTACTTATTTTGAAGGGTATAATGAGATCACAAATAGTCGGGGAGCCACGCAAACGATCTATTACGATCATAGCTTCCTTGTCACACAGGAGGAGGATGCTCTGGGAAACAGCAGATTTTTTGAATACACGGAATTCATGGAACCCTATCGTGAAATTGACGAAGAGGGTAACCTGACAGGGTATACTTATGATGACCGCGGCAACCTTGAAACAGTAACTCATGCTGACGGTACGGTAGAGCGTTTTCTCTATGATGATATGGACAGGCTGATAATTTCCATGGACGCCAACGGAGGGAAATCTCTACGCAACTATGACAAACAAGGAAGGCTGATGAGTGCCACCGCTCCCGATAACAGCAGCCTCTACCTGGAGTATAATGATCAGGATCTCGTAGAGACGATCACCGCGGAGAATGGGAAGACGATCAGGCTTACCTATGATATTCACCATAACCTGTCACAAATGGAACTACCGGAAGGAGGGGTTACGGAATGGAGCTATGACGCTCGTGGAAAAGTGACAGGAGTAAAAAATCCGGTGGGCAATGTGCAAAAGTTCAGCTATGATGCCCTTGGCAGGGTCAATACAATTCTCCAGGGTGATACCAATCGTGTGAACCTGCGCTACAATGCCTATGACGAGGTAGTAGAAGCCCGTGACAGGCATCATCATGTATTATTTGAATATACACCGCTGGGAAGCCTCAGGAGCCGGGCAGAAAATGGCACGAAGATCACCTTTAACTACAATAAGGAAGAGCAACTTACCTCTATTAGCAACGAAAGGGAAGAAGTGTATTCCTTCTCAAGGAACCGGCGCGGGGATATTGTCGAAGAAACAGGCTTCGATGACCTGACGCGATACTACCACCGCGACCGGGCCGGAAAAGTATATAAAGTAGATCGCCAGGGAGAACGGCATACGGAATACGAATATGACGCGGTGGGCAGGATCATCCGTGCCGGGCATAGTGATGATACGTGGGAGATATTTTCATACGATAACAGTGGTAACCTGCTGGAGGCCCGTAATCAGGATGGTGTGGTCATTTTCAAAAGAGATGCTGTTGGACGGGTGATCAGCGAGGTCCAGGGGGCTGCACACGCCGGATTGGAGCAGGAGGTGACCAGTAAATATGACCGGGCCGGCAACCGCATCAATCTAATGAGCAGCCTTGGCGCAGATATACAGTTTACTCACAATACACTCGGTCATGTAACGGGCATTTCTGCACATAACAAGATCTCACAGGATAACGGCAGGAGTGGTAGATGGGAGACCAGCATACAGCGTAATCTGCTGGGGTTGGAGGTAGAACGCCGGATGAGTGGCGGAGTAGTCAGCCGTTGGGAATATGACGAAACAGGCCGGCCCGTTGGTCAGACGGTTCAGGCACAGTCTCATACCACACGTCATCGGCGTTATCAATGGAATGTTAATGACCGGCTGCAGACCATGATCAACGAACTCTCCGGCGGCAAAACCATTTACCATCATGATGCCTTTGGTAATCTGGCATGGGCGCAATATGAAGACGGTGGTTATGATTACAAGTTGCCTGACGAGGTAGGCAACCTTTACAAAACAAAGGGACGAACAGATCGCAGGTATGGGTCAGGAGGCCGGTTGCTCAGCGATGACAAATGGCGGTATACCTATGACGAAGAAGGGAACCTGATCAGTAAAACAGGCAAAGGAGGCACCTGGCACTACGAATGGCAAGGGAACGGGATGCTAAAAAAGGTCACCGGACCCGGAAGAACTGAGACTGAGTTTACTTACGATGCGTTGGGCAGAAGGACGGCAAAGATCCATCAGGGGAAGATCACCCGTTTTGTATGGGATGGGAACGTACCCTTGCATGAATGGCAATATGAGGCAAATGACCGTCCGGAGCCAGTGGTCAATGAAATTGGGGCGTTGCACTATGAAAAGCCCGAACCAGCAGATCCACAGTCTTTGATAACATGGGTATTTGAAAATGGCAGTTTCGCACCAGGCGCCAAAATTGAGGGAGACAGACACTACAGCATAATCTGTGATTACCTTGGCACACCTGTAGAAGCCTATGATGAAGAAGGAGAACGGGTTTGGGCGTGTGAACTGGATATTTATGGTAATGTCCGTAAATTGGAGGGAAGACGTTCTTTGATCCCATTCAGGTATCCGGGGCAGTATGAGGATGAGGAGACAGGGTTGTATTACAATAGGTTCAGGTATTATAGCCCAGAGAGTGGATATTTTATATGCCAGGATCCGATCAAGCTCAGTGGTGGGGATAATTTATACTCCTATACTAAAGATGTAAACTATTTGATCGATCCAATGGGATTAACTCCACTTGATCAGGGAGGTTTTTCAGTTTATGGACTTTATGAGGAAGGGGCAAAGGAGCCCTACTATATCGGGATTAGCAATGACACAACCAGGAGACTGGGCGAGCACATTGACACAGGCCGTGCTGATATGAACACACAGGTAATTGAACTAAAAAGAAATTTGACCTTTGCTGAAGCAAGGGGTTATGAACAGATGTATATTGAAAAATATGGTACCTTAACAGGTACTATTGGCGAGGAAGTTGGGCCAAATAATAAAGGGAACAAGTACAATTCATTTGATAAAACCAGAACTGATGTTCGTGGCAAAAAATTCAAGGAAGAGTACAACAAGGCAATGGGAGGCAAGAAGTCGAAAGTCAGTTGTAAATGATAATTATGAAGAGTGAAAATTTCAAAGACATATTAAGGGCTGGAGACATATTTTGCATACCTCTTTTCATTGATCTCAATGAGAAACCAACCAAAAGCTATACACGTGTTAAATTCCCGGAGGATCAGCAGTACGCATTTGGTAGATTCATAGAAGATCAGGCAGGTGGAGGAATTTTGATTGAGGTATTTGAAAAAACCAATAACCTTAAGAACCTCTCTTTGGAAGAGATAACAAAGTCAGGAAGGCTATTTCCACAGGTTAAAACATCAGGCATCGAATTTGTGAAGAAACGTTGGAGAGTATTGGCTTCTGATGAACATTATGACAAATACCGCGATTCTGATTATGATGAAATACGTTTTGTATTGAGCCCTTATGACGAGCCTAAATTATGGTCGCTCAAGGACAATTCTGAAAAAGGCATATCTGAATTAGAGGTCAAAAACTATGAAATTTCACGTATTTGGTTTCCAAACCAACTTGAAAAAAGAATCATCGAAGCCTTATTTGAGAATTAATGAGCCAAACCTTGAAGTTGAAGTGCAAAACCTGAAACTGTAATTTCCAGCATCCTGGACGTGGCTCTGTCAATTTATGTATCCGGATTTGCTCAAAACAAGAAGACGGCGCTCAAAACTCATCCAAACTATCAATCTCCCCCTCTCCCAAATGAGACCTGAATACTTCAAGGCCCGTGGATCATTCTCACTGAACCACACTTGACAGCCTCAGAGGTATAAAGACAAAAAGCCCCGCAACGATGGATCACCGTTGCGGGGCTTTTTATTTAACTGGCTTTTAAAAGTATATCCTGTTTAAATTTGTTGGTCCTGATCTCCTTTTTATCAAGGTCAAACCAGGCACATTCTACTAAGTAAGAGTTTTTGTTTCTTGTGTACGTCAAGACCTCCATAACTCGTCCATCCCGTACATTTTTCACCCGCTCTCCTATCTTAAAAAGTCTTTTCATAGTATAAATAATTCAAAGATCGTATGTTAAGTATACGTATTTTTTCTCAACAAGGACTTGATATTCAGGAAAAATTTCAAGCCTTCGATTAGAATACTTCTATTTGAAAATCAGGCCATTCCTCATGAATGACCTACTTCTTTGCATACCTGAAACATGACGATTGTAACCCCAGAGGGTAAGACCGGTAAAACCTTCCCAAGCCTCCGGCTTAGGAAGGTTGGATTATTATGTTATCAAAGACCCAGTCCGTAGTAGTAGGTACCAGACTGGCCTTCGTACATTCCTTCCAGCAATACGCCTCCTTCCTTGTTCTCCAGCATCTCCATCACATCCTCTTTGGATCGTACTCTCTTGCCATCTATTTTGGTGATGATAAAGCCTTCGCGCATATCGGTATGCTTTCTTATCTGACCCTGACCAATGGATTTAACACGTACGCCGCTGTCTATGTCCAGCCTTTTCAACGAGCTATCATCAAGGTCCTCAAGGTCAGCTCCTAATACCGTAAATACATTTTCAGGTTCCTTTTCGACCACTTTGAGATTGCCATCCCTGTTTTTCAGTGTCACATTAAAATAGATCTCCTTTCCAAAGCGATTCACCTTCATTTTCACCACATCCCCGGGGCGCTTGCTACCCACGTAGCCAATCAGCGCTGCGGTGTTATCTACCTTGATGTCATCGATCTGAACAATAACATCACCTTTGCGTATGCCTGCATCTTTGGCTCCGCTATTCTCAACGATATTGCTTACATGGGCTCCGGCATTCACTTCCAGATCATTTTCACGGGCAAAACCACTTGTCACATTGTTGATCTCTACTCCCAGCCAGCCTCGTTGAACCACACCATAGGAGATCAGGTCTTCCACTACCCGGCTCACAATATTGGAAGGCACCGCGAAAGCATATCCGGAATACGCTCCGGTAGGACTGGCTATAGCTGTATTGATACCGATCAGGTCACCATTCAGGTCAACCAGCGCACCACCGCTATTACCAGGGTTCACTGCAGCATCAGTTTGGATAAAAGACTCTATGGCCCGGTTCACACTATCCCCAGGACTGCCCGGATTAATAATATTAATGCTTCTTCCCTTGGCGCTGACAATACCGGCAGTAACGGTTGAATTCAGATTAAAAGGATTTCCAACAGCGAGCACCCATTCTCCTACCTTTACATTGTCGGAGTTAACAAGCGTGAGATGAGGAAGGCTGTTCTCCCTGATCTGTATCACCGCCAGATCTGTTGTCGGATCCGTTCCAATTACCTTAGCCTTATAGCTTCGGTTATCATTCAGGGTCACCTCCACTTCATCCGCACCATCGATCACGTGGTTATTGGTCACGATGTAACCGTCACTATTGATGATAACACCGGAGCCACTACCCACTCTCGGCCCCTGACGGTAACCTCTGTCATCCCTGAAAAAGGGACCGAAGAAATCCCTGAACTGTTCCGGTATCTGCTGCTGTCCCTGAGTTGAGTAATTCCCGATCTGCGTAGAGCGGATATGTACCACGGCAGGCATTACCTTTTCCGCAGCGCCGGTAAAATCCAAAGCCACCAGCTCTCCTGCCTCATTTACCGAATATGCCGCATTCACAACGGGAGTTTTATCGATATGTTCCACTTTCACGGTTTTTGACTCCCCCTGATCCATTAGTTCATAGGATCCAATCGTCAGAATACTACCCATAACAGAAGCCAATAACAATGCACTAAACTTTTTCATACTTCAGTCAACTTAAAACAATTACAATTAAAATATACCTGAGTCAATAACTTGTAACCTGTAAGGTCATATGGTAAGTAAGTGGTAATACGTCCAAATAAGGCAATTGTTGTGCCATTCACCAAATTTTAAAAGTAAAGGAAGGCTTGTACAGCCTTCCCTACCTGTTTAACCCAATCAATACCTTACGAGATCTCGATCAACCGGGAAGGCTTTTGTTTCGCTTCTTCCCTCTTGGGGATCACCAGGTGCAGTATACCATCGGTATATTTAGCTTCTATTTTTGCGTTTTCTACCGTTTTAGGTAGATTGAAAGAGCGCCTGAACGAATGATAGCTGAATTCCCTCTTGGTATAATCACCTTTTTCCTCGTTGCTTTGTTGCTTCTCATAGGAAATGGTAAGCAGGTCGTCGTCAAGTTCTACCTTAAAGTCCTTTTTGTCAATACCAGGCGCTGCCACTTCTACATAAAAAGCGTCAGTTTCCTCTTTAATGTTTACTGCTGGCACAGAGTTCGTTCCCCAAAAATTCTTATCTATATTGAATACATCCCTTCCGAAAAAGTCATCAAAGAAGGTGGGGAACAGGCTGTTAGTTCTTCGCATAAGTGTCATGATTCCTCCTTTTTAAGTTTTTATCAAATTCATTAAGAATTGATCAACTCTTATGCCATCGAACAAAAGATGCCTGGAAGAAGGTATTTTAATGATTTTACTGTCAATTCGGCATATTATTTTTATTCAGGAAGTAGAAAATATGTCATTTTGTCGCTATTTTTTGATCACTCCCCTGACCCAGTAATGATCATTGAAGATCAATCGGAGGAAATAAAAGCCTGATTCAAGTCCTGAAGGTGGTATGAACCTGATGGAATTCTCATACCCGGTGACTTTTCGATCGAAGACCAGGGTACCATGTACATTCACCATTTGCAGCGTGACAGAAGTCAAAGATACAGGAGCTTCAATGATAAGATGATCTGTAAATGGATTGGGATAGATGTACAGGCGGTCTTCCCTATCAGTATCGAGGGAAGTGATCAAATCGTTTTCGTCATCCGTCACATTGATCTCAAAGGTTTTTTCAAGGAAGTCCCCTGAGGCATCGGTAGATCGTATCCGTACCCGGTACAGCGATCTTGTCTCAAAATCCAGGACTTCCGAGACCCTGAGCTCCCTGTCTTCTATGGTAAAAATGGTGTTGTCATCGCTACCCTGACCGGAAACCAACTCATACAAATGAGCTTCGTTGACATCGGGATCAAGTGTGCTCAGAAATCCCACCGTCGCTCCGGGAACGTTACCCTCCCTTATCGCATCCGAACTTAATGCGATGTCTCCGGGAGAGGTGTTGTTTGCACTCACCTGTATCACAAACGCAACGGATATGGCCCCGCCTTTCTGATCATCGGACCTGATCCTGATACGGTGAGTGGTCTGCGTTTCAAAATCGAAGATCCTGGCTGACTGCAGCTGATTACTCACAATCCTGAACTTATCATTATCATCACTCCCCTCGCCCGAAACCAGTGAATAAACATGCTCATCTTCCTGATCCTGATCCAAGGTGTTCATAAAGCCTATGACCGTACCAGCCGGAAGGTTTTCTGCAATGGAACTGTTGTCCAGTGTAATGTCTGTGGGATTGTCATTGCCATTGATCACATTTAACCTGAAAACATCAGAAGTCTCAGCCATTTCACTGTCACGAACGATCACTTTCACACGGTATGAGCCTACATCGGTGTTATCAGGTGTACCGGAGAATTCCAGAGTCAGCACATTGAAGCTAAGCCACGCCGGTAAGGGGCTGCCGTCCTCCAGTTCTGCAGAATAGCTCAGGTTAATCATTTCGTCGATGTCCACAAACGTGCCGGCAGGCAGGGTAAATGTATAAAGCTGGTCCTCAAGAGCGGTTTGATTAGCTATGGAGCTAACTACTCTGGGAGGATCGTTCACCGGATTTACCGTGATGGCAAACCTCATAGGTAATGAAGTATCCACCCCGCCGTTTTCCGTACCACCATCATCCCTTACTGCCACATCAAAGGTACTGGTGCCAAAGGCATCGGTGGCGCTTGTATAGGTAAGGGTACCGAAGTTATCAACGGCAGGTAGCACTGAAAAAAGTGCAGGGTTACTCACATTACTGATCAGGTACTCCCGTACCTGCTGACCGCTCTCACCCGCCGCCCCTGGATCAAAGTCCGACCAACCAAGGATTTCTACCTGCCCGGCATCCTCATCGGAGGCAGGTGGATCCACCGCTGAAAAGGAAGGCTGCCGGTTCAGCCGGTTTACGGAAATCGTGAAAGTCTTTCTTTCCGATACATCCACCCCGCCATTGGCCGTACCGCCATCATCCTGTACGTACACTTCAAAGGTAGACTGACCTTCACGGTCCGGTGCAGTTTCAAAGGTGAGGTCACCATTGGTATTTACCTGAGGCAATGCCGCAAACATCGTAGGATCGGAAATGTTGGTCACTACAAAAGCGGCTGCGGTCTGGGAAGTCTCGTTGAAAGCTCCGGGATCAAAGCCGGCCCAGTCAAAGATAACCACGGGATCAGCATTTACCAGCAGGGGCAGCGGATCGAAAGCTGTAAAATCGGGAGCGTCATTGACCGGATCCACGGTAATTGTGAATGTTTTGACTGCGGAAGTATTTTCGCCTCCATTTAATGTACCGCCGTCATCAGTAACAGTGACATCAAAAGTGCTGGTGCCGAAGGCATCATCTGCCGGGGTGAAGGTAAGTGTTCCATCAGTTTCTACTGTTGGTATGAACTGGAACAGCGCGGGATTGGAAATATTGGACACTGAATAGCTCTCCACATGCTGAACGCTCTCCAAAGCCGGCCCCGGATCAAAGGAAGCCCAGCCTGGAATAGTTTGTAAACCACCATCTTCCAAAATTGTGGCAGGAGAGGAAGCTGTAAAATCAGGAGCATCATTTACTTCGTTAACAGTGATGGTAAAGGTCCGGCCCTCCGAAGTATCCACACCACCATTGGCTGTGCCACCATCATCCCGAACGGTCACCTCAAAGGTAGAGGTACCGGAAGCATCCGCATTGGGGGTGTAGGTGAGGGTTCCTGCATTGTCCACCACTGGCATACCTCCCGAAGCGAACAGTGAAGCATTGCTGATGTTGGTCACCGTGTATTGCAACACGCCCTGCGTTTCATTACCACCGGCATCGAAAACTGCCCACGAATTCACCGTTTGTGGACCTGCATCCTCATTCACCACAGGTGGATCACCAGCCGTAAATGAGGGCTGATCGTTGATCGCATTCACAGTTATTTTAAACCCAGTGGAAGTGCTGGTATGAACGTTATCACCCCCGGTGGGTCCGTCATCCGCTACTTCTATATCAAAGGTCACCTCTCCGAAAGCGTTATCCCGGACTGTAAAAGTGAGTGTTCCGCTGTTGTCCACAGCTGGAGCAACTTCAAGTACGGATGCCGGATCGCTCAGATTTGTGATGGTATAGGACAACACATTCTGATCAGACTCATTTGTTGCTCCAGGCTCAAAGGTGGCCCAGCCGGTGATGATCTGCTCGCCTGCATCTTCATTCAGCACCACCTCTGATGCTGAGACAGATGGTGCATCATTGACGGCATTTACGGTAATAGTAAAAGTGACCTCATCACTAATGTTTACATTGGGTGGCACCGAGGAGCCATCATCTGCCAGCCTGACCGTAACTTCAGCAGATCCATGAGTGTCAACCATTGTTTCATAGGAAAGGTAACCATTGGACGCGTCAAGGGAGGGCTCGGAGGTAAAAGCGAGGTCTCCGGATACTGTATTTACATTTACCACAGAAAATGTCAGCACCTGCTCCGTTTCAGAACTGCCCGCTGGCGGTGCGGAGGCAATATTCTCAGCTAAAGGAACCATTTGCGGACCCACATCTTCATTTACAGCTGGCGGATCGCTCACTATGGTAAATACCGGAGCATCATTGACAGGATCTATAGTAATATCCATTGTGTAGTCTATGCTGTAATCTTCACCATCATACACCTGGAGTTGAAAGCTGTCTGTCCCGTTCACATCTGGCTCCGGTATATATACGAGCAGATTCTCTGCCATTGAAACAGAATCGACCACAAAATTGATCTGGTCGATCTCCGTCCCTGAGAAGAACAGTTTTCCAACGTCAGGATCAGGAAGCCATGTGATCCTTATGCCACTGAACGGGTCAGGCGCTACATCAGCCGCATCGGAATAACCAAAGTCGTTCTGTGTGAAGGTATATGAATTATCTTCATTAAAGCTTACGGTATTGTTCCGACCGGTAGGAGGCGTATTGATCTTAAAGGTCTGCTCGGCTGAAAATCCCGAGGCAAGTCCTCCGGCATCTATGGCCTGCACACTCCAGTAATAAATACCACGGGCAAGGCCTTCTAATCGCCAAAACACTGAATCAATACCGCGTTCAGTGATCAACCGCTTACCAGAGCCGGTGGCCATAGAAGAAAATACATCATTCCCGCCACTCGCAGTACCTACTCGCAAATTATAGGAGATACCGCCATAGGGAGTTTCGCGGTCATAGGCATCCTGCCAGAAGAATACTACGTCATTACCTTCAGGCAAGGAGGCTGATTCTTCAGGGGCCAGGGGTGTGGTATTCGTCTGAGCCAGGGTATTATTTTGAAGGGCGGTGACAGGGACGATACCGTCATTACCCATGACCAACAGGTCCAATTGAGTATCTCCGTCGTAATCTGCAAATGATATATTTCCATTCTGAACAGCAGGCAGGCCGCCATCATCTGCCGTAAACATATCGTTGCCATCATAACGATATACCTGAATAAATGGATTCCCGGTATTATCTGCTCCCGTGAGTACAATGTCCAGGTCACCATCATTGTCATAATCGCCGAAGATGGCATTGCCAGTGGCTACACCGGTGAAGGTGCCTGTTTCTGTAAAGCCGGAACCTGAGTTCCTGTACAGCCGGGTCTGTGGTACGCCGGAGTTGTTCTCTCCTGTAATGATCAGGTCTACAAAACCATCATTGTTGTAATCTCCGAATGCAGCCGATCCGTTGGACAACGGTTCAAATGTATGAGCTGTAACAGTAAAAGTGCCTCCTGAATTCTCCCATAGCGCCGTATAAGACATTCCCATAGCATCTTCTCCTGAAAGTACAATGTCCAGATCACCATCATTATCATAATCAGCCACCGCGGCACTGCTGTTAACCAGGGGCTCCAGTCCGGCTGCAACTGCCGTAAAACCGGCGTTGTTTTCGTAAATACCGGTAAAGGGCTGTCCTGAGGTATCCTTTCCTGTGATCAGCACATCCCGATCACCATCATTGTCATAATCGAACCAGAGGACGGTGCCGTTGACAATACCTTCCAGTGAAGCTGCTTCTGTCAGGTTTGAACCACCGTGGTTTTCATAAATTTTGGTAACGGCGTTGTGGCTTCCATCGCTACCCGCCAGCAGAAGGTCGATATCGCCATCATTATCATAGTCACCCCAGGCACAACTGCTGGAATCCACATCGACCAGCTGCGGAGATACCATAACTTCGGAAAAAAGCCAGTCTCCCGGACCGGCATCTGCACCATCATTCCGGTACAGTCGTGTCATTTTCATATTGGAGGCATTACTGCCTGAAAGAACAAAGTCAAGGTCACCATCGGCATTATAATCCCCCCAGGCTACGGAGGAATGATCCAGTGAAGCCAGTGCAGCGGTAATATTAACCGGCGAATATGACGGCAACTCGTCCGCTTTGATACTGATGTCGACTGTTTCAGCAGCTGTACTAAAGGCCTGAGTGTCTCCTGTCTTACCGGTTAAGTCCACTATGTCACCGGTAGCCCCTTCGGTCTGGTCCCAGGCATGGAACATCACTACATTATTTATGGTACCCGTAGCTGGTCCGGAGGGCACAAAACGTAGTCGTATACCAATATCCGCAGCCAAAAGAAGTGCATTGGTGAAAGACAGCGTACCTAAAGTTGACCAGTTTGCTCCATCGTCAGTCGAATACTGAACATCTCCATCAGAACCTGAATAGACACTAATGACTGCGATGCCTTCAGGAGCGCCCAACTGAGAGTCCGTAATAGGGTCTCCTCCGGCGCTGAGCAGGATCTCCGTTATATTATCACCTGCCGGGTTAGTATTATTTACATTGACTGATCGCAGCACAAGTTGACCGCTGTTGTCCAGCAATGGCGCCACATTATTGACACTAAGTCGGGCAGAATCCTGCTCTGCACTAAAAGCAGTATTACCACCCGTTTGGGTAACATCTCCAAAGGAGCCATTGACACTACCGTCTGTCTGATCCCAGGCATAAAATCGCAGAGCAGCAGTCTTTACTCCCAGAAAAGACTGATCCGGAACAAAGCGAACACGCGTGGTAATGTCACTTGCCAACAGCAAAGCCTGACTGGTCGAAACAAAATCAAACTCATTCCAGATGCTCCCATTATCAGTGGAATACTCCCATACACCATTGCTACCGTCTACGGCAAAAATGGCTATACCCTCCGGATCCCCGGCATCTGCATCTGTGACAGGGTAAGGAACATCATCGTCACTGTCAAGTATATCGGAGATCAGGTCGCCCGCCGGGTCACTTTCGGCCTGGGACAGATCCGTCATTTCCAGGTCGGCAGTGTTGTTCAGCACCGGAGAGTTGTTTTGACCATATACGTTGTAGCCCGATAGTACGGCAAGACTATACAAAACTATTTTTACAGATCCTTTCATTTTCAATCCTTGTAAATGACGAACTCCACACGCCTGTTCAGTGACCGGTTCTCTTCGGTATTGTTGTCCACCAACGGCGTCTCATCACTCCTTCCCGTCGATTTTAATCTCTTTTTACTTATGCCTTTTTCTTCCAGATAGTCCGTGACGGCTTTCGCCCTGAGACCTGAAATTTTCCGGTTGGCTGCTTTTGTACCTATGTTATCCGTATGACCGATCACTTCCAACCTGAGATGTGGGTTCAGGACCAGCAGA
>LYSV01000075.1 GCA_001657315.1 Flammeovirgaceae bacterium BBD 1991-12 | reverse complement strand
TCCCCTGGCTCTTCGATTTTAAACTTGACTTCCGGTTTAAATAAAAAACACTAAAATAAATCAACCCAATAAAATCCTTGATAGCTTTCGGAACACAGGTAGAGCGGTTTACTGACGACAAGGTAAGTATATGAAGCGTAGCTGCCAACAGACAGCTATGATTTCATATACATTGTTACCTGCTTTTTTCTCTTATTTCATTAATAATTTCTGTACTAACCCAGTATATATCCTGGTTACTCGTATAAAACAGGTACTTTCCATCTTTAGTTACAAACGGGCAGTATTCATAATGTTTGGTATTTATTCCTTTACCCATGTTAACTGCTTTTGTCCAGTTGCCATCAGAGTTTTTGAAACTGACATATAAATCTCCTCTTCCCAAACCACCGTCACGAGTGGAACAGAATATCAGATAGGATTCATCTGGTGCAACAAAGACATCCGCCTCGTAATCTGTTGTATTTACTGCGGAATCAAGTAATACAGGTTCCTGAAATTCATTGTCAACGATCCTGGCGTAATATATATCATGGTCTGTTCTGGTTGTATCTTTTCGGGAATGACCATTGGATGCAAAATACATAGTCCCGTCATTGGTGAAAGAAATATAGTATTCATCTTCACCAGTATTAATATTCGAACCTGCATTTATGGGTTCCGACCATCCGCCATCAATTCTCTCAACATACCATATGTCAACATCTTTGATCTCTCCTTTACCGTCTAAAGCTCTTGTGGATATGAAATACAATCTATTCTCGTCATTTGAAAGGAATGGGTCGTTGTAACTATATCGTTCATCTGAAAGTACAGTTACTGGTTTGGTCCATTGATTTTCTTCCATCTTCGAAAACCGAATTTCATTTCTTTCACCTACATCAACGCCAAAATAAAATTCTGTTCCCTCTCTGTTAAATACTGAACCAAATTCCTGCTCCTCAGTTGAAATGAAGTTAGGTGCGAACATTTCAGGTTTTGTTTTAGGTGCTTCCTGCCCCATATATTTTCCTTTTGTTTTGAATTTACGTACAAGACGTTCATCTGCTCCTTTGGAAAGCAGAAATTCAGAAATATCTTCTGCACCTGTTCTTTGTGAAATTTCCAAAGCTGTACTTCCTCTTTTGTTCTTAATGTTTACATCGATTCCACTGTTAATTAATTTTTCTGTAAGCCCTTTATTTCCATTCAATACTGCCAGTTCAATTAGCGATGCTCCATAGATTGACTGCCAGTTATTTTTGGATTGTAATCCAATCAGATAATCAAAGTATTCTACATTGTTGAATTGTACGGCAACGTGTAACGGTGTTTTTTCCTGATTATCAGTTCCATTTATTCTTATTCCCTTTTTTACTAAAAAATCAAAAACTTCTTTTTGTTTACAAGCGACTGCCCAATGCAATAGTGACCTGCCGCGATGGTCCACTACATCAATTGAAGTATTGATGAGCATACTATCCAACCTCACTAAATTTCCATTGCAGGCAGTTCTGTGTATATTTTGTGCAAATAGGTTAAGGTAGAAGGTCGAAAAAATTATGGCTATTAATAGCTGTTTCATTTCATCTAAATTACACTATAAACCTTGTTGCATTTCGTTGTTTTTATTCTTCTTCAACCATCTCCTTTTTCAGGAAGTCCAGTTTCAATAAATCTTCCTTTTCTATTTCCCATTCTTCAAAGTCAATATTCCATCTTTCTTCAAGAAAAGAGAGCATTTTTTATTACTTCTGGTTGTAGCATGAGCGCACCTGTCCATCGGACTCCCCACGGGGTCCCGTGGATCCGCAGGATTCCTTGAATGTGAGTCTGCCTGGGTTACATTACAAAGCAAAATTCGTCAGAAAAAACATAAATTCATCAATGAAATTACCTCCTTCAGCCTGGTTTGGGTCGTAAGACCACCTTGCTTAACCTACGACCATGTGAGAGAGAACGGGCAAAAAGGTCCTGGTGGTCTAAAACCTTCCTAAGCCTTTGAGGCTTAGGAAGGTCGGCAGGCTGCCCGTTTTTAACGTTCCTTTCAAGGTCAGCCAGCTATCCTTTCCTGGCAAGCTCATTTTATCCTTGCATCACCATACACTCGCCAGATCTTTTAACTCCTCTCTGGCCAGTCCGAAATTCTTGTGTTTCAATTCCTCGGTTCCAAAATCCTGAGCTTCAGTATGCACGAAACGGATGTCTGTGACACCCAAAAACTCAAACAGTGCCTTTAAATAGTTCTCCTGAAAATCGAAAGAGGCCAGTGCACCATCCTTCCTGTAGGACATAGTACCTCTCGCAGTAATGATCAGTACTTTCTTTCCACCCAACAGCCCGCTCATATTCCCATTTTCTTCCAGTGAAAAGGTTCTTCCCACACGAACAATGTTATCAATATACGCCTTTAAAGAAGCCGGAATGGAAAAATTATACATAGGGGAAGCAAGTACAATCCTATCTGCATTTAGCAACTCATCGATCAGCTTGTCTGAAGTTTCCAGGACTCCGTTCATGCGGTCTGTGCGTTGCGCAGGAAGGGTGTAATTGGCCTTTACAAAATCATCATTGGGTATGGGAGGCGGGCGCAATCCAACCTCTTGGTGAACGAGGGAAAACCGGACGTACTTTCCTAATTCGTTAAAGAAAAAGTCTGTAAGCTCCCTTGTTTTTGAATTTTCGGTTCTCACACTGGAATCGATCCTGAGTATATTCATAATATTGTTTATTGGTTTACACAAAAATTACTCAGGAGATCCGTTTAAAAAATACCGCATTTTTTCAACACTCTGGGATAAAAAAGTCACTTTAGTCAAAACCATGCAGAGAGCCGTAAAAAATAAATTGTGTCCATTGGAAAAAGCTGTGAATACCATCAGCGGGAAATGGAAGATCCCTATCCTATGGCAGATCCAGGAAGGAAAGAAAAGGCCCAGTGAATTCCTGAGAGGTATTGCCCATATGGACAGGAGAGTGCTAAACCAGCAGCTTACAGAGATGATATCTGATGGGCTGCTGACCAAAAGGTCCTATCATGAACTACCCCCACGTGTGGAGTACGAACTGACTGAGCTGGGGAGAAAACTGGTAGAGGTGTTATGGCAACTTAATGACTGGGGTAAGTTATTGATGGAAGAGGACTAACAATATTCGCCGTCTCTGTTGTTCAATGTCATAGGGAACATTTTACAAGGCATACCCAGGCGATTGAAGGGAGCCTCCTTCATGCATACCGAAAAACCTTCCCAGGCCTTTAAAACTTAGATAAGGTTGTGCTGGGTGTACAGGGATCACCGGTTTCATGCCATTACTCCAATGTCATCCGAGCAATGACTGGCAGGGTAATATAAAAAAAGAGGCTGCCCACTTTTGAGCAGCCTCCGGATCTATCAAGGATGGGGGTCAAATCATTGTTTCGGACCGTCCGGTCCGCGATGTTTTTTTGCCCAAAGCCGTAGTTCATGCCTTTCCGATCTGTTCAGAAGTGCCTGTGCTTTTTGAAATTCTTTTTTAAAAAGGGAAGGATTAAAGCTCACTTTTTCCAGTATCAACTTGGTGTATTCAAGAAATGAAGTTTTCATGGTATGTAACATTTGCTTCCTGTATATCATAACGATACTGAGATAAGGGCTCTATAAAAACAGGATTAAAAGAGAATTAGAATTTAGCCTGTCCATTATTCTATAAAAAGCCTTGATATACGCCTGTCCACTGAGATACTTCCACTCCCCCTGATGAGCAGTATGGCACACGAAACAAAAAGAATGACATGAAAGTAAAACCCTTCACCAGTAGATCTCCCCAGTGGATCTGTGATCAGATCAGGCGAAAAGTGACAGGGTAGTGAGAGCACAATTAAAATGATCAGCAGGCCTGCCAGCCATCTGCTTCCCAGGCCCAACACCAGAAAAAGGCCCGAATAGAATTGTGTAACAATACATAAATACGCCAGAAAAAGTGGAAAATTTAAGCTGGTGCCGGTAAGCCACCTGAGGCTGTCATGATAGTTCAGCACCAAATGGAAGCCATGAGGGATCAGCAGGAAGAATGCCAGTATCCTTATGGTCAGTAAATAAAGATCACGCTTCAAAAGACCGGATATCATACCTGAAAGTGTTTTCATACCCCAAAATATGATCCCGGTCTTACAGCAGCTTAAGAGGGAGATTAGAATACCGTTAGAATACCCAATGGCTGGAGACCATTCATTTACGGGAGTTGGGCAGGATCACCGTTATGGTTGTGCCTTCTGACAAGACAGAATCGATATTCAGCTTCCCTTTATGCATTTTTATGATTTTCTGGGCCAGTGTGAGTCCCACACCAAAACCCTTGATACCTCTGGCATTTTCAGCACGGAAAAATGGCTCGGATATGTTCTTTACATGATGTGCAGGTATGCCTATGCCTTTATCCTCCACAGAAATTCTGATATAATAAGCCGAAGTAGTGATCTTTACCTTTACTGGCTCATTGTCAGAAAACTTGCAGGCATTGTCAAGTATGTTTACCAGGGCTATGGTAAGCAGACTCAGGCTTCCATTCAGTACCAGGAATTGTGAGTCCAGCGGAAGTCCTTCCAGACAAAGCGTGATATTGTTCCGGGGGTTCACCCTATCGACACCCTGTTTTGCCTGAAAGAGCAGCTCGTCAGCTCTTATTGGCTCTATAATCAACCCCTGCTTGTCCTGACTTGCCTGAGCCAGGTTTAAAAGGCTGTTGATCAGGAGTTCCAGGCGATGAGCTTCCTTCTCTACCGTAGCAAGGGCATTGATGTACTCATCTGAAGAACGTGTTTTTCTTAATGTAAACTCGGTTTCACCGAGGATGGCCGCCAGGGGGTTTTTCAGCTCATGAGAGGCGTTATCGATGAAACTGCTTTGCAGTTCAAAGGTAGTTTCCAGACGATCCAGCATATCGTTAAACGTGCCGGATAGTTTGGAAAGCTCATCCTTGTTCCTGCCTGCCGGCAGTCTTAAATGCAGATTGGTTGCCGTAATCTCATTCACCCTGTCCGTGATCTGGGATATAGGTTCCAGCACCTTGCCTGCATAGTAGCGCCCCAGGAAAAAGAGTGCGATCAGGGTAAAGGCAAAAGCATATATCAGAATTTTAAGGAGATTGCTCATTTTGGCCTGCCCGTAAATGTTATCTGCTGATGTGATGACAATGAAGTCTCCTTCATTATCAGAATACAGTATCCCTGCATAATATGTACTGCCTATCGTCAGATGAGCGCCCTTATTGTTAATGATGTCAGAAAAGAAGTGATCAGGCAGCTTTTCAAGGACAGGGTCTTCAGGTATTCTGGGCTGAGAGAGGTTGACCCGGTAAATGCCCTCCTGCTCATTTGGAAGTATCTGAACATGTTTTTTCCTGATCTCTTCGTAAAGCCGGGTACTTAATTCGTCTTTTTCGAGATGGATCTGTGCAATGATATGGGATCTCTCTTCCACCCTTTGATAAAATTCAGATCTCGCATAGGAGTGGGAGAAATAATAGATGACACCAAAGACAACGATCATTAACGATCCCGTAAGAATGGTGAAGATTAATGTGATCCTGTTTTTAATGTTCATCCTTTATAAAGATCAGGAGTCGGTTTTCATTATGTAGCCCATGCCAATGACCGTATGTATCAGTTTTGATCCAAAACCCTTGTCTATTTTGTTCCTTAAATAATTGACATAGACATCGACCACATTGGTGCCCATGTCAAAGTTGATATCCCATACATTTTCCAGAAGGTCTATTCTGGAGAGGACCTTTCGTTGATTTTTCAGGAAATATTCCAATAGTCTGTATTCGGTGGAAGTCAGTTTTATTTCCATTCCTGCCCTTAGCGCAGTTTTAGTGTTGCGGTCCAGTTTAAGGTCTGCTATTTCCAGTAAGTTATCGGCTGAGTGGGCAAGAAAGGTCTTTCTTCTAAGCAGTGCCCTTATCCTGGCCAGTAGTTCCTTAAACTTAAAGGGCTTGGTAAGGTAATCGTCCGCTCCGCTGTCCAGTCCATTTACAATGTTTTCCGTGGTGCCAAGAGCCGTCAACATGAGTATGGAGGGAGCGGCACTTGCCTGTTTTCTGATGCTCCGGCATATTTCAATCCCGCTTTTGTGGGGAAGGATGATGTCCAGAATGACCAGATCGTAATGGCCCTGATCAAATAGCTGAAGAGCAGAAGCGCCATCGTAAGCCACACTTACGCGATAACCCTCTTCATCAAGACCTTTCTTTATAAAGGATGCCACACTTGGCTCATCTTCTACCAACAGGATTTGATCCATATATTAATCCGGCCATCTCAAATAGTGAAACAAAAGGCTAAGAAATAAATTTACGGCCATAAGAATGACCAGGAATATATTCTTTTTTGTTTGTTTGGAAACGTACACTTCATAAACATATTGACCCGGGATGCCTGAAGCAAAAAAGAAAGATTAGAATAAGATTAGAATTTTTAACAATCCGGTCTGGCTGCCCCTGCCGCTACGCTGTGGCTAATGGACTTTAGTGATCGGTGTAGCAGGCAAACGGTATCTGAAGTATGAATGTCCTCATAAGCAGAAAACCTTCCTAAGCCTCAGAGGCTTAGGAAGGTTGTGTTGGATGTAGGATAGCCACTACCTGAGGCTCACCAGTTGAACACATAGCGATACCCATGGCCAGCGCAATGAATAACATTTTCAGCCTCTTTATCGGCATCCACCAGCCTGCCATCTACCAGAAAGGTGAACTCATAAAAGGAGCGTTCAGCCGTTTTCACCTCTGAAAGCCCTTTTTCCAGATAGAAATATCCATCCGGATGGTAGGTCATCTTCCAGTCCGGATGCTCTCTTTTCCAGCCCATGAAATTTGCGCATACATACACCTCCTGAGCTTTTTGCGCATCAGCACAGACGAACCGGATGGTCTCTCCGCTGATCTGATAACCGTTTTCAACGATACCCAAGTTCAGCAAAAACATCAACAGAAGTGTAGCAGACAGCGTATTCATGTCACCGGGTTTTCAGTTACTTCACGGCAAAGTGTACCTCTGTCATCAGCTCATTGGCCGGCACCTCGCCGGGGTCATTGACATAGGTCTCAAAGGGATCGATCTTCTTATTGGTCTTGAATACCTTGGCCCGCTGCATATTGTACATGGTGCTCCAGGCATTGCCAAGATGGGCGTAGGGGCCCTTATGGCCTACGGTATACACACCCGTCTGCGGGATCTCCCCTGTAACCATTCCTGAAGGCAGGTTATCAGGGACCTGCTTTACGGGTATTCCGGAGGTATAGGTAGCCTGCTCCTTTACCATATCCCATTTGTGGTAAATGGAAAAAGGCACACCGGCTATCAGCTCACTGTTCTCCCTGGCAAAGGCCCCTATCTTTTCGAAATCCTCCTTCATACTATCGCCAATATCCTTCAGGTTACAGCTGGTTTTAATGCCTATGTAGGTACATCCCGGAAAGGTAGAGGTACCCTTGAAATCCAGCTTGGAGTGCACCTCACCATCCTCCATATAGTCCTTCAGCATCGCCAGGCCCCGGTCATAGTCCATCCCCACAAATGCCTCCATCATTTTTTTCATCCAGAACATAAAAAAAGGCAGGCTGCTGTCCATCAGCCACACCACCTCCGTATGTTCCCCCTGTGGGTTGAGCTCAAAGCGTACTTTGGCCGTTGATTTCCACGGCTTCAGAAAGGTGAGGTCATAATCGATCGACCGGTTGGCGGATTCCGAGAGTATTTTCATATTGCCCGTACCGATCCGATCTCCCTCCCACTCATACGATTTGGCATCTTCCGCCACCTTAACGCTGGCCTCGGGCTCCATTATAAGCCACGGCGACCAGACCTGCCACTGGTTAAAGTCACTGAGCGTGTTGTATATTTTTTCAACAGGAGCTCCTATGAGTGTTGATTTTTTAATGTGCATTTTAGGCATGGTGATTTAGTGTTTTGGTTTAATCTAAAATTACAAAAGATTTACAACTAGTTCAATGGTAATGGGTTAGGCATCAGGGTAAACAGATCGATGCTATTCAGGTAGTAAGATTAAAGAAGAGTAGCGAAAAACCGGCAACACACCAACAGGAACGTCATTCCTCACAGAGCGCGGTGGGCGGCCAGTGGGATGACGTCAGGATAGTAGCAGAGGCAAAACAAGTCTTATTCATGTAACCAAAACCACCTTTGTCGACACCAGTCGTGGCACCACTGATACTCAGACAATGAAGGTAAAACCTACCTGGTTGCTGTAACATACTCATGATCCGACAGATGAAAAACCAAAGTGGTGCCACGACTCCCAACGAAGAAAACAAGAAACAGGAAACAAAAAACAGGAAACAGGAAACTACCCCTCTATCACCGCCGACTCGCAGATAAAGGTGGGCAGAATACCCAACGTGCTGATCCTCATCTCCGCATTTTTGGCCAGGGTATTTCCGGTCAGTACCAAAGCGGTGTCCAGGCCAAACTTATTGCCTCCTAGTATATCCATGATCAGCGTATCCCCCACCATCAGTATCTTCTTCTTGTCGTCCGTGCTGCCACGCTCCACAGCATGTTCATAAGCGAAAATGAACATCTGTGCATCGGGTTTCCCAAATTTGATGAACTTCTTGCCTACCACCTGCTCTACCATGTTGGCAAGCGCTCCAATGGCGATCGATACCTCACTGTAGGACTCCGGATAGGAACGGTCCGTATTGCAGACAATAGCGGGTATATTCTGCTGGCGAAGCAGGTTGACACACTTGTTCAGGTCGTTGTTCCAGTTAAAGCCCTCATCATCCAGGAAGACCAGCGCATTGATATCATGTGAATTGTTGAGATCCACATCAGCAATACATACTGCATGCAGGCCCAGTGCCTCCAGGTAGTGGGCGGACTGTTCCGTGCCTATGTAGGCTATGGTACCCGTATCTACTTTTAGCTTCAGGTATTCCCTGGCCAGCATGCCGGAGGAAATGACGCGGTGTTCCTCAATATTGCTTAGCCCCCTTTCCTGATAGTATTCAGCCAGCAGTTGCGGACTACGTGAGGCGTCATTGGTGAGCACGTAGTAGTCGATACCTCTCTCATGGAGGTACTCAAACGTTTTATGAATACCCGGCAGCAGGCCGTGATGATTTTTCAGCACCCCGAAGGCATCGAAAAAAATGGTCTGGTAGTTGTCAATGATCGATTTGAAGGGTGTTAGCTGCATATTCCTAGAGATTCAGTGCCTTTAATAGTTTTTCTTCATCATACACCCTGTCAAGCTGCGGCAGGTATATCGAATGCGCCTCCTGCTGTAGCTTCGTAGCGTAGAGCTCATGAAAGAAGTACCGCCCGTCCTTAATCACGTAATTAAGAATAAAGAAACGGTACGCTTCCCTGATCAGCCGGACTTCCCGCTCCGTTAACGGATATACCTCGTGGTAGCTTTTCAGAAAAACAAGGAAGCGGTCCTCCATAAGCGGGTCGATAAGATAGCTGAAAACCGTTTTGTCACCCGCAGATGAACATACCCTGCTGAAAAAATAAAAGTCCAGGACCCTGCTACTCATTCTGAACCAGTCATAATCCCAACGGCTGAAGAAGCGATAGTCTTTGGTCATCGAAAAGTTCCCGATGTTCCAGTCGACAAACACCGGGATGGACTCAAGATCATCGATCCCTATTTTTTCACAGTTCTCATAAAACAGCTCGCACTGCCGCCGGATATCGTCAATATGACCGCGGTGTTCAAACTGCCCGGTCTCCGTTTTCAGTATCTCCAGCAAATGATCAATATCATGATGGGTCTGCTTAAAGCTGGGGGGAAGTGTGTTCTTTATCGTTTTACAGGCTTTGTGGAACCGCGCCAGCTCCTGACCAAGAATAACAATGTGCTCTTCGGTCTGCCGCCGGTCCGGCCGTTGATCGATCTGAATGGGGTTGTAAAAAACCACCCAGGCGTTCAGCGCGCTGTCGTTGTACCGGTAGGTATATAACTGCCCGTACTTGGTGAGGGATTTCGCCAGAAAATTCTCAAAGGGATCCGGCAGGTTATTGGCCAGCGCATTGATAATGGTATGATCTTCCAGAAAATGGTCATAGCGGCCGAAATAGGACAGCTTGGCGATAATGATGCCTCCATCTTCAAACCAAACACGATAGACATGGTTGGTTGAAACCCTGGCGCTGATGTCCTCTATGGACCTGATCTTGCGTGAACTGTCATATTCCTGCCACGCCTCACTTACCACCAGGGTAAAATCAATGATCTTCTGCATGGTTCCCTTAGGCTCTCTGTTGAATTAAATTACCGGTCATTTCCCAACACCGGTTTGCTGATCGGTCTGTTTTGCCGTCTACGCTCACCGGTATACTTTACGTAGTTGTATGATTAACAAAGCGCAAGGTAAAAGGACGAATTAAATTTTCGGGCAGTATATACAGGATTTTTTAATCAGGATTAAACCAAAACCCGAATTTAGGTATATCAGCCGGCAGTAGTATTGCCCCTGTAAATTTTCGTAGCCTGATGATGGTAGAAACACCGGCCTTGCCGACATTTGATATTCCATGACCACCATAACCGACCACCACCATGAATAACCAAAAGAAGATCGCTCTCATTACCGGTGCCAATCGTGGCATAGGCTATGAAACCGCCCGGCAGCTGGCACAGCAGGATGTAGAGGTCATCCTCACCAGCCGCAATGAAGTAAAGGGACAACAGGCCGCTGAAAAGCTCACAAAGGAAGGACTGTCGGTACATTATCTGCCGCTTGAGGTGGATAATGTGCAACATGTCACAAAATTAAAAGACGAAGTACTCGGGCGCTTTGGCAGGCTGGATGTATTGATCAATAACGCCGGCATCTACCTGGATGAAGGCCAGAGCATCCTGAGCATCACCACGGAGGTATTTGAAAGCACACTCCATACCAACCTCTTCGGTCCGTTCTATCTTTGTCAGGCTTTTCTCCCCATCATGGAGAAGAATGGTTATGGTCGTGTGGTGAATGTCTCCTCCGGATATGGCGCCCTGAATGAACTGGACAGTCCGCACACCGCCAGCTACAAGCTCTCAAAGAATGCGCTGAACGCACTTACACGTTTACTGGCATCCTCTGTGGATAGTCAAAAGGTGAAGGTCAACGTAGCCGATCCCGGCTGGGTAAAAACGGATATGGGCGGCCCCTCAGCCCCCGGCACCCCTCAGGTAGCTGCCGAAGGCATCGTTTGGCTGGCCACGCTGCCTGATAACGGCCCCAGTGGAAAATTCTTCTACAACAAAAAGATCACTTCGTGGTGATTTGTTATTGGTTATTAGGTTATTGGTTATTGGGTTATTAGGGTACCACCAATACAAGCTACCAGCAACAAGTTACCAGCCACCAGTAACCAGAGACCAGCAACAAGTCCCTACTCGGCCTCGAACTCATAATGGATCACCCTTTCAAATCCCTCTGCCGGAGGTGCCACCTTTAAAACGATAGGGTAGCATCTCAGCCCTGGGAACGGATACCAGTAGTCTTTGGTATTCTCCCCCACCTGAAGCTGAACATCTCCCTCCTTTATTCTAAACAGTACATTTCGCTTTGGAGAACGAATGCGTACGGTACGTTCGTCTACCTTTTCCACCTCCACTCCTTCATTCAGCACCACAGGTTCCACCAGCTGAACGTCAGGGGTGCGATCATGGTAGCGCAGAGTGACCCTTTTTCCTGCTGTCCTGTCTCCAATGGTATAATTGTAGCGGTATGCCACGCCTCCGGGGTTATATTCCTGATCACAAAGCTCTCCGATCACCTCTGTGGTGACGCCTGAGCTCGTTTCATCCATGGATATTTTGGCTTTTGTTTCATACAGATTAGTGAAATAGCCGTTTTCCGAGTGAAATTCGATACGGGGCGTCAATGCGATCACCGTATCTTCAATGGGAGGCATGTGGATCTCTTCGCCTCTGTGGTACTGCGTTTGCGATGCCGTGGTGAGCATACCGAAATCCTCCAGCCACAGGTTCAGCATAGCTCCGCCACGTGGGAAATGGGTGTATTTCCCCCCTCCCCAGTTGGTATAGTCATGATAGTCATAGGCCGAGATCGTGGTCATCCAGTCACCTTTACGAATGACCCCTACCTTTACGGTCGGAAAAAACCTTACCCAGTCACCCTTGTCTGCCGGTAAGGGCACAGGATCACCTGACTGGTGTTTTCCATACTCCAGGGCGAGAGCCAGGTTCTTCGCCCGGGCGAAGGTGGGGTACAGATTGGGCTGCCCGGTCTTGCTGGCAAAGGCCCATACATCCCTTCCATAACCTATTAATCCATTTTTGACAGCACTACGTAAATACTCCAGGTTACGCAGCGCCGCCGTCTGGTAGGCAGGATCCTCATCAGCAAACAGGGCAAAGAGTATCTGGCTACCGTCAGCGGTCTTGGTGCCATAGCCGGTCCATTTGTAGGAGCGGGCTCCCCATGAGCTGTCAATAAGACCATTGGGATAGACAAAGTGCACTACTTTGGCCAGTGACTTCCGGGCGTAGGATTCAGCTTCCTTGTCTTCGGTGATCCGCGCGTAAAGGGTCAGCCCCCACAGGGACATATCCATCTGGTAGCCCAGGTCCACCCCATACTTGACACCGTGCACCCTTGCGGCTTCTCCATGAATGAACTGGTCTTCATCCATCTTCGCGATCGTCTGCCATGCCAGTGTGCGGGCTTTCTCCAGGAAAACATCTTCTCTGGCTACGTTTTGCCAGAGCATAGCCATGGTACCGGCAGAGGTAGGCACATAATTAATGCTTGCAAAATCGGGCTCCATTTTTTCCACCAGATACATGCCTGCAGCACGCATGGATTGTTCCCAGCGTTCCCGGGCTGACTTATTTAAATGTTCCTTTAAGGTAGGATAAGCCGCGGCCATCATCATCAACTGATCGGCCGTAGTGCCGGTCCATTCCCATGGATTTTCAATCCATTCGCCGGTAGGCTGCTGCTGGCGGATGAGCCATTCCCCCACGTTGATGGCCGCATCGCGGTATTTCTGGTCTTGCGTGTAGCGATACATGACCGTAAAGGGATAAACTGCTTCAGCGGCACGGGAGTAGTAAATATCATTCTCCGGATCGAGGATGCCCCCATAGTCCGGGTCCTTTTTATCGTTGTTTTGCTGCTTCAGAAGAGAATTTGTCAGCTCAGAAAGGGTTTTGAAGTATTCCTGTTCAGCCCTGGTCGCCAGCGTTGGCTGAGCATGGAGACAACCTGCAGCTAAGAGCAACAGAACAAAGGGGAAGATTCTTTTCATGATCAAGGAGTATATATCTGCTATTATGACTGATGGTATCGGTGATTACCCTGAAACCTAAGGTAAAAAAACAACATCCATTCTTTGCAGGATCCCAACTGTGAGAACATTCGGCGGCCTTTGCGCTGACTTTGCGTTCTCTGCGTGAAAGGAACCAGCCCCAAAAACAGCCCAACCCTCCAACGGATCACTCAAACTTTCTTATTTTCCTGCTGCTAATGCCCATATTTACACCCGCGAATAAAAAAGAAAAGGCAATGGACAAAAAAGTATGGTTTATCACAGGTTGTTCTACGGGTTTTGGACGTGAACTGGCGAGGTATGCTGCCGCCCAGGGTGATAATGTAATAGGCACGCTAAGAAAGCAGGAGCAAATAAAGGAGTTTGAAGCACTATCCGGGGGAAAGGCCGTGGGTGTAAAACTGGATGTCACCGACCCTGAGCTGGTGAAAGCCGGCGCCGAATTTGCCCGTGAAAGGTTTGGCAGAGTAGATGTGCTGGTCAATAATGCAGGTTATGGTTCCATGGGTAGTGTGGAAGAGGTGGAAGAAGAAGAAATGCAACGCCAGTTTGACGTAAATGTATTCGGCGCTGTTCGTATGACCCAGGCCATCTTACCTATCATGCGGGAACAGCGATCAGGCCATATACTGAACATAACCTCTATTGCCGGGCTTGAGGGATATGCCGGTGTAGGTATTTACAATGGCTCCAAGTTTGCCCTGGAGGGCATTGGAGAAGCACTGGCAAGGGAAACAAGACACCTGGGAATAAAGGTAACCAATGTAGAGCCCGGCCCTTTCCGCACAGATTGGGCCGGAAGGTCAGCCACCTATACACCTTCCAAAATCAGTGATTACGCAGAGTCCGCCAGCAAATACATGCAAGGTATTCAGGAAGCCAGCGGAAGCCAGGCCGGAGACCCGGTCAAAGCCGTTAAAGCCATGTATGAGCTCACCCTGCTTGAAAATCCGCCTCTCCATCTTCCTCTTGGAGCATCCGCCTATGAAAGGCTCAGAAAAAAGCTGGACAGGTTTTCAAAGGAGGTCGATGAGTTTGAATACCTCGGCCTGCCTACTGATTATGAGGGATAGTTATTGGGTTATTGGTTAATGAGTTATTGGTTATTGGGGTTAGTAGCTGTCGTGTCGAAAGCGAGAGACTCAATAACTTAATACACTTAATAACTTAATAACCAACAACCGCAAGTTCCGGGTTTTATCAGGGTCAACAGCGCCATAGTTTTGACGTATAATTAAACGTAACGATCATGAAAGAACAGGAGCAAATTGACTACAGCCGGATAGCAGAAGCCATTAACTATATCCGTCTGCATTTCAGAAAACAGCCCAACCTGGACGAGGTAGCGGAGCAGGTGCATCTCAGCCCTTTTCATTTTCAGCGGTTATTTACCGAATGGGCGGGGGTAAGCCCCAAGAAGTTTTTACAGTACATTAGCGTTGAGTATGCCAAACATCTCCTAAAAGATGGACGAACTACCCTGTTTGATGCCGCCTACGAGACGGGGCTGTCAGGCACTGGAAGGTTACACGATCTCTTTATAAAAATAGAAGGGATGACCCCTGGAGAGTTTAAGAACGGCGGAGCAGACCTCAACATCAATTACAGCTTTGCGGAGAGCCCCTTTGGAAATATTCTGGTGGCTTCTACATCCAAGGGCATTTGTTATATGGGATTTGCAGATAATGAGAAGTCACCGCTGGATGACCTGGAGCAATATTTTCCCAATGCACATTTCAGGCAAATGGTTGATCTCATCCAGCAAAATGCCCTTTACATTTTTACGCACGACTGGGGCAAGCTCAACCAGATCAAGCTGCATTTGAAAGGAACGGACTTTCAGCTTAAGGTGTGGGAAGCGTTGTTGAAAATACCCATGGGGCAGGTATCTACCTACGGCAGTATTGCCAAAAGCATTCAAAAACCGGAGGCCTCACGGGCAGTAGGGACGGCCATAGGCAATAATCCGGTTGCTTTTCTCATCCCATGTCACCGTGTGATCCGTTCTTCCGGTGAATTCGGAGGTTACCGGTGGGGTACCACCCGTAAGACTGCCATCATCGGATGGGAAGCGGCTAAAAAGAATGATCCGGAGCGGGTAAAGGAAATACCATTTTCATAGATATGGAGCAAACGATGGACAAAATGGCCATGCAGGCCGTGAACTGGAGCGCCGTACAGGATAAGATGCATGAAAAGGGATATGCCGGAATACCGGGATTCCTGACCAAAGAACAATGCAGCGAGCTGATCGGGCTCTATGATCAGAATACAAGGTTCCGTAAAACCATTGCTATGGAGCGTTACCGGTTCGGGCAGGGGGAGTACAAATACTTCAATTACCCCCTGCCCTCGCTGATCCACGAATTGAGAGAAGCTATCTACCCCCACCTGGCACAGATAGCCAACCTGTGGATGAAGGCACTGAAAGTGGACATATCATTTCCTGACACCCTGCAGCAGCTACTGGAGCTTTGCCGGCAAAATAACCAGTCAAGGCCCACGCCGCTGATCCTGAAGTACGGCAGGGGTGGATACAATACACTGCATCAGGACCTTTACGGAGAAGTGTTCTTTCCCATGCAGGCGGTATTATTCCTAAATGAATACGGCAGGGACTATACAGGAGGTGAGTTCGTTCTCACCGAACAGCGCCCAAGAGCGCAGTCCAAAGCTATTGTGCTAAAGCCTGGGCCGGGTGATCTGCTCATCTTTACCACCCGCTTTCGTCCTGTGAAGGGAACGAAGGGATATTACCGGGTCAGTATGCGCCATGGAGTGAGTGAAGTAGAGCATGGGGAAAGGTATGCCGTGGGTATTATTTTCCACGATGCAGCATAGCCGCAAATGATCCACCATGCTAAAATAACCCCAGCCGATCTGCATAAAAAGATCCGGAAGGGCGATATTCGGGTGGCGGGTAACCTGAAACTGAAAATTTATGGTCATCTTCGTTGCTGGTCCGGCAGACGCATGCACAGAAGGAACAGGGTATTTTTCAGCTCGGAAAATGAAGCCTGTGAAATGGGTTACCGGCCCTGTGCCCATTGCATGCCAGCGGCCTACCGGCAATGGAAGCAGGAACCTGAACCAGGCAGAATAGCAAATTCAGCATCCGGAAGCTAACAGACAAGACTATGGACCTTTTCCACCAGGATGTACACCAAAACCTGCTACCCTATGACGGCGAGGTAAACTATTTCGGTATGATCCTGAACAGGGAACAGGCGGATCATTATCTTGAGCACCTGCTGCATACAGTCCCCTGGAAAAATGACGAGGCCGTGATCCATGGAAAACATATTATCACCAAAAGGAAGGTAGCCTGGTATGGCAACAGCAACTACGCCTACTCCTATTCCAATACGATTAAACACGCCCTGGCGTGGACCCGTGAACTTCTGGAGCTAAAAGCCCGGGTCGAAAAAACAGCCCAAAAGGAGTTCAACTCATGCCTTTTGAATTTATATCACGATGGCAACGAAGGGATGACCTGGCACAGCGACAATGAAAAAGCCCTTGGCGAAAACACTACCATAGCCTCCCTGAGCCTGGGAGCTGAGCGAAAGTTCTCGTTCAAACATAAAAAGACCAAACAGACCGTTTCCATGATATTGGAGAACGGAGGGCTACTGGTCATGAAAGGCTCCACACAAACCCACTGGCTTCACAGCCTGCCCAAAACCAAAAAAGTGACCCGGCCCAGGATCAACCTTACGTTCAGAACGTTTGTGGCCCCAGCCTGACGATGCCCTAAGCCCAACCAGCTACCAGTTATTGGGTTATTGGTTATTGAGGTAACACCAATATTGCCAGTGACTTACCACAAGTGACAAGTAACCAGAGACCAGAGACCAGTGACCAGACACCAGCTACCAGCCACCAGCCACCAGTGGCATCATTCTTGTTTTCAACGACTTACCACCAACCGTTGAAACCATGAAAACCTTAAAAGCAATCTGTCTTGTCCTTATCTGCGGCCTTATATTTTCCTGCGACCCGGGACCTGCCACACCGGAAGCAGACCTGAACATAAGAGTACAGGGATACTTTTCCGGTAATGCCCGGGAGAATATTCTTGTACAGGTCTACCGCACCCGGGAGGACGCCGAAGACCAGGTAGCCCCACTCACTCCTTCTCTGTGGACAGACCGCTACGGAGAAGTAGAAGTATTCGGGTTACTGACCAACAGAAGATATTTTGTACGGGCAGATGCACGTGCTACTCACACCATCAGAAAGTCCCGCAAGCTCGATTTTGGCGCTAATAATTGTGTGATCCGGATATTGTAGTTATCCGGCACCTTAAAGACATATCAGGAAGAAGTACTCACCCTGGATAGGCCTGTTTTGTATTTTGTTTACAAAGAAAAATTCATGAATCGTACCTGGTAAGTGATGTTATTGTAACAGATCGTACCTTTATATTTTAAAACTACGATCTGTGCAAAATATTTATCAAAAGCCCCTGAAAAAGGGGAGTCCGGGTCGCCTCATGTGCACCCTGGCCGTACTGTCCCTGTTTGTATCCGGTTGCTCCAGGCAGGATACTTTACCCTATCTTGATCCTGGGTTACCAGTACCTGCCCGTGTTGACGATCTGGTATCCCGTATGACCCTCGATGAAAAGATAAGCCAACTGGTAAACAATGCCCCCGCTATCCCACGGCTTGGCGTTCCTGCCTACAACTGGTGGAACGAATCCTTACATGGTGTGGCCCGTGCGGGTATTGCCACTGTATACCCACAGGCTATCGGATTAGGAGCCACATGGGATGACAAACTCATCCTGGACATGGCTACCATCATTTCCGATGAAGCACGTGCCAAGCATCATGAATTTGTAAGAAACGAGCAGCGTGGGATCTATCAAGGCCTCACCATGTGGAGTCCTAACATAAATATTTTCCGTGACCCACGCTGGGGGCGTGGACAGGAGACCTACGGGGAGGACCCCCACCTGACCTCGCGTCTTGGCGTAGCATTTGTAAAGGGGCTGCAAGGCGATGACCCGGATTATCTAAAAGTGGTGGCTACACCTAAGCATTACGCGGTACATTCAGGGCCAGAGCCGGAACGGCACCGTTTTAATGCACGAGTATCGGCACGCGACCTTTGGGAAACGTATCTGCCTGCCTTTGAAGCTACCATCGTGGATGGGAAAGCTTATTCCATCATGGGGGCTTATAATCGCGTAAATGATGACCCCGCCTGTGCCCACGAATACCTCCTGGAAGAAGTATTGAGAGGACTTTGGAGCTTCGAAGGTTTTGTGGTCTCCGACTGCGGCGCCATTTATGACATCCTGGAGCATCATAAGTTTACGGATACTGGTGAGGAAGCTTCTGCACTGGCATTGGGTAAGGGGATGGACCTCGACTGCGGCAGCATGTTTTCAGAATACCTTCCCGCCGCGGTAGAAAAGGGGCTGATCACGGAAGCTGAAATAGATATCGCAATTACCAGGCTATTCATCGCTCGTTTCCGGCTGGGAATGTTCGACCCCGTGGATAAAGTCAGGTATGCACAAATACCCTATGAGGTAAACGACAGTGAAAAACACCAGCAACACTCCCGGTTGGTAGCGCAGAAGTCCATGGTACTCCTTAAAAATGAGAATAACCTGCTACCGCTCGACAAAAACATACGCGCTATTACCGTGGTGGGTCCAAATGCAGATAATGATGAGGTCCCGCTGGGCAACTATCATGGTACACCTTCAAGCATTGTAACCGCGCTGGACGGTATACGAAACAAAGTTCCCGCAAATACAGAGGTATACTTCAGTACCGGTAGCGGGCATGTCGATAAGCATTATGAAACGGTGCCCAATGAATTTTTACTCACACCTGAAGGTGACAAAAACGGGTTAAAAGCCCAGTTTTTTAATAATATGGAACTAAAAGGTGAAGTGGTCCATGAGCGTATCGATGAGAAGGTCAACTTTACGTGGCTGGATCATGAACCCTACGCCGGGGGAAAGAAGGACACTTTTTCGATAAAGTGGACGGGTAAGCTAATGGTACCTGAGACCGGCGAGTATGAGCTGGGTGTAGAAGGAGACGATGGTTACCGGATGTTCCTGGATGGGGAAGAGATCATAGAAAGCTGGAAGTCACAGTCGCTCACCGCTACCACTACAAAGCTCTATTTAGAAAAGGGGAAAGAATACCCGATCACGATTGAATATTTTGAGCAGTGGTTTGGGGCAGGTATTCGTCTGTTCTGGGCACTTCCCAACGATAACGAACTACAGAAAGTACTGGACTACGCCCGAAAATCAGACGTAGTTGTCATGGTGGGCGGTATATCCCCCAGGCTCGAAGGTGAAGAGCTTCCGTTGGCCATAGAAGGGTTTCATCGTGGAGACCGCACTGAACTTGGCTTGCCTTTAGTGCAGCTGGAATTACTTAAGCAGCTTAAAGCCACGGGCACTCCCGTAGTGCTGGTCCTCATGAACGGAAGTGCTTTGGCGGTTAACTGGGCCAATGATAACATCCCGGCTATTTTAGAGGCCTGGTATCCCGGGCAAGAGGGTGGTAATGCCATTGCCGATGTGCTGTTTGGGGATTATAATCCCGCGGGACGGCTCCCTGTAACCTTTTACAGGTCAGCGGAAGACCTGCCACCTTTCGAAGAATACAGCATGGAAAACCGGACCTATCGATATTTTAAGGGTGAACCGCTCTATCCCTTCGGTCATGGCTTAAGCTATAGCACCTTCCAATATACAGACCTGGAGCTTTCGGGAAGCTCAATGGATGCCGACACTCCTTTGAAAATTTCCGTACAGGTGACCAACACGGGAAGAGTTGCCGGAGAGGAGGTAGTGCAGCTTTACCTAAAAGATACAGAAGCCTCTACCCCACGCCCCATTAAGGAACTGAAAGGATTTGAACGGATACACTTAACCCCGGGGGAAACAAAAACGGTAAGATTTACGCTGAACGCCAGGCATCTGCTCATGATCAATGACAAAGAGCAGCGGGTGGTGGAAAAAGGTGAATTCGACTTGCTTGTAGGCGCATCCTCCTCAGATATTCGTCAACAAGGCTCCTTTCGCTTTGAAGGCACTTTGGTGGAAGATCAATAGTATGCACCTGTACTTCCTGATACACTCTTTTAGGAAGTACAGGGCGTATGTACAGGTACGATTATGGTCTTTATAGTCATGTACCTTGTTATACCTGATCCCAGGTCATTTCGTGATGGCCCGGATCTGCTCCATCACATCGCCGGGCTCAAATATTTTTTTCCAGTCCAAATACATGGTCTGTGTCCTCACAGACCATTTATTACACGATTTTCGGTCTGTAAGGACACAGGACCGAGGATAGATGAGTGCTTTCTTACAGACACTATCTAATAAAAATGTTCTCGGAAAGCCGTATATCGCGGGATGAGGCTCCCACGAGGACCCCGAATTCACCCGGCTCCACTTTCCAGTCCTGCAGGTCGGTGTTGTAGAAGGCAAAAGAGCGGCTGTTCAGGGAAAGCGCAACCTTTTTCTTCTCTCCAGGCTGCAAAAAGACTTTGGTAAATGCCTTAAGCTCCTTTTGCGGTCTTTGCAAACTGGCCTCCATGTCAGAGATATAGAGCTGCACCACCTCCTGCCCGGCTCTTGAACCAGTGTTTTGAACATTAAGTGTCACTTCATAATCGTATGTTCCGTTTTTGCTGACCTGAAGATCGTCGTAGCGAAAGGTAGTATAGGATAATCCATAGCCAAAGGGGAAGAGTGGTTCGGTATCATATTGGTCATGGTAGCGGTATCCCATAAACACCCCTTCTGAGAAATTCACCTTAAGGGATGGATCCTGATAGCCTTCAAATGCAGGCGGATAGTCCGTAGCCTTCTTTAGCATAGTAACAGGCAGCTTACCGGATGGATTGTAGCGTCCGAAAAGGATATCGGCCAGCGCCTCGCTACCGCCCTGTCCCGGATACCATGCCTGTACGATGCCCCTTACGCCGCCGAGCCAGGCAGTCTCCGTAAAGCTGCCGGAGATATTCAGTACCACTATGATGTTGGGATTGACGGCTGATACCTGACCAAGCAGCTCATTTTGCACGGACGGAAGATCCATTGTAATACGATCGTAGGCTTCTGCTTCCCATAGTTTGGACAGCCCCACACAGGCAATTACCACATCCGCTTCACGTGCCAGTTCAACCGCCTTTGCCAGCTCCTCAGGATCATGATATTGCCACCCGAAAGACATTCTGGCCCCACCTATCTCTTCATAGTACTCCAGCCTGAGCTTATACCTCCTTCCCGCTACCAAATGCTGGATGTTATATTGGTATTCTACATCATGGCTCCACCAATTATCGATAACCAGTTGGTCATCGAGGTATACCCGTATACCATCATCTGTGGCGACCACCAAACTGTAAGGGCCTGTTTTGGGTGGCTGGATGAACCCTGTCCATCGTACGGAAAAATTATCCTGATTAAGACGTTCATCCTTATCCTGCGCTACTTCCAATTCTCTTTGCGTATCATTCAGGAAAACAGGTGGGCCCGTTCCCCACTTGAAATCGATCATAGGGTCCAACCTTTGAAACACGGGCGGTCCTTCCAAATGACGATTGTTAAAGTATTCCCCCCAAAGTCCCTGGTTTCCCTGTGTGGTATTTGATGGCGAAAGATGTGTCGGCCTCACGGGGTCGCAGGAGGTGACCATGGACACCCCTTCCGCGTAAGTCACTTCTATCTGTTCTTCGCCTGCCCACTGCCGTATAGCTTCCAGCGGGCTCATAAGTGAAGTCGGTTGACCGCAAAAAGAGCTACCTCCGCCACCATAGCGCAGCTCCGCCGCATTGGGACCGATCACTGCGATCTTTTTGACCTTCTCCCGTTTCAATGGAAGCAAGGCCTCTTCATTTTTCAACAATACAATCCCTTCACGCGCGGCCCGACGAGCCAGTTCCTGATGGGCAGATACTACCTGGAAAGATGACACTTCATCAGTGCTGTCAAAAGATCCGGTGAGGTATTTTTCCCTAATTGTCCGCCTGACCAATTCATCCAGCACCTCCTCTTCAACCGATCCGTTTTTTACGGCCTCTAACAGGGGCTGTCGATACAGGTCGCTGTCGTAAACAATTACATCCAGCCCGGCATTTGCTGAATTTACCGTGTTGTGCGCACCGGTCCAGTCCGGGATGGTGATGCCACGGAATCCCCATTCCCTTTTCAATATGTCATTTACCAGGTACTTATGTTCCCCTGCATAAGTGCCGTTCACTTTGTTATACGAGGTCATAACTGACCAAACGTCTGCCTCTTTCACGGCCATCTCAAAAGCAGGTAGGTAGATCTCTCTTAACGTGCGTTCATCCACCTCCGCGCTATAAAAGTGCCGGTACCACTCCTGGTTGTTCACCGCGTAATGCTTGATACAGGCGGCCACTTCTTCGCTTTGTACTCCGCGTACATAAGCCGTCGCCAGCTTACCGGCTAAAAAAGGATCTTCTCCATAAGATTCAAAATTCCTGCCACCTAACGGATGCCGGACCATATTTACACAGGGTCCCAATAGCAGGTTGATCCCCTTTGACTTTGCTTCCTTACCAATAACCACTCCTACCTGTTCCATCAGTTCAGTATTCCAGGTTGACGCCAGACACACTCCTGAGGGAAAAGCAGTGACAGGCCCTCTGCCATGAGCACCGAAAGGACCATCTGAGGCCGACAGCCCCGGAATGCCGAGCCTTTCATTGACCGGTGTATTCTTTCCATCACCACTGAGCTGTGCTACCTTTTCCTCCAGTGACATTTGTGACAATAGCGTATTTATCTTGCGTTCCACTTCATCTTCTGCTTCGTAAGGTGAACATGAAATACACGCCATGATCATACCCAGCATGGTGGTGATCTTCCAAATGGTATTCATTCCAGTCATAAAATTCTTCAGGTTTTACAATGGTCTTGATTCACCTGAATAAGGCTCAACCCTCCAATTCAACATCGACCCCGGCCCCTTCTTTTGTTGTTACCGGTCGCATACGTTTGCGGCTGAAGGGCACCCACCATTTCTTTTCATCAAAATGCAGGCCTGAAATATAATCCGGATTTGACTGAGCGTACAGACGGCTGTACTGAAAATCCAGAGAGACACACAGCACAGAAGCCAGGACGCTGAGTACAGCCTTCGCACAAGGCACTTTCTATCTTCAGACCATCGCTAACGTTTGCAATCATTTATTTATGAAGTTTTTAAAATGGTATGAGCAGTTCAGGGATCTCACAAGACACGATAAACTGATCTGGGTAGAGATATCCCTGGCCACAGTCATACTTATTCTCCTTGCATTTTTAACCACTACGCTAACACAATGAATTATATAGAAGTGGAAAGCTCAGCAGATCATCTTACCCTTACCCAAAACACCGGCCCGGCCCGTTGGGTACGACAATTCGGCCACGTAGAGGAATTTGAAGTTTGGAACAGATTCAGGGAAGGCAACGAGGTGGCCTTTAGTTATATCTATAGCAGCTACTATGATCTTTTATGCCGCAACGCTCTTCAGTTTTCACCGGACAAAAGCCTGATCAAGGATTGTATACAGGATCTGTTCATCACGATCCACCGGAACCGCAGAAACCTGGGCACTACCCATTCCATACAGGCATACCTGTCCTTGTCCATTAAAAGGAAACTGGCCCGGTATCTCAAGAAGGAAAACCGGTATGAGACTATTGATGAGTGGCAGGAAGAAAGCTTCGAAGAGGAGCTGCCTTTTGAATTCACCATGATCGAGGAGCAAAAAAAGAAAGAAACTATTCAGAAACTCCGATCAGCCATGAAGCAATTACCGGAACGGCAAAGAATGGCCATTCATTATTTCTATTTTGAGAATGTATCCTACGCCAGACTTGCCGAGCTCATGGAGATGTCAAACATAAAATCCGCTCGTAATCTGGTGTATAAGGGCATCAACTCCTTGAGAAGTTACCTGAATTAGCCAGGTTATATAGTTGTCAGAATGGTGAGGAAATACAAGACGCTGCCGGCCATTATTCTGCTCATCTACCTAGCGTTCACCGCTGATGGACAACATGAAAAAGGAGAAAAAAAAGTACTGGTAGCTGTATTTGCTCATGCAGATGATGAATCCGTGGTGGCACCCATGCTGGCCAGGTATGCACGTCAAAATGCTGAGGTATATCTGATCATTGCTACGGATGGCAGCAAGGGCGTACGTGGGCATGCCAATATCCCAGCCGGAGAGTCGCTGGCGCAGGCGCGTGCCCATGAAGCGCGTTGTGCGGCGGAGCGACCAGGCATCCACCCTCCGGTATTGCTTGGCCTTGAAGACGGAAGCCTGGGACAGGCAGATAAGTTTACTGAACTCCATAACCTTCTTGACAGCATTCTTATACACTTACGTCCTGATGCCGTTATCACGTGGGATCCGGGTGGGTATTATGGTCATATCGATCATAGAATAGTAAGCAACGTAATCACTGAACTGTACCAACAGGAAAACGCCATGCTCACAGGTCAGCTGTTTTACTTTGGCGTGCCGTACCGGAACCAAAAGACGCTGCCACCGCTCAAAACAGACCTGGCACAAGGTCTGCTCCGCAATACATTGTCCACCCGAAGGTCTTTGCTCACGTACAGCATCACATTTTCTGAAGAAGACAAAGAGCGGGCCAGGTCAGCCCTTTTCTGCCACGAATCACAATTTACCCGTGAGGAAATGGAAGACCTTTTCCTACTCAATACAGTAGACACTGTTCTCCACCTGCGGCCGGTTTTTGATCAGGGCAAGGGAGGTACGGATGTTTTTGAAAACTGATTTTTGATCATTGAGAAACCGGATCCTGGGGAAATTACCATGCTCATGGTGTAAGACAATTCGGGTGTATTTCAAATTGTTGCGTTTGCATTAAACCCGTTAAGTCATATCGCAACGTAGTGAAGATATCTTTGCCATAAAGAAAAGACACGTTTACCTGCTTCGGGGCAAAGATCTCTCCGTTTACACTACGAGATGACTAAAAAAAAGAGTGTTGCACAAATTTTCCCATTTTCGATTATGAATATTACCGACATATTACAATAAATGCTTATCTGATTGAAGACGTGACAATTGGAAATACACCCGACAATTCTGATATCTGTAAAAAAAACTGTTTTTTTCAAAACAATTTCTTCAACTCGGAGTTTATAAGGTATATGGGTTTATTTTAGATTAAATTGGGTTAAGGTTTCCTGATACGCAGGAAACCTTTTCTTTTTAAGCATGTCCTTGTTTAGTGCATAAAATCTCTCTTAAAAGCTAATCCCGCTCACCGTTCTCTTTCCAAAAACCCAAATTTTCCAGTTCTTGAGTTTGACTTATTTTAGTATTCTACCGTGATCTTTTTTAATGACGACGGAGCTGAAAATCACGGGAAGGTTTCTACAACTGTCAGATTATAACTTACGAAAGCACCGCGTATTCTCGCGATAACCCGTAGGCTGATAAGAAAAGACGATGGCTTTTGAGTGTTTTTAGTCTTTAGTTTGTGAATGACCTATTACAAAGACCTTTAACACACCTGATGAAGTTAACTCTTTTTACACTCTCTCTGCTGGTCCTGATCTCAACGGGAGCCACTTCCTCCTCCAGACCTGCATTTCCTGTTAAGATCAGCGATAACGGCCGGTATCTGGTAGATCAGAACAACGCTCCCTTCTTCTACAATGCCGAGACGGCATGGAGGCTGTTCACCAACCTTTCGAAGGAAGAGGCTGTGGAGCTGATGCAGATCCGCAAGGATCAGGGATTCAACGTCATACAGGTTTCGCTGCTGGACAATCCGGAGGAAAGTCTCAAAAATCACTACGGTGACGAACCCTTCACTTCCTACACAGACCTGAGTACCCCCAGCGACCCCTATTTTGACCATGTATACGAAGTAGTAAGGGAGGCTGAAAAAATGGGGCTGGTGATCGCCATTACGGCCGTCTGGAAAGGATGCTGTGGTGGGGACTGGGCAGAGCCCCTGACCGAAAATGGAGCTGAAAAGGCCGGTTTGTTCGGCAACTATCTGGGAAAAAAATTTCACGACCTGCAGAACGTGATGTGGATACTGGGAGGGGACAACGATCCTGGAGGGCATCTGGATCATTATCGCGAGATGGCGGTGAACATTGAAAAGCACAGCCCCCATCAGCTACAAACCTTTCACGCAGCGTCATCGCATTCCAGCAGTGACGTTCTCCCCTATTCCTCACAGGGTTGGCTGGATTTTTCCATGACCTATACCTACTACGCCGGAAAAGATGTTTGGTTGACCATACTTAACAGAGGTGAAATGCTGGAGGTATATGAGGTCAACCATATCGAATACTTTAAAAGGCCTGTACGGCCCTTTCTTCTGGGAGAATCTCAATACGAAGGGGATGGCAAAGCCCAAAACCCGGATGAGCTTGATTTCCCTGCCGTGGTACGACGACAGGCCTACTGGTCCGTACTGGGAGGCGGCTGTGGACACGCATATGGAAGCTGGAACTGGAAGGTGACCCCTGAATGGCGCAAAGTGAAGAACATGCCGGGTGCTATCCAGATGGGATATTTTCGCAAGTTCTTCGAGGACAGAAAATGGTTCGATCTTGTGCCGGACATCGACGGCCTGATCATCACCTCGGGGGCCGGAGTGTACGGTAAAACCAGCTACCTGACCGCTGCACAAACCCCGGATAAGCTCAGCACGGTGATCTATGTTCCGCCCTCTCAGGAAGATGTCAGAACCTTTGAAGTCATGCCCGGCACCAACACCCAACACCTGACAGCCCGATGGTATGACCCTACCAACGGGAAATATTCAAAGAGTGGCAAAGGCTTCCTTCGTGGTATGGACAAACATTCCTTTACCACTCCCGGCAGGAACAGTACCGGAAGCAATGATTGGGTACTGGTCCTGGAGTCTTCGGAACACCACTATCTGGCAGCCCGGGTGGGCACAACACCTGAAATGGACGGTAAAGTGGACAACATATGGGAACAGGCCGAATGGGCAACCATAGCTCACGAATGGCTGGAAGAACCCGCAACACTTTCCGAAGGTGACTTCAGCGGGCGCTTTAAAGCGTTATGGACAGAAGACAAGCTGTACCTGCTGGTAGAAACGGAGGATGACCAACTGGTAGATGACACAACGGATCCACTAAAGGACTACTGGGAAGATGACCTGCTGGAGGTATTCATTGATGAGGATCACTCCGGTGGAGATCATAAAAAGAACCATAACGCCTTTGCCTATCATATCGCTGCGAAAGACGGAAGGGTGGTAGACTGGGGAAAAGAAGGAAAGCCGCTTTTCTTTGACGATCATATGGAAGTGGCCATTGGCCGCAGGGGAAACACACTTGTATGGGAGCTGGCGCTGGATATTTACGGCGATCAATTCGAATATGACCTGAACAACGACAAAAAGAAGCTGCAAACCGGCAAGGTCATGGGCTTCTCCATAGCCTACTGTGATGATGACGGGAACGGCCGTGAGAATTTCATCGGCACAGTGCCGAACGGATTGGACAGCTGGATGAACGCCAACGTGTTTGGAAAGATAGAACTCACAGAATAGGAACGTAGCTAACCTGAAATTTCCATTGAAACCATCTTATTTGATCATTTTGATACTGACCGTCCTGTGTGCCTGTCAAAAGAACAGTGACAGGGAAAGGACAGTGATAAACCTGAACGGCACATGGCAGATTACGGATGGCCTGGCCGCCGGTAAAATACCAAAGCAGTTTGACCGGACCATCCCTGTGCCCGGTATCGTATCGATGGCAGAACCTGCCTTTGACAGTACAGGTACCCGGTTCAGCGAACGGAACTACTACTGGTACCGAAAAACGTTCACTCTGGCTGAAAACGACGATAATGAGGTAGTACTCCTGAAGATCAACAAGGCCAAATACGGCACACGCGTATTTGTAAATGGCAGGGACGCCGGATACAACCCCTGGTGTCTTACCCCCTCCTGGTTCAATATCAAAGATCACCTCAACCCTCCCGGACAGGAAAATGAGTTGGTAATACGCACCGGCGCCACGGAATTCGATATCCCGGATTCCATCCCCAATGACAGAACGGACCTGGAAAAGCGTTTCCATTTTGCAGGTATCTATGATGACGTAAAGCTCATCCTTTCCAACTACCCTTTTATTGAAAATGTACAGATTGTCCCGGATATCGAAAAGGAAGAAGTACGGGTAGTGGCAGAGATCAGGAGTGACAGGAACGGAGAGGGTTTTGCGCTGGACTATTCCATAAAGGAGAGTGCGTCCGGAAAAACCGTGGCCTCCGGCAGCTCCATTTCGACGTACCTGGCAATGGATCGCAAAAACATTATCGACTTCACCATAGGCATGAAGGGCTGTCAGCTCTGGAGTCCTGAAAATCCGTTCTTATACACTTTAAAGCTATCCACAGGCAGTGATACAAAAAGTCACAGGTTCGGCATGCGCAGCTTCACCTTCGATCCGGAAAAGAAAATGGCGCTGCTCAACGACAAGCCCTATTCCATGCTGGGCACAAATGTGACCATCTTCCGGTTTTTTGAAGACGAAAACCGGGGGCAACTGCCATGGGACCGCGATTGGGTTAAAAACCTGCACCTCTCCTTTAAAAAAATGAACTGGAACAGCATTCGGTATTCCATCGGTTTTCCCCCTGAAATATGGTACGATATAGCCGATGAGACCGGCTTCCTGATACAGGACGAATACCTGTACTGGTACCAGTACGGTGTATTTTCCGCTTCCCTGGAGGTAGAATTTGAAAAGTGGATGCGGGAGCGGTGGAATCATCCTGGTGTAGTGATCTGGGATGCACAAAATGAAACGGTTTCGGAAGAGTCCGGCAAGGCCATTCGAAAGGTACGCTCCCTGGACCTGTCCAACCGGCCGTGGGACAATGGTTTTTCTCCGCCCCAGGCCGAAACGGACCCGATAGAGTCGCATCCTTATCTTTTCTACAACTACTTCAGGGGGGAGAAACCTTCTGCAAGAGGATACATGGCAGATTTCTTCGATACACTACGGTTGCCTCATAATGACCCGAACGAGCATGTGCCGAAAAAGGACGGTTCGCGTTACGAAAATGCAGTGATCATCAATGAATATGACTGGCTTTGGATCAACCGCGACGGAACACCCACCACATTGACTGAAAAGGTCTACTCCACCTTGTGGGGCAACGACCTGACTCCCGATGAACGCCGCAGGATCAGGGCAGAGAACGTAGGCATACTTACTGAATACTGGCGATGTCATCGCCGCTGCGCGGCTATCATGCACTTTTGCGGCCTGACGTATTCGCGTTCCGTAGAGCCCCGGGGCCAGACCAGCGACATTTTCCTGGATGTGGAGCAGCTTACCATCGATCCTTTTCTGCTCAGGTACGTGAAACCGAAATTCGCTCCGTTATGTAACATGATCGACTGGTGGGAAAGGTCAACGGACGGAGGATCTGAACTGCGCCTGCCGGTACATATCATCAATGACTACCCGCATGACTGGAGCGGGGGCCTTTCCCTTCAGCTCCTGAGATCCGGAGACGTGGTCATCAATCAGGAACAGCAGATCTCAGTGGAAAGCTTTGGCAAGAAGGTCGTGGATTTTACCATCAAAATACCGGAAGAACCGGGGGAGTACCAGCTCATCTCAACGGTGGTCCTACCCACGGATACGGTGAGAAGCTACAGAAGTTTTTCAGTTCAGTAAGACTTCCATTTACTATATGAATCGATTAATACACAGTTCTTTGATCATCCTTTTAGGTGTAGCTCTCCTGGGCTGCTCACCTTCGGTCGATTACACGAAACATGACTCCGGCGTGGTGATCAAATCCGAAAAGGGCACTCTTTTGATTGACTTTTTCAGAGAAGATATGGTGAGGATATTCCGCTGTAGCACAGACTCACTGTCACTTAGAGAAAGCCTCATGGTTGATCCAGAGCAAAAGCAGGTGCTTTCCATCACCGTGGTGGAAAAAGGCGACTACCTGAGCCTGCACTCCGGCGCGCTGGAGGTACGATACTCCACACGTACGGGACAGCTGGCCTTTTTCAGGGCAGACGGCAGCCGCCTGGTCCAAGAGCTGTCACATCAGTTTGAGCCCTTTCAGGAGTTTGATGAAAATGCATGGAGCGTGGAACAACAATTCCTTGTGGAAGAAGATGAAGGACTCTATGGGCTGGGGCAGTTCCAGGACGGTCACCTCAACCTGAGAGGTAAAGAAAGGCTGCTCGTTCAGTCGAACCTGGAAGCTGTAAATCCATTCCTCATATCTTCCCGGGGCTATGGCATACTCTGGGACAATTATTCCAAAACTACCTTTAAAGACACGACGGGGAAGACTACGTTCTGGTCGGAGGTGGGTGATGGCATCGATTACTATCTTATCTCCGGCAATACCATGGATGAAGCCGTAGGTGGCTACCGTTACCTGACCGGAAAGGCCCCTATGTTCCCCAAATGGGCCTACGGCTACTGGCAGAGCAAGGAACGATACAAAAATCAGGAGGAGGTACTTGGCATTGCCCGGGGCTACCGGGAGCGTAACCTGCCGCTGGACGTGGTAGTACAGGACTGGCGCTATTGGGGTGATGATTACAGGCAGTGGAGCTCTATGGTAATGAACAATACGGATTACCCCGACCCTGAAGAAATGATCAACACCCTTCACAATGAATTGAACACCCGCTTCATGATCGTAGTATGGCCCATGCTGGGTAAAGACACCAGAGTAGGCCAGGAAATGATCCAAAACAACTTTATCTATGACCATCACGGCGGTCCACGCATCCTGTACGATGCCTTTAACCCGGCTGCAAGGGATATTTACTGGAAGCACATGCAAAAGAACCTCTTTTCCATAGGGGTGGATGCCTGGTGGATGGACGGGTCGGAGCCGGATTACTGGGAAGTGTCCAGCCCATACCACATGGAACAGGGCACACGGCAGGCAGGCAACATTCACCTCGGCTCCGCTGTACGGTATATGAATCCATTTTCACTGGTACATACCAAAGGGGTATATGAAAATCAACGTAATGCTTCAGAAGACAAGCGGGTGTGTATACTTACGCGCTCGGCTTTTGGAGGACAGCAAAGGTATGGCGCCATTACGTGGTCCGGGGATATTGTGGCCAGCTACGAGACACTGCGTACACAGATCCCGGCAGGACTCAACTTCAGCATGGCCGGTATCCCCTACTGGACGCACGATATCGGCGGGTGGCTGGTGAACACTGTGGGCGGCCTGTACAGCAAAGGCTGCAGGGATCCGGCTTATGCCGAGCTCTATACAAGGTGGTTCCAGTTTGGTGTATTCAATCCTGTCTTCCGGTCCCACGGGTCCAACACTCCGAGGGAGATCTGGCAGTTTGGAGGGCCTGAGACAAAATTTTACCGGAGCATGGCCAGGTTCAGCCGCCTGCGCTACAGATTGATGCCTTATATCTATTCCACGGCCCACCAGATCTCTGATAACGACTATACCCTGATGAGAGGGCTGGTCATGGATTTCCCAAAAGACCAAAAGGTATATGACCTTGACAACGTATTTCTATTCGGGCCTTCGATCCTGGTGTCACCGGTAACACACTGGATGTACCATCCGGAAGTAGGCACTATCGCTGCGGATGATCTCTATTCACCGGAAGGGGTTCAGGGACAGGTGAAGGCGGAGTATTTTAAGGGCAGGAATTTCGAAACAAAGGTATACGAAAAAACGGTTGACCAGATCCGGTTCCGTCATGCCCTTGCACCATTTGAGGGAATGCCGGTCGACTCATTTTCAATTCGCTACACCGGTCAGCTCAGGACCAAAGCAGCCGGCAGGTATGAATTTGTCACCTCTTCGGATGATGGGGTGAGGCTTTGGATCGATGGGCAGCTGGTGATCGATGACTGGAACAGCCGGGCGGAAATACTGAACACCACCGAAGTGGTGCTGGAGGCCGACCGGCTGTACGACTTTAAACTTGAGTACTACGACGATATTTATGCAGCGGTGCTGGATTTTGGCTGGAGGATACCCACGCCATTAAAAATTGACTCCACCATCTTCAATGTCTCCACTTACCTGCCTCACGGAGCAGACTGGTACAACTTCTGGACCAATGAACAGCATGAAGGAGGCCAGAATGTAACCATGAAATGCCCTCTCGACAGGATGCCCCTCTACATCAGGACTGGTTCGATCCTTCCCATGATCCCGGACATCCAATATGCGGAACAGGAGTATGAAGGCGCCATGGAGATACGCATCTATCCCGGAGCCGACGCCACCTTTACACTGTATAACGATGAGGGGGACAATTACAATTATGAAAATGGAAAGTACTCAGCAATAGATCTCCATTGGAATGATGCGGAAAGGATGCTGAGCATTAAGAAACGGAAGGGCAGTTATAAAGGGATGCAGGAAACGTTGAATTTCAATATCGTTCTGGCAGAGGAGGACAATGGGAAAGGCATGGACCTCTCGGTACAACCCTTAAAAACAGTCAGCTACCAGGGCGAGGAGATCAGCATTCAGTTATAGACGTGAATATCGGATAAGGAAAAAGTCAAAAGTACTTCTTGCCATAAAATGACCGTCATCGCGAGTGGTCACATTTGAAAAATGCATGAAG
>LYSV01000074.1:14868-66599 GCA_001657315.1 Flammeovirgaceae bacterium BBD 1991-12 | reverse complement strand
AGGATGTGAGATCACTTCTTCCAAGAACTGTTAAGCCCCTGTGGGAGGTAAAGCCCACGGTGAACGAGCAAACCGGAGATGAGCTGCTTCAGCTTTATTTCGCAAGAGTAGGCAGGGGAGGTAATGCTCAGCTTACCGGTGAGGTGATCACTGATGCACGTCAGGACCTGGATGAATTTGCCCGACCTGCGGTGAGTATGCAGATGAACGCTCTGGGTACCCGCGTATGGGGTAAAATGACGCGTGAAGCAGCCAGTAAAAATCCAAGAGGCAGGATAGCCATCGTGCTGGATAACCTGGTATACTCAGCCCCTTATGTGAATGGCGAGATACCGAATGGCAGCTCTCAGATATCCGGCAATTTTGATATAGATGAGGCAAAGGATCTGGCCAATATCCTTAAGGCAGGCTCACTGCCTGCGCCTACACGCATAGTGGAGGAGGCCATTGTAGGTCCTACGCTGGGTGAGATAGCCCGGAACCAGGGGATCATTTCCGTTATCTCAGGGCTCATAGTGGTGGTGCTGTTTATGGTGGCCTACTATGCCAAAGGAGGGTTTGTAGCCAACATCGCCCTTGTATTCAATATTTTCTTCATACTGGGTATTCTCGCTCAACTGAATGGGGCCCTTACCCTGCCGGGAATAGCAGGTATTGTACTTACTATTGGTATGTCCATTGATGCCAATGTGCTGATCTTCGAGCGTATCCGTGAGGAGATGCGTAATGGGGTCAAGCTGAGAGAAGCCATTAACACGGGGTATAAAAAGGCATTCAGCTCGATCGTCGATGCCAATCTTACTACTCTGCTGACCGCATTTATTCTGTATGTTCTTGGTCAGGGACCGATAAAGGGATTTGCCATCACACTGATCATTGGTATTTTCTGTTCCTTCTTTTCTGCTGTGTATATCACCCGTGTGGTGGTAGAATGGATAACCAGTAAGGGAGACGAAAGTAAGGTTTCGTTTAAAACTCCATTGTCTGCCGGCCTGTTGTCCAGTCTGGGGATCGACTTTATGGGCAAAAGAAGAATCGCGTATCTTTTTTCCATTATATTCATTTCCCTGGGTATGATCCTTACGGCGGTGCAGGGGCTGAACCTTGGGGTGGACTTCCAGGGAGGACGCTCGTATATTGTGAATTTTGAAAACCCTGTGCAAGCCACGGAAATGAAACTGGCCCTGGGCGAAACCTTTGAAAATGCCGGTACTGAGGTGAAGAACTTCGGTGGTAACAATATTGTAAAAGTGACCACGTCCTATTTGATCGACGATGAGTCCGACACCGCTGATGAAGATGTGAAAAATACCCTGGTCTCCGGACTGGAAGGTATTACAGGATTGAAATACACTGAAAGTGAATCACAACTGGATGATCAGCATTTCATCATCTCCGGGTCTGCCAAAGTAGGACCTACCATAGCGGATGATATTGAGAAGTCATCGTACGAAGCCGGTATCTTTGCCATCATCGTGATCTTTCTTTACATATTGATACGATTCAGGAAGTGGCAGTTCAGTACAGGGGCTATCATCGCGCTGGTTCATGATACTGCTTTTGTTATTTCGGCTTTTGCCATTGCCGGGCTTTTAGGCTTCAAGTACGAGGTGGATCAGGTATTTGTGGCGGCCCTGTTGACCATTATCGGTTACTCCATTAATGATACCGTGGTGGTATTTGACAGAATTCGTGAGTTCCTGAATCTGGGCACAAGTACAGACCGGCAGCAGGTTTTCAATACCGCGATCAACGGTACACTCAACAGAACGTTGATCACCTCAGCCACAACGCTTATTGTAGTGCTGATACTTTTCATTTTTGGAGGAGAAGTGCTCAGAGGATTTTCCTTTGCACTGCTGGCCGGTATCCTTGTGGGAACGTACTCTTCTGTTTTTATCGCTTCACCAGTGGTAGTGGACCTGGATAAAAAGAAAATTGAGTAAAATCAAACAGTAATCCATCAGGAATGTATGAGAAATGCCATTACTTGACGTAATGGCATTTTTTCTGGTTTTGACGTTTTGGCGATAGAACAATCAGCTAACCATATGAGGTACGGAGCTATCCTGTTAAGGGCCAACAAAAACTCTGCGCCTCATGCACCTCTGCGGTGAAACATACACTCACCTGAGAAAAACATAGCCAACGGTCATGAACAATGCCTGTTAATACCTCTTCCAGAAATGAGGATTAAAAAGCATCAGCACCGTGAAGAGCTCAAGCCTGCCCAGCAGCATGAGTGATGCCAGCAGCCATTTGCCAAATGGTGTGATGGACGAGAAGTTGTCTACAGGCCCTACGGTTCCCAATCCTGGACCAATATTGCCTAATGTGGTGGCTACAGCGCCCAGCGCTGTGTCAAATTCCACACCGGTAAAAGACAAGGCAAATACACCCACGCCATATACCAGGAGGTAGATCATGATGAAAGCAAGCACATTGTAGGTAATGTCACGGCTAACAGCAGAGTTATTCAGCCTTACCGGTATTACCGCTGAAGGGTGAAGTTGCCGTTTCATTTCCAGAAAGCTGTTTTTAAAAAGCAGCGTATGCCTGACCACCTTTATACCACCTGCTGTAGATCCGGCAGATGCTCCCACAAACATCAACAGAAAGAAAATGATGGTCAGGAACGGTGTCCAGGCTGTATAATCCGCGGTAACATACCCTGTGGTAGTTATAATGGAGACCACCTGAAAGAGGGATTCCCTGAAGGATCTTTCAAAACCTCCCCATTCGGCAGTAAACACGAAAAAAGAAATACAAACAGACAATACGCAAACTAATGTGAAGTACATGCGGAACTCCTCATTGGCCCATACTTTTCTGAACCTGCCCTTCAGGCCGTAGTAGGTGATGGTAAAATTGGTGCCCGCCAGAAACATGAACAGGACGATCACGTACTGGATATATGCCGAGTCATAGTAAGCGATACTCTTGTTCCGGGTAGAGAACCCTCCGGTAGCCATGGTGGTAAGAGAGTGATTCAATGCGTCGAAAAATGTCATGCCGCCCAGTGTCAGTAAAACCGTTTCGGTTAAGGTAAGCCCAAGGTAAATGAACCAAAGCCTTTTGGCCACTTCCTTGATGCGTGGTTTCATTTTATCGGGGCTTATGCCTGGTGCTTCAGCTATGAAAAGCTGCATGCCACCTATGCCTAAAATGGGCAGTATGGCCACAGCCAGTACAATTATGCCCATACCACCAATCCACTGGGTAAGGCTGCGCCAGAAAAGGACACCGCGTGGCAAGCCTTCTATATCGTTGAGAATAGAGGCGCCTGTAGTGGTAAATCCAGAGATGGTCTCAAAAAAGGCATCAGTGAAGTCCGGGATAGCGCCGGTAAGGATAAAGGGTAAAGTCCCAAAGAGCGACATAAAGATCCACCCCAGTGAAACGATCAGATATCCGTCCTTTTTTCTTAGCTCCTTGTTCGTATGGTTTCTGGTAACACCCCAAATGACCGCACCGGCCACAATGGTTATGAGCCCGGCTATAAAAACGGGAAGCCACTTTTCCTCATAGTAGATAGAGAAGGGCAGACACAATAACATAAAAGAGCCGTTCAGAAAAAGTAGCAGACCAAGGATATTGGCTATGAGAGGAAAATTGAACCTCATTATTTAAAGTAACTTTCGACAGTGTGGATACACTCCGGTCTGCACAATACCACGGCCCTGTCCTTTGGCCTGAACTGAAAATCGCCCATGGCCGTGTAGCCCACTCCATTTCTGATCACCCCACCAATAACAGCGCTTTTTGGAAATTGCAGATCCCGGACCATGTTCCTCGTTATTTTTGAACCTGCTTTAACTATAAATTCCAGTATTTCCGCATCTACACCGTGGATACTGGTCAGGTTGATCACATCCCCCTGGCGAATGTAGCGAAAGATGAAATTGGCAGCTATCAGCTTCTTGTTGATCATGGTGTCCACTCCTATATTTTGAGATAGGTGGATGTAATCAATGTTTTCCACCAGAGAGATGGTCTTTTTTACATTTTTGTTCTTGGCCATTAGACAGGAGATGATGTTGGTCTCTGAATTGCCTGTTACTGCTATGAAAGCATCCATTTCATCTATCCCCTCTTCATCCAGTAGTTCTACATCACGCCCGTCTCCATTGATCACCATAACGTTTTTGAGCTGATCCGCCAACTCAAAACATTTTTCCTTGTCGCTTTCAATGAGTTTTACCTTGAATTTTCTGCTGAGCCGTTTGGCGGCATGGAAGCCTACCTTGCTTCCGCCCAGGATCATGATATTTTTAATGTCCTGCTTACGCTTGCCGGATAGTGCCAGAACACTGTCAACACCATCAGGCTGGGTGATAAAATAAGCATGATCACCATCTTCAAACTGAGTGTCTCCCCTTGGAATGATGGTCTGGTTCTTCCGTAAGATGGCCACCGTAACAAAGCTGTTGTGTGGGTTCAGGTGTGCAGTTTCCATCAGTGTTTTGCCTGTGATCGGGCTGTTGTCATCCACATGCACCCCGATCAGTGACAATTTCCCTTCATCGAAATCAAAGGTATCCGTGAGCGCGATCTCTTTCAGCAGTCGTTTGATCTCCTTGGCTGCCAGTGACTCCGGTGAAATGATCTCGTCAATACCCAGATCCTTAAGGTCCAGCTTTTCCCTGTTGAGCAGGTATTCCAGATTTTCTATTCTGGCCACCGTTTTTTTGGCGCCCAGGTGCTTTGCAATAATGGCAGTAGTGAGATTGGTCTCTTCGGAAGAAGTTACTGCTATAAGAAGGTCGGCATTCTGGATATCGGCTTCATCCAGTATCCGGTACGAGGTTGAATTCCCCTTTATAATGCCTACATCCAATGTGTTGGCAGCTTGTTTCAGCACGTCACCGTCCCTGTCAATCAAAATTATATCCTGCTCCTCGTAGGCCAACAGCTTGGCAAGATGGTAGCCTACATCCCCTGCTCCGGCAATTATTATCCTCATGGTCTGAAACTCAAGGATCAAATATACCAGTGAAATTGTTACTGGTCAATGACATTTTATAAATAGCTGAACTACCCATCCTGCTCACCGGCTTTTTCGAGGCGTACTCCTACCGCCACCACTTCCCGTAGTGTGTCCGGCCTCATATAATGCTGAATACTGAAATCATAAACTCCGGCCCGGTTAAATTTATGGTCCTTCAGAAGAAGGAACTGATGATCGAACACGCTCCCCAGACCTGACCCGAAAGGTCTTCCTGTTTTAACATGGAACAGGTCCTGGTTCACCAGGTCGGTTTTCACCAGATTGCCCTGCTCATCTTCCAGTGAAAAGCGTATGTACATATTCTGAAAAGGATACGAAAGTGTATTCCTGATGTTATAGTAAAGATTATACCGGGTTCGGGAGCTCTCTACATTAAACTGAAAACGCATTACACTGTCGGAAAGCCATGCTTTTTGGGGAAATTCTATGTTTTTTTCGTAGACCCTGCGGTTATCACAGGATGCCAGGGAAAAAACCAAAACTATCAGGAGACAGGTACAGAGGTGTTTCATGGATTTGACTTGCCGCTGTTTTGAGTACGCGGTTTTCTACGTTTGTTTCTGCGTTTCTTCCTTTTCCTTGATTTTTGGTTGAACTTCTTGTCCATTCTCTCAAGGTCGCTGTTAAGAGCGGAGAATTCATCTTTGCCGGGTATATCATCTTCCAGCAGTGAGGCTGGTTTTTCCCCTTTTTCGTTGAGTTCCATTACTTCCTTTACCCGATCTACAGGTATGGGGAACCATGCATTTTCATCGTCATAGCCGAACCACATCATCTTCCTGAAAATATCCGTTTTCTGCAGTTTGGCCTCCCCTTTTTCCGTGCGCAGAGACTTGCTGAGTGTAGGTATATCTTCCAGGGCTTCCATGTAGGTCTCCAGCTCGTAGTTAAGACAACATTTGAGTCTGCCACACTGCCCTGAAAGTTTACTGGGGTTTAGCGAGAGGTTTTGATATCTTGCTGCACTGGTGGATACGCTCTTGAAGTCTGACAGCCATGTGGAGCAGCACAGCTCCCTGCCACAGGAGCCGATACCTCCGAGCCTTCCCGCCTCCTGGCGAAGGCTTATCTGACGCATTTCCACCCTGATCTTGAATTCTGCGGCCAGTATTTTTATCAGCTCCCGGAAATCTACCCGTTCATCTGCCGAATAATAAAATGTAGCCTTGGAATTATCCGCCTGAAACTCTACGTCGGAGAGCTTCATCTCCAGTTTCAGGTCCTGTATGATCTGCCGTGTGCGGTAGAGGGTGGGCATTTCCCGTTTTTTCACCTCCCCGTGCTTTTCCAGGTCCTTGTGGTGAGCTATTCTGTATATTTTGCGGATCTCATCATCGTCCCTGATCTTCTTTTTTTGCATTTGAAGGCGAACCAATTCACCCTGCAGGGACACATAACCAATGTGATGACCGTTGGGGACATCTACTACTACAGCATCTCCCGTGGTAAGATTGTGGCCATCAAAATTCCTGAAAAAATCCTTCCTTCCCCCCTTAAATCTTACCTCTACGATGTTGTATCTATCTACTACCGGCAGATCCATGTTGGAAAGCCAGTCAAAAACGTTCATTTTGTTACATCCTCCGGTCAGACAACCCCCATTGTTGTTGCACCCTGCTACTTTAGCCTCTCCGGAACTGCACGTACTACACCCCATGGCTTGCGTAATTCATTGTTGAGACCATTTAAAGATAACAATTCATTGGTTTAATCCAGTTGTAACCTCAAAATATCTTTGCCAATGTCTTTTCTGTAGTACATATCCTCCCATTTTATGCAACTCACGTTATTATACGACATTTTCAGCGCTTCTTCCAGGGTATCCCCACTTCCCGTTACTGCCAGCACCCTTCCACCATTGGTCAGTACTTCATAATCTTCCTGTTTGGTACCGGCGTGGACTACCAACCCGTTGGTAACATCAGCCAGGCCCTGAATGGATTTATTCTTTTCGTAGCTACCCGGGTACCCACCGGATACCATGACCACCGTAGCGGCAAATCTGGGGCTGGTCTCCAGTGTATAGCCTTTGAGTTTACCATCCGCAGCCTTTACCAGAAGCTCTATGAAATCATTTTTTATTCTGGGAATGACCACCTGAGTTTCAGGGTCTCCCATACGTACATTATATTCGATCACATATGGTTCTCCCGCTACATTCATTAACCCTATGAATATAAAGCCTCTGTAGTCGATGCCTTCACTTTTCAATCCCTTGATCGTGGGCTCTATAACCCTGCTTTTTACCTTTTCCATAAATTCGGGAGTAGCAAATTTTACTGGTGAAACAGCCCCCATACCCCCGGTATTGGGTCCGGTATCGCCTTCGCCAATCCTTTTATAATCCTTGGCTTCCGGCAGGATCACAAAGTCCTCGCCATCTGTAAGGACAAAAACAGAAAGCTCCACCCCCTCCAGGAACTCCTCGATCAGCACCTTCTTGCTGGCCTCTCCGAATTGACCATCCACCAGCATGGACCGGAATGACTCCTTTGCGTTTTCCAGCGTTTCAGCAATGATCACTCCCTTACCGGCTGCCAGCCCGTCAGCCTTCAGTACTATTGGGAAGTTGCAATTTTCAAGGTAAGTAAGTCCTTCCTCAACTGTGTCTTCAGTAAACGTTTTTGCTTTGGCAGTGGGGATATCGTATCTCTCCATAAAAGCCTTGGAAAAGTCTTTGCTGCCCTCCAGCTGTGCTCCATCCTTACCGGGCCCTATAAATGCCACGGTCTTTAACTGATCGTCGGCAAGAAAGAAATCACGGATACCTTTCACGAGCGGATCTTCCGGCCCTACCACCACCAGCTCTATATCATTGTTGATCACAAAATCGCCAATAGCGGCAAAATCATTGACGGAAAGCTCCGCATTTTCAGCAAAGAGATCGGTGCCTGCATTACCTGGCGCTACGTAAAGCTGACTGCAATGGATACTTTGTGCTATTTTCCAGGCAAGGGTAAATTCTCTTCCGCCACTACCTAAGACAAGTACGTTCATGTTTATTGTAGTTTAACTGTAAAGACCGGGTTCACAATTTTTCCATAAGCCTGTCTTATCAGGTTCCCCCTGCCAACGTCATTTACATGGTCAGACCTGAAAACCTTCATAAAACTTTGGGACTTTTCTCACACCCGGAAGCAGAGCTCAAAACTAAGGAATGAATTTCATTCAGCATTGTTCGAATGTAACAACTTTGGCGTCAGATATTTGGGGAATAGGTTTTTTAGCGAGGTTAATAGCTTGAGTTATTAATTCACGGAGGTTTCAGTAGCCTGATAACCTTGTAATCCAATAACTTAATAACCAAACCTAATTGGCATATTCAGACATAAACTTTATCCTCATTAGCCTGATCTCTTCCTCAGAATAGTCTTCATTGTCCTCGTCTTCAAGGGCGGTTTGAATGCTGTCTGTCTCTGCATTCAGAAAGTATTCGTACAGATCTTCCTGCTTTTCATCGTCCAGCACTTCATCAATGTAGTAATCGAGGTTAAGCTTGGTGCCCGAATAGATGATGTGTTCAATTTCATCCAGCAACTGATCAAAACCTATGCCCTTCGATTCGGCAATTTCATCCAGATCAATTTTTCGGTCTATCTGCTGGATGATGAATATTTTCATTTTCGACTTGTTGACAGAAGATTTTACCACTACCTCGGAAGCCGGTACGATATCATGCTCATCTACATAATCAATGATCAGCTGAAGAAATTCCTTTCCAAATTTTTTGACCTTACCCAATCCTACACCATTGATCTGGGCCAGATCCTGCTCCGTGGTGGGATAGGTGGTGGCCATTTCTTCCAGTGAAGGGTCCTGGAAGATCACGTAGGGGGGGATATTCTTGTCATGAGCGATCTTTTTCCTCAGGCTTTTCAGCATACCAAAAAGCTTTTCATCGTATGCTTTGGCATTGGCTGGCGGTCTTTCACTGTCCTCTTCCTCGTCCCCCGCACTTTCATACTCATGATCTTTGGAAAGCATGACCGAGTGAGGAGCACCCAGGAAGTCCTTTCCTTTTTCACTGACCTTGAGAACGCCGACATTGTCAATATCCTTTTCCAGATATTCGTGAATGAGTGCCTGCCGGATCACGGATTTCCACATGTCCTCGCTCTCATCCAGTCCCTTGCCAAATATCTCCAGCTCATCATGCTGATAGGAACTGACATAGTCGTTTTTAACCCCCCGGATCACCTGCACCAGATGATTCAGCCCAAAACGCTGATTGGTCTGCAGACAGGCCAGTATGGCGGTGGCTACAAGTTCTTTTCCTTCAAATTGCTCTTTGGGATGTACACAGTTATCGCATCCGTCACAGTTCTCAACCGTAAACTCCTCTCCGAAATAGTGTAGCAACTGCTTTCTTCTGCACACCGGTGACTCAGCATAGTATGACATTTCCTGCAGCAGTACCCGGGTGTTCTCCCTTTCCTGAACAGATTTGTCTTTGTTGAATTTTTCCAGCTTATTGATGTCGTTGTGGCTGTAGAACATCAGGCATCTGCCCTCAAGTCCGTCCCTTCCGGCCCTTCCGGTCTCCTGGTAGTAGCCCTCAAGGGATTTTGGCACATCATAATGCACCACAAAACGTACATCGGGCTTGTCAATGCCCATGCCAAAGGCTATTGTGGCTACGATAATATCAACATCTTCATTCAGGAAGTCATCCTGATTTTTTTCCCTTACGCTGGCTTCCAGCCCCGCGTGGTAGGGAGCGGCATTGAAACCATTGACCCGAAGCAATTCCGCGATCTCTTCCACTTTTTTTCTACTAAGGCAGTACACGATACCCCCTTTGCCCTGAAAGGCCTTCATGAACTGGATCAACTGTTTTTTTGCATGCTTCTTTTGTCGTACCTCATAGAAGAGGTTGGTCCTGTTGAAAGATGACATGAATATATGAGCATCTTCCATGTTCAGGTTTTTCTGAATGTCCAGCTGTACCTTTGGTGTGGCGGTGGCTGTCAGCGCTATAATGGGTAGATCCCCCAGTTGACCTATGATCTCCTTGATTCGACGGTACTCAGGCCTGAAATCATGACCCCATTCGGATATACAATGCGCTTCATCCACTGCTACGAATGAGATATTGGTCTGTTTTAAAAATTCTATGTTTTCCTCTTTGGTGAGAGACTCGGGTGCTACATATAACAATTCAATGGATCCTTCCAGCCCCTCCCTTTTTACCCGGTTCATTTCGGATTTGGTCAGTGTGGAATTCAGGAACTGTGCATTGATACCAAGAGCATTCATCTGATCCACCTGATTTTTCATAAGGGCGATCAGCGGAGAGATAACAATGGCAAGACCGTCGGTGATCAGGGCAGGTAGTTGGTAGCACAGGGATTTACCCGCCCCGGTGGGCATGATGACAAAAGTATTTTTTTTGTCTAAAATATTGCAAATGATCGCTTCCTGATTGCCTCGAAATTGACTATAACCAAAAACTTCCTTGAGTTTGTTTTTCAGTATATCCTTTTCCTGAACCAGCATGTTTTCGGACATATTATCTACTTACTTAAAAAGCAACGAATACTTAAGACTTACGCGTCTGTTTTCTTAACGAAATTTTTGATCATGGGCATTCATCGTGTTTTAATTATATTTGACGCGAGTTGATTCAAACCCATACAAAAGGACGTTGAAGTTAGTAAAAAATATTCAAAAAATCGCCAAAGAAGTGCTTGTAAATGAGGCTTTGGCGATCCAAAAAATAGCAGAATTTCTGGATGAGGATTTTGAGCGATGTGTGGAAGAAATTTATCACTCAAAAGGCCGGGTGGTCATTACAGGAATAGGGAAAAGCGCCATCATAGCCAACAAGATTGTAGCCACTTTGAACTCCACCGGTACGCCGGCCATGTTCATGCATGCAGCTGATGCCATACACGGCGATCTGGGAATGATACAGCCGGAAGACTTTGTGATTTGTATCTCCAAAAGCGGAAATACTCCTGAGATCAAAGTGCTTGTTCCTCTCCTCAAGCGTACAGGCTCAAGGCTGGTGGCGCTGGTCAGTAATGTAGACTCCTATCTGGCACAGCAATCTGATTATGTGCTGAATGCTACCGTAGACGATGAAGCCTGTCCCAATAACCTCGCACCTACCACCAGTACTACGGCGCATCTGGCACTGGGGGATGCGCTGGCAGTTTGTCTCCTGGAGCTACGGGACTTCTCCAGTGAGGATTTTGCACGCTTTCATCCCGGCGGCTCACTGGGTAAGCAGCTTTATCTGAAAGTTGATGATATTTATGTTCATAACGACAGGCCCATGGTGCAGCTTTCTACTTCCATGAAAGATGTGATCGTGGAGATCTCCTCCAGGCGCCTGGGCAGTACAGCCGTTGTGGATAAAGATGAGAAACTGCTCGGGATCATTACCGACGGTGATCTGAGGCGCGCCATGGAAAAGGGGGTAACGATGGATGGAAAAGCTGAAGATATCATGTCTGCCGGACCCAAAACGGTGTCCGAAGGGGATTATGCTGTAAAGGCTTTAAACATTATGCAGCAGAATAACATTAGTCAGGTTATAGTGGTTGATGGATCTGACAAGGTGAAGGGCTTTGTACACCTGCATGACCTGTTGAAAGAAGGGATCATCTAGGGCTGTAAATTTTAAAAATACCCTTGCCGCGAAGCGCAGCCACAGTATCAGAAAGTGTAATATCAAAAACAGGAAGTTAGTTGAAAATGGCGAAAGACAAAAATCACTATGTGGTAATCATGGCAGGAGGAATTGGCAGCCGGTTTTGGCCCTATAGCCGTCAGGACAGACCCAAGCAGTTCCTGGACATATTAAATTCAGGCCGTTCCCTGCTACAAATGACATATGACAGATTTCTCGAGCGTACCCCGAAGGAGAATATTTACATAGTAACCAATCAGAATTATGGTGAGGCAGTAAAGGACCAGCTCCCCGATCTTGGTGACTATCAGGTGCTTTGTGAACCCTCCCGAAAGAATACAGCCCCCTGTATTGCCTATGCTTCCTGGAAGATTGCCAAGAACAATCCCGATGCGGTCATAACCGTTTCTCCTTCGGATCATGTCATATTCAACGACAAGCTGTTTTATGAAGTGCTGGACACAGCTACTACCGCAGCAGATGACCACAAGCTGCTGACCATTGGTCTTAAGCCCAACCGGCCGGAAACAGGCTATGGTTACATTCAGTACCTGGAGACCGAAAACGACGTGAAAAAGGTAAAAACCTTCACGGAAAAACCTGAACGTGAGCTGGCACAAAAATTTCTGGATAGTGGAGATTTTGTCTGGAACTCAGGCATGTTCATATGGAGTGCAAAGGCGATCACCACTGCTTTTATGGAGATACTCCCGGAGATGGCTGAAGTTTTTCAGGAAACAGTACCCATGCTCAATACGCCTGATGAACAACAGGCCATAAACAGGGCCTACTATCAGTGCAACAATGTTTCCATTGATTATGGTATTATGGAGAAAGCAAAGGAGGTCTATGTTGTTCTGGGGGATTTCGGCTGGTCCGATCTTGGTTCGTGGGAATCACTGCATGAGCTCTCTGAAAAAGATGAAAAAGACAATGTCATACTCGGAAACGGTCTGCTTTTTGAAACCTCCAACTCATTGATAAAAGGCCCGAAGGACCGGCTCATTGTGGCTCAGGGCCTGGAAGATTACCTTGTGGTAGAGTGTGACAATGTGACCCTTATCTGCAAAAAAAGCGAAGAGCATAAATTCAGAAGATATGTAGCAGAGGTTAAGGAGAAGAAAGGAAAGAAATATCTGTGATCGATAAGGTAGGCTAGCGGTAAGCACCAATTGCCTAAAAATCACCCCGCACGGACAAGAGGATGACCTGATTTCTGGCTGGTTCCATTCTATAAACGATCAACCACCAACCATCATCCCTGCCGCTGTCTTACCGCTTCATAAACAATCAAAGCGGTAGAAACGGACACATTTAATGATCCAATGTTGCCGGCCATGGGTATTTTACACTTATCATCGCACAACTTCAGGTACTCGGGCGAAATACCATTCTCTTCGGACCCCATGACAATGCACGCCGGTAGCTTAAGATCTGTCTCATAAATAAGCTTGTCTGTCTTTTCAGTACACGCTACGATTTTGATACCACTGTCTTTCAGGTATTGAATGGTGGTTTTAAGGTTATCTTCTCTGCAAACAGGTATATAGCTCAGGGCGCCTGCTGAAGTTTTCATGGCATCACTATTGATAGCGGCGCCTCCTTTGGAAGGAACTACTATGGCATCTACCCCGGCGCATTCGGCGCTTCTTGCTATGGCACCAAAATTTCGTACGTCCGTCACTCTGTCTAGTAGCAGGAGGAGAGGTTCCCTACCATGCTGATATGCCTCATGGATCACATGATCCAATGATGCGTACTGTATGGACGACACGTACGCTATGGCACCCTGATGATTTTTTCGTGTGATCCGGTTCAGCTTTTCCACCGGCACCTGAATAACAGGAACATGGAAGACCTTTGCCACCTGGATCAATTCCTTTATAAGTGGATTGGAAAGGTTTTTTTGAATAAAGAGCTTGTCCAGTTCCTGCCCGGACTGTATGGCCTCAATGACAGCACGAACGCCAAACACATATTCCTTTGGAGAGTTTCTGTTCATCAGAATCTACCTTTTCTCAGCATATCTATGGCCTTGAACCATGAGTTGGCGAATTTTTTTTCACGGATCAAGACATAATGCTCAGTGGAAAAAATGCTGTTCACCCTGATAAACTCGAACTCGACGGGGGCGGCATTCTGTCTGGCAAAGTATGACCATTTTTCCTTGTCCTGGGTTTTGGTAACACGGTCAGGTGTTCCAAACACGATATAGATCAGTCCCTTGTCTGTTTTCCAACCCCTTTTGTAAGTGGTAAAGAACTGATTTGCCTCTTCCACACGGTCATAGTAGATTTTAATGATCCTTTTTGCCCGCTGTGCCGACCGGGTAAGGTCCAGCCAGAATTTGTCAAAATCCTTCTTCTCAATACCCTTGACACTCAGCCGGTTCCATTCATCGCGGGTGGTAATATAGATCAGTGGGTCCACCAACTGATCCAGCCGCGATGGCTTGGGATAGTATTTGTCCACAACTGTCACAGGCGTTCCTGTGGAAAGAGTTGTGTCATATTGAAAGAGATAAAGCCCCTCCTTATTCAGAATGAACGGTTCCGAAGGTTGTATAACGAACAATGAATCCATTGTCATTTGTCTCGATGGCTTAGGGTCACGTGTGACCATGGGTGGCAGCGCGGGATCAAAGTTAAGACTGTAGAACAGCCCGTAAGACTGCCTGTCCGACCTGGTGCCAAACTCTCCAGGCCGGACCCAGTCATGGACCACTGGAACACCAGACTGATCGGTGACAGTGATCGGCATTATCTCCACGGCCAGAATATCAAAATAATACCTGACGCCACTGACCCTGCTCAGTACTTCCATGACCAGAAGCTCAGTATCCTTTATAGTGGGCATGGAAAAGCTGATAAAATGACTGTTGCCCCGGCTGCCGATATAGGCACTGTCAACAGCCAGTTCATTATCTGCGCTGGCAGAGTAAGAGTCCGTACTGAAGAAGGAGAAATTATAGTCTTCTATACTGGCTTTCTCCTCGTTGAGCACCAGTTTGCAGGTTATTGTAAGGCTGTCACTATCCACAGGCTGGCTTGCCTGATAATCGAAGAAGAACTCGCCGCCAGGGCTGTAACGGTGCGCCTGGTTTTTCGATACTATATCTCTTTGTCCAAAAGCATACTTACCGGTGCATGCTGCCAGGGCAAGAAGAAAAACTATGGATTTTTTTATGAGTAGGTTCAAAACTGCAGGAAAATTAAGACTTTCGGTTCCAAATTTAAAAACTAGCCAAAAGGATATTTCATCCTTATTATTCTATTTTTGCCAAAAACTATGCCAATGGGTGTCTATACTACGGAAATAGCGTCAGACAAAATAGCATCGGATAATCCTATCCATCAACGTTTGCTCAAGGCGTATTATCTGGCGGAAGATCATGTGAAGGGAGATATACTGGAGATAGGCTGTGGCGAAGGGCGTGGCATTGACCTTTTTCATGACAAAATAAAGTCGTATACCGGGCTGGATAAGATACGGTCAGTCATAGATATGCTTCAGGCCAAGTACTCCGATTATTCCTTTATCCAGGAAAATATACCTCCTTTTTCATCCCTTAATGATAATAGTTTTGACGTGATCGTTAGCTTTCAGGTCATAGAGCACATTAAGGCAGATCAGTATTTCCTCGAAGAGATCAAACGGGTACTGAAGCCCGGAGGTGTGGCGCTCATTACTACGCCCAACATAAAAATGACCCTGACACGTAATCCATGGCATATACGGGAATACACGGCAGGCCAGCTCACCAAATTGACTTCATCCATTTTTGATCATGTGGAAATGAAGGGGATCACCGGTAACGATAAAGTGATGAGGTATTATGAAATGAACAAAAGATCGGTCCGTAAGATCACAAGGCTGGATATTTTGAACCTTCAATACCGGTTGCCCGCACCGTTGCTCAGGATACCCTATGATCTGCTGAACCGGATGAACCGGAACAAACTGAAGTCGGGTGATAACACTCTGGTAAATACCATTCATCACAGCGACTATCTGCTTACGGATCATGCTGATGAAGCCCTTGACCTGTTTTGCATACTCGGAAAAAAGTCTGGTACTGCCTAAGGGAGACAGGAAAAACAAAAAGATATCTTCTGATGTTCGTGTTATAGGTAAATTTTAGTGCAGACAGGCCTCTCTGATATGCGGTTTTCACAAAAGCTGTTTTGCCTATTCATCCTGAAATGGATACCTTTCCATTGGTTTTCTTATTAACAGGTACAGGATTGGCATGTGGTTTCGGATTTCGGTGTAAAAATGAGTTGTCCGGCACCAATGATCAATGTATGATGGATGTTTCTTTCAGGCGGATCTGTCCGTAAAGCAGGTCTGTTTTGCAGTCAGACGTTGTATGTACCTGGGCTTTATGTGTCTGTTGTTGGGTAAATAATTAGGATCTGTCTTGAATTTTCAAACTTCAAATGAAAGAAGGCTAACCCATGAGCTTGAAAACTTTCATGATATTAGGGGCACTTGGGCTATTGGCCAACGTTGCATTGGCCCAGAATTATAAATCGTTCCTTAAAAGAGGTGACAGGGAATACCACGCGCGCAACTACGCTGAAGCTGTCAAGTACTATAAAAAGGCGGAGAAGCTTAAAAGGGGTAACGCCAGGATCAATTACAAAATCGGGATGGCCTACCTGTTCAGCCGTGAAAAGCCAAAGGCTCTTCCGTACCTGGAAACTGTTCAACAGCTGGATCCCGGCATTGAACGTGATATAGATTACCACCTGGGGCTGGCCTATCAATACAACTACCGTTTTGATGAAGCGATCAGGGCCTATCAGCGTTTTGGGCAGAAAAATCATAAAATGATACTACGGGCAAACAGAAAAGTTGCTGAGTGCAGGATGGCAGATTCACTTTTCGTTAACCCCGGCAGTGCCAGGATCTTCAACCTTGGCAATACCATAAATTCCCGCTGGAATGACTACACCCCATTGATCACTGCAGATGGCAATACCATGGTATTCACCTCCAACAGGTCCGGTTCCACGGGTGGGTTGAGGCTTAGAGATGGTACCTACTATGAAGACATTTATATATCCAGAAAAGTGGATGGCCTGTGGACCAAACCTGAGAACATCAGCTCAAAGATCAATTTCAAATATCATGACGCGGCGGCATCCCTGTCACCGGATGGAAAAACCCTGTTCCTCTATTATGAGTCCGGTGGAGGGGATATATATGTATCCTATCTTAAAGAAGGTGAGTGGAGCTCCCCCGTTTCCATAAGTGATGAGATAAACTCGCAGTACTGGGAAACCTCCGTGTCCATTACCCGCGATGGAAAAACGCTTTATTTTACCAGTGACCGGCCCGGAGGGTTTGGCAATCTGGATATTTACCGTAGTGAACTTAAGGAAGATGGCAGGTGGGGCAGGCCCAGAAACCTGGGACCGGTTATTAACACCAACGGCAACGAAGATTCCCCCTTTATCCATCCTGACGGCAAGGTATTGTACTTCAGCTCTGATGGACACATGGGTATGGGTGAACATGATGTGTTTTACAGTGAAATGGAAGATGGCAGGTTTCAGGTACCTGTGAATATGGGCTATCCTATCAATACCGTTTACAGTGATAACTACTTTGTAATATCAGAAAACAAAAAGCAGGCCTACTATGCCTCTATTCGCAAGGATGGTATAGGTATGGCAGATATATACTCCATTGACCTTTCCGCTCCACCTCCGGTCAGACGTGTACAGCCCAAAGAGCCGGAACCTGAGGAGGTCATCGCTTCCGAACCTGTGGAGGAGCCCACTACAGCTGTAGCCAGTGCCATGCCGGCCGCCGCAGAGCCTGTAGCAGAACCGGAACCTCAAAAGGAAGAAGAAAAGGAATACTACGATGAATTTGTGACGTTGCAGAAGGACCTGGGGATAGTCACACTGCTTAAAGGAAAGGTGATTGATGCTGAAACAGGTCAGCCTCTTCAGGCCCAGATCAGGCTCATGGACAACGTGAATAACAAAGAAATGGCCTCCGTACGCTCTAACGGGGAAAATGGAGAATTTGAATTGGTCATCCCCCATGGTGGAAACTACGGGGTGTCCACGGTAAAACCGGGGTATCTGTTCAACTCTATCAACTTTAATTTGCCTACTTTCAACGACTACCAGGAGGTGGATACGCACATTATTTTGCAGAAGGCTGAGGTAGGCTCGAAGATTGTACTGAAGAACATATTTTTTGATATCGGCAGATCGGATCTGCGAACAGAGTCTTTGGGAGAGCTGGCGCGCATCAAGGAACTGCTGGATGAAAACGAAGCACTGCAGGTTCAGATAAACGGGCATACAGACAATGTGGGGAATGCTGTTTATAACAAAGTACTTTCGAAAAAGCGTGCCCAGTCTGTGGTGGATTACCTTGTTCAACACGGTATTGTATCGGACCGGCTGGAAGCGAAAGGATTTGGTGAAGAAAGACCGCTGGTGTCCAATGATGACGAGATTGACGGACGTGAAATAAACCGGCGTACCGAAATCGAGATCATAGGCGTCAGTGACGAGATCTAAGATCCTGCCGGCCATAGCTTACTTGACTTTTATGGACTAACCTCTATGTTGATATTGGAGATATACCTAAAAATGAAGTTGGCAATCTCCTGATCGATATTCAGTTCCTTTAGCCGGTGCAGGTTCTGTGTCAATATATGACTATCCTCATTCATGTTTTTACTGTATCCCAGGTAGGCGGGGATACTGTTCTCAATGTAAAACCGTAAAAACCTCACCTCCAGGTTTGAACCGTCCGTGTTGACTGCCTTATTCAATAACTCCTCCATTGAATTGAGATTGTTGATCTTTGTCACAGGGTTCCATGTGTATTTGGCCATCAGGGCTCTGGCGGCTGCCCTGTAGGCAATAACGGTTGGAGTATTGAGCTTTATTGAAGCAATCTTATTGTAAAAGGCCGCACTCCTTTCGAGATCAAAATCGTTGTAAAACAGTTCTTTTCTGAGCTCTGAAACCGGATCATGCTGAGTATAGGCATTATTCAGGAGGCCAATGACAAGGCATAGAAGGAGAAGTAATCTTTTAACCGCCATGGATATGTGTTGTAACATCAATTTAGGCAAACGGCAGCCATGTAAAAAAGTTGAAGTTGTATCCTCATTTGTTACTCTTCAGACAAAAAATCAATGGATTGCCGATGAGTCAGCACCTGTCCCGGTTAGAATTTCCGTAGAAGAATTCGGGAATTACTCCATCCCTTTTGCAGGACTTTAAGGAAATTTTAATGATCTTCCTGCCAATCAGTTCATCAAACCTGTTTTCAAATGCGACCATTTTACCTTATCATTCTGTTATATGGCCTGTTTATGGCTTCCTGTGATCGTAAAAAAACCGAAGTCACTCAAACTTCGGATGAGAAGCCATCGCATCCGGACTGGAGTCGTATCGGTGCGTTACTCCTTGAAAGAATGGATTTGCAGGCTGGTGAGAAAGTGCTGCTTGTGGCTACACCGGGACGTTTTGATCCTTTGATTGAGGTGTTAAAAACAGGTGTCTTATCAAACAAGGCGGAATACCTGGGCACGATCAGTGTTAGCGACTCCAGGCCTGATCATTGGAATACTGACTTTACAGTGCGTGCGCTGCAACTGGAAAGGGATAGCCTGAAGGCCTATCTCCGTGCCGTGGATCTTGGTATTATGCTACCGGGCCCCACGTCCGGTGATCTCGTCTACAAACTCATACAGGAAAACCTGACGGAGGGAAGAGGCAGGACCATTCATTTCCATTGGTCCGGGGCCTACGGGCTTAATGGCCAGCCACTGAAGGTCACTCCCGAGATCGATCAGTTTTATCAGACGACTCTCCTTGAGACAGACTACGGCAGTCTGGCAGAGAGCCAGCGGACCTTTGAAGAAAATGTCAGAGGGCAGGTCGTAACCGTCACCACCCCTGGAGGTACGAATGTTTCATTTTCAGTGGGCGACCGTCCCGTAACCCGACAGGACGGTGACGCTTCTGCAGTACGGGCCAGTCAAGCACTTAACCTGATCGACCGCGAAGTGGAGCTGCCGGCCGGAGCTATACGTGTGGCACCTCTGGAAGAAACGGTGGGTGGGGTGATCGTTTTTCCTGATGCAGAATGGGAGGGTGAGCTGGTGACGGGGCTGAGGCTTACCTTTGACAAGGGCAAGGTGGTAGATATACAGGCGGAGAAGGGACTGGAGGCTGTAAAAAGAGAGATGGAAATTGCCGGTGAAGCGGGCCGGTCTTTTCGGGAGTTTGCCCTTGGCTTTAACCCTATGCTTGCCATTCCTTCTACTGATCCCTGGATCCCTTATTATGGCTATGGCGCCGGTGTGGTCAGGCTATCGTTGGGTGACAATACGGAGTTGGGTGGTAAAGTGACCGGCGGTTATGTACGATGGAATTTTTTTACAGATGCTACGGTAAAGGTCGGGAAAGAGGTATGGGTGCAAGACGGAAAGCTGGTCCGGTGATCGTGGTACCCTGGAACTGGCGATGAGTTGGCAGCAGGCAGTAGGCAATAAGCAATAGGCAATAGGCAATAGGCAAGTGGGAGCAGTTCCGTGAAACGACTTATATATTATAGTCACTATGCCCCATGCCCCATGCTCCATGCCCTACACCCTATACACTATGTTAAACCAGCCACCAGCTCCCACTCTGATGACCAACAACAAAACACAATTACCGGGTCCTGTATAATCGTTTTTTGCTGACTGGATTAATTTATTAGTTTTGCCCCTTAGTGCCAAAGACTAACTTACCCATGCTATGCAGCAGTTAAATGATATTTTATCCCTGATAGACAGTTATATCGGGAGCTCATTCTGGTTCCCTTATCTGTTGGTGGGAACGGGCCTGTTCTTCACCATTTATCTCAAATTTCCTCAGATCCGGTATTTCCGATTTGCCATTAAGGTTGTGAAGGGTAAGTTCGATAAGTCCGATGACATAGGTGACACCTCACATTTTCAGGCCCTTACCACGGCATTATCAGGCACAGTGGGTACCGGTAACATTGCCGGTGTAGCTTTGGCGGTCCATATTGGTGGTCCGGCAGCGCTTTTTTGGATGTTGGTTACCGCCGCGGTGGGGATGACCACCAAATTTGTTGAGGTCACCTTATCGCACAAGTACAGAGAGAAGGCGGAAGACGGTTCTATGGCAGGTGGGCCCATGTACTTCATGAAAAACAAACTTAACATGGGCTGGCTGGCGGCTATTTTTGCGGTAGCCACAGTGCTTTCGTCCTTTGGTACTGGAAGTTTGCCCCAGATCAACAGTATCTCCAATACAGTCTTTTCAACTTTCGGTGTCAATAAGGCGCTTACCGGCTTTATACTGGCCATACTTCTTGCCTTCGTGATCATCGGGGGTATCAAAAGGATTGCCACGGTAACGGAAAAGCTGGTACCGGGGATGGCGCTGGTCTATTTCATCGGGGCGTTTGCCGTGATATTTTTTAACATAGAGAATCTTGTGCCCTCTTTCATTTCGGTGTTTGCTGATCTGTTCACAGGCAGTGCTGCAGCCGGAGGATTTCTCGGGTCATCCGTGGCGTTTGCCTTTAACAAGGGAGTAGGCCGGGGGCTGTTCTCCAATGAAGCCGGCCAGGGTTCTGCTCCCATTGCCCACGCCGCCGCCAAAGCACATGAACCGGTTTCAGAAGGTCTTGTGGCCATACTGGAGCCCTTTATTGATACTATTGTGATTTGTACGATCACCGGACTGGTACTGCTCTCTTCCGGGGTTTGGAATGAAAAGCATCAAAATGAATTTCAATATGCTGACATGCAGATCCTTCAGGGATCCTACAGCGATGCAGATGATTCCGGAAAGAACAGGCTCTACCATCATATAGCGGGTATTGAGGAATTACCGGTTTTTTCAGGTGATCTTAATGTTGAGAACGGAAAGATCACAGATGATATATCCATCCTGCACGCGCGCTCGCTGGCCGAGAATGTGACTGTATACAAGGGAAATGATCAATACACGGGTACGGTTGCCGTGGAAGGTGGCAATGCGGTGGTCGGGGAGACCCAGGCATCATTCTGGGACCAGTTGCTGGGCACAAATAATGATCAGCTGGTATTCAGGGGGAGTTCGTTGGTTCATAGCGCTCCGCTAACCAATATTGCCTTCACAAGAAGCTTTTTTGGCGAGTCAGGAAAGTATATTGTAACCATTGGGCTCCTGCTTTTTGCTTTTAGTACGGCAATTTCATGGTCATACTACGGCGACAGAGCTATGACCTACCTTTTTGGAAGCAGATCAGTCACCTATTACCGTGTTGTGTATGTGGTGGCGTTCTTTTTCGCTGCATTTACAGATACCACGATCATCTGGACCCTATCGGGCATTACCATTGCATTAATGACCATCCCCAATCTCTTCGGACTGCTCATGCTGCATAAGGATGTCAGGGGTACCATCCGCCAGTACTGGTCAGATTTCAAAAATGAATGGCCTGAGGAGAAAACGCCAGAGTAGTTGTATGTTCAAAGTTCTACGTTCAAAGTTCCATGTTTCGTAACGTAGAACTTTGAATACTAAACTATCTAAACTTCACCTTTATTCTTACCCTGTCTTTGATAGCGGTACTGTCTTCATAGGCGGGGAGCCATTTTGGCCCTTCCATGATCAGCCGTACGGCTTCATTGGCGTATTCCGATCCCGGTGATTTTTCTGTAGTAAAATTAGTCAGCGTACCATTGGGTAATACATCGAATTTTACNNNCTTTCCGCTTAATGAATCATTTGGTATACGAATGTTATCTTCCAGGTAATTTTTGTAGCCTGATTTACCGGTTGCAGGTCGGGCCGGGGTGATCACCTTCGGCTCATCAGCCTTTTTCACGCTGTACCCTATCATCTGACGTCGTTCTTCTACACCCTGCGCAGTAACTACTATCTCGGATAATTTCGTTTCATCAGGGGTGAGTTCCACATCAAGGGTGGCCTTATCAGTGATATCTACCTCCCGGGCTTGCAGCCCAACGAACGAAAAAACCAGTGATTGCCCGGGAATATCGGGAACGGAGAGGTTGTAATTTCCATCAATGTCGGTAACCGTCCCCTGGATCGTCCCCTTTATCAGCACGTTCACACCCGGCAAAGCTTCACCGTCTCCTTCAGCCCTTACATGTCCCCGGACTTCTCTGGTGGCTATCGAGCTTGAGCCCCTTATTTTAATAGCAGCCGATCTGGTCCGGACTTCCTGCCGACTTTCTTGCATTGTCTGGTCAATTTTCTCTTTTTTGGCCACTGCCGGAGCCGGCCGTTCGTCTTGTGAGATGTTACTTTCTTCGCTGATATTGTCTTCCATAAGCCTTTCTTCCGTCAGATCTGCCACTACTTCAGCCTGCTCTGCCTCCACAATATCAAGGGTGTTCTCAACAGCTTCTGCCACCGTCGGTTCCTTATCATGATCTGCAGCGTTATCTGGTCCGGTAATTAAATGATCGGTTTCGCTAACGGTTTCTTCTACCTCATTCAAGACGATCAGCGTATCTTTAGATAGATCCATGCTTTCAGTCAAGGATTCACCTGAGCTTTCCGGATCATCCGGCGCTGCATTATCTTCATGCGTACTTTGTGTGACTGCCTCTTCGGACAATCCGGTATCCCAGTTGAGAACGACCACTGTGCTTAGCGCGAGTATCAATACGGAAGCGGCTATTTTAAACCAGAAGGGAAGCATGGTTTTCTCAGATCGTATCCGTTTTTCCAGCTTTCGGTTTAAGATAGAGAGATCCTGCTCCAGGTCTACGGAAGCTTCCTCAAACCCTTCCATTGCCTCAGCATCAAAGTCTGATTCCAGCATCAACTTTTCAATAGCATGCATTTCCTCATGCGAAAGCTGTCCGCTGAGGTATTTACTCATCAGCTCCGGAGTAAGCTGGTCAATATGGTCCCTTGAAGAACTCATTTATTTTTTTCCATGCAGTTTTTCAGGTTGCGTTTGCCATTCTGAAGATAGCTTTTCACCTTTTTCAGGTCAAAGGCAGTGGCTTCGACAATTTCTTTATATGACCTTTTTTCAAGGTAAAACAATTGAATGCACGTTTTCTGTTCATTTTGCAACTCCTCGATGCACATCTCTAATTTACTCAAATCTTCTTCCAATACCGATGCGTCATCATTATGATGCAGGATCATCGTGTTTTCCACAGATGCGGCTGTAATGTCCTGGCTCTGCGTTTGTATTTTGTGCTGTTTGCTACGCAATGCCATGAGGCAATGGTTTTTGCTGATCACATAAAGCCAGCTTTTAAAATTTCTGACCTCGTGTGTTTTGAGACTTTCGGTTATCTTTTCAAAGATCTGCATTACAGCGTCCTGGCTGTCCTGCCTGTTTTTGAGATACTTGAGACATAACCCGTATACCAGATGCATATATCCACGGTAAAGCTGTCCCACCAGCTCCGGATCACCCGTGATTTTGTAGCGGTCGATCAGCTTTAATTCTGCGTCTGTTTCTTCCCTGGGCCTGGAGGTCATCGGTCCGAAACTAAAAAAAAATTAACGATTTAGAGGATAAACATATCTTGATTGTATCGATAATCCCTGAATTTGAACAATCATGGCACCACTGATCCCTTGTTTCTGAAAGATCAGGATCACGTTTCAGAATTTAATCAGGTAAAGATCAAAGATAAGATCAGAGGTGGTGCCACAACTTCCGGTTTCTTCCCTGGACCTTAAGATCATTGGTCCGAAATCAAAAAAAATTCCAATGCCTTTATGGAATTCCCGGAACACCTGCATCCAAAAGGTGAGTTTCATCAAAAATTTATCTGTCATGAGAAGAATATCAGTATTGATCATAATAGCCTTGGCGCTTACCTCCTGGATAGGATGGGAGGGAAAGCAGATCACGGGAAAAGTCACGGCAGCCGAAGACGGCTCACCACTACCCGGGGTTAATGTACTCCTCAAGGGGACCACCTCAGGTACTGTCACTGATATAAACGGAGAGTATTCCCTTAATGTACCGGTTTCCGCTAGCACCCTGGTCTTTAGCTATGTGGGGTATGTAAGTCAGGAAATAAAGGTTGGAAATAGCACAGTGATCAATGTACAAATGGTCGCTGATCATAGCCGGTTAAATGAGATTGTAGTGACCGGACAGGGACGACGAGGCAGGCTAAGAGACAAAAAAGCAGAAAATGATGCTTTGGAGATGGAAAGTTCCCAAATTATGATCCGTGGCTACACATCCCTTCATGATGCAGTACGGGTACAGCTGAATACCGAGGAGTATGCGGCCGTTGAGGAGAATATATTCCGCAATCCTCTGCAACATCCGCTTTCCACTTTTTCCATAGATGTGGACGCGGCTTCCTACAGTAATGTAAGAAGATTCCTCAACCAGGGGCAGCGCCCACCAAAAGATGCGGTGCGCATTGAGGAGATGATCAACTATTTCGACTATGACTACCGGCAGCCCAGAGGTAGCGATCCCTTTTCCATTACCACTGAAATTGGAGCATCACCATGGAATGGGAAGCATAAGCTGGTGCATATTGGTCTGCAGGGCCGTGAAATACCCATGGACGACCTGCCTCCTTCCAACCTGGTCTTTCTCATCGATGTATCCGGCTCCATGAGTGTGCCTAACAAAATGCCCTTGTTGAAGTCTGCCTTCAGACTGTTGGTGGACAAGCTAAGACCGGAAGACAATGTAGCTATAGTAGTGTATGCCGGAGCTGCAGGAGAAGTGCTGCCCTCCACCAGCGGTACAGAAAAGGACAAGATCCTTGATGCGCTTGATCAGCTTAATGCCGGTGGATCTACGGCCGGTGGTGCCGGCATCAGACTGGCCTACAGGATAGCCCGGGAGAATTTCAAAAAAGATGGTAACAACCGGGTGATCCTGGCAACAGACGGTGATTTTAACGTGGGGGCTTCCAGTAATGAAGCTATGGAAGACCTGATCGGGGAAAAAAGAGGAGATGGTGTTTTCCTTACCGTACTGGGCTTTGGTATGGGTAACTACAAGGATTCCAAAATGGAGATCCTCGCTGACAAGGGCAATGGCAATTATGCCTACATTGACAATATTCTTGAAGCACAGAAGGTGTTTGTCAATGAATTCGGCGGGACGTTGTTCACCATAGCCAAAGATGTGAAGATACAGGTGGAGTTTAACCCGGCTAAGGTGCAGGCATACCGGCTGGTGGGCTATGAAAACAGGCTGCTCAAAGACGAGGATTTCAATAATGACAAAAAGGATGCCGGCGAGCTGGGCTCTGGCCATACAGTAACAGCGCTCTATGAGGTCATTCCCGTGGGTGTAAGCAGCCCGTTCGTAGTAGATAAGCTAAAATATCAAAAGACTGAGATCTCCAGCAAGGCCTATACTTCCGATGAGCTGATGACCGTAAAACTAAGGTACAAGGAGCCTGACGGAGACAAAAGCAAATTGATAGTACAGGGCCTGAAGGACGCAGGATCTTCCCTGAAGAGCACTTCTGATAATTTTCGCTGGTCTGTAGCTGTGGCAGCCTTTGGTATGCAACTGACCGACTCTGACTACAGAGGCGATATAAATTATTCGGAAATACTTTCACTGGCGCGATCAGCCCGTGGTGAGGACAGGGAGGGCTATCGTGCCGAGTTTATACGTATGATCCGGTCCAGTGAGTTGTTGGCAAGAAAGTAAGAAAAGCCCGGTTCGGAAAGGTCTAGCATCCCGAACCGGGCTGAATACTTTGTTTTGATCTTACAACGGACCCTGGCAGGCGGAATTGCTTAAGACCACACATGATCAGCCCGGTAAGTTCAGGTTTTAAAGAATAGAAGGAAACCGTTTCATGTCCGCATATTACATTGTTTCCAATGGTCCAGGTCTCCACTTTTGTCCATTCTTCAGGGATACGCCCTCGGAACCAGTGATCGTAGATGATCGCTATATCGGCGGAGTGGTTGGAGGCTATCTGTACGTATCCCTGTTTTATTGCTTCATCGCCTTGAACGGATTTGATCATGTTCAGAACATCCACACTACCCAGGCCTACCATATCCACGATTTTCAGATCTGGATTAAAATAGGCGAGAGCACCAATGTCATTGGCCATAAGGGTGACCTTTTGTGGCAGGCTCTTTACAAAATGAGCCATCTGGAACTGTTGCTCGTATATGTTATGACTTGCCTGAACCGACCGGTTGTAATTTTTAAAGGACCTCTTAACGCCAGGTGCAAGAAGGAGAATTACGATAAGGGAGGTGACCCATTTTCGACGGCCCAGTTGGTTCAAAAAATCCTTTAGTGGATGGTAGCCATACATGATGCAAACGACAGTCTGCGCCATCAGGTAGGCCTCGTACCTGGCAAAACGGCCCACCCGGGCGAAAGCGCAATGGCTTAGCAGAAGTAAAAGGGTGATAACGACAAGTTGATAGGCAAAGGAACGCTTTTGATCCCGCAGGCAGTACAACAATATTCCACAAACCACGATCGGCACCGTCATGAACAGTCTTGTGATATGATACAGGAAGTTTTCAGCAGTATGCAGTATGAACGACAGCATACTGCCCCCGGCCAGCGAGGAGGCATCACTTTTGGCCAGAATGGTATTGGGAAGAAAATGAGATCCGTTGTTTATTGAAATGATCCCGAATATTATAATAGGAGCAAGCCCCATCAGTAAAACAACGGCAGATGCTCTGAAGCGTCGATTTATAAAAAACAAGAATGCGGCTATGCCTACCAAAAACAGTCCTTCATAGCGAACGGTGGCTATCAGAGGTGTTATGATCAGCAGTGATGCAAGGGATCTTTCCCTTGAAACGAGGTTTCTGGCAGCAAATACGGAGAACGAAATAGATAATATCGCATGTAGCACATGCTCCATACCACTCAATACCATGGATGGCAATGGCATAAGGAGAACAAGAGAAACGCAGGTCAGTAAATAAACAGGTGGGCTGATGTTGTCCTCGTCTGCCATCCGGTAAAATATAAAGAACAGGGCAATGGCAAAAAGCAGGTTCAGAATGAGCGGCAGGATAGGAACATCACCAAGCAGATTTAACAGGACTGAAAGTGAACCACCATAAAGTAATGAGGATGAGGTGGAGGAGAAAGCATACCTGTCTATGCCCCAGATCCCATGATCGGAAAAATTACGGGCAATAGCCAAATGGATGTAAGTGTCATCGATAGGATAAATGAATTCTCCATTGTTTCTTTGCGTCGACCCAACTACCTGCACCGCAAGTATGATGATAAACAGGACGAAAGCGCCAAGAGTAACATTTTCTCTGGTAAGATTTTTTCCGGACATAATTATGCAATCAAACCGGCAAAGTTAATGTTACAGAGGTCTTATGAAACAGTTTTTTCGACGAATGTACTGAAAGGGCTCATGGCTGCAGTGGCTGCAGTGTTCGCATTTTCTCTCTACCACCGTTATATCCAGCAGGACGAACCCTGGTTTGGTGAGCAGGCGTACTGGCTGGTCAATGAAGGCAGCGTAAAGCTCAAAAGTATGCCCGGCGTGTTTGACTGGACGGAGAATATGCTTATTTATCATAAACTGTTCGTCTGGTCAGGTGGTCTGCTTATTCTGGTTTTTGGCTGGAGTGTTTATGTTTTCAAAACCTTCATACTGCTGCTTTTTATTCTTGGAGCGTATGTCCTCTTCCGGTTTTCAAAAACCAGTTTTGAGAGTCCGGTAGTATGGTGGCTCGTGTTGCTGCTCCTTTTTATTACCCCTGAGCTAATACACCGGAGTTTTATGTTTCGTCCTGAAGTAATGATCATGACCCTTGGGTTTTTGTCTTTTTACTTTCTTCATGCATCCGTAAAAAGTGAAGCACCCCTAAAACCGGCTATCGCCGGACTATTTGCCGGACTGGCTTTCCTGACCCACCTGAATGCCATGGTTTTTCCGGTAGCCGGGTTTCTGTATATGCTTTATTTCCGGCAGTGGAAGGGCCTTGTTCTCTTTTCCATAGCAGCTACACTAACCTGCTCTGTTTATTCACTCGGCCTGTGGAGTGCGGAGGCACTGGCCACTTACCGGTATCAAATGCAAAACTGGCCTACCCACCAGAGTACTTTTGGAGAAAAAGTGCAGGGAGGTTTCCTGGGCATTGTTGGAAATACGTTGGTGAGATTGTTGAATGAACACAAGCGGTACTTTTGGGATCTGGATGTTGCGGGCGGTAGTGGGCTTTTTCTCGTTGCCCTGGTCTCACGGTTCAGATTTTTACTAAAAGAACATAAAAACCTCCTGATATATACCCTTATACTCATGGGTTCCATCGGGTTGCTGACCAGCAGTCATGGGCCCCGGTACCTGGTGTATCTCATGCCCTTTATGGTACTGATCACCGCCGTGGTAATTCAAAGCATACTTTTGGAGAAAAAAACCGTACTGAAAGCATTGCTGCTCGTATGCTTTGCTGTGCAGATGGCCTTTGCAGGCCTTGCATTCAGGAAAATAGCCCACAATAGTGAAGATCATGTCGCTATCCATGGCGAATTACTGGCTCAGGTAGATCAGAACGCACGGGTCCTTGGGCCCTGGGAAATGATCTACAACGAAATAGATCACTATTCGATCTTTTCCTATAAAACCTATGAATACATAGAAGATCAGGAGAAAAGAAAGTTATCTCAATTGGAGCTTTTGGAATTGGCTGCCATCCGGTTTGATATAGACTATATCATACTGGATGAAAAAAGGAAGCGATCAAGGGATTTTCCATGGTTCAAAAACTGGCAAATTGAAGATAACCCGTATTACCAGAGACACAAGGAATTCAACGACTACCTCATCCTCAAAAGAAGACATCCCGGACCATCCAACATCAACAAAGCCCATTGAAACCATCAACCCTTTACTGACCACCAAGCCCAATCAGACTCTTTAATCTACGCCTGAACCGTGCCAGCTTTCGGTCAAAGCGATCATGCTGAATGGCATATTTATACCAAAGGCGATGGCGCATGTCGCCAAAGTGTTCTTCTATGCCGGGGGCACTCTTTCTCAGGTAGGCAAATTCATAAGCCCTTTCGAAGGATGATCGTGAGGTTTTGGGGTTGGCATCGATGATATACAGGTCATTGTTTTTCAGAATGAAGTTGCGTATCTGCGGATCGCCGTGCAAAAGCCCTGAGTTGTGTAACCGGTAGAGCAGCTGTACTACCCCCGGGTAGGTCTCCTCTTTTTCAAGGCATTGCTCCCCATCCAGAAATGCGTACAGCAGCCATGAGTCTACCACCATGCCCCATTTCCGGTATTCACAGGCCAGTATGGGTATAGTGGTCCTGAATCCCTTTTGCAACAGGAGCTGCATACCGAGAATATTCTTAAAGGCTTCTCCCTTGCGGAATAAGGTAAGAAACCGGATCCACCTCCTTGTATTCTTTTCCGAAGGGATCTTATAGACCAGGTCCTGTCCATCAAGGTTGACCCGGTGGACCATACTCCTGTGATGATCCTTTAATGTAGAAATGATATCAAAGGTCCCCTTTTCTACCTTTTCAACAACTTTCAGTGCCTGATGCCTGTCCAGATCGCTTGCGATGAGTATCCTTCTTTTCTTATCTTTTATGACCAACAGGAAAATAAATTAGATGAAAAATTAAACCATTTCATGTTCAGAAGGGTCATTAGTTTAAAAAAGATGTCACTTCAATGACAAGAGGCATCCTTTTACACGTTTAATTTCGTATTAAGTTATATTGATCCCGACTTAATCCGTATAACGATGTTGATAATACCTGGTGGATTTGGTTGTCCGCCTTCACCAAAAGAGGTGAAGAGTGCTTCAGGAGTATCTACAGTCCGTCTGTTTTTTTACGGTTACTTTAACCAGGGAAATCAGACGCCGATACGGTAGTTTCAGCCCCTGAACAATGCCGGAAATCGAATTTCACAAAGTAAGATCAATTAAAGATCATTAATTACTATTTTTGAGCCCGATGTCTGATAAAGCTCGTAAAGGTTATAACCGGAAGGAAAAAGAGGCAATTTTTGAAAGTGAGTTTCTGCCTCACATAGACTCTATGTACAATTTTGCCTACCGGCTTACTTTTGACGAGGATGACTCCAAAGATCTGGTTCAGGACACCTACCTGAAGGCTTATCGTTTCATTGAATCTTTTGAGCAAGGAACTAATGCCAAGGCCTGGTTGTTTCGAATACTAAAAAATAGTTTTATTAACGACTTCAGGAAGAGGAGTAAAGAGCCTTCCAAAGTCGATTATCAGGAAGTAGAAACGTTCTACAATTCTGATGAAATAGATAGAACTATTACTACCGATTTAAGGGTAGAGACGGTGCAGGAGATGATAGGCGACGAGATCTCCAACGCACTGAATTCTTTGGATGTTGATTTTAGGACAGTTATCATTCTGTGTGATCTGGAAGGTTTCAAGTACGATGAAATGGCCAAAATACTGGATATACCCATTGGCACCGTCAGGTCCAGGTTGCACAGAGCAAGGAATCTGCTAAAGGAAAAACTGGCAGGTTATGCAAAAAAAATGGGTTACAAAAACTAGGTATTAAAAAATCTATGGGATCTATCTCTACCGGCACATTTGATGAACAGGATTCATCCAGAGGTGCATCAAATTATAGTCCGGACTGTCTTGAATTATTAAATCTGGTATTGGATCAGGAGGCCTCACCTCAGCAGCGTAAGTCATTTTATGAGCACTTGAAAGGCTGCCTGCCATGTCATGAAAAATTCAGTATCGACCTTGCGATCAAAAAACTGATCAGGGAAAAATGTGGTAAGGACGTCCCCGAAGGACTCATGGAGACTATCCGTATAAAAGTCCTGCAAAACGCTGATTAACATGCATAATGGGAAGGCCATCATTTTTTCTGCTCCTTCAGGATCAGGCAAAACCACTATTGTAAAACATTTGCTGAACGTAAATCCCAAACTGGGGTTTTCAATTTCAGCCTGTACACGTGACAGGCGTGGCCGGAATGAAGTGAATGGAAAGGACTATTTTTTCCTTACCCCACAGGAATTCAAGGAAAAGATCGATAATCACGAGTTTATCGAGTGGGAAGAGGTGTATGCAGGAAACTTCTACGGTACCATGAAATCCGAGATTGAGCGCATATGGTCAGAAGGCGGGCATGTCATTTTTGATGTGGATGTGAAGGGAGGGCTGAATCTCAAAAAGTATTTTGGCGAAAAGGCGCTGGCCGTATTCGTGAAGGTACCCTCGCTGGAAGTGCTTAAGTCCAGATTAACGGACAGGAACACTGAATCCGAAGACAGCCTTTCGCGGCGTGTTTTCAAGGCACAGTTTGAAATGGGTTTTGAAGATCAGTTTGATGTCACATTGGTAAACGAAGACCTTGACCAGTCCCTCATAAAGGCGGAGCAGCTGGTCAATGACTTTATTGAACGGAAATAGTCTTTGGGATAGTGTTAAAGTATTACAGTGGGGTATTGAGGGACAGGGTTGGATTTCCTGAAATATCAGCTTTGAGTATATGAAAATCGGACTATTTTTCGGTTCGTTCAATCCCATTCATACGGGGCATCTGATCATCGCCAATATAATGGTGGAAACCACCGACCTTGACCAGGTCTGGTTCATCGTATCCCCACAGAATCCTTTTAAGAAGAACAGGTCACTACTCCACGAGTTTGACCGGCTGAATATGGTAAATGCTGCCATTCATGATAATTATAACCTGAAGTCATCCGATATAGAGTTCAACATGCCTCGTCCCAGCTACACCATTGATACACTTACCTATCTGGCAGAGAAACATCCTGACAAGGAGTTCAGACTGATTATAGGTCAGGACAATCTGAAAAACTTTCCCAAATGGAAAAATGCATCGTTGATCCTCGAACAATACCCGCTTTACGTTTATCCCCGGCCCAACGCGCAACCTTCCGAACTAATTACGCATCCTAATGTTAAACAGGTGGAGGCACCGATCATTGACATATCGGCAACATTTATCAGAAAATGCATAGAAAGGGGTCAATCCATCAAATATCTTGTGCACGATGCCGTTGAGGAGATGATACGTTCAAAAAAATTCTATTTATAATACCGCTGAAGTGAATATAACCAGGCTGATCCTTTCAGGACTTATCCCTCTATTCTTATGTTTTACGCAAGCTACCGGTGCCGGAGTAAGAGGTACGGTGACCGGAGATGATGAACAAAAACTGGCCTTCGCCACTATTTATGTCAAGGAGACGGGAACAGGCACTACCTCCAACGCTGAAGGCTACTACGAACTTGCTCTGCAACCCGGTACCTATACGCTAACCTTTCAGTACATTGGCTATGGTTCACTAACCAAAATAGTCGATATCACTGACTCGTGGATAGACATGGACGTAGTGCTGAACACTCAGGTGGTCATGTTGCGTGGTGTTGAAGTAAGGGCAGGTAAGGAGGATCCCGCCTATACCATCATGCGTAAGGCCATAGCAAAGAGTAAATTCCATGTCAATCAGGTGGACAGGTACACGGCCAGGGTGTATATCAAGGGTACAGGAAAGCTGAAGGACTCTCCATTCTTCCTCAGAAAAGCCCTGGAAGAGGAAGGTATTGATGAAGATCGTGTATTCATTTCCGAATCTGTCAGCGAGGTGGAGTACATACGGCCACAAACCTATAAGGAGAATGTAATATCCATCAGAAGCAGCGGGGAGGACAAAAATGGGAATCCAAATGCCTACATCTACGGATCGTTCTATGAACCTGAGGTGGCCAATTCCATATCTCCGTTGTCGCCAAGGGCCTTTTCCTATTACCGGTTTATTTATGAAGGTACCTACGCTGACCGGGGCTATGAGGTCAGCAAGATCAGAGTGGTACCGCGCTCCAGAGGAGACGATGTCTTCCAGGGGATGCTGGAGATCGTAGAGGACTACTGGAGTATCTACAGCCTGGATCTGAAAACCACGAGGATGGGGATAAAATTTGATATCAGGCAGATATATGAGCCTGTAGCGGACAGAGTCTGGATGCCTGTTACACATGATTTTAATGTAGAAGGGAAGGTATTGGGCTTTGATTTTGAGGCGCGGTACCTTGCCGCTGTCAGTGACTATCAGATAGAAGTAAACCCTGAGCTGGATGTGGAATTTGAGGTAGTGGATGAAAAAATAGAGACAGAGCTAGCAGAAAAACTGGAAGAGGAGGCAAAGGACGAGCCGGCGGAAGAGCTACAGGAAATGCTCGCCTCAGGAAAGGAACTGACCAGAAAGCAGCTGCGTAAAGTGATCAAAGCCTATGAAAAAGCAGAGCTTGAAGAATCAGAGGAGCCTGAGGTGGTCGGTAACCGGTCCTTTACCGTGGATTCCATGGCTCACAACAGCGACTCCGCCTACTGGGCCGGTGTGCGTTCTATCCCGCTTACGGAAGCAGAGATCTGTGGATATGCCAAAACCGACAGCATTTCGAGGGCGGAGCGCCTGGAGCGGGAAGGAGACACCCTGAAGACAGGGAAGGACCGCGATGCGCGTTTTCTGGATCTAATTCTCGGAAATACATGGAAGCTGGCAGACAGGACACACCTTAAGCTCCGGCGGCTGAACTCAGATTTCAATACCGTGGATGGTTTCGATCTGACCACAGGGCTTACACTTACGAAAACCATGAAAAACAAAAACCGTAACTGGTTGCAGCTGGGTACCAATGTACGTTACACTTTTTCCCGGGAGCGGTTCAACGGTACTTTGAGTGCCCGGTATGATCTTGGAAAACGCTGGAACCGGTCCCGTTTCCGGCTGGAAGGGGGCAGGTACATTAGTCAGTACAATGCTAATCAGCCTATACATCCTACCGTCAACAGTTTTATGGCCCTGTTCCTGGAGCGTAACTACATGAAAATTTATGAGAAGGATTACGCCCGGGCGGGCTTTGAACAGGAGCTTTCAGGCAAGTTTAATTTCAGAATATCCTCGGAAATTGCACAACGGCAGGAGCTTTTCAACAATTCGGACTATCGCCTGATCGACCGGTCCGGTGATGGCTATACGGCCAATGCTCCGGTCAGTGATGAACTGGATGATACCTCCTTTCCGACTCACAACGCCCTGACACTTGATGCTTCAATTGATTACGCTCCATGGCAAAAATTCAGGATCAGAAATGGCGAGAAATCCAAAATTGACGATTCCTCACCGGTGTTCAGGCTGATGTACCGTCGCGGTATTTCAGGAGCATTCAACAGTGAGATTGACTATGATCTTCTGGAGCTGGGCTACCGTCATACCTTTAAGATAGGCATACGCGGGATAGTGGACCTGTCGGCAAGGGCGGGTAAGTTCCTGAGTGATGATCAGCTGTTCTTCATGGACTACAAGCACTTTTTGGGCAACCTTACCCCGTTTTCCACAGCAGATCCGGTAGGCAGCTTCCGGCTGCTGGACTATTACCGGTACAGCACCCGTGATGAGTATTTTACAGGTAGCGCCCACTACCAGTTCAGAAAATTCCTCATCACCCAAATGCCGCTGGTCCGCCTGTCAGGCGTACGGGAGAATTTTTTTGTGAATTACCTGGCCACGGACCTTTCTGATAACTACACCGAGCTGGGTTATGGCATAAACTATATCTTACGCGTTTTCCGCATAGAGGCAGTTGCTTCTTTTCAGGATGGCAGATATCAGGGTTTTGGGGTCCGCCTTGGTATCGCCACCAATTTTGACAGTATTTTTTAATTCATCCATCAACTCTCCAGGCACAACCTGACCAAGTCTGTTTCAGGTTCATTCTACGTATTTTTACCAGGTGTCAATTGTTGCCTTAAGGACTGCACACGTCCATATTTTGATTTTTTATAGAGGATAGCTGTCAGGCCCTGAAATATCCACTCCTCGGCATACCTACCTAAAGGCATTTAGGCCCATCCGCCTACAAAAATTTACAAAAATTCGCCGATTGATACCAGGTTCTGTTCGCAATAGCTTTGTCTTAACCATTTTTTTAAACCTTATTGCGATGAAGAAGAAACTATTTTTTGCTGTTGCGGGCTGGATGCTTTTGGCAGCGCCGTTGTTTGCTCAGGACGAGAACGAGTTTGATGTAAACATTGAGGAGGACAAGGAGAAGTCAGTAGTAGGGGCTTTCGGTACAGAACTGGCAAAGAAGGTCAGTTTTGTGAACTTCAATGGCTATATCACCAACGAGTATTTTATTCCCCAATCAGGCACGAGAACCTTTGATAATCACTATTTCAATATTTTCATTTCCTCACAATTAACAGATAATATCTTTATTGAGGGGCAGTTGGAGTACGAGCATGCAGGTAAAGACATAGACCTGCGATATGCCTTCGCAGATTACAAGGTGAGCAATGCCTTTGTAATAAGAGCGGGTAAGTTTTTGATACCTGCCGGGGAATTCAATGAATATCTGTATCCGGAGTACATTACCAAAACGGTGAACAGAGCATGGGTAAACAGAGAGATCTCGCCTTCAGCATGGGCCGAAGTGGGCGTTCAGGTGAGGGGCCGGTTGTCGACATCAGGTATTGCTACTCCCTTTTATTCTGCTTATGTGGTAAATGGCCTTAACGGTGATTCCGGAGCAGGAATAAGAGGCTTACGTGGGAATGCCCGTGACAGTAAAGGAGGGAATGACAACAAAGCGGTAGGAGGCAGCTTTGGAGTGGACCTTGGTGAGGATATTACACTATCCACCAACTACTATACAGGCAAATATACACCGGACAATGAACTGAATCTGGCTATTTATGGATTCTCCTTCTATCTGGACAAGGAGAAGTACAGCATATGGTCAGAATTTCATGCTGCAGATCAGGAAGCCTATGTAGATCCGGATGATACGGCGGCAGGGGTCACTGATCTGAAAAAGAATGGTTTTTATATTCAGGGAGGGTACAGGATCCACAAAAAATGGGAGCCTATACTTCGCTATGACCAGATCAATCTGGACGGAGCCCCTGATGATGACAGACAACGTGTAACTCTCGGACTTAACTATCACCTCGCAAAAACAGCAGTGGTCAAAGTCAACTATGAACTGGTAAGCGATGATGGTGCTGATGAGGATGATAACCTCCTGGGTTTTCAGCTTTCCATTGGATTCTAAACGGGGTAATTATGAAGAGGTCGATAGCAATGATAGCATTGGTCTGCGCGGTCGGTTTGTTGCCGGTAGCAAAGACCCATGCACAGGAGGGAAAATACAAGGCGCTGTTTTTGTATAAATTCTGTCAGTACATCAAATGGACGGGAAAGAGTGAGATCACCATAGGTGTTCTGGGGAACTCCCCGGTGCTGCTGGAATTACAAACCATAAAAGACAGAGGTAGTGGTAAATTTAAGCTGATCAAGATATCAGGAGCGGAAGAGGCGCAACGTTGCGATATGATCTTTCTTCCGGAAGCACAATCACGCAATTTTGAGTTAATACAATCCAAAATAGAGGGAAAGCCTGTAGTGGTGGTGGCGGAAGATCCTTCACTGGCCGAAAAAGGGGCAGAGATCAGTTTTTACATTGAGGGGGGCAAGCTAAAGTTCATTATAAACAAGCAGGCCATTTCCGAAACAGGTGTACAGGTGAGTAACGGACTTTTCAGTATTGCCAGGATCATTTAGGGTATATTCAGGGGGAGCATGATGAGAGCGCTATTGAAATAAGACAATCCATAAACGGTCGTGGTTAAAGGCTGTCCTTCAGGGGTCAGCCTTTTTTTCTATAGGTACTTTTTCGTGAGACTTATCGCCCTTGTCGTAGCAGTATCATCTTGGGGCCAGACCAATGAGTTTACCTGGCACTGTCACTCCACGTCCTTAATAGGACTTGCTCTGATTAGGCTTTTTTACTTAGTGTTAAAACCCGTTTAAGAGGCATAGGAGGTCATTTAAGGCCGGGTTTAATACTAATGGATCTGCCTGAAATATTAGTGTTACGCAAACTTACCTACCTGAACTTAAGTCCATCCACCTACAAAAATTTACAAAAATTCGCCGATTGATACAGGGTAGCGATCCAAATAGCTTTGTGTCATAACTTTTTAAATGTGACGAGATGAGGACGAAATTTTTAATAGCTACTGCAGGTTGGATGCTTTTGACGATGGCCTTATTTGGCCAGCAGGTCAATGAATTTGACGTGGCTATACAAGAGGAAGAAAATAAAATTGTTAACCGGGGTGAAAAGGGAGCCTATGGTACTGTACTATCAAAACTGGCCAATTTTGTTAGTTTGAACGGTTTTGCTGACAATGAACTTCATGTTACAGAAGACGAAGTTTCCTTTGACCAGCATGAGGTTGCCCTTTTTGTGACGGCAGAGCTCTCTTCGAGACTCACTACTGAATTCAATATCGACTTTGAAGACGGAGGTGAGAAAATTGAAGTTGAATATGCCTTTTTGGATTATGAAATTGATCCTGCTGCCATTATTCGGGTGGGTAAGTTCATTCTCCCTACTTCTGATTTTAATGAATACTCCTGGTTGCCTTATGTGAACAGGATGGTAGAAGCTCCACTTTCTACTGTGGCCTCGCCCAATGAATGGTCGTCGGTAGGATTACAGTTGAGAGGGAAACTGGGTACTGAAGACGCGAACTTCAGGCCATTTTATGCAGCATACGTGGTAAATGGTCTTGGTCAACCACAGGGCGATGAGGAAGAATCACGTCGGGTGACCTCTCGTCTGAACGATCTGGCAGCAGCCGGCAGAGACGAGGACAATAACAAATTCAAGGATTTTGGAGCACAATTCGGTGCGGAATTCGGCAACGGTTTTACACTATCCACCTACTATCACTACAGTAGGTACGACACCTCCGCTGACCTAAGTGCTGGCATCTTCGGTGTATCAGGAGTTTATGATGATGGGAGGCTTCATGTGAACGCAGAATACCACCGGGGTGCTTTTGACGAACGGGAGGTCGATCAATCTGATGTGATCAAAGAAGAGGAAGTATCCGGTTACTTCGTGACGGGGGCATACAAGCTTAATGACAGATGGGAGCCTACGCTCAGGTATGATCAGGCTACAATAGAAGGGGAAGATATAACACGTTATACTTTTGGATTGAATTATTACTTCGGGTCTACCAGGTTGATCAAGTTAAATGTTGGGCAACTAAGCCATGAGGAGAACGAGGCTTTTCTTGAGATGGGGTTGGTATTTTCATTCTAAACCGGAGATCATGAGGACGAGGAAAATAATTTTATCAATAATTACCTGTGGTATGATACTGGCAGGTACTCTGAGCGATGGACGAACACAAGATCTATCCAGGTACCAGGCGTTGTTTATGAGTAAGTTTATTGACTACGTAAAATGGCCTGAAGGCAAGGATAATCTGGTAGTAGGTATAGTGGGTAACTCAAGGGCACTGATCGAGTTACAGAAGATGATGGAGCAAAAAAACAAGGCTGTGATCAAAAAGATATCCAGCGCGGCCGACGTAGCCGGTTGTGATATGGTATTTCTGCCGGCTGATCAAAGCAAGTTGTTTTCCACTATCAACAATGATACGATGGGTAGGAGTATACTTATCATAACAGAAGGAGAAGAACTGGCAAGGCAGGGAGCCGTGATATCCTTCTATGTGGATCAGGGGAAGTTGAAGTTTTTTATAAATAAATCAGCAGCGGAGGCAAGAAATTTACAGATCAGCGGAGCGCTTATGAGCCTGGCTAAGCTCATATAGACGATCCGGTACGTTTTTTCTCACTTATCCTGTCCATTTCCTGAAGCGAAGGGATACCTTCGGGTGGTCCCTTCGCTTTCTTTCTATTGCATCAGCAAATAAATTGATATTTGGGTCTTTATTTTCGTTGGAGGTGAATTGTCTCTCGCCTGACCCGGCTAAATACAGATACCTTCTGTCAGCATAGGTATGGAGATTTCAGGCAGCAGGTAAGATCGCCTGTACCCGTATTTTCTTTCCTCGGTAGAGTTACCTACCTCGCGGTTAAGTTCAATTGCCTATAAAATTTACCATAATCAGCTGATTGTCAGCAGGGTGTTATCTATTGTACTTTTACATCGTCTCAAAAACTTTTTAAACTATGAAAAAATCAATCTGTTATCATGCGATCCTCATAGTGTTGATAGCCATTCTGTTCGGCTTTTCGTGCAGCGAAACGGATGATGCCATTTCCATTGAAACAGTGGGGGAGTTGCAGATCCTTGAGGCGCGTATTGGAAATCTTGTTTTCAGTGAACTAAGAGGCGAGGTAAGTGAGGATTATACCCTCTCCAGTGACAGAAACTGGCTACTGGACGGAGGCGTTTTCGTAAATGAAGGGGCTACGCTCAGTATAGAGCCCGGTACCAGGGTCTTTGCAGCATTTAATGACAACACTTCATTTTTGTCAATCAGAAGAGGGGGCCGGATTAGAGCCGAGGGTACCCGCTCACGTCCTATAGTTTTCACTACTATTCGCAAGCTGACCAGTATTCCTCAGCCTGGGGATTGGGGAGGCATCATCATCAATGGCAATGCGCCTATCAACGTGGCAGGTGGAGAAGCATCCGGTGAGGGAGGTACGGGCGTGTATGGAGGTAATGACCCGGATGACAACTCCGGTGTACTGAGGTATGTGATCGTTGAATACGCCGGCAAACAACTGGGAGAGGACAACGAACTGAACGGCATCTCTCTCAATGGAGTGGGCCGAAACACCGTGGTAGAGTATGTGGAAGCCTTATATGGTAAGGACGATGGCTTCGAGTTTTTTGGAGGCACGGTGAATGTTAAATATGCCGTATCCCTGGGCAATGCGGATGATTCTTTTGACTGGACCTACGGATGGAGTGGCTATGGTCAGTTCTGGGTGGCGCAGCAGGATGCCTTTCAGGGTGACAGGGCCATCGAAGCTGACAACAGCAGTGATGATGTCAATGCCTTGCCCTTTTCGAGTCCCATTCTTTCCAATGTGACACTCATTGGAGCCATGGATAGAGATGATAAGAATATAGGCATTAAGCTCAGGAATGGAACCGGAGGTTTCATTTACAACGCGATCGTTACGAATTTCTCCAACCATGGTATTGACGTAGGAGAAACTTCGGTTATGCGTATTGATGCGAGGACATTGGGGGTGGAGAATGTTATCGTATTTGACAATGGCACTGCCAGTGCTTCCGTCAGTAATTTCAACAATGCGGATGCATTTTTAAATGATCCCACCAATCAATTCAGCATAGAGCCGGTTTTACAGGGATTTGTAGGTGTAGCAGAAGGTGGTTTTGATCCATCCTCCATTGATGACTGGTTTACGTCGGTCGATTTTATCGGAGCGGTTGATCCTGCCAATGACTGGACATCGGACTGGATAAACTCTTTACGATAATAACAAAGGCATGAAAAAGATATTGATCATTTTACTGATGCTTGCCTGTACTTCCGTGGTATGGGGGCAGATCTCCGATGAAGAGCTCATAGAAATGAGCCTTGAAGAATTGATGCAGATCCAGATCTCAGTGGGATCCAAAACGGTTAAAAACCCCGATCAGATACCAGGCGCGGTCACGGTCATTAACAAACAGCAGATCCGTGATCTGCAAGCCAGGACTTTGAGGGACGTGCTTAACATTATGGTGCCCGGGATGGATGTTGTACCCACTTATTTCGCCTATGGAAATCCGGTAAGTGAGGGGATATACTCCAGAGGGATTCTGTCAGATTTTAATCAGCAGATACTTATCCTGTATAACGGGGAGAATAAATTCAATGAATCCACGTTTGGTTCGCCGTATACCGGTATGCTCTTTACGCTGGAAAATGTAGAGCGTATCGAGATCAGCACCAGTCCGGCACCGTTGCTGGGAGGCAGCGCACTCACAACTATTAACATCATTACGAAAGAAGCAGGCCTGGTAGGCACGGAAGTGTTCCTTAATACTGGTTTCAATGCTGAGGATGGCCTGCAATCCAAAAGATTTACGGCTAATCATGGGCAGTTCGTAGACCGGTGGCATCTGGGGGTCAGCCTTCAGTATGCCAATGACCTGGGGCAGTCCCATCCGGATGAAGATCAGTACGTACAGCCAGGCAGTGATGCCGGCCTGAGAGATGGTATAGAGGACGCTCTGAACTTTACCGTCAATGTGAAATCACCTGATGAAAAGCTGGAAATAGGGTCATGGTACAAAAATGTGAAGGCAGATGCACTGTTTTCCAGCCTGAGTATTTCGGAAAGTTCAGACCTCTATCAATACGGCACCTCCACCTTTCATGGTTACGCCCGGTATGCTCCGGTTGATAATATGGAAGTATCTGCCGGTGTGTCATCTTTCAGGAATATCAATACATTCAATCTGGATGAATTTATTCCAGTAGGTGTTAATCAAAGGATCAATGTTCCTTTCAGGACCTCCCTGAGCAACTATAATTACTATGCAAAACTGGATTATCTTAAAGAATTTACATTCTTCGGTGAGCATGTCCTCAACGTAGGGGTTAAAGCAGAAAGGGAAGGACAACATGACCATGGCCTGAGCCAGTTGAGCAGTGATAATGTTTTCGTTGATGTAACGGATCAGAGAAAGGAGGACTTTAATATTGATCTTCCCAATGATGATCGCACGGTATACTCACTGTTTGGAGAGAACAACTGGAACGTGAAGGACGATCTGTCCCTGCTGTTCGGCTTCAGGCTGGATAACTTTCAGAATTTCAAAGGTACGTCCATTACCGCCTTTAATCCAAGGGTGGCATTGGCCTGGCTGCCCGATGAACACTTTATTCTGAAAGCGTTGTATTCGCAGGCAGTAAGGCCTCCTTCAAATTATGAAATAGAAGGCAATAATTTTCTTCCATTACTGTATGGAAGTGAAAATCTCACGTTTGAGGAGCTCTCCACCTACGAAATATCAGTCAAATACAGGCATGAAGGTTTCGAGGTCATGCTGAATCCGTTTTTTGAAAAATTCGATGACAGGATCGGATATGTGGAATCTGAACTGGATCACACGGCATCTGTAGCCTCCAACAATGGCGAACTTGAGGTAAGAGGTGTTGAAATGATGATGAAGTATACGTGGAAAGAGCGGAACTGGATTTATCTGAATGCTTCCAGGCTGAGCAGTGAAAATCAGGTGTCCGGTGAGAGATCTCCCTACATACCGGAGACATATATCAATGGTGCTGTTAACATAGGCTGGGACCGGTTCAACGTAAATCTGGCTGGATGGTACAGAGGCGAGAGGGAAGTGGAACCGGGTATGACGGTAAACGCCTCCCGCGCCACGGATGACTATTTCATGACTAATCTTGCTCTGTCTTATGCACCGGGGGAAGGCGTTGAGTTTTACATACTCACAGAAAACCTTCTGGATAACGAGGTATTTATACCGCTTGGCAGGGATGGCCTCTATGTTCCTCTGAGACGGCGGACAGTCAATGTGGGTGTCAATTTCAGGTTTTGATCAAATCCGGGAAAAGAAAATTAAGATCAAAGTGTTGGTTTAGGTTAGCGGCCTGAAGTATGGAGTTGTTGAGTGCTGTTGAGTACTTTCAACTCTGTACCCGGGCTGTGAGAAAAAAACAAAGGCAACCTTACCGAAAGGCTGCCTTTTTCTGGGTTTAGGAAAACCTACTAATCGTTTATCTTACAAACTGAGCTTCTTCCGTGCTGCCACTCATGGCAGTAGTAGATGAAGTGCCCTGTTGTACAATGTTCTGTACCGTATCGAAGTACTGGGTCCCTACAAAAGCCTGGTGTTTTACTGCCTTGAACCCATCGTCCTGTAGCGCAAATTCTCTTTCCTGCAACTCACTGTAGCCGGCCATGCCGCGTTGCCTGTAGGCTTTTGACAGTTCGAACATAGAGGTATTTAAGGCATGGAAACCTGCCAGTGTGATAAACTGGAATTTATATCCGAACTCTGCCAGTTTTTCCCTGAAGGTCTCCATCTCTTTTACAGATAGCCTGGCTGCCCAGTTAAAGGAAGGTGAGCAATTGTAAGCCAGCATCTGCTCGGGATATTCGGCGCGTATGGCCTCAGCAAATTCCCGGGCCATTCCCAGATCAGGGTTGGAAGTTTCCATCCAAAGCAGATCCGAGTAGGGTGCGTAGCTTAGCCCGCGGTCTATTCCCTGCTCAAGGCCGTTTTTCACCTCGTAAAATCCTTCGGAAGTTCTTTCACCGGTCAGGAATTTGTGGTCTCTGGTATCAATATCGGAAGTGATCAGGTTGGCAGCCTCTGCATCTGTACGGGCGATAAGTACAGTAGGTACACCCATCACATCTGCGGCCAGACGCGCAGCTATAAGCTTGTTGATGGCTTCCTGGGTGGGTACCAGTACCTTGCCCCCCAGGTGTCCGCATTTTTTGGCTGAAGACAACTGATCCTCAAAATGAACTCCTGCGGCGCCTGCCTCTATCATGGCCTTCATCAGCTCAAAAGCATTCAGATTCCCTCCAAAACCGGCTTCGGCATCGGCTACGATAGGTACCATCCAGTCGATATCACTCTCCCCGGTCACACTCTGGATCTGATCCCTGCGCATCAAGGCGTTGTTGATACGTTTAACGGTGCTGGGTACGGAATCAGCCGGGTACAGGGACTGGTCCGGATACATCTGCCCTGCCAGATTGGCATCTGCCGCTACCTGCCAGCCACTGAGATAGATGGCTTCCAGCCCGGCGGTCACCTCCTGTATGGCCTGGTTGCCGGTAAGTGCGCCCAGCCCGGCCATATAGCTCTGGGAGTTCAGCTTCTTCCACAATTTCTCCGCTCCCAGCTTTGCCAGTGTCTGCTCTACCAAAACCGACCCCCGGAGTTTTACTACTGCCTCAGGAACATAGGTACGTTTTACATCTTTCCAACGTGGATTGGTCATCCAGTCGTTATACAACTTTTCGATTTGATCTTCTCTGGTCATGACGTTAATTGATTAATTTGCAGGTTTTTAATGTTAAAAATTCTTCAAAGTCATCCGAGAGGACCAGGTCATCGAACAGCGCTATTGCCTTTTTGAACTCGCCGTTTTTATAATGATCCTTACCGACATATTCCTTGATCTTTTCTATTTCCTCGTTTCTGAGCTCATCGTAGAGCTCCTTATCTATCTTGCGGCCGTCGTCCAGCCGGGCTTCGTTTTTCAGCCACTGCCATACCTGTGTTCTGGATATTTCAGCTGTAGCTGCATCTTCCATCAGGTGATACAGGGCAGCAGCCCCGTTGCCCCTGAGCCAGCTTTCCAGGTACAGGATCCCTACGTTGATATTCGTTCTCAGCCCCTGCTCTGTGATCGTACCCTCCGGTAATTCGATCAGCTGTTCCGGGGTAACACATACATCACTTCGCTTAATGTGGACCTGGTTGTTGGTGGGCATGTATGAGTTGAAAGCTTCTTCCGCCACTTTCACCAGCCCGGGATGTGCCACCCAGGTACCGTCATGGCCCATACGTACCTCACGTACCTTGTCCGCCATCACTTTTTCCAGCGCTACTTCATTGGCCTCAGGGTCTGACTTGATGGGTATCTGAGCTGCCATGCCCCCTATGGCATGTACACCTCTTTTATGACATGCCTTGATCACCATCAAAGCGTAGGCTCTCATGAACGGGACCTCCATAGTGATCTGAGCGCGATCCGGCATAATAAAGCCTTCACGGTTTCTGAATTTTTTTATGAAGGAAAAGATATAGTCCCACCGGCCGCAGTTGAGCCCGGCACTGTGCTCTTTCAATTCAAAGAGTATTTCGTCAAGCTCGAAGGTAGCCAGTATGGTCTCGATCAGTACAGTAGCCTTAATGGATCCCTGGGGTATGTTCAGATAAACCTGGGCAAATTCAAATATCCTGTTCCAAAGCCGCGCCTCCTTGTGGTTTTCCATTTTGGGCAGGTAGAAATAAGGGCCGCTGCCTTTAGCCAGCAGTTTCTCTGCATTATGGAAAAAGTACAGTCCAAAATCCACAAGGCTGCCACTCATGGCCTCGCCATCAACGGTGATGTGTTTTTCCCCGAGATGCCATCCACGGGGCCTTACAAAAAGTACGGCTGTGGTGGGATTCAGCTCATATACCTTCCCGGTTTTGGGATGGGTATAGGATATGGTGCCGTCTATAGCATCACGTAAATTGATCTGCCCCTGGATGGTATTTTCCCAGGTAGGCGTGTTGCTGTCTTCAAAGTCTGCCATGAAGACCCGTGCGCCTGAGTTCAGGGCATTGATGACCATTTTCCTTTCCACCGGCCCTGTGATCTCTACGCGTCTGTCCTGAAGGTCGGCCGGTACGGGCGCTACCTTCCACTCACTTTCACGGATGACCTTTGTTCTTTCAGGAAAAACAGGGATCTGTCCATTGTCCAGTTCCTTTTGCCTGATCTCACGGGCTTTCAGCAGCCTTTTTCGTTCCCCGTTAAAATTCCGGTGCAGTACCTCCAGAAAAGTCAGCGCCGCAGGAGTAAGTATTTCTCCGAACGCTTCTGTGACCTTCCCGTGAATGCTCACTGTAGCAGAGTTTTCTTTCGTATTGCTGGTCATTTCCATCATTTTGTGCAGTGTTTTAAAGGTGAATCCGGCACCAAGATAGAGAATTTTCTTTAATAGCGAAAATTCGCTAAAAGAAAATTTTCTTAAAATACTCAGATGGCAACGTTTTATGTATTACTTTTGTAGCCACAGATGCTTTTAACGCCCAACAACTGATGGATCAAAATCACTGTTAATCAGGAAAGTGGTGGCCGGTGATCCTTTTCCCTGGCAAGGCGAAGGCTCATAAGGTTTTTTCTTAAAAAGAATTAAGCAGGACCTTCGAAATGACCGGCAAAAACAAAACAATACTATGGTAAATGGTAACTTCTCCCTCAAGCATATTTTCGGCCTTAAAGTCCGTGATCTGAGAGCGGATAAAGATCTCTCCTTCCAGGAGCTTTCCGAAAAAACCGGCTTGTCCGTATCGTACCTGAGTGAGATCGAAAAAGGCAAGAAGTATCCCAAGGGAGATAAGATACTTTCATTGGCGGAGGCACTGGGGGTCAGCTATGACTATCTGGTTTCCCTGAAAGTGTCCCGAAAACTCGAACCGATCATTAATCTGCTGCAATCGGATTTTTTCAAGGAATTTCCGTTGGAAACTTTCGGGCTGGACCCGCAGAAGATCATCGAGCTGCTGTCCCAGGCCCCGGAAAAGATCAACGCCTTCATTACTTCTATCATTACCATGGCGCGTAACTATGAGATGCGCGGGGAGCATTTCTATTTTGCTGCGTTACGGTCCTATCAGGAGTTGCATGACAATTATTTCCCGGAGCTGGAGGAGGCGGTAAATAAGTTCAGAAAAGAACATGGCGGCTTGCTGGAGGTACCGGTTACCGTAAATGCCCTCAAGGATATTTTACAAAACAAGTATGGCATCAAGCTGGACCGTGGCCGGTTGATAAAACATGAAGCCCTGCGCGATCTGCGGTCCTACTTTCATCAAAAGGACAGCAAGTTGCTGTTCAATTCAGGCCTTACCAGAGCGCAGGAGTGTTTTCTGCTCGGCAGAGAGATCGCCTTTCAATATCTTGGGATAGAAGACAGGCCTCCGGAAACACCACCTCAGCGTGCCTACCGGTTCGAGACCATATTGAACAACTACAAAGCCTCTTATTTCTCGGCGGCGCTGATGATGCCTGAGAGTGAGGTGATCAAGGACATCCGAAAGGTAGCGCGCTCGGTAAAATGGAACAAAAATACCATGGTCTCCTTTATCGATAGGTACAGGGCCACACCTGAAATGCTCATGCAGCGGATGACCAATATCCTGCCCAGGCGGTTTGGGATGAAGAACCTTTTCTTTCTGCGTTTTGTAGGTACAGACAATTTCTCCTTTTATGACCTTACCAAGGAGCTGCATCTGGCCCGTATCCATAATCCACATGGAAATGGCCTCAATGAGCACTATTGCCGCCGGTGGCTGGCCATCCGGATGATCAAGCAACTACGCAGTACCTCCAGGATCAACAGAACAAATCAAATACTGGCCGGAGCGCAGATATCAAAATACTTTGGCACGGACGACGATTACCTGTGTCTCTCCATGGCCTTTCCCAATGTATCCAACCCGGTGGAGAGCATCAGCGTGACCATTGGCTTTTATATAGACAATAATTTACGGAAGCTCATCCGCTTCATTGATGACCCATCCATCAAGTCACGCATCGTGAACACAACCTGTGAGCGGTGTGCCTGGACCGATTGCGAAGACCGCATAGCTCCACCCGTCCAGGTAGAAAAGGAAAGGACCCGACAGGAGATCATGCAGGCCATGGAGTCCATTGATCCGGAATGATACCGGGTTTATTTCCAGCTTCCGACTTCCAACTTCCAGCTTCCGACTTCCAGCTTCCGACTTCCGACTTCCAGCTTCCAGCTTCCAACTTCCAGCTTCCAGCTTCCAGCTTCCAGCTTCCGACTTCCAACTTCCATCTTCCAACTTCCATCTTCCAGCTTTTTATACTGAAGTCATATTTTCTTAACGTAAAACACAGCCTTTCTTTTTCGGAAACCCACTATTTTCACCCGTCATTTCTTTTGCCCAAAACTATGCCAGTTACCATTTCACCAAATTCTGTGCTTCGTAAAAACGATTTTGTCAGGGAGCTGCTCAGGAAGGTTTTGACAGGTGCTAATTTTCATATTCCTGACGCTGAGTCAGTAGACTCCTCACGGAGTCCGGTGGACGGTTCTGCCCACCCAATGCCTCTACGGCAGACCGAATGACGTCACAATTGTGTAATTATTATTACTCCTCCTCAGTCTCCTGTAAGGGACTGAGGAGGTGAGAGGATAAAATTCTCAAATCACGAAAAAAAATGAGACCGGGAGTCGTAGCACCACTCCCGGCTGATCGACTATGTGTATGAGGCCTTTTACCCGGATGTGGTGGCCTTTGGCTATGATAAGCCGGTGATCGGGGTTTGAGCTTTTGCCTGTCGGGGTCTGACGGTTCCAAACCATCTGACTCCTGCAACACTAAAAGTCAGGTGATCTGTGTTGCTTACGTTCTGCCCTTCCATCTTTCAGGATCTCTGGAGGTATGAAATACTGCCACAATTAAAATGGTATTTTTTTCAACCAGGAAGTGGATACCGTATGGAAACTTTTTCAGAAAGAAAACCCTTGTGGAGCCATATCTGATCTGAGTTTTAAGTGGATTACTTTGAATGCTTTCTATAGCTTCGGGCATGTGGCTTTCAAACAGGCTGCCTAAATTGTTTTTTTTGATCTTCATACCAAAGAAAGGCTTCGCGGATGTCATTTTCGGCAGCCTCTGCAATAGAAATGGACCAGGTCATTATTTTTTGAAGATATCCTTTTTAGCCTCCTTCCAGCTTCTGGTTTTCATTTCACCCTTTTTAATAAGCTTCAGGTGACTTTTCACCTCATCCCGCTGCCATTGGGGTATTTCGTCTTCATTACTGATGGAAACATAATCCAGTGTTTTAATAAATTCAAGAAAGGTGTCAAACCTGTTATCCTGTATATCAAGAGTGATTTTCATTTTTCAGGGATTTAAATATATCGTTTCGCTACTTCTGTTGAATCAAAAGATATCAGCAGAGATTTTCCTATCATCCTGTATAAAGATAACATTTTCCTGCCTTCTGCCGGTACCCCGGCTTTCGTGAGCTTTGTTAAATCTGCACCCCTTTCCGCTACCTGGGCTCTGTGAATGACGTCACAATTGTGATTATGATTGTTGGACCAGCTGAGTACTAACCGGGAGATTGATACAGCAGCAAATACTTCCTGTATCAACCTGACATTTCGTCATCAAAACCTGACATTGCGGCGCATCGAGCACATATTTCGGTCCATCGAGCGCATGTTTCGGCGCATTCAGTGGATATTTCGATGCATCGAGCATATGTTTCCATGTATCGAGCGGATATTTCGGTCCATCGAGCGGATATTTCGGTCCATCGAGCAGATATTTCGGTCCATCAGGCACATGTTTCGGTCCATTCAGTGCATATTTCCATGCATCGAGCCGGTGTTTCGATGCGTAGAGCAGATATTTCGATACATGGAGTGGATGTTTCTCGGGCAGGACTTGACCAGATCACAGCTTCCTGATATCCCACTTCCTCAGCCCTGTCATCTTCTTAATAAAATCCTCATTCATGCCTTCCTTTTTGAGCTTCCTGGCAAGGGCTTGTTTCTCTTCCAGTCTTGCCTTATCCACTTTTAACTGTTCAAATAAAAGGGCTTTTTCCTTGTCAACCAACTCATACATACCGCTATTCCGAAGCTCATCCATCAGCCCCTCATCCGCAAAGCTTGTAAAGCCCTCTTCCGAAATGACAAGGTGATCAAGTACTTCGATATTGATGATCCGGCCGGACTTGATCATACGGTCCGTAAAGTCCAGGTCAGCCCTGGAGGGCTTGAGGTTGCCGCTGGGGTGGTTGTGCACCAGGATCATCCTCACGGCCAGCTTGTAAATAGCCATGCGAAATACTTCCGGCGGGGCGATCTGCACCCTGTTCACCGCCCCCAGACTCACAAGCTCGATGAACAGGATCTTGTGTGCATTGTCCAGCCCCACCACCCAGAAATGCTCCTGGTTACGGCGGATCCTGTTTTCACGCAGCAGCACCAGCTGCATGATCTTAAAAATATCCTGGGAGTTGAGGATCTTTACTTTCTGGTCTTTATTCAGGCGAACATTCATGATGGAAAATTAATGATTTTGTTCACAGAGAAGAAACAAGGAGCGCAAAAGAGTGCACCATCATAAACCGGAGTTGCATTGCAGTTGATGTTTTTGCTCGCGGGGTCATGGATAAAACGTATTATTAGCTGGTTTGTCTGAATCCGAGCGTGCTCGATTGATCCGATAATCTGCCCTGGAACAGACACACCGCCCATTGAACAGTTTCAAACCTGTTAAATATCCTTTAGATTAGGAAAAAGAAACAGTGCGGATAAAGTACGCTGTGGTGTACTTTACCGGATTGTTGTGGTAAATGCAGAACATAACTTTTTGCAAATCACTAAATCCCAACAAAATGAACACAAAAATCATCCTCACAATCCTTGTTGCCATCGGACTTCTCAACAGCTGCCGGCAGACTGTATCAACCGATACGACCAACATTAAAAAGGGCATGATCAAAGTGACAATTCTATATCCAAATGGTGATGGGAAAACATTTGATATGGATTACTATTCCAATAAGCACATGCCAATGCTTGAAAGTCTTTTTGGAGACTCACTAAAAAAGCTGGAAATTGATAAGGGAATATCCGGTCGAACACCCAGTGACCCAATTCCATATTTAGCTATTGGGTATTTGTACTTTGATAACCTTGCTGCTTATCAAAATTCATTTGGACCTAATGCTGAAAAAATCAGAGAGGACATCCCGAACTATACCAACATTCAGCCAGTTGTTCAAATTAGTGAGGTGATCTAATGATCTCCTGCTACTCATAGCATGAACGAAGTGGAGCTACGACCTGTAATCGTACCCCCTCAGGTCTCTCGTAGAGGACTCTGAGAATTTTAGTCGGACCGAGGTCTGGACTTGTTATTCCTGGAACTCAGAGTCCCTTACAGGAGACTGAGAAGGTGAATGCTTACCCATATTTACCGGGCAGCTCATGGCCGGCAAAGTTAGGGGTCCTCTTTTCCCATGAAGTGATATCGGAAATGCAAAGGTTTGTAATTTCCTTTGTGGCCCGGGCAAGAGTATCTTCTGGTGTTTTGTATGAGAAGACCGGTGAAGTTCTCTATTGTTCATGAAATGCGTCCAACTCACCCCTCGCTCAAACTTCGTTTGAACTTCCCCTCTCTAAGCTTAGAGAGGGGATATTCCACCTTCAGGTGGAATTGGGGTGAGTTGAAATGAAAAGTGGATTTCCACCTCGTTTCCATTTAAAGCTTATGTTCAACACTTTTATCTTACATCGCCTATTGTATTGTTTTGCTGCAAACGATTGCGGCTTCGTTTCCTAAGAAACTATATTCACTAACCTTACTTTAGCCTGTTTTTTATGATGTTTCTGTGGAAATTTTGGGATAATCTAAACCAATAGAAACATGTTAAAATTCAACCTCAAACAACCCTGGCACTGCTTTGCCCTTGCATTATTTGCGGCTTGTGCAGCGCCTGAAGTTCAACCT